>NZ_MTAW01000114.1 GCF_002154725.1 Nostoc sp. 106C | reverse complement strand
CTGTGCTAATAGAGTCACAATTACAAGATTTATGAGCAAATTGAAACAACTAGGTATAATTAGTTTTGATGCTCAAAAACACATGATCTTGAAAGATTTTAGTTAATTAGAACTTACGCAAAAGTCATAGAATTACGTCATTACGAGCGTAAAGCCTTCTCCTAGCGGAGACGCTGCGCGAACGGCATAGCGGTTGCCGCAGACTAGACTAGGGTAGCAACCTAATCGCCTCAAACTCTGTGATTGCTTCCCTAAACTGCATTCTGGTCGCAATGACAAATTTTGCTTGCGTAAGTCTTGTTAATTACAAGAAGCTTGTAATAGCAATTCAAAAAATATTTACGCCAGATATATTGGCTGTAGACAATATCATTTTACTTTTTAAATGAAATAAATACATCGGTGGGGGTTTAAAGCAGTAAACACCTATAATATAAGTAGAACGGTGTGGAAAAACAAAACTATGTTAAGAAAAATCAAATAGGCTTAAACCTTCTTCGCTTCTGCCTCATCCCAACGATAAATATTCACGCCGACTACGTATAATTAAGTTGAGGAGTATTGTACTGTTTCAGTAAATTATTTGTTAATTTGATTTGGTAAGAGAGTATTAGATATTTATTAACCAATTCCCAATTCCTTTTTACTTTGCTTTAACTGCTTCCAAAGTTCTTTTATCTGGCTGTAGGCTTCTTCTGGAGAGAGTTTTCCTGCTGTTTCTAAAACGCTAATATAGCCAACTTTCTGAGCAAATTCTTGGAGGTTAGCATTAAAAGTAAGGCTTTCAGGTTTGAATGAACCATAATAGCGATTGTAAGGATAGATAAATCTGTCAAGCTCTTCGCGATTAATCTGTGTCATTAATACACTCCTGATAAATTTTCGATGGGCTGAAAAACATTATTAATTAACTATTAGTACTAGCTCAAATAACCTAAATTCGTCTCACCTACTGCCAAAAAATATTTCTACAAATAAGTACTCACCATATACAGATTATTGATTAATGAATCACTTAATAATAATTTGCTTGTTAAAAGAGGTTAATTAGAAATAGCAAAGGATGTTGCCTCTTCAAAATCTATCTTTTATTGATTGTTATATAAATACTTCATTAGAACTATTTAAAGTAAATAAAAGCTGTAATAGATGATACGTAGAAAATTATTTATTAGTTAGATAGAAGGACAGTTTTTTCTTATGTTCTAGTTTATACAGTAGATTCTAAATAGTTCTTAGACCCTGGCTTGAAAATGGGGAACAGGGAAATAAAGATTTTCATGCCTAGGTTGTGGGATTTTCCCGTAAATGACTTGCTTGAAGAACGTTCTAGAATGATTCTTTAGCTCTAACAATAACTTCCTCACACTAACCGGAATATGGTGTGAATAATCTGTATTAGTAATATGAGGAGGTAAAAGCAGCATTTTGTCAATAAAATTAAACTATTCTTCAGAATTAATTAGATGACTTTGTGGAAATTGTTGGCATGGTTTATGCAAACAAGGTAATTGCTGATAACAGTTTAGTAAGCTGCATATAAACAAATTTTTCAGCACAAATACTTAAAAAACTATTGGTGCTTGCCAATATTTTTACTAAGTTATATTCCGTGGGATGAATGCAAAAATCCTTAAGGTCAATTTTGAAGTTTAGAGTTTAGCAATCTTCCTGGCTATATATTTCTTAATAAAAAAGAATTTAAAGATGATTTTTCCGGATTTGTAATCCAGCCAACATAGTATTTATGCACTAAAATATTAAAATTGTGTTAAGGATCACGAATTTAGTCAATACACGTGTTTGAGCAGCTTAGGAAAATCTCTAACTTTAGACCGATGTTATAAACACAACCCAAATTGTATTTCTAGATGTCAAGTACATATATTCAAAATTACCTAAGCACAAACTATCCAGCTTAAAGAAACCCTTGTTCTCAACCAAGTTCATCTCTACGCAATAAAAAATTAATTAAAATTTAATATTTTTTTGGCATAATGAGTACATTTACCGAAAACTACACAGAGAAATGGCATGAAAACTGAAACAGCAAATTTACCTAGTTCTATGGCTAATAATCTGAAAGTTACTAGTATTGCAATCTTTTTTATCAGTATTACCCTGATAATCCCTAAAACAGCTAATACTACAGCAGCTTTTAGCAGTGTAACTGTGAATAGCTTCAGCACTAGTAACGAAAGCTTAACCACATCTAAGGCTAATTCTCAGGATTTACAAAAGCCTTATACACCACCTAATTATGGTGGACCTGACAGTCAGCATGGTAGTGGTACTCGCTAAACAATTCAAATTTATAAGAAATTAGGAAGAGCAAGAATTTACGCTAGAAATCCTTGGACAATTAAACGGTATAAGTTTGGCTAAGTAATAAGTGAACACTGTAATACCCCTAGCAATAGCATTTTCTTTTAAGATCGCTACAGATAGACAGCAGGGGAACAGGGAAAAATTTTTAGCAGCAATTAAGATACTTGATATAAGCAGTTAAAATCCTTGATTAAATATTCCTGGGGGATTATTAAGAGTTTAAAATCGGGGATTTCCACCAATGGTTTTTTTGTACAAGGGTGTGAGCTTGCCAATCAAAGTCTGTTTCAGGATAATCTAAGCGGTAGTGTCCGCCTCGGCTTTCAGTTCTAAAAACAGCACTTTTAAGAATTAAATCAGCTACATCAAGCAAATTACGAGTTTCTGCCCAGAGTCGCAATTGCCGTTCTACATCTGGTAGTTCTAAACGAGCTGGTTCTGCTGGATTTAAAGAAAGGAGAAATTGGCTCAATGTTAAGGCAGCGAAATCTTGCTGCCAAGATTCAACAGTGGTAATCGCCGCCTCTAATCCTGATTGCGATCGACAAATACCAGCGCTTTGCCAAACTAAACGGGGTAACTTCTGTCGTAGTGTTTCTAGTTGTGCTTGCTGCCTGTGCCACTCGCCAACATCACTATGAAATTGTCGTAATGGCAGCATTGGCAAATCTGAATGCAACTCATCAGCAGGCAAATCAATATTAGCCATCTGTGCGCCAAATACAATACATTCTAAAAGAGAATTGCTTGCTAAACGATTTGCCCCATGCACTCCAGTACTAGCGGTTTCTCCTACAGCGTACAAGCCAGAAATATTTGTACGATTCATCAAATCTGCAACAATTCCACCCATCCAGTAATGGGCAGCGGGGGCAACAGGAATTGGTTCTGTAAAGACATCAATACCCCAATGTTGACAAACTTTAATGATATTGGGAAAGCGATGCCGAATCTTCTCTGGTGGGATGGGGCGCATATCTAACCAGACATGGGCAGTGGCCGGATCAGCTGCTGTACGTTGCAAATGGCTAAAAATTGCTCTACTGACTACATCACGAGGTGCAAGTTCACCCGCAGGATGATAGTCAAAGGCGAAACGCCGCCCCTCCTTGTCAACGAGATGTGCCCCCTCGCCGCGCACAGCTTCACTGATGAGAAAGCGATCGGCACCTTGTTTTGTTAAAGCAGTGGGGTGAAATTGGATAAATTCCAAGTCGCGGAGGATAGCCCCAGCACGGGCAGCGATCGCTACTCCATCACCAGTACTAACAGCGGGGTTAGTAGTTTGAGCGAATACCTGGCCCCCGCCACCGGTTGCCAGTACCACCGCCCTAGCCCTGATCCAGCGGATTTCGCCTTGATAAAATAAGCTAATTCCTTGACAGCGATTACTTTGTGGTTCCATCCATAAACTCAAAGCTAAAGCTTGCTGGATGACTTGAATGTTTTGGCGTCGCAGTACTTGGGCGGTGAGGGTGGTGGTGACTTCTCTACCTGTGGTGTCGGCAGCATGGAGAACGCGGTTGCGAGAATGAGCAGCTTCTAAAGTTAAGGCTAAAGCATTACCATGACGGTCAAAAGCAACTCCCAAATTGACCAGAGATTGAATGCAGCTTGGGGCATTTTGGGCCAGGAATTCTACAGCAGCTCGATCGCACAGTCCAGCCCCGGCGCGGATTGTATCATCAATGTGTAACGAAGGAGAATCTTCAGGGGCGACGGCGGCAGCAATACCACCTTGTGCCCAATCACTAGCAGATAAAGAAACTGTTTCTTTGGTAATTAAACCGACTCGCAATGACTCTGGTAGACAAAGTGCCGTATACAGTCCTGCGGCACCTGCACCAACTACTAAGACATCAAATTGGCTAGGAATATCTATTTGAGGCAAGGTTATAGATTTAGGGGGGAAGGGGGAGAAGAGGAGAGGGGGAGAAGGGGAGGGGGGATATATTGTCCCCGATCTCCTTGCCATACCCATCTCTAATCAAAAAGTGCCACTCCCTCAGAGAAGGAGTAGGCCATTATTCACTAAAGATAACTGCAAATACAGTTATCTATAGATACCGTTGTTAAAGCGATCGTCTCCCTCGTTGAAGGCAGGTTCTAGTTCTGTCACTGTAAATTTCTCTAAATTGGCTTGCAAAGTTTGTTTTTGGCGATCGCTCAATCCTGGAAGACTCAAGACATCCTCTACCTTTTGGTAAGGAGCATTCTTGATAATTTTTTTAGCTAGAGTAGGATACAAACCTGGATATTGTTGAAAAGCGCGGACGTTGGTATTGTTCAAATCAATTTTTTTACCAAATTCCGTTCCTAGCTTGGCGTCTGCCCGATTCTGCCCAACTGCTAGAACTGGGACTTGGGGAAAAGTCAGACTATTGAAACTGGCAGCTTGGGCTATCTGAGTTGTTCCCAGCCATCCCCAACAACCAAGCAACAAGCTAAACACTGTTAATAAACGCACCAATCCTTTCACGATTTTTCTACCTCTTTCCATCAAACTGAAATAAAAGTTTTAAGCCAGGAGCATTCAGCACTCAACAGTCCACACTCAACAGCCAATAGTCTAGACTATTGACCATTATTGGGAAGGTGATAGCTGTTTGCTTAATCAACACACAGCAGTCATCAGAAACTAATATACAGCTTATTAATATCCACAATATTTACTGTTACTGGGTTTGACTACACTTTTGTAAAAAGTTTTTTAAAGTAGTACTTGCACGAGTACAAGCAGAGGTGGTGAACTTGATGTTCTGAGTCTGTGTTTCTCCTACTTTTTGCGTCTTTGCGTTGGTCACTATCCATCAATAATTTAGTTTGGCAGACCTACTAGCCATGTTGTTGCAAAAATAACCGCACTGTAGACTCAGTATCAACAGCGCGAGTAGTTATTGACTATTTCCTTTTAGCTGCTGTTAAGGTTTTTGGGTAGCGATCGCTAGTTTTGCTCCTTGGACTTGCCGTACTCGATCCATAACCGCTACTACTTGACCGTGTCCTATTTTTTCATCAGCATTAATAATCACTAATGCTTCTGGATTAGCACCAACCAAATTACGTACTTGCTCTGTTAAAGCATCAATGGTAGTTGGCTTGCGGTTCAAGCTCACCAGTCCTTTTTCATCTACTGTAATGGTGATTTTAGTAGGAATTTGCTGTTGTTTAGCCGATGTTGCTTTTGGCAAATTCACTGGCAAACCTTCACTGCGGGTGAGAAACAGCGTTGACATGATAAAAAAGGTCAAAATTGCAAATATCACATCAATCATCGGCACAATATTAATTTGTGGCGGTAAGTCTGGTTCATCTTGTAGCCGCATATGCGATCTCTCCTCGTTCATAGCGACGACGATAAAGCAATTCCAACTGTCCGCCATATTCTTGGATAAATGCCATTTGGCGAATGTACAGTCCCCGAAATGTATTGGCAAATAACAGCACAAATATAGCAACTACCAACCCTGATGCAGTTGAAACTAAAGCTTCACTAATACCACTGGTAACACCTACTGTTCTTGTACCACCCACATCTCCGAGGTTTAGGGAAGCAAAAGAAGTAATTAATCCTAAGACAGTTCCCAGTAATCCTAGTAGGGGTGCAAGGCTGATGATTGTCTCAAATATTGTATTGAATCGCTTCAGCACAGGTATTTCCGCTTGAGCTTCACTTTCTAGTGCTAGGCGAAACTCTTCAGGAGTTGGTTGCTCAAGTTCTAAAGCCGAAAGAAATATGCGTGCGATCGGTAAATTGGCATTTTTTTGCAGTTTCTCCAAAGCACCCACAACGTTATCGAGACGGTAAAGATTGAGCGCATCTCGCACTACACGGTTTTGACGACGATTAATTGCATACCAAAAACGAATCCGCTCAATAATTAAGGCGATCGCTAGCACGCTAAACCCTAATAGCGGCCACATCACCACACCGCCTGCCGTAAAAAGTTTATTGATTTCCATGTACTGTTTCTTAACCAATCAACAACCCACAGCCAGACTACCGATTTATCTCAACTAACCGATAGACTTTCTCAACAAAAAATAAAATGAATGAGATATAGATGTCAAGTTTTTCTCCTTTTATTGATATTTATTATCGAATCTTGAAAGCGAGGAGAGCATTAAAATCATTGATTTGCTGGTTTTTGAGATTGTTGTGTAAATAAAAAAAGCTAATTTTTTATTGCTTGACTTTTGCCACTTAGCGGCGTAATCTAACAAAATTAATGCTAATTACTTGCAAATATTATGAGTTTTTCCAGTATCGCTGTGGCACAGCGAGAAAAAGAAGCTGAGGCTTTGAAGTCTTTTTTGGCTTTCAGTCTGGTTGGTTCACTAATCCTGCATGTAGGTGTACTAGCCTCTGGGATTGCTAATCTGTTGACTAGAGTGCCGGAACTAGAACAGGAGCCTATTGAATTGACCCTCGTTGAGCCAACAGCGTTGGAAATACCACCAGAACAGGCAAAACCTTCACCAGAACAAGATTCTCCTGGTGGTAGTATTCTTAGTGGTGGAGGTGGTGGAGGCTCTAGTGGCGGTGGATCTGGTGGTATTGGTATTCAAACTGTACCTAAATCTCAAGCCTCAACCTCTGGACTAACGCAACCACATAAGTTTGTTGATAACTCCAAGCCAACTGTGGCAAAGCTACCAGAGCAACGGATAGAACAACCAAAATCACCAGCTAGTAAGCCACAAGAGCTTACTGAATCAGAAAAGCCAGTTGAAAAGACCACGCCTGATTTCTCCCAGCGTCCTGCTCCTATTGCAGCTAACACCTCTAAGTCATCTGTTGGAGTAGAACAAAGTAGTGAAAAGTTGAAAGATTTATTGAGCGGCATTAGAGATTTAAGAGCAAGCCAAGGAAGTTCTCAAAGTAGTGGAAATAGTACTGGAGATTCAAATAACTCAGCAGGTGGTAGTACTGGCTCCTCTGTTGCACTTGACAATGGTAGCGGCAATGGCTCAGGTAACGGTATTGGCAATGGTATCGGCAATGGCTCAGGTAACGGTACTGGCAATGGTAGCGGCAATGGCTCAGGTAACGGTACTGGCAATGGTATCGGCAATGGCTCAGGAACAGGTAAGCCAGTAGCAACAGCGCCAACATCTCCAAAATTACCTGAAAATCGCGATCGCGATTCCAATGGTTCAGCTAATGGTCGAGCAGCTTGCCGTGAATGTCGTACTAAGTACCCAGAAGCAGCTAGACGGCGAGGTATTGAAGGCAGGGTAGAGGTAGCTGTTGATACTGATTACAACGGCAATGTCACAAATGTGCGGATTGCACGCTCTAGTGGGAATCGTGACTTGGACGAAGAAACCCTTAGACAAGCCCGTGAGTGGAAATTAAAACCTGCGACTGGTGGACGGCAAGGTGTATCAATAGCAACTGAATTTGCTATTCAAGGTTCTCGGCGTCACCGTGAAGTTCAAGAACGTAAAAGACAAACAGAAGCAGCATCAAGAAATCAACAAGCAGCAGCTTCTGATACTACTTCCAATGAGGATACGTCAAGACGTAGGCGGCGAGTTGTAACATCAACAAACACAGAAAATATCGGGGAAACCACTACAGAAAATAGAAGCAGAGACAGGCGATCGCCTACACCCTCTGTACAGACAACAGATACTCGAATTAGTCGTCGGTTGCGTCTTCCTAGAACAGAAACAGCCCCATCTTCTGCAAATAGGACATCTGATAGTCAAAGAAGTTTAAGAGAATCTCTTCAGCGGCGTGAGAATGTAGCTAATACTTCACAATCACAATCCCAACCTACTAAAAATAGACGGCGGCGGCGAACACAGCAATCTACATCTCCTAGTCAAAGCAAATTGATAGAGTCTTTACGCCGTTCTAGTCAGCCATCTTTGCCACCTGCTAGTGGAAATAACAGTCAGTGAGCCGTAGAAACAGAAAACAAAATTTATCAGAACAACCACGCGATCGCACTCTATGAATTAGAGATTAGGAGAGTGCGATCGCCCTTTGCCCAACTCATCAAGTTTTTACACCAAAACCGCAGCTAATAAAAATAAGCTATCTACCAAAATTGTACTTAAAACTGCACCACTAAAGGCATACCAATGTCTTTGTTTGTAGCGTAAAGGTAAAACTCCTACTGTCAACAGTGCTGAGGCGAGAATTACTGCCCAGGCTTGTCCCCAAGGTGTTTGAACTTGAATGACCGCAGTTTGTAAAATTGGTGCAACATTCTCAGGTTCCGCCTGCATAATTTGCCGCCAATAGGGCATTAAATCTACTAAATAAAAATACACATCAGTTAAGACTGTACCAAGTAAAGAACCTAAATAAAACCAGTTACCGACTCTGCCCCAATTCCGCACCAAACACCAACAGGCAAAGGGTAGGCCGATAGACTCTACTGGCAAATGCCATAGAGGTTCCCAACGTAACCAGCCCCAGTAAATTGCTCCGGCTAGCCAACTCCAGCTAAAACCCAACAGCAAATCACCCCAGACATAAGTAGCAGGACGTGACATTAAGGTAAAACTCAGCCATACCCACAATCCTGTTATTGCCAAACTTAAACTTGGCAGCGATCGCACCAGTGGCGCTTCTACAAACACTGGTACAGATACTAAAAACACCGCCGCTGCTAACACTAACCAAACTTTGGATGAAGCTGGAGATATTGGTAAATTTGGAGATTGGGAGAGTGTAGATTCCAATTCACTTATGCCTTTGTGCCCAGTGTTAATGGAATGCAACTTAGTATCTATAGAGGCGTTAGAAGTACTGTAGGAAGACAATGTATTATTAATCAATGTTTTTAATAATTGTTACTAAACTTTATTTTACTTAAGATAACACATACAAAAATCCCCCCCGGGGGCATATTTATCTTACCTTGTTTTTCCCTAGATTGTTAGATTTTGCCTATAAAAAGGGAACATACTGAGCTTATGTTGGTCGGTCACACCAAATTTAAAAGATTGTAGTCAAGGCTTCATCTATTTCTGAGAAACTCTAGCTATTGTCAGCCACTTTCTGAATCGGACGGTGATGAAGAGTCATGAGTACCGAGTGCTGAGTGCTGAGTTAAAAGACCGCCATGCCACTTGACGGCAGTTGCTTTAAGTCGGGAAACCGCCCTACCCTGCGGGAACCCTCTTTGAGGGAACGGCTCCGCCGAACAGCGAACGGGTGACGCTCGTTCGTCGCTAACGCCACTTTGCCTACCCTTACGAGAAGCCCTTCGGGTTCGGGGGTTCACAATCGAGGAGAACCGCCAAGACGGCAAGTGGACACACCAAAATGGAGGCTGCTTCACCGCAGTAGCTTCACAAGGGGCGGGCATCTACCAAGTACATCAGCATTGAGGGTGGTAAATTAATGGCGCGCCTTTTTGGGGATAAATGACAGCCCGAATCTTTCTTAGTTATTTTCCTGGCAAGTTCCCCTGGTAGGTGTTTGTGTAATTGGTTGTAATGTCAGCGATCGCAGGTAAACTAATGGCTCTATTAAAACGTCAATGGTTCGTAATTTTAAGCGCGGCGTCTGCTACTGTCTCAGTTGCCGCATTTCCAATACAAGTTCTCAGTGCCCAGCCTAACCCAGTAGGTAATGGGGTGCAACAAATGAATATTGTGCAAGCGATTATTTTAGGCTTCGTACAAGGAATCACAGAATTCTTACCGATTAGTAGCACAGCCCATTTAAAAGTTGTGCCTGTAGTTTTAGGTTGGGGCGATCCTGGGGTAGCTTTTACAGCAATTATTCAGCTGGGTAGTATTGCAGCAGTGCTGTGGTACTTCTGGCAAGATTTGATGCGAATTGTTCAGGGATCGGCAACAGCGATCGCTCGCAAAGATTACAATAACTACGACTTACGGTTGGCGTTGGGCATTATCTTAGGGACATTGCCCATTATCTTCTTTGGGCTGTTAATCAAAAAGTTTATTCCCGATTTTGATAATTCTCCCATCAGAAGCTTAGGTGCGATCGCTGTTGCTTCTATAGTTATGTCGCTACTACTGGGATTGGCTGAACAACTAGGTAAGCGTCAACGCAACTTTGAAAAACTGACAATGAACGATGGGTTATTGATGGGTTTGGCTCAATGTTTAGCATTAATCCCTGGCGTATCTCGTTCTGGTTCTACCTTAACAGGGGGTTTATTTATGGGATTAGAACGGGAAACCGCAGCCAGGTTTTCCTTTTTGCTAGGCATCCCCGCCATTACCCTAGCCGGACTAGTTGAGTTAAAAGATGTTTTAGGAGAAGGATTAAGTAGCACCGCAATACTTCCCTTAGTTGTTGGAGTGATTTCTGCTGCAATATTTTCATATATTGCGATCGCTGCGTTGCTACGCTTCCTCAAAACTCAGAGTACCTGGGTATTTATTTGGTATCGATTGGCATTTGGTGTATTAATACTGGCGGCGATTAGTGCTGGTTTGTTGAAGAATAGTTAATAGTCCCAAGTCAAGAGTCCAAAGTCAACAGTCCAAACCATTGATTGATCATTGACTCTTGATCTTTGACTCCTGACTCTTGACTTCTGACCCATGAGTACAATTCGTCCGGCTCGAATTAGCAAAGTATTACCCGATTCTATCGCCGCGGAAATCGGCTTTGAAGCGGGGGATGCGATCGTTGCTATCAACGGTACATCTCCCCGTGATTTAATTGATTATCAATATTTATGTGCTGATGAGGTTCTAGAACTAGAAGTTTTAGATGCTGCTGGCAAAACCCATCACCTGGAAATTGAAAAAGACTATGACGAAGACTTAGGGCTAGAATTTGAAACTGCTCTATTCGATGCTTTGATTCAGTGCAATAATCACTGCCCATTTTGCTTTATTGACCAACAACCACCAGGTAAGCGTTCTAGTCTGTACTTTAAAGATGACGATTACCGTCTGAGCTTTTTATATGGCTCCTATTTAACTCTGACAAATTTACCGGAACGAGAATGGCAGCGAATTGAACAAATGCGTCTGTCTCCTTTGTATGTTTCTGTCCACGCTACAGAACCCGAAGTCAGAACTAGATTGCTAAAAAATCCCCGTGCTGGACAAATTTTGCAACAACTGAAGTGGTTCCAAGCTAGAAGGCTGCAAATTCACGCTCAGGTAGTCGTTTGTCCCGGTATCAATGATGGAGTACATCTGGAACAAACACTCCGAGATTTAGCGTCATTTTATACTGGTGAGGTGCCAACAGTCGCATCAGTGGCTGTAGTCCCAGTGGGTTTAACCAGGTTTCGTCCCGAACAAGATGAACTGATTCCAGTAACACCAAAGAAAGCTCAAGAAGTGATTTCTCAAGTGCGATCGCTCTCTTTAGAATTTCGTCAACAGTTCGGTTCAAGCATTGTTTGGTTAGCCGATGAATGGTTTTTAATTGCAGGAGAAGAATTGCCTAGCGAAGCTGAATATGAAGAATATCCCCAAATCGATAATGGCGTTGGTTCCATTCGGTTGTTTCTCAAGCAATTTGCCACTGCTGCCAAATCATTACCAACCAAAATATCTCCCAATAAAAAATTAACTTGGGTAGTTGGTAATGCAGTAGAGAAAGCATTTCAACCAATTCTTCAACAGTTAAATGCTGTGGCGGGTTTGGAAGTAAATATGTGTGCTTTATCTAGCGATTACTGGGGACAGAATATTACCGTTACAGGCTTATTAACAGGGCACGATCTACTTTTAAATTTACAAGGGCAAGATTTAGGTGATGGAATTTTGCTGCCAAATGTCATGCTTAAACATGGTGAATTGATATTTTTAGATGATATGAGTATTGAAGAGGTCGCTAGCAAGCTGGGAACAAATATCTTCCCCATAGCAGGAATTGAAGAATTAATCAATACCTGTATTGCTTAAAAGATGCTCAGTCGAAATTCAAAAGTCAAGAGTATAAAAAACAACTAATGACAGTTGATTTTTGAACACCAGTACTCTGCAAGAAGCCCTTCTGGTTCAGCAGTCGCTCATGGCAGAAAACCCCTGCTACCCGTCGCTGCTTCACCGCCCTCCGGGCGTCTACGCTCAACAGGGGAACCCCTGCACGCGACTGTCTTCTGTTGACAAATAACTAATTAAGTAAGGAGTGAGGAGTGAAGAATCAGGAAAACCGCATTACCAAATTACAGCTAAAAATTAAAAAAGCCGGATTCTTCATTTTTAATTTGCAATTTCTACTATTAAATGGTCTTGGGATTTTACCAGCTATAGCCGCCGATGAAGAGCCTGTATTGAGCATAGTATATAGCCAAGATAATACTAATCAATGGACAGGAATCACAAACCGCTTGCAAGCAGCTGGGGTGAAGTATTGCGTGATTCCTTTAGATGCCGTCAGGAGTTCAGCCGATTGGGGCGATCGCCGGGTATTATTTTTGCCCAATGTAGAGACATTGACACCAACACAAGCGATCGCTCTAGAAGAATGGATGAGTAAAGGCGGGCGCTTGATTGCCAGCGGTCCTGTAGGTAGTTTGTCAGCACCAGGTGTGCGCCAGTTATTGCGGACGCTTTTAGGCGGTTACTGGGGATTCAGCCTTGGTGATACACAACAGCTGCAACCAGCAAAAACCAAGCTGCCACAGGAATGGAGCAACCAAGACCAACTGTTTGGGAAAGTGCATGGTGGTGTGGTGATACCTGATAACTTGAGCGCACCAGCTGCTGTTTGGAATGCCAAAGATAATCCAGCCGCAGTTGTGACAACCGATCATTCCACCTTTTTGGGGTGGCGCTGGGGTGTAGATGCAGTTGCGGCAGCAGATGTAGATAATGCTTGGTTAAAAGCCTCATTAGAGCGTCATACAAAATTGCCGCCCAGTGCTAGTCGAAAAATTGAAGGTGGTTCACCAGCCTGCTCTACTTCAGTGGCAGTTGCATCCACAACTCCTAAGCCACAACCACCCTTATCCCCAACTATTTTACAAGCCATAACACCAAAACTTCCTCCTCAAAACACACAACGTACTGTCAACTCAAAACCCAAAACTCAGCAATTACCAACCGCGATCGCCACTGCTCCCCAACCCAGACCACTCGTAAATGTTACACCCCAAAATCCACAGGAGCCGATTGACCAACTAGAGCAAGCGGTGCGTTTGGATGTTGTACCCAACTCTAATGCGCCGATTGGTAGCGATGAAGCGATCGCTCTCCAGCAGGAGCTAGAACATCTTATTGGTCGAGTCGAAAGTGCCCATTTAGCTGCCGCAGTTTCCGCCTCTGGTGGCGATGAAGACAGAGCGAGCAACACCCAAGCTCTGAAAGTGGATCGTGCCAACTTAATCGCTAGCAGATCTGGTGTTCAAATCCCCGACACCACGCAAGCGATCGCCAAGGCCAGGGAAATTGCTAAAAACTTACCTCAGTTAGTTGCCCAAAAAAACTATGCTCTGGCCCGTCAGCAGTGGCTAACAGCCAAGGCGAGTTTATGGAAACAGTTTCCCCTCGATCGCAAATTAGCTCAACCTGAAATCCGCTCGGTGTGGTTAGATCGAGGGACAATTGTCCGTGCAGGTAGCGAACAAGGACTTGCCCAAGTTTTTGACCGCCTGGCACAAGCTGGGATTAACACTGTATTTTTTGAAACCGTTAACGCCAGTTATCCCATTTATCCCAGCCAAGTTGCGCCCCAGCAAAACCCATTAATTCGTGGCTGGGACCCATTGGCAGCAGCAGTCAAATTAGCTCATGCCAGGGGTATGGAGTTACATGCTTGGGTTTGGGTTTTCGCCGCTGGCAATCAGCGCCACAATGAGGTCATTAACGTCAAGGCTGATTATCCTGGCCCAGTCCTGGCCGCTCATCCCGATTGGGCAAACTACGATAATCGTGGCAACATGATTCCTGCTGGTCAAACTAAACCGTTCTTCGATCAAGCTAATCCCGAATTGCGCCAATACTTACTCAAGCTTTACGAAGAAATTGTTACTCGCTATCAAGTAGATGGTCTTCAGTTAGACTACATTCGCTATCCCTTTCAAGACCCAGCCGCAGGTCGAATTTATGGCTACGGTAAAGCAGCAAGAGCGCAGTTTCAGCAACTTACAGGCGTAGATCCATTGAAGATTTCCCCAAGCGATCGCGATCTGTGGCAAAAATGGACAGCATTCCGTAGCGAGCAAGTTGATAGTTTTGTCGCCCAACTTTCACAACAGTTACGACAAAAACGACCAAATTTAATTTTGTCAGTTGCTGTATTTCCCCTACCAGAATTAGAACGCATTCAGAAGATTCAACAGCATTGGGAAGTTTGGGCTAGACGAGGAGATATAGATTTAATTGTTCCCATGACTTATGCCTTGGATACTCCTCGCTTCCAACGTCTGGCACAACCTTGGATTGCTTCTACAAAATTAGGAGCAACTTTATTAGTACCAGGAATTCGCTTGCTTTCCTTGCCAGCAGTCGGAGCCTTCGATCAATTGCAATTAGTTAGGGACTTACCAGTAAGTGGTTTCGCACTTTTTGCGGCAGAAAACTTGAACAATGAGTTACACAAACTCTTTAGTAATACCCAAGGCAAGGTGCAATCCACAACGAGCGAACCAATTCCTCACCGCCAACCTTTTCAAACTGCTGCTGTCCGTTATACTACCTTACAACGTGAATGGAAATTGATTTTGCAAAACGACCAAATGCGGATGCCTGCAACAACAATTTCTGAGTTTAACAATCAAGCACAAGTTTTACAAAGTGCTTTAAATCAACTTGCAACCTCGCCTTCTGCTAGTAAGTTCATCACAGCAAGAGCCTCCCTAACTCGCTTCCAAACTCAATTTAGAACTTGGATGAGCCAAGAGGCTATAGAAAATCCTTATCAAGTCAAAGTTTGGGAAAATCGTCTGGCAACTATTGAAAGGTTATTGCGTTACGGCGAACGGCGCGTACTGTCGCGTCCTTAAGGGGAGGTAGAAGAAGCCACAAGGCAGAACCTTCTTGGAAAATGGGGCAATGGGCATTGGAAACCCTCCCTCAGTGCTGTCTCATCTTGTCCCTTTTTCATTATTAATAGTAATATTTTACATAGGATAATTATAAGTACCGAACTGTTCTTGTTAGTTTTAATTCTGAGTAATATTAAGTCTGACTAGTGATGATAAAAATCTGAAAGTTTTTGCTCCACAAGCCTCTGCGGTACTAATGATAATTCTGGAAATGGGCGAGATAGAATAACCTGTAGTTAAGACCTAATTGGACATTAAACTTATTATCTAAATGATTATGCATGTTATAATATATTGTTTTGGAGATTTCTTCTCAAAAAGTCATTAGACAGAGTAAGAAGAAGATTTTATATATGAAAAAAATCCAGTATTTATCCTCTCGCAATCATTATGCACTAACGAAAAAATATTAGAAGTATAGACAACAGTTTGCTTTAAATAACAATTTTTTAATTACAGCTATACTCAACATCTATGCAAGCCATACCGCAAATTCTGTGGCTAAAATGCTTAAAGTCAGTTATTGACTTTTCGCCGTTGACGGTTGAGCCGGAAACATTGTTGTTAGATGCGATCGCCCTGATAGCAAAGCAAGGCAAAAGCACTTTAGTCGGATCGGCTAGGCAGATGGTTGGGTGGTTGACAGAGAAAGATGTAGTCAGACTTGTAGCTTCAGAGATTGACCTCAAAACCACAAAAATTTCTGAAGTTATGCATCCTCTAACAATTAAGCCAAAGCTGTCTGAACTTAACGACCTAGCAACAGTGCTTTCTCTATTGCACCAATCTCAATCGGGTTTGCTTGCTGTGGTAGATGAGCCAGGTTTACTGATTGGTGCAATCACCTTAGATAGCATTTATCAACTGTTGCAGCAACAAGCACAGGAGGAAAGCACAGATCAATTCAAGCCAATTGAGGAACAACTACATTTGCTAGAATCAGCGATCGCAAATGTTAACGATGCGATTTTGATTACGGAAGCTGAGGCACTGGATGAACCATTAGGTCCGCAGATAGTGTATGCCAATATAGCTTTTACCCAGATGTGCGGCTACAGCTTGAGCGAAGTAATTGGCAAAACACCCCGTATTTTACAGGGTAAGGAAACTTCTCGGACTGAACTAGCAAAAATTCGGGCAGCGCTTCAAAATGGCTCACCAATCTGCACACAATTAATTAATTACAAGAAAAATGGCTCGACTTACTGTGTAGATTTGAAACAATTCCCGATCGCAGATAAAGCAGGGAAAATCACACATTTTGTATCTATTCAACGGGAGATTACCAAACTCAAAGGTAATCAAAAGTCTTTTCAGTGGAATGAAGAGATCGGTGAAAGCAAGCAGGCACAAAAAGTTTTAGAAAAAAGCGAAGAGTGTGTAACAGCAGTTGCTCGATGGCAGAGCGAACAGCTTTATCAAAGTATAGCGACAATCTCACCTGTAGGAATTTTTTGCACAGATGATCTAGGAAATAGCCTCTACGTCAACGAGCGCTGGTGCGAAATGACAGGATTGACAAAAGACCAAGCTTTAGGATTACACTGGTTAGCAGCGATTCATCCCGAAGACCGAGAACGGGTGCAGACAGAATGGTCTCAAGCTGTGGCGCAAAAACTACCATTTCGTTCAGAATATCGCTATCAGCGTCCTGATCGCAGTGAAGTTTGGGTTTTTGGTCAAGCAGTTGCAGAGCGAACAGATACAGGAGAAATAGTCGCTTATGTGGGTACAGTTACCGACATTAGCCAACAGCAAGCAGCCCTACGCGATCGCAAACTTGCACTTGAAGCACTCAAAGATAGCGAACAAAGATTTCGCAAGCTAGTAGAAGCTAGTAGCGACTTAATTTGGGAAGTGGACGAACAAGGTACTTATACTTATGTCAGCCCTAAAGTAAGTGATATTTTGGGCTACGAACCTGAGGAAGTGCTAGGAAAAAGCCCCCTTGAGTTTATGCCATTGGATAGGCGAGAGGTTCTAGCGAAAGACTTTGCGGCGATTTTCATTACACCTCAAGCATTTCAATGTCTAGAGAACATCCAGATGCATCAAAATGGGCATTTAGTTTGGCTGGAAACTAGTGGTGTTCCCATCCTTGACTCTGAAGGTAAATTCCTTGGGTATCGCGGTATGAGCCGAGACATTACCCAGCGCCAACAAGCAGAAACATCATTGCGAAACACTCAACAGCAGCTACAAGCTATTTTAGATAATTCCTCGGCTGTGATTTATGTAGTAGATGCTCAAAATAAATACTTATTGATCAACAAACAGTATGAACAACTATTCAATATTAAGCAAGAGCAAATATTTGGCAAAAGTATTGATGAGATTTGGAGTCAGGATACTGCCGAGCATTTTGCAATTAATAACTACCAGGTAATTACAAGTAATATCGCCATAGAAGCTGAGGAAATCGTTCCCCATGCAGATGGGTTACATACTTATTTATCGATCAAGTTTCCTTTAAAAGATGCTAATGGTATACCTTATGCAATTGGTGGCATTTCTACCGATATTACCGAGCGCAAATTAGTTGAAGAGTCACTATTACGCTTTCGTAAAGCTATTGAAAGTACAAGTGATGCCATTTGTATGGGCAACATCTTGGGTGAAACTATTTACGTCAATCCAGCATTTGTCAAACTGTATGATTACACTTTGAAGGAACTCCGGGCTGCTGGAGGAGGAATTGCGATTTTCAAGTATCCAGCAGAGTTTGAACAAGTACTAAATACTATTAAAAGTGGTAATTCCTGGCGAGGCGAAGTGACAATGCAAACTCGCAGTGGCAGGCTTTCGCAAGTATACTTATGCGCCGACGCCTTTAAGGATGCCACAGGGAAAGTTTTGGGAACTGTTTGTATTCATACTGATATTACCCAACGCAAACTCGTAGAAGAAAGTTTAAGACTGCGCGATCGCGCGATCGCTGCGAGTAGCAATGGCATTATTATTGCTGATGCCAGCATCCTCAACGGGCCAATTATCTACGTTAATTCTGCTTATGAGCGCATGACTGGTTACTGTGCAGCAGAAGTTATTGGGCAAAGTTTTTGTTTGTTCCAAAATGATGAGATTAGTCCACAAGAGTTACAACAACTCAATGCAGCGATGCAAGCAGGTAAAGACTGTACCGTTATTCTCCGCAACTACCGCAAAGATGGCAGAGTTTTGTGGAATGAGTTAAACATTTCTCCTGTTTATGACGTTGCTGGCACACTTACCCATTACATAGGCATTCAAACAGATATTACTGAACGTAAGCAAGCAGAAACGGCACTGGTTGTCAGCCAACAACGACTGCAATATTTACTTTCTTCTACCCCTGCTGTCATCTATACCTGTAAGCCATCAGGAGATTTTGGTACCACTTTCATCAGCGAAAATGTCAAGGCAATGATTGGTTATGAAGCCAGTAAATTTATTGAAGATTCGGGTTTTTGGGCTAAACATATCCACCCCGACGATGTGGCTGATGTTTTTGCCGAACTTACACAGGGAGTAGATCAAGGTCACTACACTTTGAATTACCGCTTCTTGCACCAAGACGGTAACTATCGTTGGGTCTATGATACAGGCTCTTTAATCCAAGATGAAGCTGGTAACTTAGTGGAATTTGTCGGTTACTGGGCAGATATCACAGAGCACAAGCAATTAGAACAAGAGCTAATAATAGCACTTGAGAAAGAAAAAGAACTCAACGATCTAAAATCTCGTTTTATCTCGATGACTTCCCATGAATTCCGCACGCCCTTGAGTACTATCCTTTCTTCGGCAGAGTTACTAGAACATTACCAGCATAAATGGACTGAAGAAAAACAACTTATTCATCTGCGCCGTATTCAAACTGCTGTCAATCGCATGACGGAAATGTTGAACGATGTTTTGTTTATCAGCAAGGCAGAGGCGGGAATACTAGACTATAAACCAACATCCTTCGATTTGGTTGAATACTGCTGTCGCTTGGTGGAAGAAATTGAGTTAGATATCAACCATCAGCGGCTAATTTCTTTTAGCAGCCAAAGAGAAGTTATGCCATGTTTTATGGATGAAAAATTGCTGGGACATATTCTTAGTAACTTACTCTCGAATGCAATCAAGTATTCCCCATCTGATAGCAATGTTGAGTTGACTTTGACTTGTCACTATGACCAAGCAATATTTGAAATTCAAGACCAGGGAATTGGAATTCCTGCTGAAGACCTACCCCATCTATTTGAATCATTTCATCGAGCCAGTAATGTAGGGAATATCCTCGGTACTGGATTAGGATTGGCAATTGTGAAAAAATGTGTTCATATTCACCAGGGTGAAATATCTGTCTTCACTATATTGGGAGTTGGAACAAAGTTCACAGTCACTCTGCCATTAAATAACCAAATACAATCCGGTGGGAATTATGACAAAAATTTTAGTAATTGAAGATGAAGAATTAGTTAGAGAAAACCTTTTAGATTTACTAGAAGCTGAGGATTTTCAGACTATTGCTGCTGCTAATGGCAAGATCGGGTTAAATTTAGCATTCTCTGAAATTCCCGATTTAATTTTGTGCGATATGATGATGCCAGAAATTGATGGTTATGGCGTCTTAACAACATTACGCCAAGACCCATTAACAGCTACAATTCCTTTCATTTTTTTAACTGCAAAATCGGCAAAAGCTGACTTTCGCCAAGGTATGGATTTAGGAGCGGATGACTACCTGACTAAGCCATTTACGCGTGCTGAATTATTAAGTGCAATTGTCAACCGTTTAGAAAAACAGACTACCTTAAAAAAGCATTTATTATCAACTCAGCCTGCTAATATGGCATTCTCACCAAAAATGCAGTTGTTAGAAATCTATTTACATCGAGTAGTTAAAGAAAATAAATTTGAAGAATTTGATTTGTATTATCAACCAATTATAGATATTGCCTCTGGCAAGATAATTGCAGCCGAAAGTTTATTGCGGTGGCAAAGCCCTGAAATAGGCTCAGTTCCTGCATTAGAATTTATGCAGCTGGCCGAATCTACGGGTTTAATTTTACCTATTGAAAAATGGGTATTCACAAGTATCTGCGAACAAATTTACATTTGGCAGGATAATCTCGATTTGTTGTCTTTGACTATTAATGTTAATGTTTCTGGCAGTCAATTTTACTCTTCAGATTTCATCGAAGAGATATCTGCACTGTTTATTAATAATAAATTGGCACCAGAACGTCTAGAAATCGAACTCAGTGAAAGCATAATTATGCAAAACATAAATAATGCGATCGCCACCATGAGTAAATTACGCTCTCTGGGTGTAAAAATTGCTCTTGATGATTTTGGTATTGGTTATGCTTCTTTAACTAACCTCAAAGAATTACCAGTTAATACCTTAAAAATAGGCAGATATTACATTCATAATGTAGACACAAACTCTGAGAAATCAGACCTCACAAAAGCCGTAATTCAAATGGCTCACAGGCTAAATTTACGAGTAGTCGCTGAAGGTGTAGATACAGAAGCAGAACTTGATTATTTACGCCAATATAACTGTGATGCTATGCAAGGTTTTCTTTTAAGTCGTCCATTACCAGCAGCAGAACTAGAAAATTTTTTTTGAATGACAACAGCTTATTTATTATGAAAAGCTTGGGCATTGCTCTACAAGGCAAAATATTGTGTAGCAATGCCATAAGCTAGTTGGGTATGTAGAATTGGCTGACTGGATACTATTATAAATAGCTAGTCTTAGTGATTGTGTTATGTTTTTGGTATAAGTTAATGTATAAATTGTATAACTTGTATACGAATAGCCAAATCTGTATATAGTTTTTTGTTAAGACAATGGCAAAGCGATCGCTCCAAGCATCTGTAGAAGGTATTAGAAAAGCCAAACTGGCGTTTAAGCGCAAAGGCTGGACGCAAGAATATTTGGCTGCGACTGTTGGTTTAGAAACTCGTCAGCCTATTTGGAAGTTTTTCACTGGAAAACCTATTGATCGTCAAGCTTTTAATGAGATTTGCTTAGTTTTAGACTTAGACCCAACAGAAATCTTTCAAAAGACTACCGAAGATGAATTAATTTCTTTAGAGAAGCCTGCACAGTTGACTTTGGATATTAATAGTTTAGTAGGAAAGTTACGGTCAATTCAGTATGAAAAAATTCAAGCCCAGTGCGGTACTTTGCATATTTTAGATATTGCCCAGCCTGTTAGTTTAAATGAACTTTATGTTGATGTTAATATTTTGGAGGAAATGAACAGTAAAACATGGATAGATATTAATAATTTACAAAAATGTGATAATGATAAATTTGACAGATTTGGCTTAGGTAAAGTCCGTCAAAAGCGGGTTGCTGGACTAGAAGCAGTTTTACAATATTCTAAGCTGATGGTGTTAGGAAAACCAGGCTCTGGTAAGACTACATTCTTGCAGTCAATTGCTATTAGCTGTAATCAAGGATTTTTTCAATCAGATTGTCTGCCGATTTTTATCAATTTGAAAAATCTGGCTGAAGATACTAGACAATCAACCCAAACAAACTTAGTAAATTACATTTATAATTATTTTTTTAATTTTGATATAAGTGAACAGCAAATTTTGGCAATATTTTCTCAAGGTAAAGCTTTAATTTTATTAGACGCTTTAGATGAAGTTACCGAACCAGATAGTGAAAGAATTATCAAAAATATCCGGCAATTTATTGAAATTTTCCCAAAAAATCGAGTTATTATTACTTGCCGTATCGCTGCTCAACATTATAGATTTCATGGATTTACTGAAGTAGAAATTGCTGATTTTACTAAATTACAAATTGTCACTTTTGCATACAAATGGTTTATAGCAGTTGCCAAAAAGACTCCAGCTAAAGCACAGGCATTGGCACATAAGTTTATGAAAAAATTGGAACTGCCAGAAAATTCTCCAATTCTCGAATTAGCCTCTACACCCATTTTGTTGAATCTCACCTGTTTGTTATTTCAGTTTATAGAAGATTTTCCCTCTCAACGTGCTGAACTATATAAACAAGGATTAGACTTATTACTGGTACGCTGGGATGAAGCAAGGGGCGTTAAACGAGATCATATTTATCGCAATTTATCGCTACTACAAAAAATTAAGTTGCTAAGTCGTGTGGCAGCAATTAGTTTTGCTCAAGGAGATTACTTCTTGCCAGAAAATAAAATGCGGCAACTCATTACTGGTTATTTATCTCATCTTCCTCAAGCAACAAATGATGCCGATGCTTTGGAATTAGAAAGTGCGGCTGTGTTAAAAGCCATTGAAGCTCAACATGGATTATTGATTGAAAGAGCTAGAGGAATTTATTCTTTTTCCCATTTGACTTTTCAAGAATATTTCACAGCTAGAGAAATTTTTGCTAATGCTAATACTCAAACATTACATGAACTAGTTACTCATATTAATGAAGAACGTTGGCGGGAAATATTTTTACTCAGCGTAGGGATGTTACAGCCTGCTGATGATTTGTTGCAGTTAATGAAGCAACAAACAGATACTTTAATAACTAGAAATGAAAAATTGCAAGCTTTTCTCAATTGGGTAGGGGAAAAATCTTGTGCAGTCAATCAATCCTATCATCCAGCTAGTGTACGTGCCTTTTACTTTACTATTGCCCTCCCTCCAGATCATTCTCTAGCCCGCAACCAAATTTTTGCTCTATCTTTAGATCGGCGGCTAGCTGGGAATTTGTCTATTGATTTAGCCTTAGATTTGGCTCTGACTCATGCCCTTGCTGTCAGCTTGACTATGACTGCTGAGATATTTTTCCAACGCTTGTTTACTTTGAGTTTAGCCTTAGACTTAGAACATCTGCTGAAGGATCAGCCATCTTTAAAAACGTCACTACAAGATTTGAAAAATCAGTTACCCTCGCAGCATCAAACTAGGGAAACGCTAAAACTTTGGTGGCAAACTTATGGAGAAGCTTGGATTAATAAATTGCGGACTCTGATGATCTGTTATCGCCAAATTGGTCATGCTTGGAATTTTAATCAAAAAGATTGGCAAGAATTACAACAGTATTGGTATGCCAATCAACTACTACTAGATTGCCTCAATAGTGCTGTTGCTATCACTCCTAATGTGCGAGAGTCAATAGAGAATAGTTTGCTTTTTGGTTAATAATTATTTGTCAATTGGTCATTTATTAAGAAGGCAAGAGTCAAGAGGCAGTTATACCAATTATCCAAAATTCAGAAACCCTTTTGAAATCTGGCTTTCCTAATTTTGAATAGGTATTATTTCCTTCCCATTCCCCATTCTCCAGAGGGATGGGCAATTACGGCGCTTTAGTTACACTCAACAATAAATACCATGCTGTTTTTCTGTTGCCACTCTCGGAAGTGTCCAATTATGAAATCGCCTGAGCGTTTATTACCGCTATTGTTGTTATTTAGTGCACTAACAGCCTGTAACCAAACTCGCGCCTCCTTAGATAATTTCACACCGCAACCATCAGCATCTTCAGTTGAGTTGGCACAGAACTCGACACAGCCGAAAAATGTTGTCCGTACTGAACCACTTTCGCCTACACAAATCCGCATCAACCTGAGCAATTTACCCGCTCCTTTCGCAACAGAAAGTGCTTCTAAAAGCCCTGAGGTTGTGCGAATTCCGCAAAACCCAGTTTTACGTGTACCGCCAGGATTTAAAGTTAATGTTTTTGCTGAAGGTTTAGATGCGCCACGCTGGCTGGCTTTAACTCCCAATGGTGATGTGTTAGTGACAGAAACTAGACAAAACCGCATTCGGCTGTTGGGCGATCGCAACGGCGATGGAGTTGCTGAGGTGCGCCAGACTTTTGCGAGTGCCAAAAATGGCTTGAATATTCCTTTTGGAATGGCTTTTGCAGGTAATTCCTTCTTTTTGGGTAATACCGATGCAGTATTACAGTTTCCTTACACTAAAGGTCAACAACAACTCACTGGTAGTGGCAAAAAAATTGCCGATCTTCCTGGGGGTGGCTATAACCAGCACTGGACGCGTAACGTAGTAGTTTCACCTGATGGTAAAAAACTATATGTTTCTGTTGGTTCTCAATCTAATGTAGAAGAAGAATCCTTACCACGGGCTTCGGTACAGCAGATGAATTTGGATGGTTCCCAAAAACAGACTTTTGCTTATGGCTTACGTAACCCTGTTGGTTTAGACTTTCATCCAGTCACTAAAGAACTTTACGCTACAGTTAACGAACGCGATGGTATTGGCGATGACTTAGTACCAGACTACTTCACACGCCTCCAGTCGGGGGAATTCTACGGCTGGCCCTATGCTTACTTGACACCAAATAATCTTGACCCACGTCAGAAAACGAATGGCAAAAGTAGACGCCCCGATTTGGTAGCCCGTACCCGCACCCCAGATGTGTTGTTCCAGGCGCATTCAGCAGCGTTGGGTTTGCAGTTTTATGATGGTCAGAAGTTTCCTGAAAAATATCGTAACGGAGCTTTTGTAGCTTTTCGTGGTTCTTGGAATCGCGATCGCGGTACAGGTTACAAAGTTGTATTTATTCCCTTCGATCCCAACGGACGACCGCAAGGTTACTATGAAGATTTTCTGACTGGATTTTTGCTCAATCCATCAATACCAAGTACTTGGGGGCGACCTGTAGGTTTACTTGTGTTACCTGATGGCAGTTTATTGGTAACAGAAGAAGCCAATAATCGCATTTATCGCATTCAGTACACAGGAAGTTAGATAAAAAAATGCTGACTTACCCTCAGCTTAACTCTTTTAAGCTAGATTATTGACAAAACAATAGCGATCGCAGGTTGAGAAACTAGTTATGACAGAGCATGAGAACAACGATCAATCTAACACTGCTCCATCTTCTTCCCATTCCGGTGCAAGATACTGGGGGAACGTAGAGCTTGTAGAAGAGGGCGATAATTATAGAATTAGCCGTGTAGAAATCAAGCCTCGGCACGGCATTAAACCTCAAATCCATTATCATCGTAATGAACATTGGGTTGTAGTCTCTGGTGTTGCCAAGGTAACTTGTGGCGATCGCGAAATATTATTGAATCGCAACGAGTCAACCTATGTTCCAGCCGCCACCCTGCATAAAGTAGAAAATCCTGGTTCAATTCCACTAGTAATTTTAGAGATTCAAAATGGTGAGTATTTAGGTGAGGATGATACTGAGCGCCCTTATGATTTAAATTTGGTCAAACCAGTAACCGAAATCTAATACTATTGTGAAAAATGATTGTGACAGATTAATTGTTCAAGCACTTATGCAGTAACTTTTTCACAATCCAAAATACCATAAGCTACCACAGGGTCATCTAGCCAATATTATATTGAAGATGGAAACATGGAGAAAAAAAGTCAGCCTAGTCTCCGTGTCATACTAAATTTTGAATTCAAAGTGTTGCCTAATTGCAGAGTAAAAAAGCTCTCAGTGTCATCTGTTTTTGTGTATCTGCTTTAGCCTCAACGATCAGTATCTAACTAATTCGATATTAGCGATCGCATATTACTAACCTTTAATGCACCAAACCAGCACGCAAAGCCCTAACAGCCGCTTGGGTTCTGTCAGCAACACAGAGTTTACTTAAAATACCTCGAACGTGAGTTTTAACAGTACCGATAGTCAGATAAAGTTTGTTAGCAATTTCTGCGTTATCATGACCAGCAACAATCAACTCCAACACTTCCATTTCTCGCGGAGTCAATGGACAAGTTTCTATAGTTTTCTCAAGTTCTGAGTCAAGACCATCAATCATCACCCTTTTTCCACTTGTGCCTCCGGTGACACTATCTAGGCGTACCTGCTTGAGTACAACATCCGCTATTGCTGGGTCAATCCAAGGGCTACCTGTATAAGTAGTTTTCACTGCATCTACTAAGCGATCGCTCTCAATATCCTTCATGCAATAAGAATCTGCCCCTGCTCCAAACGCAGCCAAAACAGCTTCCTCGCTGTTTTGCATTGTCAGAATCAAAACTTTTGTCGTCAGGTCTTGATTGTCTTGTTGGCTTTGCCTGTACCTGCGTGTCAATTCGATGCCATCCATATCTGGTAAACCAATGTCGATAGTGGCAACATCTGGCTTTAGCTTCAACAGAAGTTGCAATCCATCCGTCGCGTTGGCAGCCTCACCAATAATTTTAATGTCTGCCTCAGCTTGTAAAGCAGCCCGTAAGCCTATTCTGGTAAGGTTGTGGTCTTCAATCACAACGACCTTAATCTCACTCATGGCTGTTACCTCTATCCGGGTCTATCTAAAGTACAGAATAAAATAACTTTGCTATCTTACTTTGAAGTTTATACCAAAAGGGAGATGATAGTAATTTTATAAAAAATACATCTAACTAAAGTCGTAAACCCTTTATCTGAAAGGCTAATAGCTGAAAATTTTGCTAAAAATTTTAAATATGTTTTTATGCATCTATCAGTAGATAGATTTTTTGTTTAATATAATTAACTAAACAAGATCGGCTTAAGATAGATAAAAATATAATTTCGTTCAACTCATGAAAGTTTAATTCAAGAATTGTGTATTAAAGTTAGCACATTTAAGCAGATAATTTTCTAATTAGCCATGTCACTAAAAAATCCTGTTAAAAAAGACAACATCTTGGTTGTTGATGATGTTTATGACAATTTACTACTCTTAGAAACAGTCTTACAAGAAGATGACTATGAAGTTATTTTGGCGCAAGATAGTAAAACTGCTTTGGCTATAGTTGAGCAGTCGCCACCAGACTTAATTCTGCTTGATATTATGATGCCAGAGTTAGATGGCTATGAATTCACTCGCCGCATTCGCCAACATCAAACTTTGCCATACATTCCTATCTTATTAATTACCGCACACATTTACTCTAGTGTTGTCGAAGGGCTTGATGCAGGTGCTGATGATTTTATTCGTAAACCATTTGACCCAGATGAGTTAAATGCACGGGTTCGTTCTCTTTTGCGTTTGAAGCACACTATAGACGAACGCGATCACATGGCTAACTTACGGGAAGATTTCGTTTCGCGGTTTACTCACGATTTACGGACGCCTCTAGCGGCTGCAAATAGAGTATTAAAATTAATGCAAGAAGGAATGTTTAGCTCTGGTACACCAGAATTTACTCAAATTATTAATACTATGATTGGCAGTAATCAAGATTTGCTGGCAATGGTGAATACCTTATTAGAAGTTTATAGACATGAAGCTGGTTGTAAAAATCTAAGTTTTTATCCCTTCGATATTAGAGAACTAGTTTGGGAAGTTACTCAAGAATTGAAGCCACTGGCGGAAGAAAAGAACTTAGTATTAAAGGCTGAACTAGATAAAAAGCTCGATTTTGAGTCAGAAACAGTAACTATAGTAATGGGCGATCGCATAGAATTGCGGCGAGTTTTAACCAACATTATAGGAAATGCAATTAAATTTACTACAACAGGTTATATAGATGTAAGTTTATATTTAGATGTAAATAATGTACTGATTAAAATTCAAGATACAGGCCCAGGAATTTCTCAACAAGACCAAGCAATTTTATTTGAGCGATTTCGTCCGGGTAAACATACAGGTTCAGGTAGTGGTTTAGGACTTTACCTATCTCGCTACATCATAGAATCACATCAAGGTGCAATTAACGTAGAATCTGAGCCTGGATATGGTAGTACATTTACTATCAGTTTACCTAAATAATATTTCCCACTCACATTAATAAAATAGCGTCCGCTATGGAAAATAGCGAACACTATAAACACTATGGCAAATAAGGAGACACTAATTCAATTACTTATCAACATCTGGAACGAAATCGGGACGTTCTTTATCTTCCCAGCCTACAGGACGTTTGGAATTGTACCAAGCAATAGAGCCGATAAGTGCGGCTGCAACAAAACCTACAATTAAAACAGTTGTTAAAGCGAGAGAATAGCTAGAACTTTCTGATGCTACAGATGCTTGTGTTAAAAGGTAAGTAAAAGCTATATTAATCATCATTTTTTAACCTAAATCTAGTAATAAATCAAAGCTATGGGAATTTTTAACAAGACTGTGATTATCTGAATCAAGAAGAAATAGTAAAAATGATCGTTTATTTTTACTATTTCTTATTCCTGAAGTAACTGTTATTTAGTCTAACGCCTTCTTCACTTCATCCTTAAGGTTTTCGGCTGTATGCCGAACCTGAGATTCTGCTTGCTTTGCTTGACCTTCTGCTTTGTCGTTAGGATTACCAGTAACTTCACCGACTGCTTCTTGAACTTTACCTTCAATATTTTTGGCAACAGCTTTAGCTCTATCTTCAAGACTCATAATATGCTCCTGTTATTTTCTATGTTTACTTGAGGCTTATTAAGCCATCCAATGTTTATAGAATATCGGTTTATTTTTGAGGATGCTTCTATCTAGAGAATAGAGTTGAGCTTTTTTTTCTTATTCGTAATATATAGCTTATTAATAATTCGATTCATCTTCAAGATTCACAACCAAAATCTTGAGATAGAAGCAGATATATTACCAATTACATCCCCAGATAAAGGGTTTTGGCTCTGGAGATAGGCGGCGTACAGAGACAAGAACTGGTAATTTATCTAGCTAGCGATCGCAATAATAAAAAAATGACATTAACAAAACAGCAAATAGCAGTAGGTGTTTTTGCAAAATTTTCTGACGTAGAATTAGCAGTTTTCCGATTAATAGGTGCTAATTTCCCGATGATTAAAGTATCTGTAGTTTGTGCCGTCACTAGTAGTCTACACGGTGTATTAGTAGGTTTGGGAATTCCTGAAGACGAAAGAAAAGCTTTGATCGATTTAGTTTCCCAGGGTTACTACTTAGTGATAGTAAAAGCTACACCAGAAGAAATTAGCATGGTTGAAAAGATTCTTAGCCAAGGTAGCACTCAACGATGGGCAGCTTCTTCAGTGTCCTCACTTTCAACAGGTCGTTATAAAAACGCAGTTGCTCTGTTTTTTAATCACCACAATACTGAACAGGCTCTAATAGAATTAAAAGTAGCAGGCTATCCAATGAATCAAGTTTCTCTTGTTACTCAAGGAAGGCTACTTAATGAAACTCTTAGAGAAGTCAAGGTATTTAGTAAAGATAAATGGATAATATTAAAAATACCTGAAAATATTGTCGGACATTATAAAAGTTTTTTGGCTTTGGATGGTTATCTATTGGTTTTAGGCGGTACAGATATCCAAATTGCAGCTGCAAGAACTATTTTAGAGGCTAATGGAGTTGAAGATTTCCATATTTATCATCCACTTGTTAGTTCTGTTATTAATAAAGTTTAATAACATTCTTTACCATAAAAAAAGCAGTCTGTCTGTAGACTGCTTATCAATATTTTACTCAACGAATTATCAAATTAATAACTGAGAAATTGATTGGCATAAATATACTTTTATATTTATATTTTTGCAAACGATAATAGCTTTGAGCAACATCAGATTGAAACTCAAGCGGCAACAATCTACTTGACTGACAAGGCAATATCCGTCTCAAATAACAAAATAGTAGTTTCATAACCAATCCTACCTATTTCTGGTTCTTCTCCCATTTCCATTTCAACAAGATAAGCCCAAGTTTGAGAATTAGGGCTGCATTTAACTATCATTCCTGCACCGCCAGTAAATTCTACTGTTTGTCCTTGATTAAATTTGGGTATTGTTAAACTTCTTACACTCATTGCAATCCCCAGTTCTGATAAAAGCTAATCTCTATTTAATTTATAGTGCAAGTTATTTATTTTATTATCTATCAAAAGTTAAAATGTATAGATTAATAACTTAATTCTCTAGAAACAAGTTATTAATCTATAGGATGAACGCTAGTTTTTATGAACTTATTTTTTATACTTAATTATCTAAACATCACATTTATATTACTTTCTGTTAAAATACTATAAAAACTGTTAAAAATGTACTGCTACTAAATTATGTAATGTCTTTTTTATTGAAATAAGACAGTAAAAGTAAGTTTTGAAAGCCGATATAGCCGAAATTGACATTTAAAATGTTAAAGCGTTTGAAGATTGGAAGCAAAATCGGAGCTAGTTTTGCTCTGGGTCTAGCAATTTTAAGCGCGATTGGTGTAATCTCCTATCGCACTACTAATGACTTGATTACAACGTCATCCTGGGAAAGCCATACATACCAAGTGCTTGGGCTACTAGAAGACCTAAGTTCTAAACTTCAAGAAGCTGAAACTGGACAGCGTGGTTACATAATTACCGGATCAAAGCCTTATTTAGAGCCTTATCAAACGGCGATAAAATCCATAGACCAACCTATCAAACAACTGCGGAGTTTAACTTCTGATAACCCCAATCAACAACGTCGTCTTGATATGTTGGAGCCGCTGATTACCGAAAGGATAAATATCATGCAAAGAGTGATTGACTTGCGAGAAAGTCAGGGCTTTGACGCTGCTCAGAAGGTAGTTCTTCAAAATGAGGGAAAGCGGTTAATGGATAGAATCCGCAACCTGACTGAGGAGATGACAACAGAAGAGCGTCAATTATTAGATAAACGTTCCAGAAAAGCAAAAATCGCAGCAGGAGAAACTCTTGCTACTATTGCCTATGGTATTCCCACATCTTTTATATTGATAGCTTTGATTGGATATTTGCTCTCGCGCAATATTTCCAAACCTCTAGGGCAAATTTCTCGCGTAGCAAAAAAGATTGCTGATGGTGATTTGTCGGCTAACTTACCAAATACAGAACGCCAAGATGAGGTAGGTTTACTGACACGCAGTTTCAATCAAATGATTGTTAATTTGCGAGAAACCCAGCAAAAAAATGAGGAAGAAAATTGGTTAAAGTCAAATTTGGCTGACTTTAGTCATCTCCTTCAAGGACGCAGAAATTTAGCAACTGTTACTCAGTTACTCTTATCGCGGCTAGCGCCTTTAGTGAGAGCACAACATGGCGTTTTTTATGTAATGGATGCCCTAGACAATCAGCCTGTCTTAAAGTTACTTGCTAGCTATGCTTACAGTGAGCGGAAAAATTTAGCCAATCAATTCCGCTTAGGAGAAGGATTGGTAGGTCAGTGTGCTTTAGAAAGGCAGAGAATTTTACTAACACAAGTTCCCAAAGATTATATTCTGATTCATTCTGGCTTAGGAGAAGCTTCCCCATTAAATATTGTTGTCTTACCTGTATTGTTTGAAAAGCAGGTAATTGCTGTAATTGAATTAGCATCGTTTCAAGATTTTAATAAATTGCATTTAATTTTTTTGGAGCAAGTTAGCGAAGTAATTGGCATAGCTTTAAATGCTATTAATGCCGATATGCTAACTCAGCAACTACTTCAACAATCTCAAACATTGACTGAGCAATTACAGAACCAACAAGAAGAACTTAAGCACAGCAATCTACTTTTACAAGAACAGGCACAGGAGTTAGAAGAATCACAATTACTGTTAAAGCAACAACAGGAGGAATTACAACAATCTAACGAAGAATTACAAACGCTAAATGAAGAGTTGGAAGAAAAGGCAGAGTTGTTAGCAGTACAAAAACGAGAAGTTGAGGAGAAAAATCAACAAATTGAACGAGCTAGGCTGGCTTTAGAAGAGAAAGCAAAACAATTAAGTTTAACTTCTGAATATAAGTCGGAATTTTTAGCGAATATGTCTCATGAGTTGCGGACACCCCTGAATAGCTTGTTAATTTTAGCAAGATTAATGTCAGAAAATCCTGAAGGTAATTTAACAGATAAACAAATAGAATATAGCCAAACCATATATAATGCTGGTACTGATCTATTAGAACTAATCAACGAAATTTTAGATTTGGCTAAAATTGAATCTGGCACTTTTATTTTAGAAAATAAACAGGTATATTTTGTAGATTTGCAAAGCCATATCCAAGCAACATTCCGTCAAATTGCTCAAGAGAAAAGACTTAGTTTTAATATAGAATTTGATGAAAGATTGCCGCGGGGATTTAATACTGATATCAAACGCTTGCAACAAATTCTGAATAACTTGTTGGCGAACGCCTTTAAGTTTACAGAACAGGGAGGAGTAACTTTACAAGTTAACATGGCAGAAGCCGATACGGTTGCTTTTGCAGTGAGGGATACAGGTATTGGGATTCCCACAGATAAACAGCAACTAATTTTTGAAGCTTTTCAACAAGCAGATGGTACAACCAGCCGCAAATATGGTGGAACAGGCTTAGGTTTATCTATCAGCCGTCAACTGGCTCATCTGTTGGGTGGCAGAATTGAACTAGTCAGTCAACCAGGGTTGGGAAGTACTTTTACTCTTTATCTACCCATACAGAGAGTTCGGGCAAAGGAACAAGATAAAGAAGAAATTATTTTTGAAGACAAGAGGAAGGATAGCCAGAAGAAAATTTCACCACTTCACCCTGTTTCCCAATCACCTCCAGCCTCAATCTCTCCGACTTTTCAAACCGAAGTTCCAGACGACAGAGACACAATTCAACCAGGTGACAGAGTTTTGCTGGTGATTGAAGATGATGTAAAATTTGCCCGCATCTTGCTAGAAATGGCACGACAACAAGGGTTTAAAGTTTTGGTGGCTTTAGACAGTAAACAAGGTTTAACGCTAGCACAACAGTTTAAACCTCATGCAATTACATTAGATATTTGTATGCCAGATATGGATGGTTGGATGGTGCTAGACCGTCTTAAACATGATTCGGAAACTCGCCACATTCCAGTACATATATTTTCTATTGATGATCGGCAGCAACGCGGGTTAGAGTTAGGAGCGATCGCTTACTTGCAAAAGCCTGTTTCTAAAGAACAATTAACTGAGGCTTTAATTGATATTAAAGGCTTTATCGAGCGTAAGGTAAAAAATTTACTGGTAATCGAGGATGATTCAGTACAAGCTCGCAGTATTATTGAACTGATCGGCAATGGCGATGTTCAAAGTACGGCGGTAAATACAGCAGCAGCAGCGTTAGCTACATTGCAATCCAAGCGTATTGATTGTATTGTGCTGGATTTGGGTCTGCCTGATATGAGTGGGTTGGAACTAATTGAGCAAATTAAAAAACAACCCAACTTACGGAGAATTCCCATCATTGTATATACAGGTAAACAACTCTCCCGTCAAGAAGAAACCCAACTGCGACGACTAGCAGAAACGATAATTATTAAAGATGTGCGATCGCCTGAGCGTTTACTCGATGAAACTGCCTTATTTTTACATCGCATCCAGGCAAACTTACCTCAGCCGAAGCGGCAAATGTTAGAGAAACTTCGTAATTCCGACCCGGTACTTGCACATAAAAAGATTTTAATTATCGATGACGACATGCGGAATATCTTTGCAATCACCAGCTTGTTAGAAGGCTATCAAATGCAAGTATTGTTTGCTGAAAATGGTAGAGATGGCATTGAAGTTCTGCAAGTGAATCCTGATATAAATGCCGTCTTGATGGATGTGATGATGCCAGAAATGGATGGTTATGAAACAACGCGTGCTATCCGTCAACAACAGCAATTTCGTTCGCTGCCGATAATTGCTTTAACTGCGAAAGCCATGCAAGGTGATAGGGAAAAATGCATCGAAGCCGGAGCATCAGATTATATTACTAAACCTGTAGATACTGAGCAATTACTCTCGCTGCTGCGGGTTTGGTTGTATCGGTAAAATGGCTGAATTCAAAGCCAAGATACCAAAATTCACCTTGATATCATTTCTGCCAAATTACTTATGATTACTTAGAGTTGGGGTAATACTCGTGAGATAACAATTTTGTATTCACTTTTTCCTTATAGGAAAAATCTTGGACTTCAGCCAAGTGATAACTGCTTTATCCTAAAATGCTCATTATTTTTTTATAATTCCAACCAGACATTAGCATCAAAACCTGTGAGAATATTGCAGACTATCTTATGGATGACTCTAGTAAATCTTGAGGAAGAATCAGTTAAGCTATTTTTTGATCTGAAGTGTGATGTGCTTCTTTAAAGCTGCGTTGGAAAATGAAATCATGCAACGCCGAAAAAGAGTTCGCCACAAAAAAGGATTTTATGTCAAGTTCTATAGAATTTAATTTGTTTGCTCCTTATAACAAAGCTGCATCTTTAATTGCTTCTTTTTCTGATTGGCAAGAGATCCCAATGGAAAAGGGCGAAGAAGGTTATTTTCGAGTTACTGTAGATTTAGAAGATGGCACTTACGAATACAAATTTCGCGTACAGTCGAAAAGTTGGTTTTTTGAAGAAGACCAGTGGATAGAGGTCACTGACCCTTATGCTACTGATATTGATGGCATGAGCGCTAGTGAAAATAGTATTGTGCGGATCAAGGATGGTGAAAAGATTGTCGATACATATGTTTGGATGTATGACGATCGCCCATTACCTGCTGACCATGAATTAGTTATATACGAATTGCATGTTGCAGACTTCTCTGGTGGTGAAGATGACCCCAAGACGCGAGGTAAGTATAAGCATGTAATTGAGAAGCTGGATTATCTCTGCGATTTGGGAATTAACGCCATTGAACTGATGCCAGTCAAAGAGTATCCTGGCGATTACAGTTGGGGTTATAATCCTCGGCATTTCTTTGCCACAGAATCTAGTTATGGTTCTACCGCAGATTTGAAACAGTTAATTGATGAGTGTCATGCTAGAGGAATTCGGGTGTTGATGGACGGGATTTACAACCACTCCGAAGCTTCCGCACCATTAACTCAAATTGACCACGATTATTGGTATCATCATGCTCCCCGCGACCCTGATAATAACTGGGGGCCGGAATTTAATTACGAACACTACGACGAAAATCTCGAAATCTACCCAGCACGCAAATTTATTGGCGATACTGTGCGTTACTGGGTTCAGGAGTACCATATTGACGGTATTCGTTACGATGCAGCACGGCAAATTGCCAATTATGATTTTATGCATTGGATTGTCCAGGAAGCAAAGCAAACTGCTGGAGCCAAACCCTTTTACAATATTGCCGAACACATCCCCGAAACACCTAGCATTACCAATGTTGATGGCCCGATGGATGGTTGCTGGCATGATAGCTTTTATCATTGCGTTCTAGAGCATATCGCTGGAGATACTTTTGATTTAGAACGGCTAAAAGATGTACTGGATTGCAAACGCCAAGGCTTTATGGGTGCAACCAATGTAGTTAACTACCTCACCAACCATGACCACAATCATGTGATGGCAGATCTAGGCGATCGCGAAATTTTGGGTGAGGAAGCTTTCCGTCGCATCAAGTTGGGTGTAGTTCTCTTAATGACTGCGGTAGGTGTTCCTTTAATTTGGATGGGGGAAGAGTTTGGTGAATTCAAATATAAAACTCCCAGTCAGGTAAAAATTGACTGGACATTGCTTGCTGGTGACGATAATCGCGGTTTATTTAATTACTACAAAGGTTTAATCGCTCTCCGCAAACAAAATCATGCTCTCTATACGGAAAATATTAACTTTTTCCATGAAAATTCAGAATCTCAAGTACTAGCATACACTCGTTGGAATGATGAAGGTTCCCGTGTGGTAGTCGTTGCCAACTTTTCTAGTGAATTTTTGGCAGGATATACAATTCCCGATTTTCCTGAAAATGGTACTTGGCACGAGTGGACAGCTAATTATGATGTCGAAGCTGGTGATAACTCGTTGATGACTGATGTAGGCCCGTTTGAAGCTAAGGTCTTTGTCTGGCAATAATAGCCAGGAATTTTGTTTCTAGGAACGCTATTAAGACAATAACCAGGTTTATCCAACAAAACCAGGTTTTGTCTTTTTAGCTGAATATGGTTTTTACTAAATAATTTATTAATAATATATTAATTATTTAATATTTCTAGAACTAGAAAGCAGAGGCAAAAGTAAGAATGTATTTTAAATTAGCAATTTGCATTTAATATTATTCAATAAATATTTTGTAAAGCTTAATATTAAATTAAATAATTATATACATAAAATTCTAAAGCTACAACCATAGAATTATTCATTTATCTCACTTGAGACAGGCGTTAAAACATTATCAAAGTTTTATTTTAGAAATGAGTGTATTTATAGAAATCAAAAATGAAGTAATCAATAATACTCAAAAACTAGTTAACAATTTACTTTCTCACATCTTTCTTTAAATGAAGATTACTATTACCATAGTTGCTTAAAAACAGGGAGGATTTTCACTAGCAAGCAAAATACTCAATCAAGAAATAAATAATTGCTGGATAATTTCAATCTGTAATGACAAGCCAATTATATCTCAGCAACAAGATTTACAAAAAATATAAGATTCATATCTGGTTGTTGAAATACATCTAAGGGAGCCAGTGCGTTAGTGTTAGCGTATGTCACACCAAAGAGGAACGGCCGAAAGGGTTCCCCAGCTTGTAGACGCCCAGAGGGCGGCGAGAAAGTGCTGTGGAAGGGCTTCTTTAGCTTCTGAGGGCAATATCCACCCTACAATTGACCTTCATATGTAAGAAATTTTTTCAAAATTCAAACTTGATTTTTATAGTTTATTGAATAATTAGTGGAGCTGGTTTTTAAACATTTACAGCAAGAGCACTAATTAGTTGTTTCATGCTTTTATTATGACTTCACCCAAACCAAAATTAGAAGATATCGAAATTCAGTTACTACTTGAAGGAGTTTATCGCTACTGGGGTTACGACTTCCGCAATTATGCTTTATCTTCGCTAAAACGTCGTATCCATCAATTTATCAAAAAAGAAGGCTTTACTAGCGTTTCTAATTTACAAGCACAGGTGCTACACGATCAGGAATGTTTGGAAAGATTTTTGCTTAGTCTCACAGTAAATGTAACTTCAATGTTTCGCGATCCTAGCTTTTATCTGGCGTTAAGAAAGGACGTAATTCCGCTTTTACGTACCTATCCTTTTATTCGCATTTGGCACGCTGGATGTTCAACGGGAGAAGAAGTTTACTCAATGGCGATTTTACTAGAAGAGGAAAAGATTTATCAACGTTGTCGTATTTACGCTACTGATTTTAACGAAAGAGTGCTGCAAAAAGCTAAAAGTGGGATTTTTTCTCTCAAACTAATGCAGGAATACACTCAACTTTATCTCAAAGCAGGTGGAAAGGCATCTTTTTCAGAATACTATACCGCAGGTTACGACAGTGCCATTATTCGCGCATCCCTACGCGAAAATATTGTGTTTGCTCAACATAATTTGGCAACTGATAGTTCTTTTAATGAATTTCACATCATAATTTGCCGCAATGTCTTAATTTATTTCAACCAAACGCTGCAAAAGCGCGTACATGAACTTTTTTATAATAGCCTTTGTCCTTTTGGTATTTTAGGTTTAGGGCGACAAGAATCAATTCGTTTTACCAGCCAAGACCAACACTACCAAGAGCTTGTCAAAGGTGAAAAGCTCTATCGGAGGTTGAATTAGAGGTGGTTAAAATTATAGTTATTGGAGCGTCTTCTGGTGGTTTGTCTGCTATAAAAGTTTTGCTGCAAAATCTACCACCAGACTTAAAATCTCCTATTATAATTGTGCAACATCGCCATCGAGATTCTCGTGATAAGTTGGGAGACTTATTACAGCAAGATACGCCTTTGATAGTGCGAGAAGTGGAAGATAAAGACGAAATTCTATCAGGCTATGTTTATTTAGCGCCTGCTGATTATCATTTGTTAGTTGAATTCGGTTACTTTACACTTTCTACTGATGCTCCTGTTTCCTATGCTCGTCCGTCAATCGATGTTTTATTTGAGTCTGCTGCTGATATTTATAACGAACAAGTAATAGGGGTGATCTTAACCGGAGCCAATGAAGATGGCGTACAAGGTTTAAAAATGGTAAAATCCCATTTTGGAATCGCAATTGTTCAAGAACCTACTACGGCTGAATGTGCTGTGATGCCAAAAGCTGCTATTACTGCTGTTGCTGTAGATTGGATTTTGTCCTTAGAAGAGATAGCAAAGAAATTAGTTTATCTTTGCCACTATACAAATAAACAACGGTTATAGCAGTTATAGAAGTGCTATTTCATTAGTGCTAAAACAAAGGACATGTAGAAGTAAGTCGGTGAAAATAAACTTAACTATATAACAAAATATAAAATCGATCTAACTTTTGCGATTGCTTCATTTCACTACCCTTCTCCTGTTGGAGACGCTACGCAAACGGGTTCTGCGAAGGAGTACATAACGCTCTTTAATCACTCTCGTGAGATAAAAATCTACAACGCTTATTATGCCGGACTTTTATAAATTTAGGCGTAGGTTGGGTTGAGGAACGAAACCCAACATCCTTAAACCTTGATCTAGTTGGGTTTCACTGCGTTCAAACGCCACTTCACTCAAGTCGGGAAACCCGCCCACGTGAGTGGCTCCCCAACCTACATTTATTTTCTCTCCCCAAAGTGACGCAAGAGCGATAACCACGGGTATTTGAACAGACATGATATAACCCAAATTTAACAACCTGCTTGTGGATGATCGTTTGAGACTTTAGTATATGTACTTCACTAACTTGGAATTCGCAGTATTTAGTTAAATTTTACATGAGGATTTCATCTATCTAAAGGCATAAATTCATTTACTTAATACAGTTTTATAATGCATTTCAAGCCCAGAATTTAATCCTTTGCTCATACTTTTTTTATTTGCTAGAATTCTGAAGAAACTATTAACTTTCAGAATAGAATTTGGGGATAGGATAAAATATGCAGGCCAAAACAAGCCTAAATGCTGAAATTCTCGAAAGTTCTCTAATTTTAGAAGGTTTAAGAGTTTTACTGGTAGAAGATAATGAGGATACGCAACTCTTGTTAACTTTTCTGTTAGAGGATTCAGGAGCGGATGTAGCAGTAACAGGATCAGCTTATGAAGCACTGGCAGTTTTAGAACAAACGCAACCTGATATATTACTTTGTGATATTGGCTTGCCTGAAATAGATGGTTGTACTTTGATGCGGAAAATTAGAGCAATGTCTGCAAAGCAACTAAAACAAATTCCGGCAATAGCTCTAACTGCTTATTCTCAAGAGATAGCTGAGAAAGAAGCACTTGCATCAGGATTTCAGGCTTACTTTGTCAAGCCAATAGAACCAATAGAATTTATAAATTCTATTGCAAATGTTTTAAACAACAGTTATTGTACTAATCCTGCTCGCAAAGCGCGGACTGCAATTTGAGTACGGTCACTGACCGAAAGCTTATTTAAAATATTACGAACGTGAGTTTTAACTGTGCCGACTGTAATATAAAGTTGCTCACCAATTTGGCTATTACTGCACCCATCCACTATTAACTTCAATACATCTAACTCACGTGCTGTTAAAGGATAGGAAAGAAGAAATTCACTTTCTACTGGTGACAAAGAATTAATCGCAACTGTTGTCGGTTTAACTGAAGAATTTGCTTCTGTATAAACATTGTTGCTTTGCCGCAATACAATCCGAGCAATAGCAGGGTCAATCCATGAGTTACCTTCATGAGTAGTTCGGATCGCATCAGCTAATTTCTCAATGCTGGCATCTTTCATGTAATAAGAATCTGCTCCAGCAGCAAACGCAGCTAAAACAGTATCTTCACTATCATTCATAGTTAAAATTAAAATTTTAGTTGGCAAAGATGAGTCTACCTCAGAACTTTTGAACATCTGCGTTAACTCAATTCCGCTCATATCCGGTAAGCCCACATCTACTATTGCAACATCTGGTTGCATAGATTTAAGCAGTGACAAACCTGATTTGGCATCTTTAGCTTCACCAATCACCTGAATTCCTTCTTTTTGCTTTAAAGCAGCACGCATTCCTATCCGAGTGAGGTCGTGGTCTTCAATTAAAATTACGCGAATGTCGTTCATAATCCAGCCTCAAATTATCTATACTTTTTCAGCAATTAGAGGTAACAAAATTCTTCTTTTTGGTAGGTTATCTCTGCTTTATGTACCAATTTTAAAGCGATACAATAATTTGAGTCTATCCATCGGAGGAACTGTTTGCAAAAGCAAAACAACAATCTCAAGATTAGTGTCTTCTCATTCAAGAGAAAGCCAGAAGCAGCTATATAAATAGACTGAAGATTTTTTATTACCTATCTATGGGTAGATGAATTCTAATCTTAAAACAGTGTTGGAGGAGACTTGACAATTTATTGGGTCTATAACGCCTGAAACCCTTGCAGATAGTACTTGTTTATACACCGTAGCCGATGCGGAGAGGGGTTGGGGAGAGGTTCATCGAACTCACATTAAATTAAATAGGAGTGCTATCCGACTCATATTTGTTTTTGCGAAGCTAAGTACACCTCTACTTTGTAAATTCAGGACTTAAATCGGATTGCTATATGGTTTACCTGTACCAACAGCGGATGCAGCTCTGACTAAAATTACAGTCTGTTGGCTATTGCGGGAGATAACGGCGGGAATATTACCATGCACTGCCTGTTGCAGCATTCCTTCACGAGAAGCTCCTAAAACAATCACATCACTGTGGTTTTGTTTAGCACATTCTATGACAGCTTCTGGTACTGAAGTAGCGTAGACGGGAGCAATTGTAATTGAGCCTTGTATCCGTTGTTTGAGAAAATGAGCAGATTTTTCAAGAATGGTTGTATCTGGTTTATTTTTATTTGACTCAAAGACTTGACATAACTTGACTTCTGGGGTTTTACTCAGTAAGGCGATCGCAGGTAGCAGTTGAATTGCTTGTTGGGCATTGGGACCACCTGCCATTGGCACTAGCCAGCGATTAAATTGGCTGTGGTCTTTGAGTTTGATTAGAACTACTTCACAGGCTGCTTGCCGGATAATTGTATCGACAACTCGGCTGAAAACTCGTCCTGGTGTATTTGTGCTACCTTTCCAACCCATCAGCACTAGGTTGATATGCCGGTCTTTGATAGTTTGCAAAATTGCTTCCGATAAATCGTGAGCCACCCGGATTTGAGTATGCATCGGGACATTCCATGCTTGTCCTAAACGCATCGCCTGACGCAGCAGGTGTTGAGCAGAACTTATACTAGTATTGGTTTCTGTCAAAGATTGATGGCGAGGTACAACAATTATATGCAGACATTCAATTTCATAATGGCGATCGCGGGCAATAGCTACAGCCATCTCCAAAATTGTTGCAGCTGTTTTGGGATTGCTTAACAGTACTAGTAATCTTCCTTGTCCAGTTTCTGGAGAACGAGTTTGGTAAATCACCCGCGATGGTTCTGGTTTGGGGCCTAATAACTGTTCTTGTCCGTTGAGATAGGCGGCTTCGATACGGATAATATCGCTACGGGTGATAATGCCTACCAGGCGGCGTCCTTCTACTACTGGTAAACTGCTGAGATTGTAGTGATTGAGCAAGTGCAGTACATGGGCCAAGGTGTCATCAGGGCGAGTAATGACTGGCTGTGGAGTCATAGTTGCTGCTACAGTGCGATCGCTATTCAAACCCCTTTGAGAGAGGTTGGCAATATCTTTTTGCGTCAGCATACCTACTAACTTACCGTCCTCTAAGACTGGAAAGCCGCGATGGGAGGATTGCGAAAATGCCTGCAATGCTTCATCCAAACTCATCTGGCTGGTGAGGGTTTCCACACGAGGTTGCATGACATCGGCGGCTGTTAATTCTGTCCAAGGCCCAGAAGCTATGCCTGCTTTAGATAAATGAATACCTTTAAATGCCAGCAATTTATCGTAAAGTGACCCCTCCTCTACGATTTCTGCTACTAAATAAGCAGTCACCGAGACAATCATCAACGGTAACACCAGATTAAAGTCGGTGGTCATTTCAAAGACGATGATCACTGCTGTAATCGGTACTCGCGCGACAGCACAAAAGAACGCCCCCATGCCTACCCTGGCATAGGTTGTCGCCAAGCTCAAACCCAACCACTGATGTTCCCACATCCCAATTAGATAACCGAGGGCAGCCCCTAAAGCCAGAGTTGGCACTAATAATCCCCCAGGCGCGCCGGAAGAGTAAGTAACGAGAATGAGCAAGAATTGAATGCAAAATACCAGCGTCACTAGTGGCCAGTTGGCATTACCTGTGAGTAACAGTTCTCGTAAGCCAGCATTATCTCTAAAAACTGGCGGTAGGGCAACAAGTGCTAATCCAGTGAGTAAACCAGCTAGTCCTACTCGCCAAGGTAAGCTGATTTTGAGAAAGCGACGATTGAAGTTAAGTCCAGCCAGAATTCCGCGATTAAATAACACACCTCCTAAGCCTGCCAAGATTCCCAGCAGCAGATAAAAGGGAATCTCAGAGGCAAAAAAGCTGGTGTTGGGAGTTACTAAGTGTAGATTTAAATCTAAACTGTGAGTACCGCAAATCCTAGCTACAACAGCACCGATAAATGAAGCGAGAATTGCCGTTCCTAAGGTGATACCAGAAGTCTCTTGCAAGAGTTCTTCAACTACAAATAACACTCCTGCGATCGGTGCATCAAAAGCAGCCGCCAGTCCCGCCCCAGCACCCGCGGCTATTAACTGACGACGATGGTCAGGAGATGTGGGAAACCAGCGACTCAGCTGATTAGCTAAAGCTGCGCCAATTTGCACTGTTGGCCCTTCCCGCCCTAGAGGCATTCCTGACGCTAAAACCAAAGTTGCACTCACTAGTTTGACTAAAGCAATTTGCAAATTCAGGGGCATGGGTACTTGTGCCAGCACTGCCTTGACTTCTGACATACCGCTACCAGCTGCCGAAGGAGCAATCTTTTCTACCAGCCACCCAGCCAAAAATCCTCCAACTAGCCCAATTGCTGGTAACACCAGGTAAGCAGCAAATATATGAGATGCATGTTGTCGCCAGCCACCTAGCCAACCCACGCTTTGACCTAACAAAACAGCCGCTAATCCAGAAACTAAACCAATTAGGCAAGCTTCAAAAATGGCAAGACGCTTTGGTCGTAAAAGTAGACGAGATAGACGTTTACCTAGAATTCGTCCAATATTGACCATCTTGGAGTTAGATTTGAAAAACCAATCAGCGACTTTAGCCATTAAACAACTACCATCAAAGGAAAGTTAGTTACTGCTGGGGGGAGCGATCGCACTCCCTGCTTTAAATTCACTAGTTACATTACCATCGGATGATTTCCAAGGGAGTTGGTGATGGTTGAAGCAAGTATCTACAGTAATCCCGGCAAAAAGTAGTAATAGGAGAAGATACAGTTCTGTTCTGCCAAACTTTCTCTGTGATTTATCTGTAAATTTGGTCGGAAGTGGATTTTCATCTTGATGTTCCTGATGTTTTTTCATATCAAATCTCCACGCTGCCAGCCCCAAGATTCGCTGATGGATAGCCTTAATTTGAATTTTGAATTCCAAGGTAAAAGCTAACTAAATATTTCCTAAATCAACCGGAAACTACTACTGTGTAAGAAAAATGCTAGTTTTTACATCTACCCGAAGAGGTATCATACGGCGAAAAAAATAGTACTAATACCCAGTGCTTAAGTTAAATATTAAGATTAAATATAATTTTAAATATCTTTTGTATCAAAGTGATGGCAAATGTGTTACAGATATATGGAACTTCAGCCGCTTACAAACAATAGATACACATAGATATATAAATAAATTATCTATGTGTATCTGTTTTTTTAATAAATTAAATGACTGCAAATAAAAGGTACTTTATTCAACAAAGAGGACAGAAATAGGAAATATTTGAAGCAGCACGCTTTCTGAAAACAGGCGATCGCAAACTCTTGTGTCAGCAAAAAAACTTGTTCAATAGCGATCGCTACATCAAAAAATCCCCAGCGATTTACTAGGGATTTATCAAAAGACTAATTAGATTGATTAGGCAAACCGCCAGCGACCAACTGAACCATTATCTAAATCAACAAAGTATAAGTTACCGTCAGGGCCCATATTAATCTGCACCACAATTTGAGCATTCGTAGCAAAAGTTTCCACTGATGTAACGTTCCCAGCCGAATCAAAGCTGAGATTACGGACGATACCTTGACCTAAATCGTTGAAGAACAAGTCGCCCCAATACTGTTGGGGATATGCAGTTCCTGTGTAAAGGTCACCCATGATAATAGCGTTAATTCCACTAGTACTATGGTTAAGAGCATAAATAGCTGGTGTCGTTGTTTGCCCACTAGCATAAAAAGCTTGGGATTGGGATAAATCTTTGTAGCCACTAGTCTGTAAGCTAACGCCACTACCTCCTTCATAGTAGGGCCAACCATAGTTTGCCCCTGGTCCGCCTGCATTGATTTCTTCCCACTGAGTCCAACCTACTTCACCGATATAAACTTGTCCGGTTTGAGGATCGATGGTAAAACGGAAAGCGTTCCGCAATCCATATTGGTAGACCTTGGAACGGTTACTGTTAGGATCGCCATTATAGAAGGGATTATTTGGCAGACCCTGACCAGTCAAGGGGTCAATACGCAAAATCTTACCAGACAGGTTATCAATATCTTGAACACGAAATGTACGGGGGTCAACTTGGTTGTAGGAAGTTGCATCTCCATTGCTGACATAGAGTGCGCCGTCTGGCCCAAATTTCACCGTACCAATGGAGTGAGTTGTACTATCGCCAGCAAGGAAATCTTGGATATTTTGCCCATTTGGTAGAATCCCGGCTGGAGGTTCGTTAAATTCTACTGTGCTGTTAACAAATCCATTGAAATTATTCCAGGTACTATTTTTACCAAGCAGGATAACTTCACTACCAGGTATAGCGGTAGTATAGTTTGTGCTTGCATCAGCTGTGACTCGAATCAGGCGACCAGCTCGATTTCCTTCCTGGTCTGGGCCTGCTAAACCAGTGTTTTGGTAAACTTCTGGAGGATCGTAGGTAAACAGCAAGTAAACATAGGGATTGTGAATGAAATCCGGATGAACAGCAATATCTAGCAAACCGCGATCGCTAACATTGTTAACCTGTTGAGAAATATCGATAAAAGGAGTTGGTAGTAAAGAACCATTTTTGAAGACTCTGACCACTCCACTCTTTTGGGCAACAAACATTAGCTGTCCATCAGGTAGCTGTCCAGAAGGTGTCCAGTCTATAGCTGTTGGTTGTACTAAACCAGATATAACCGTATCCGTGAATAACTGCTTCTGCTCCGTCACAGGTTGAGCTTGGTATAGCTGCTGGATCTCTGCTGCTCCTAAAGCTGTGTTATAAATTCGCACATCGTCAATTTGCCCAGAGAAGTTGTTATCAACGCGCCCAATATTTAGTTGTTGAGTTGCATAGGGTTTGCGTCCAGCAAAGTCATTGGTGGAGTAAACTTCCTGCCCATTCACATAAGCCTTGTATGTAGTACCGTCAAACGTTGTGACCACTTGGTTCCAGGCATTGAGCCTCAAGACATTTCCTGTGGTGAACGCGTTCCAGTTAGTACCATCCCCAAAACCAGCATGAATTTGTGTTTGGTTATACACCCAAATTCCTGGGTAACGCTGAGCATTGCCGCCAGCTGGTTGATAACCAAGAACCCCATAATAGCCATTATTTGTAATGTTGGAATAGATCCATACTGATTCAGTAAATGTACCATTGCTCAAATTCAGTGTCGGACTGCTGGGTAAATTCACGTAGTCATCTACCCCATCAAAGGTCAAACTGTTAGGGTCAACAAAATTTAAGAGGGGGACTTTCGTTGTGGGACCGTTAGGTGAGGTGATATTGACGTGGCTGCCATTATTGTTAAAACCCGATGAATCTACAACGGTGGCACCAATAGTAGTCTCATCTAACTTCCAATACCCCACCAGTCCTGAGACATTTTCATTGTCTACAATCGTAATTTGAGCAGTCCGGGGTGCTAATAGAGTCGCCCCACCAGTGATGTTGTCAATGGCAAAGCCAAAAGTTTCATTTCCCTCTGTGAGACTATCATCTAGGATAGGAATCGTTACAGATTTGCGGGTTTCACCAGGAGCAAAGGTCAGCGTCCCTGATTGTCTGATGTAGTCTGCACCAGGAGTAGCAGAACCATCAACTGTTTGATAGTCAACCGTGACCGTACCATCACTTCCCTGTTTTCGGAGTACAGTGACAGTGGCAGTGCCATTCGCTTCATTGACATTGATAGTGCTAGTTTCTAATCCAATTACACCAGGGCTAGAAGTAGGTGTCCCAAGTTGTGCCAAGGTAGTAATATCAGCAGCAGTGAGGGCACGATTATAAATGCGCACATCATCAATTTGTCCAGAGAAGTAGTTATCAATTCGCCCAATATTTAGTTGTTGAGTTGCATAGGGTTTACGTCCGGCAAACTGAGTGGTGGAGTATACTTCTTGTCCATTCACATAAGCCTTGTATGTGGTGCCGTCAAATGATGTGGCTACATGATTCCAGGAATTTGGTTTAAGGACATCTCCTGTGCTAAAAGCGTTCCAGTTACTACCATCCCCAAACCCAGCATGAATTTGTGTTTGGTTATAAATCCAAATGCTCGGATAGCGCTGATTGACTGCATTTCCTGGTTGATAGCCGAGAACGCCATGATAGCCATTATCTGTAATGTTGGAATAGATCCACGCTGATTGTGTAAATGTCCCACTATTCAGATTGAGGCTAGGATTACTAGGCAGATTAACGTAGTCATCTACTCCGTCAAATGTCAAACTGTTGGGATCAGCAAAGTTTAACAAAGGAACTTTCGTTGTCGGACCGCTTGGTGAGGTGATATTGACGTGGTTGCCATTATTGTTAAAACCCGATGAATCAACGACGGTGGCACCAATAGTAGTCTCATCTAACTTCCAATAACCCACCAAACCAGTGCTATTCTCATTGTCTACAATTGTGATTTCAGCGGTTTGAGGTGCTAATAGAGTGGCTCCACCAGTGATGTTATTAATAGCAAAATCAAAAGTTTCATTCGGTTCTGGCAGATTGTCATTTAGGATTGGAATCGTTACAGATTTGCGGGTTTCGCCAGGAGCAAATGTTAGCGTCCCTGATTGTCTGGTGTAGTCTGCACCAGCAGTAGCAGAACCATCAACTGTTTGATAGTCAACCGTTACCGTACCATCACTTCCCTGTTGTCGAAGTACGGTAACAGTGGCACTGCTATCAGCTTCATTGACAGCGATAGTATTGGTTTCCACACTAATTACACCGGGGGTGGCAGTGGGTGTCCCAAGCTGTGCCAAGGTGGCAATATCAGCAGCATTGAGGGCGCGATTATAAATGCGCACATCATCAATTTGCCCAGCAAAGTAGTTATCAACTCGTCCAATATTTAATTGTTGAGTTGCATAAGGTTTGCGTCCGGCAAAGTTATTAGTTGAGTAAACTTCTTGGCCATTTACATAAGCTTTGTATGTTGTGCCGTCAAAGGTTGTAGCTACATGATTCCAAGAATTCGGTTTGAGGACATTTCCTGTGCTAAAAGCGTTCCAGTTGCTACCATCTCCAAAACCAGCATGAATTTGTGTTTGGTTATAAACCCAAATGCCTGGGTAGCGCTGATTAACTGCGCCTCCTGGTTGATAGCCGAGAACGCCATGATAGCCATTATCTGTAATGTTGGAATAAATCCATAGCGATTGGGTGAATGTCCCACCATTCAGATTGAGGCTAGGATTACTAGGCACGCTTACATAATCATCTACTCCATCAAATCGTAAAGAGCCGTTAACCTTGCCACTAGACCACTGAGGGTTATTTAACAGGGTGCCATTGTTGCTCTGAATAGTATCAGTTGCTGTCAGACCGCTACCTTCATCAAATTGCCAGCGAGCAATCAAACCATCATCAATACTTGCAAGGTTAGCACCGTCATAATCTGCAATAGCGGCTTTATCTAGGACACCGATGCTCTCAATGCTGCCAGTTGTCACTTCTAAATTCCAGTCTCCCGCGAACTGGGAACTACCTGTAAGGTTATTTGAGGCAGCAATATCCGCACCAGTTAATTGACTAAGCTGCTGGATAAATGACTGTCCTTGAGTGCCTGCTCCTACATTACAGCCATAGAACAACACATCAGTATCTTCAGTAAAAGCATGACTCCAACTTTTGAGAGCACTGTTGTATAAGCTGAGGTTCTGTAAATTCAAATGAGTGTTGCCTAATGCCACATCCGCAACATTACCGTGGGAGACAATATGTACACTCGCAACATTTGTGTAATCAGCAAGAACATCAGCAATCTGTGCTACACCATCAAGGTTGGGATTGAGGGTGAACACCTTTGCATCACGAAAGCTTTTAGTCAGACTAAAGTTGTTGGCAATAGCACCATCAATAAAAACCAAATTCTGGCTACTAGAGGATTCAAGCTGCGCCCCTGATAACATCAGCTCGTTACCTAGAATAGTCTTGTCGCGTACACCAGAGATATCATTTAAAGAAGTATATGTTCCCAGATCAAAAGAAGGGTTTCCTAGATTTGGAGAATTTAACATTTTATTTTTAGTTAACCGAACATCAATAAGTCCAAAAGAGAGTTTTTTGGACTCATTGCCGTTGATAACTAATGCCTCAAAAAGGCACTAAAAGTTAGGCACTAAATTAATCTTTAATAGTGCCTAATTGATTTAAATTTGGTAATTTTAAATAATCAAATGGTAGTTAGTATTAACCCACTACATAGTCATTCTCATTTTTAGCAAAACAAACATGATTATTTGCTGGATAGGGTGCATCCACTTTTGGCAAATAGCTCCTCAGACTAGAAGTCTGGGGCTAAAGCTCAATATAATCCACGCAGGTGAATTTGGTTTTTCTAGCCGCGATTTCTAATCGCTTGGTATTTCTTCCAAAAGTGGATACTCCCGCTGGATATAGGTTAAGCAATAACAATATCTAAGTTTTTTTTCGGATGATTATTATGTGAGCCTTTATTATGATGAATTAATTATTATTGGACAGTAAATTTCTACTTAATGTCAAATTAATTGAGAGCTTTTTTCACAAAATTTATATTTAATTCCAGTTTTTTACTAAAATATCAAGTATTTTTAAAGCTGAAGAATATTAAAGATAGTAAAAATACTAGTTTAACATTGTAGTTTCAGCAGCAAATATTGAGGTTGTAAAAATTATGTTTTATATCAATTAAGCTGGCTATGATCCGCTTATGAAAAGCATAATTTAAACTTTGTGCTTTTAATTTAGAAGATTATATATATTCTGAGTAAAAGTTTTATAAAATCGTACTTTTATTTGGTAAAAACAAGGGAGGTAGAGGAAAATGAAGAGTGAAGGATGAAAATTTTGTTCCCTCACTCTTGATTTTATATTTCTACGATTCTCTTCCCGATGTCCAGGTATCCCGCCATTTGACTGTGCCTTCTTTGGCAATTACCCAACGACGGGGTACAGTATTTTCGCGCAGGGGCGATCGCCCTTCACGCCACATGGCATATTTGTAACTAATTAACTTACCTGTACTCTCATTAAACGGAATCTCCGCAAACCAGGTATTGGTGTTGATGTACTCTAGGGGATAGGCTTTGCTAATATCCCAGTTACCCAACTCTGGACAGTCTCCGGTGACAACGATGATTTCACCTGGTTGAGTTTGGACGCCATTTAATTGCACGCGTACAATTGTCTGTGCTTTAATTCTTTCCCCAACGTGGCTAAAAACAATCACTCCTCGTTCTTCAAGTACCAAGTTTTGAATCTTGCCATCTTTGACTTCATACTTGTTACGAGTTACTACACAGGTATGTTCGCCATCAGGTAGTTCTGTCTCTACTTCTTCTAGAGTAACTTCTCCGCCACGATTCAAGGCGACAAAGCACAAAGAGTCACGATAGCGGCGCACGTAGCAATAAACATTTTCTGTTAAATACTTTTGCCAGTGGCTACCCATTGATATGGCAGGATTGAGTCGTCGCAAACCAGATAGTAGTCTAACGTAACGATAAATCTCAGTATCATTATCCCACTTCTCCATCATCGGGCGATTGTAGGGATCGTTACCGCCATCGGTATCGTTATGCAGATATTGTTCTGTACCGTAATAGATGCAGGGAATACCACGACAAGTCATAATTAAGGCGATCGCAACCTTCAACATCGCTGGATCGGGGTTCAGCGATTGGAAGCGAGACATATCATGGTTATCGATAAAAGTAATTAACTCTGTTGCCCCACTGTAGCGATGGTCTTGGTCAAAGATATATTGAATTGTATGAAATCCGTTTTCTGAACCCTGTGCCAATGCGGCTCTAATCGCCACACACAAACCAAAGTCTAGGATTGTCATCCCAGAGTTATTAGCAAATTCCACAGAGCGATCGTCACTGGGATTGCTATAAATCCATTCACCAAAAATGAATACATCTGGTTTGTGATTGCACATATCACCAGTGAATTCTTGCCAAAACCAAATTGGCATATGCTTGACAGTATCTACGCGCAGTGCATCAACACCTCTGTCTAGCCATTGTTTAATTGCTGATTTGATGTACTCACGATATTCGCTATTATTTTCATTGAAAGTTGCTAAACCAGCTAATTCGCAATTCTGTACTTGCCAGTCATCTTCCCAATTTTGCACTTCGCCGTAATGATGATACCAATGATTCACATCATCATTGAAGTCAGCAATTTTCACACCATCATCATATAATTCACCTTTGCTACCACTAGTATCAGGTGTACTATGGTTGCACACAATATCCAGCACCAACTTCATGTTGCGCTTGTGTAGCTCTGTAATCAAGCGATCAAATGTTGTATCTCTTGTTTCTTGAGTTGCGTTTAAAGAAGGATTTTCTCCTTCAGCAATGAAGCGAGGATTGAGCCGCTTAAAGTCTTTTGTCCAATAGCCATGTATGGCAGCATTCCCAACAAATAACTCTTCAACTTGCTCAAACAATGGAGTCAACCAAATGGCTGTGACTCCCATATTTTTTAAATAATCTAATTTATCAATTACACCTTGTAAGTCTCCACCCCAGTACTTTCCCCAATCTTGTCCGGTTGGATCGTACAGTTCTGAGTTGATACCTTCGCTATTATTTGGATCGCCATCATGAAAGCGATCGACCACGATAAAGTAAATAGTTTCCTGACGAAACTCAATATCCCTAGTGTAGAGGAATTCTAAATTAATTTCTGTCTCTGATGGTGGTGATTGTATTATATTTTCTACTTCTTCATTGGGTGCATCTACTTTGTATTGCTCTGAAGAGAATTGAGATGGGGGAGTCTGTACCATAAAAAGATTTAAGTTTTTAGAGAATAAAGGTTTGTAGCGCTAAGGATATTTTGCTTTTGATGTATCTATTTAACTGCAAACTTCGGTATTATCTAATCATTTTTCTTTTATAAGCATCTATCTCCAGGTAGTTTAAGCTTCTGCCTCTGGATATAAGTCAATACGGTTCAGTTAAGGTGATAAGAGTTCTCATCTGTCGAACAAAAACCAAGATTTGGGGGATTCTCCCCCAAACCCCCGATTGAGGGACGGTTGCGTCCCCCAAGCCCCCTCCAAAATAATTGTTCGGTTTTTTGTTTAGTAATTATTTCTGAACTTTGTTGTCAATGAATTTTCTTAACTGAACTGTATTGGGATATAAGCAGGTCGGCATTAAAAATTGTTGTTATGAAAAAGCAGATGGCAGAGGACAGAAAAGAAGAGGTTTGTAGATAAATTTAGTTTCTCCTATGTGATTCGTGAACTTACTCGTAGAGGTAAGGCACAGGCAAAAAGGAAAGAAAATTAGAAAAGGGAGCATCCCACTTTTTTACAACGTCATTGCGTTGGCGGAACGCCTTCCCGCAGGGTACGAAACGAAGTGCAGTGAAGCAATCGCAAATCTCGCACTACGAACAAATCTATGCGATTGCTACCCTACTCTTCGGGAACGACTTCGTCGAACGGGAAGGCTCCGCCTACATCGTACCTCCTCTCTACGAGACGCTACGCGCAGCGTCTTTGCTAGGAGAAGGCTTTACGTAATGACAGTTATACTCTCGTTGCGAAATAAAAACTGGGATGCACCCATTAGAAAATGAGTAGGTCGTTTTTTCAGCAATAAAATACGAGTTCTTTCTATTGCTGATTTTTGATAGGAAAATCACATTTATACTAGTTAAAATTAATAAGTCAATGTCAGAGGTGCGATCGCTTTATTTTAGAAATTCTTTGTGTACCTCTGCGTTTCAAACCAAAATTTACCCAAAGTCGCATTAAAAAATTAAACGATTCCCTTTCTTACGTCGTTTGATTTCAGCCTGAATTGCATCAACAACTGTTTCAATCACCTTGACTCTGGCATAGTATTTGTCATTAGCAGCAACGATTGTCCAAGGAGCGGTTGGGATAGTGGTACGTTGAATCTCTTGATTGACTGCTACTTCGTAGTAAGGCCACTTTTCTCGATTGCGCCAGTCTTCATCGGTGCTGAACTATAGATGATATGCCGAAAACCCTGGAAATGCTTACAAACAGATGATGAAATATAAACTTGTTAACAGGTATGAGGAATTTGGCTGCAAGCTCGTGACACTATAAATAGCAGCTGTATTTCTGCTAAAAACTGAAAAAAAGTAGTAGTGAGGGTGGATGCACGACTAAATTGGCAATTTTTTCGTTAAGGCTGTCATTTTTCACTCCACTACAAACGGCTATAAGAGCAAAATAATTCCTATAAAAGTGGTAAACATATGACTGAGACACCAATTAATGCGAGGTTTCCTCAAGGTCGCACAGCTTTTTTACTGATCCACGGAATCGGTGAACAAAATCCTTATGAAACTGTAGACTATTTTGCTCAGAACTTGCTTAAATACTTTGAAGAGCAGAAATTACCAACCGATCTAGAACACCACATTGCTAGGCGTAAATTTTCAAATGGTAGTGGGTGGACGGAAAGCTATGTCAGATTAACTCCAACAGACAATCAACAAGAAGGATTAATTGACGTTCACGAATATTATTGGGCACCTGATACAGAAAATAAAATTACTGTGCCTGAAATATTGCAATGGGCAGAGCAGACACTTGATGGCACAATTGAGTTTTACAACCGCCCACAGAACAAAGACTTATTAGATGAGCTTTTGGAGAACCAAAATCGCAAAGGTTTCTTTAGATTTCGCTTGCGATCGCTCACTATATTCCTGCGTATATTTAACTTTATATACCCTGTATTGCGATTGGGACTTTTGTTAGTTCTATTATTTGCAGGCCCGTTTCTCAAGGGACGTTATCTGCAATCAGCGTGGAAACTTAGTAAAACGTTGATCACTCCACCTTTAATTAATTTTGTCGGTGATGTTGCTATTTACACCAAAACTGATCCCAAATCACCTTATCAAAAAATTCGCCAACAGGTGATTTCAGAATGCTTAACATTACTCCAAGAAATTCTGCAAGATCAGCAAGCTAATTACGACCAAGTCATCATTGCTGGACATTCTTTAGGTAGTTGTATTGCCTACGATACATTAAATCTTCTGTGTATTGAGTCCAGCCTTTCTCCAGATTTGGGCAAAAGTATGGGTATCGATAAACTCAAAGGACTCATTACCTTTGGTTCACCACTAGATAAAATCGCCTTTTTCTTCCGAAATGTGGCACAGGAACAACAGTATATTCGACGACGGATTATCGAACAGCTTAACTCCTTCCGTGTGAAACCAGAATTGATTAGGAAAATTCCTTACTTATCCAAAACTCCTGTAGTTTGCCAACTTGAGCAAATTTTTTGGGTCAATTATTACCACTTACTAGATCCAATTAGCGGTAACCTAGATTACTACGACAACCTCAAGAATGAGGAAATGACATCTCAAACTACTTGGGGAACTGGAGGACATCTAAGTTACTGGACTGATATGAAGTTCTATGAAAGTATTGCCAATCACTTCCTTTATGTTTCAAGGCAACAGCAAAATTAGATGATCTTATGGCGAATCTGTTGTGGCACAGATTCGCTACATTGCTAAACTAACCATTGTCAGTTTTAATCAGTTATTACTAGAAAGGTATTTTTTTGAGGTAGCGATAATGACTAAGTATGATAAGATTTTTGATTCAAAACAGACTACAGAAGAATCATTGAGTCCAGAAGAAGGAGTAGCAGCGATCGCAGTCATCACCGCGATCACTGATTCTTCGATAGAAGAAATAGATGCAGAAGCTTTAGCCACTGTTCTCTGGGATTTTGAGGTATTTGAGGAATACTCAGAAGCAGAAATCACAGATATGGTTCAAAGACTCTTAGAGATTGCAGAAGAGAAAGGACTCGGCGCTTTGTTTAATACCGCCAGTGCAGCCCTTTCGGATGACATAGTGTTAGATGCTTTTGCGGCGGGTGCGATCGTACTTATAGACGAAGAATTGGTTATTCCTAAAGAAAAGCAGTCTTATCTCAAAGAGTTACAACAAGCCCTAGATTTGGAAGATGAGGAAGCAGAAGAAATTATCCAAGAAGTAATTGCTGCTTTTGAAGAAGCAGAAAATCTAGAATTCACAGATGACGAAGTTGAAATCACGTTAGCGGAAGACTATGGCGATGAAGCATACGAATCGCCTTTAGGAAATTTTACAGTGCCAATTCCTGTTAACTCAGAGCAAGGGGGTAGAATTCAGAGCCAGGAAGGAGTAGTCGGCTTTTCTGATGATTTTGGCACTTTAATCAGGATTGATTATTATCCTATTCCTCCAGAACATGAAGAAGAAATAGAATCTTTGGGACAGGAAGAATATCTGCAATCGATTTTAGTAGACAGGTATGTACCTCAGGCGATTTCTGCCAATGTACCAAATGCTCAGATAAAGTATGCAGAATATTTGGAAGCCACATTAGCAGGGGCTTACTATGTGTTAGTTGATATGCCACAAGGGTCAACAATTTCCAAGCAAGAAAATAACGGTTCTGCCACAAGATTAGATGCGTACCGAGGGTTACTTGTCTTTATTAAGGCTGATTTTTTATATATAGTTAGTTATCAGCGCAGCTTTTTTAACGGCGAAACTCCCGCTGGGGTGGAAGAAGAAGCCAAAAATATCAAAGAAAAGATTTTAGATTTTGTTAAAACTATACAGTTCAGTTAACCAAATCGCAGCCGTTCTCCTCTGAAAGCAAAGTAATAGCAGGGTGATTTCAGACAATTGTACTTTTTTTGCTAACCGCAAAGATCTTGTACTCACGTTGTACTAGTCGATAATCAATAGACTTCTTGCAGAATTCGGTAAAAGGGAAAGGGGAAAAGGTTAAAGGGAAAGGAACTCAAAACCCTTTCCCTTTAACCTTTTCCCTTTCCCCCCTCTTGCAAAAATATATTTTTGCAAGAGGTCTAATCTGTACTACAACTGTGGGGTATGTTGACTAAATTACAGCTCGTCGGGTGGGCATTGATTGCCCACCAATACCTCAAATTTTTATTGCATCAGCTTTCCTGAGTAATGCCTACCCCTCAACTAATCGCTGCGGGAAAAATCTTCAGACATAATCCGTAATAGAGGAAGATCCTTTTGTAGTTGCCTATACCGTTACTAAAGATATAGGACAAAAGTTAGATGTTTCTGGATAAATGTCAATATTTTTTTAAATTAAAAAGTAAAAACAATTTTTTATTCTTGCCGATTACATCACCCGATCAGGTGACTCTGTAGGGTGAAGCAGCGGATGGCTTGAGGGCGGTAATGTAAGTTTGCGATCGCAAAGTACATAAAAATTTCAGTTTGTGGAATTTTATTTCCCGGACAATATAAATCAAACCTTTGAGGGAGCCTTGCATTACAAGTACTTAGTTAATTTTAAGTAAGGTGCTAAGAGAGTAGTTAGTTTTTTAACAGGAGAAAGCGGGTGCTTAATAACATTTATGAGTTCTTTTCCTCTCGTCGGGTGACAATTCCCACTGTTGCTTTAATGATTACCCTTGGTGTTTTGGGTGAACAGACTAAACCTGTACTGAGTAATCAAATCAAAATAGATTCTCAAAATAGTTCTGCTCATGTTTTATCAAAGCTAAGAGAAGTTAGAGCGCAAAGAAATGAAGGTTTGACGGCTTCCGCAACTCAAAATAATAACGAGAATGGGCAACACAGACAACTTGCTAAGTCAGCTACCGTTTCTAAAAGTTCAGCGAAAGGCTTAAAAACAGCACCCGCAACTACAGTAATGGTGAGCAGAACTGAAAAATCTGCTATAGAAGCGGGAAATGTGCCGATTAATAATCTCCCCCAACAAGATGGCGTGTATCTGTATGGTCAATCGCCAACACCAAATCAAATTGGGCAAGGGTATATCGTATTTGAGAAGCGTCAAGCTCAGGTGAAGGGTGCAATGTATATGCCCAATTCTGAGTTTAGTTGTTTTCAGGGCACAGTTGACCGCTCAGGAGAGTTGGCGATGACTGTTAATGCTTCGCCAGATGAAAGTAGCTCAAATCAGGTTGCGACAGCTAATAGCATACCTAGCATTAATGATGATGAGTTAAGTACCTATGCTTACTCAGTCGCACTGCAAGATTATCATCAGCTAAAGTCTATTAGTAGTAATGACAAACGCATTTTGCAGATGTGCAATCAACCTGCTGCCAGCGAATACCGCAAACTAGTTAAATAATGAATGATCAATTACAAATTATAAATTAGGAATTACGTTTTTCATAATTCCTAATTTATGATTTCAACGTTTGTGGTACTGCTGGTTATTTTTAAGATTTTGAAATTAAGGTATAAGGTCATTCTTACTGAACATAGCAAAGATTTTAGTGCTGATCGTAGGGTGCTTAAGATTATGCGATCGCTTCTAGTTGTTTGCGGCAAAGTCTATACCGTCGAAGTGCCTTCGCTACAATAAGGCTACGTCTAGTCCAAACAAGACCTATGACCTACACCCCACCTAAAGTATTTACTTTTGAGGAATTTATCGCCCAATATGGTGACAATACACGCTACGAATTAATTGATGGAGAGCTAAGAGACATGGAACCTACTGGTCCTCACGAAGCTGTTGCAGGTAGCATAGCTGGTAGAATCTATGTCGAAATTTTTAGTTCTAATTTCAACTGGTTAGTTCCAAAAACTTGTCTGATAAAACCACATGCTGCTGAAGCCACAGCGTTACGTCCTGATGTAATTGTTTTAGATAAAGCAGAACTTAGTAAAGAACCACTCTGGCAAAAAGAACCTATTATTTGTAACGGTAGTACAATCAAACTTGTTGCTGAAGTTGTCAGCACTAATTGGCAAGATGATTATGCCAGAAAAGTTGAAGAATATGCTTTTCTTAACATTCCAGAGTATTGGATTGTGGACTTTCGTGGTTTGGGCGGTTGGCAATTTATTGGTAATCCAAAACAACCTACCTTCACCATCTGTCAATTAGTTAACGGTGTGTACCAGCAGCAACAATATCGTTTAGGAGATACTATTTCTTCTTATCTATTCCCCAATTTACAATTTAAACTCGATGATATTATGCATTAATTGACAATGCCGCAGCGCACTGATGAAAATGTTAGCCTTACTGTAAGCAGTGCAAGACACGATCGTAATTAAAAATGGGTTATGCAGGGTTGCTATTTGATTTTTTAAAAACACCAGAACCCCACATGGTGGGCTATACCCACCCTACAATAGTTAATGACGAATTTTTTAATACTCAATTCCTGGTTGAGCTTTCACGCCTTGATCGCGGAAGGGATGCTTAACGAGGGTCATTTCTGTTACTAGGTCAGCTCGCTCGATTAACGCGGCTGGTGCGCCTCGACCTGTAAGAATAACGTGAGTCTCAGCAGGTTTTTCGGCTAAACCCGCTAACACTTGGTCAACTTGTAAGTAAGCCATTTTCAGCGCAATATTAATTTCATCTAATAAGACTAATCTAAATTCTGGGTTACGGATATATTCTAATGATTTATCCCAGGCGGCTTGAGCTTTATCTAAATCGCGATCGCGATCTTGAGTTTCCCATGTAAAGCCTTCGCCCATCGCATGAAATTCTAACTGGTCTTGCCAATTACTGAACACCCTTTTTTCTGAAGGTTCCCAGGCTCCTTTGATAAATTGGACGATCGCCACTTTATATCCGTGACCAAGCGATCGCATCACCATCCCCAAGGCTGCTGTTGTTTTACCTTTACCATTACCAGTATTTACAATAATTAATCCTTTTTCAGGTACAGCTTGTGCTATGCGCTTTTCCTGTACTTCTTTACGTCGCTGCATCTTTTGGCGATACTGTTCATTGCTTAAAGATGAGGACATGACTTCGTCAATTACACGTGCAATCTCTTGGTCTGAATCTAATTGTTGTGGGGTATCGTTTTTCATTAATTTTATTTGACAATACTGGCAATAATGTTAATAAAGGCAGGAGGCAGATGGCACAAGGAAGGATTAAATTTTATTTCATCCTTCCTGATGAACGCAATTCATGATAGCTACTTAGAATAAAGTAAAATTTTGTTCTTTATCCAATTTTACTTAACTTGTATTTTCTAGATGTCCACTACAATTACACTGAAAAATATTGAAATCATTTTAGCTTTTTTAACCTTATTTTCGGATAAAGAAGCAAAGTTATATAACATACAAATTGAACCTTTGACTTTAAATCCTTATTGTTATTCTAAAGAATTTGACAGCTTCATTACATCTGTTTACCAAGAAAATTTTGTCATTGACTTTGATTGGCCAGCTTGGCAGAATGAAGCTCATCGTTTTGTTACAGATCCAGAATTATTAACTTTAGCAGACATTTCTACATTGCAGAAATTGTTTACAACACACCTTCGTAAAGAGCGCTTTTGTAGTGGTCATTTAGCTGGGATGATTGAAAATGGACACTTTCTGGCAATATTCAACAGACTGCAAGCAATCCATGCAGCTTTGATTGTAGAAAACGCTCACAACAATGGCAGACCAAAGATGATCAAGCAAACATCAGTTTTTCAAGGTGATATTACTCAGCTACAAGTAGATGCGATTGTCAATGCTGCTAAAAATTCTCTACTTGGTGGTGGCGGTGTTGATGGTACAATTCATCGTGCAGCTGGGCCTGAATTGTTGGCAGAATGTCGCCAGTTACATGGTTGTCCTACTGGGGAAGCAAAAATCACCAAAGGTTACAAACTCCCAGCAAAATGGGTAATTCACACTGTCGGGCCGATTTGGTACGGTGGCAATCAAGGTGAAGACGAGATGTTAGCTCGATGTTATCGCAACAGTTTGGCCTTGGCTGAACAATATCAAATTAAAAGTATTGCTTTCCCAGCGATTAGCACAGGTGTTTATGGGTTTCCATTAGAACGCGCTAGCAGAATTGCGATCGCAGAAGTTAACAAGTTTTTACACAGCCATAAGTCCCCAGAACAAGTAATTTTTGTGTGTTTTGGGCAAAGTGCCTACGATTGCTATCTCAAGGTTGTACAAGAATTAGCAGAAAGCTAGATAACATTAGATTCGGCGCGTTTACTTTTCGGGATTCTCAAAATGTCAAAACAGCTGGGTCAAAAAATTTCGCCTACACCGATGTCAGCAGATATTGGAGTGGTTGATTTGATTGATAATTACTTCACCGCTTACAACTCGGCGCGGTTACGGGAAATTTGTCAATTGCTGAGTCGCGATGTGCTAACGGACAGTGTAACGGTAGGTGTTAGCCTTTCCGGTGCGATGACACCAGCCGGCTTTGGGGTTTCCGCCCTTGCACCTTTGATTCGCAATGGCTTTATTGACTGGATGATTAGCACTGGTGCAAATCTTTACCACGATATGCACTACGGTTTGGGTTTTGAACTCTTCGCGGGTAATCCTTTTTTGGATGATGTCAAGCTACGCCAACAAGGAACTATCCGCATTTATGACATTATTTTCGGCTACGATGTGCTGCTAGAAACTGATGCCTTTATCCGCAAGATACTGCAAGCTGAACCTTTCCAAAAGCGGATGGGAACTGCTGAATTCCATCATTTGCTAGGAAAGTATGTTTGGGAAATCGAAAAGCAAGTGGGTGTGAAAAACTCCTGCTTGTTAGCAACAGCTTATGAGTATGGCGTACCGATTTATACGTCTTCACCTGGAGATAGTTCTATTGGGATGAACGTCGCAGCCTTGGCATTAGAAGGTTCGCAGTTAATTTTAGATCCATCAATTGACGTAAATGAAACAGCTGCGATCGCCTACAATGCACGGGAAGGAGCAGGTAAAAGTGCAGCTGTGATTATTGGCGGCGGTAGCCCCAAAAACTTTTTGCTCCAAACCCAACCGCAAATTCACGAAGTACTAGGGCTAGAAGAACGAGGACACGATTACTTTGTCCAGTTTACCGATGCACGTCCTGATACAGGTGGTTTGTCTGGGGCGACACCTTCGGAAGCTGTGAGTTGGGGTAAGATTGATCCAGAAGAATTACCCAGTACGATTGTTTGTTATACCGACAGCACGATCGCTTTACCACTGGTAACAGCATACGTCCTCAAGCAATGCCAGCCTCGTCCTTTGAAGCGGCTGTACGACAGACGAGAAGCAATTCTCGAGACATTGCGCAAAGACTATCTAGCAGCTAAAGCACAACCATCAGATCAAATACCCGCGGCTGTTGCAGACAGTGCATCCCAGCAATCAGCTACTTATCCCTGTGGTAGATTAATTCCTAATACTCCTTAGCTGTTTTCAGTCGTAGTGGACTGACACGCCTAAAATGGTGCGTTACAGAAATCCATTTTATCGGTGTTCAAACCGAAGTTGAGATCGGCGGTTTCCGCCGATCCGACTTCTCAGTGTGTTCATCAGTGGTTCATTTTCTCCTCGCTAATGCACTAAATTAGCTGTGTCAGTCCACTACTATGAACAATTAGCACTGCTTATAAAAGCAGAGGAAAACTACCCAAAGGCAAGGGCGAAATTGCACAAAGCGATCGCTGTTTCCAAACTAGCAGCAATTGAAATTATTTGCGTCCAATTAATAAATAAGTTGTCATTTTTTCTCTTCCTTTAACTTCAATTTCACCCCGCCTTTGCAACAAAAATTCATTACATAAACGTTCATAGGTATTTTGTGACACTTGAATTTGCCCTGGAATTCCCTGAGATTCCATGCAGCTAGCAAGGTTCACTGTTTCTCCCCAGCGGTTATAGTTAAATTTTTCTACGTCCATGATTCCTACTACGAGAGGACCGCTATGGATGCCGATGCGGATGTTAAAGTTTTGGTGATGCTCGCTATTAAATAAGGCGATCGCAGTTTGCATATCCAAAGCCATATGAGCGATCGCTTGAGCATGATCTGAGCGTTGTACAGGTAACCCACCAATTACCATATAAACTTCGTTAATACTCTGAATTTTTTTGAGACCATACTTTTCACTCAAGCGATCAAAAGCAGAAAAAATAGGATTGAGTAAGCTTACCAATTGCAACGCACTTATTGCAGCAGCGATTTTGCTCAAGCCGACAATATCTGCAAATAAAACTGTAACATCGGCAAAGTCTTTTGCTATGCTGCCTACTTGTTGCGGTGGTTGAGAAATTACTGGTGATGAGATATTTCCCAACAGACGTTTAGTTTGCTCCTGTTGATGGCGCAGCGCTTCTTCTGCTAATAGTCGCTGCGTGACATTCCGAAAAATTCCCCGAATAGCTGCTGGTTTTCCTTCTACAAATTTACAATTAATATTTCCTTCTACAAATATAGATTGACCATTTTTAGTCATAAATGCAGTTTGGACTTGTTCTAGCTTTTCTCCTGACATCACGTTATAAAACTTTTGTCGGCTGCGTTGTTGAAAATCAGGATGGATAATATCAAAAAGATTCATCCTAGCAATTTCATCTGCACTATATCCTAAGGTTTTTTGCCATGCCTTATTGACATATAAAAAACGTCCATAAACATTAACAGACTGAATTAAGTCATTAGCATTTTCTAATAAATCTCGATATCGTTCTTCACTTTCTACCAAAGCTGCTTCTGTATGTTTGCATTTGACAAAATGAGAAATTTGGCTACCAATAGAAACCATCATTTGCAGTAGGTCTATATCTTTTTGTTGTACCTCTTTACTAAAAAAAACCATGACCCCTAAAATTTCACTGTCATCTAAGATTGGGAAGCCAAATGCAGCGAGTAATTCGGCTGCTGCGGCTGGCTGCGATCGCTGTAAGTCATCATCATCTGCAATATCTTTAATCCAAAGTGGCGAACGTCTAGCCCAAATTCGACCTGGTAATCCTACACCAGAGTTATAAGTTGTCTGCCAAGTAATTGCTTTAAACTCTCGAACCGAAACTAGTCTACTTGACCAAATTTCTACACATCTGAGCACAACATTAGAACTCTCATACTGCGCCGATTTAGTTATGTATTGATTTGGTGTCCAAAGTTCTCCTACATCCCATCCTAAGGTTTGACAAATGGCCTGCAAAATTTTTGGCATTGCCTGCTTTACGCTTTGGGATTCTGATAAAATGCGGCTAATAGCATACTGAGCACAAATCCGCTGCTCTCGGCGCTGGCGAGCAGTAATGTCCCGACCAATATAGACAATATCCTCTAAGCTTTCTATATGGTTATGAATAGCTGAACAAGAAAAAGCAATTAACAACTTTTCTGTTTTTTTAGTACGGCAAACTACTTCTATATTTGAAGAGCTTTGCTGAGATGATAAATGTTTTTGCAATAATGTATAATCATCGATTATTAACGATATGGACTGTCCAATTAATTCTGATTCGCGATAACCAAATAATTTTTCTGTAGCAAAGTTAATTTTTTTTATCGTTCCTGAATTACTGGTTACCAACAAGGCGTCTGCCATTGAGTTGATAACTTGTTCCATGTAATTTTTGTATACTATTAAAGTACTTGATAGTAGACTAGCTTCATGATATCTCTGTGTTAATTTCTGTTCTAAAGCTAGCCTTTCGGTAACCTCTTCAATCAGGATAATTAATTTATTGCAAGAGGTTGAATCAAGTTGTTTACTGATAATATATATATCTATATAGATCTCAGATATCTGCTCTGAGCCTCTTCTAACTCCAGTTATTTCAAATAGTTCTTGTTCTCCTTTTAGAATAGATACCAGAATATCTTCTAGACCTATAAATTCTGGAAAACTTAAGCGCACATCTTTTCCTAGTATTACTTCTTCTGGACGAGCAGCAAACCTTTGAACTTGCTCGGAAGTAGCTAAAATATGTAAATTCTGATCCAGTTCTAAGCGTTCAAATTTACGTGGGAATGAAGGTTTATTAAAAATACGCTCTAATGCCTGGTATTTCATAGTGGTGTGGGAATACGCATTCAAGTTGTTACTGAATGAGACTCAGCAGAAATTAGGGGAATGTAGAGGCGAGCAGAGTAGCATTATGATTACCATATAACCCCATGACTCTACTGAGAACTCAAGACTCAAAACTTAAGATTTAGTTCTCACAATTTACTGATAAGCACCACTGATAATTCTGTAAGCTATTGTTTCAAATATTTATTAAATACATAAGAATTAATAAAATTGCTTTGTTGATTATGTATCTATTTTGAAACAAAATGAATATATCTATTTAGTTACTAAAACTTTGGTAAATATATATTGCTAATTTTCTTTTTCTGTTTAGTATATTGTTTAAAAATCAACTTCTTGTTTTGGCAATTATACTATGAAATTACATCTAAAATAGATTAAACTGTTTTTGGCTTTTTTACAATCAATGATTTTTGCATAATTTTTAGTAGCCTAAAATTCTCAAACTTGGTACATTAAATATAAGTTAGATGAATGCAAATTTTGAATAATTTAGACACAAGTATTAAGCATAAAGCATAAACAACTATAAGGAAACAAATCCTCTGCATAGCTATTGTTAAGAAATATGTACTGTACAAAATTGAAAAGTCCTGTAAGCAATAAAGGTATAAGGTTTAACAAATATTATTGGGTGTGATTTTATTGTTTCAGGCGATCGCATCATACCGCAGGTCTTATGCACCAAGGTTGTCTGGTAAAACTGGGTGTAAAGAAAAAGGCTGTGAACGTATAATATTCGTAATTAATTATACTCATAAAACCTCATAGTAAAAATGCAAAATCTAGAAAGCCTACCCGTGAAAGAGGGTTAGGGGGGGTGCATCCCAGTTTTTATTTTGCAACTAGAGAATAACTGTCATTGCGTAAAGCCTACGGCATAGCTTCGCTTAGCGCGTAGCGTCTCGTAGAGAGGAGGAACGACGAAGCAATCACAAAATCTTCAACTAAGAACGAGTCCATGCGATTGCTTCGCTCCGCTCGCAATGACGTTCAAAAAAGTGGGATGCTCCCGGTTAGGGGTCGGTCAATCAGGAATTTAGGGTAATTAGAATTTTATATTTTGGATTGTAGAGACTTTGAAAACAATGTCTCTACAGCAGTATTACCTATCCCATCTAGGATAATTGGATTGCGGATTTTTACTTATTACCTGCCAACTGATCTAAGAAGGAGATTTTTACAGCCAGGTTGATAATATCTTGGTGAGTTCTCGTATTTTTAATTTCAGCATTGTTAAGAGCCACAATATATGGTTGTCCATCAATCAAGCCGATGATAGGTCCACCAGAAGAACCACCAGCAGTGTCACAATCATGAAAGAGAACATTTTCCTCCTCTCGAACAATGCTACATCCAGCCTGAAAGCTTGCAGTCCATCCTTGACCAGCACTTAGATACTCATAGCCTTTTTTATTAGGATCGGGAAAGTCACCAGAGTAGCCGACAAAAAATAATTTTTGTTTATTCTTCAGCAGTGCAGCAGTAGGAAGCGATTTCCACCCTAAATAACCATACTTGCGACCCAGTGGTTTATCAATTTTCATAATTGCCCAGTCGTTAGTCTGATTGCTGCTGCTATCACCAGTAAAGTCTGTACCATAAATTACTTGATCTACTATCGCTACATCTCTTTCATCGCTCACAACATGATTGATGACATTAGGTAGAAACTGAATTTTTTTACTGAGTTGATGAGTTTCCGGATCAATAACACAGTGGGAATTTGTCAAAACTATATCGTCAGCAATTAAAGTGCCAGTACAGTGATAACTTTGGGCATCAGTTGTTGTTCCTTGTACGCGGCCAATAGCTGACCAAGGGTATTCTCGACTGAGCATAGGAGTGCGATCGTCTATACCATCGGGAATTCCCCGTTTACCTCCAGTTGGTTTTTCAGACTGTCTTAGTCCAGTAGGTTTGAACGGCTTGCCATTGCCTTGTATTTTTAATTGACCTGCTTGGAATTTGGTAAATTTGGGTGGAGAACTGGGTTGTGATTCTGTCTGTGCTTGTACAGATACCGAACCACCCAAAGTCATCGCACTAAGAATTCCAGCAAAGAAAAGAGCGAAAGGTTGTTTGTAAATAGGTTTTGTATTCATGGGATTATCTCTCCAAAAATAAAAGTTAAAATTTTCTGCGAAGAATTATGTGACACTTACTTAAATCTTTCACTAATCATCACCCAGAAGGATGCAGAGTTTACGGACACATACACGAAGCCTACCGAACTGGGATTAGGCTGGAAGTTAGGGGGTTGGAAAATAGATTAGTTCCGTTTATAAATAACACCGAATTTCCCTACCCCTTATGCAAGAATTACTATCTTTAGCTGCAAATTCATCGCCATTCTCCTTGTAAAGTGAAAGCTGCCCATTCATAAGAACTACGCCCTTCTTGCCATAACTTACTTTGGGCTGCACGCAACGCCTCAGCCGGGGTTTTACCTTGCTGTAACATCTGTTTGTAAAATTCTTGCATCAGTGTTGATGTGCCTTCATCGCTAACCTTCCACAGGGATACGGCGACCCGCGCTGCACCCGCATACATTAAGCCGCGTGTTAAGCCGACTAATCCCTCACCGTTGATGTTTTTACCAAGTCCAGTTTCGCAAGCACTCAAGACAATTAACTCTGCTGGGTAATCTTGGTTAAACAAATCTCCCAAAGTCAATTTACTGGGTAATATTTCGTTGCGCTTTCGATCATACCTAGACAGTATTATGCCGGATAAACCTGGTTCTTTGGGATCAGCTATTCCGTGGGTGGCAAAATGTAGAATCCGGTATTGATTTAAGGCGCTGCTGGTTGCCCAATTATAGTTGGCATCAAAACCGAAGGCTTGCAGGCTGCTTGCTGGTGGTATAAGTTGTAAAATTGCTTTTGCTTCGTCTCCTGTGTATAGTAGCCTCTCCCAACCATTGCGTTTCAGGTTTTTGGCGGAACGACTCAGGGCAGATTGTTCTAATTGAGATCGAGTATCAAGATTAGGGTTAATAGGTTGGGGTGTGTCAGTTTCTCGGCAATCTTTTGAGGTAAATCGGCAATCTGTGGCATTGAATACCGGATCAGCGAGGATAGCCAAAGCTTTTGGTGCGGGTTTGCGGTTGGCGAGTTGTTGGCGTTGAAAGGCGATGGTTGAGGCTGAAGGTAAATTAAGAATCTCATGATTTACCATCAGAGGTTGGTATTTATTTACGCTTAAATCAGCCAACGCTGCAAAGGGAATGGTTTGCAGCCCACCATCAGCAACAATTACTAAACGTTTTCCTGATAATTTATCAGCGACGGGTGCGAGGATGAGTTTACTAAGTTGTTGTGCGTTTGGAATGGATATGTCACTGGCTGATCCTTGCTGCAAACTTTCATAGAATCTGGTTGCGACTTTTTCTATTTCCTCCCGTGAGGGGAGTGTGTAAACTTGCATAGATGTAGGAGTGACAGCCCACAAATAGCTGCGTTCTTCTCCCAAGGAATACTGCAACAGCAGCGTGTCTTTATCGAGTTGTTGTTGAATTTGCGGTAATTGGAGAATATCCTTTTCGGGATTTGGGTTGGTTAATTTCGCGTATTCGGGGTTATTAGCCCGGATTTTTGCTTGGACTTCTTTGTATTGGCTTAGGAGATTACTGATTTCTGTAGACAGTGTTTGAATTGTTGCTTTGGTATTCGGATCATTCTGATTTGCTGAGGTTTGTAAATTTAGCCGCAGCGCATCTCTAGCATCAATTTTTTGCCGTAAATCGCGTTCTTGTTGTACTAGTTCTGGGTTTGCACCTTTAAGAATTTTGGCATGAGCTTCGTTTAACAAATCTATGAGACTTCTGGCGCGCGATCGCTCACTGATATGCAAAGCTAAAGCGTCGTATCCTTTTGATGGGTCTTTTTTATGCAACTGCATTAACAAGTCGATGTAAAACTTGTAATAATCTTGCACTGTTGCAAAGTAGGAAGTACGCAAGTCGTTACTGTTGACTTTGCTGCGCGTAGTCTCAATGATTTTTATGGCTGATTCTATTTGTGTCTTGGCTTGGTTGAGATTGCCTCTGTCGCGCTCAATTACGGCTATCTTATACAGTGGATAAGTTTGTTCTGATATATCACCAATTTGCTGCGCTAGCTTTAGTTCTTGGTTGTAAACCTCTATAGCCAGCTGCGGCTGTTTCATAGAGGTGTAAATCTTACCTTGAATTTTGTAGACGGTGGCTTGTGATGTTAAATCTCCTAGTTGCTGTGATAGCAACAAACTTTGTTTACTAGCATTAAGGGCGTTTTGATAATCCCCTGCGCGTTCATAAGCGTCGCTTAAAGAAGCGAGAGTACTCTCTTCCTTATCCTTAAGGCCATATTTGCGAGATAATTCCAAAGCCTGTTTGGCATTGGTAATTGCTTGCTGATAATCCTCCAATAATTCATAAGCCTTGGCAATCATTTCAAGGGAGTAGGCTTGGCTGGAGAAAGAACCTTGTTTGCGGGCAGATGTTAATGCTTGGTTAAAATAGTCCAATGATTGACGGCAATCTTCTAGTTTTTTTTGATAAAAGCAACTTCTGTCATAAACAGTACCTACGAAGGTAAAGAGAGTATGTTCTTCTACTAAACTCGGATTGCTTTGCTGATATATTGCCAAAAGTTCTTTACTTTTTTCAATGCTTAATTCATAAGCCCCTAAAACTACGTAAACCAAGCTCATTTCAATGATAATATCTCTTTCTAAAACGGAGTTTTGTTTCTGCTTACAAATCTCCAGTGCTTGGTTGAGTATATCTAGAGCTTGTTGAAATTCTCCAGATTGTCTATGGATATAAGCAATATCTACTAGTGTTTTAGCTTTTCCTTGAAAATCTTTAATTTCAGTTTGTACCTTTAAAGCTTGAGTAAAATTATCTTTGGCTTTTTGAGTCTCACCTAGATGAGAGTAAGCCAAACCAATGCTGGAAATAATATCTGCTTCTTCTTGAGTTTTACCTAGCTCATGGGCTATAATTCGTCCTTGATTTAAGTAATAAATTTGCTGCTGTGTATCGCCCAACGCATTGTAACTGTGGGCAATCTGCTTGAGAATAATGATTTGATTTCTTTGAGATTTTACGTCTTGTTCTAATTGCTTTTGGACTGTCTTTTGTAACTCTAAAACCTGCTGGATATATTTTTCTGCTGAAGAGCGATCGCCCCTTAAACTATAGACTGAGCCTATGATGCTAAGTGTGTTTGCTTGTTCAAATAAATCTTTTGTTTGGCGATAAATTTCTAGTGCTTGTCGGTGATAATCAAGAGCTTTCTCTGTTTCACCCAATTTTTGGTAATTGAATGCAATGGATGTCAGTGTATCTGCTTGTCCTGGTAAATCGTTATTTGCCTTGTAAATCTTTAAGGCTTGATCTAAATACTCACGCTCCTTTTTCGGTTCGTCAAATCTACCATATACTCCAGCAATTCCTGATAGTGCTTCAGCCTTTTCTTTGGATTGATTGTCAGCATCATACAATAACAGTGCTTGGTTGTAAGCATCAAACGCTTTTTGCTTTTCCCCTAGTTGTCGATAAAATTCACCAAGTCCTAAGAGCGTTAGACGTTGCAAGGATCGAGCTTCTGGTTCTTTGGATTCCCGCAAGATAGTTAATGCTTGTTCCCAATATCCCACAGCTTTTGTGTCTTGAGTCAGGTTGAAGCCGTAGATATTGCCGATTGTCCAAAGCATATTAGCTTCAAGAAGGCGATTCTGTATTTCTCGCGAAATAGCTAATGCTTGCTCCAAATATTCCAGAGCTTTGGTGTTTTCATTCAGATTACCGTAGGTATTGGCGATCAGATAAAGTGTAGAAGCTTCATTGGATCGGGATTCTTGAGGTATTACTGCACGTATTTCTGGTAATCTTGAGATTTTTAGTATTTCTTCGTATTTTATAATTGCTTGTCGCTTTGCTGCTGCTGATGGTTGTTTGGACAGTTCACCTGCTTCTTTGTAGAGTTGAGATGCTTTATCAATTAGTGGTTGAATTGGACTTGGCGCAGGTTTTGTAGCTGGCGACTGGGCTATTTGCAGCCCTAAGCTTGCAGTGTTAACACTAGTAAAGACTTCCCTAGTTATATTTTCTGAAAACGAATCTGCATACGCTGGTTTCGCCGCCACACGAATATCGTCTTGAATAATTGGTTTCGCCTGTTGTGCTATCTGCAACTCTGTACTTTTCTTTGCCCCCACTGCATCAGGCAACACAACTACACTCAGCAACAAAATGGCACTGTAGCGGGCCAATTTTGGTAGCAAGTACCAAAAAATCTGTGAAATGCTCTGCTGTCTTGAGTTTTCAACTCGCTGGTTCATAAATCTGAGTGAGTTTGCTGATTTATACCTACGAGTTACTATATCTCTGGTGATTTTGAGCTTATGCAGTTTTTCGGAAGTTTACAAAAACTTTAAATTGTAGTGTTAACGAACGTGGTTGTGCGTAGGCGTAGCCCGTCGTAGACATCGCAATGCCCAAAACACTCTGATAGACTAAACGCGGGTGTTCAGATCCCCGACTTCTTGAAGAAGTCGGGGATCTTGCAGATCATCAAAATATTCATAAAACTGATATGGCATACAGCGATTTTAATTTAGAGAAAGTTAAACAGACTTTTCAAATAAATACTATTGAAGCGGCTGATATTTTTGCTAATGTATCTGATTTAGAGTGCAGCCAGTTATTAAAAGAAATTCTTCAATATAATGTACCTATAGCAATTGCTAGCAATAGTGAAAAAGCTCGCTCATAAATGATTATTGCGCCAATTTTAATAGACCTTAGGAGACAATTAAATGACAAGATAAATTTGTTTTCGGGAGTTGAATTTAATGTTGATGCAGCACAGGGATTGAACGGAATTTGTGATTTTATTATTACCGATTCTCCAGAAAGGCTAATTGTTACAGCACCAGTAGTTGTAATTGTGGAGGCAAAAAAAGAAAATATTCCTGCTAGTTTAGGACAATGTATAGCAGAGATGCTAGCAGCAAGAATATTTAACGAACGCTCAGGTAAAGAAAACTTGGCAATTTATGGAACTGTTACAACTGGAAGTATTTGGCAATTTTTGAAATTAGACGGGCAAGAGATTCAGATTGACTTAAGTGAATATTACCTGAAAGATGTTAATAAAATTTTGGGAATTTTAGCCAATGGTGTACGCTAAAAAAAATTATTTGTTCTACTGCTTCCGAGTCGAGACTTAATGAAAGAAGCAGCCATTAATACAAATGAACTAAGCGAAAATTGACTTTATCTCACTACCCAAGTACACAGATTGTGGCATAATAAGCCGACGCATACACTACTCGGCTACCAGTCGTGGAATATAACGAATCTATTAACGACATTGCTGCTGCTTTGCAACAGCCAGCGGATCTTACCTTTGAACTGCCAGATCCAGAAGATGAACAGATACTAGAGTCAGATTTTCAACAACAGCTGGATGTAGCTTGGCAGGTATGCGATCGCTTCGATTTACAAACCGAAATCTGGCGGGGGCGAATTTTACGCGCGATCCGCGATCGCGAGAAAATAGGCGGTGATAGTCGGGGTGCTGGTTTTCTCCGCTGGCTGAAAGAACGAGAAATCAGCAAAAGTCAAGCTTATGCCTGGATTCAACTAGCTAACAGTGCTGATACGCTTTTAGAAGAAGGTAAACTTGACCCAGGCACGGTCAATAATTTTAGTAAACGGGCTTTTGTCGAAACCTCCAAAGCTTCGCCAGAAGTGCAGCAGATGGTGAGTGAAGCCGCGCAAAAAGGCGATCGCATCACTCGCCGCGAAGTCCGTCAACTCAGCGACGAATGGACAGCAATGTCCTCAGAATTGCTACCAGAACCAGTTAAGGTAAAAGCAGCAGATAACACCCTTCCCCCTCGCTACATCGCCCCACTGGTGAAGGAATTGGAAAAACTACCAGAACCACATCAAAAATACTTACAAAAAGAAATTGCTGCTAACCCTGATGTTGATACCCTCAAACAGGTAACTACCGAAGCGCGTTACCTAGCAAAATATCTAAAATCCGCTGCTCAAGTTCAAGCATTGACCCAAGCAGATGTTGATATTGAAACAGCCTTAGAAGAAGCGCAAAGAGTAGGCTGTTTAACCATAGCGGCTGATTTAGTAAATCAAGCATCTCAGATCGAACAAACGATCGGCAAGTTATACATGACTTGGAAGCGCATCAGTAATTTAGCAGATCGATTGTATGTAGATACAGGTGCAAGTACACCAAATTTGCGATCGCTTCTCAGTTCCTTAGAACCCTTGGGTAGTGAAATCATGGAATTGCAACTGAGTGGCACTGTTGAACATACTGTCCGCTTACAAATTCAGGAAATGAATTAGGAACGGGGAATTGAGCATTGGGCGATCGCGGTTTATTTTTCAGTCCGTGAAATAGCTGATAACAAAGCACGTAAGGCATTGTTAACATCTGCTGAGGTTTTAAATACCTCAGCCACGTCTGGATCAAGAATAACAGTCACAAGAGTTTTTTTTTCCTGGCTGGCAAACCGATTAGGCTTGGCTTTGCGATAGTCAAAGTCATATTCTAGAAGCAACTCATCGTCTGCATTGTTCTGGGATTCAAAAGCCTGTGAATTCTTCATAGTCTCGTCGTTCTTTCTTTGTTGCTAGACGTGCGCTAATAATCCGGATAACCTTTGCTCTTTCAGTAAAACAGACCAATAACAGGCGATTTTCTTCGTCATGTCCGATGATAATTTCCCGACTTTCCCCAACAGAATGCCATTCATCATCGAAGATGTACGCAAGGGGGTCATCAAGACTGTCTTAGCAGTTTCAAAGCTGATACCGTGCTTTTGCAGATTCAGACTATCTTTTTGGTTATCCCACTCAAATTCTAGATTCATGAACCGATCTTAGGTTTAAAGATTACCCCCTTGACTGTTGACTCTTAACCCTTGACTAATTCTTAATCCCCGTAGTGGCAATACCCTGAATAAACTGACGCTGACCGATGAGGAAGAGTACCATCACAGGCACAGTTGCAATTGTTACCGCTGCCATCATCAACGGCCAATTATTGGTAAATTGCTCCTGAAACTCTGCTAACGCTAACTGCACTGTTCTTAATTCGGGGCGTGTGGTAAATACCAACGGTTTAAACAAATCGTTCCATTCGGCGATAAAGGTGAACAAAAACAATGTCACCAAAGCTGGACGGGCTAAAGGTAACATCACTCGCCACAAAATTTGCAGTCGGTTCGCCCCGTCGATGGTTGCGGCTTCCTCTAACTCTACGGGAATTGTCTGGAAATATTGACGTAACAAAAAAATGCCAAAGCCGTTGACAGCCGTTGGTAGAATCAATGCCCCATAGGTATTGATCAAATGTCCCCACTTCAAAACCAAAAAGATGGGAATCACCAATAACTGAAAGGGTATCACTAAAGTTGCTAAGACAATCAATAGCAGTGCTTGTCTGCCGCGAAATTTTAATCTTGCGAGAGCATAACCTGCCAATGCCGAAGTCACAATCTGAAACGCGGTCACTGCGATCGCTACTAAGGTAGAATTAGCAAACGCCAATAAAAACTTACCCCGCTGCCATGCATCCTGATAATTAGCTAAAGTCCAATTATTTTTAGGTAAAACTTCCGGCGTTGCTCCTCCAGGCGCAAAAGAGGTGAGGAAAACCACAAACAAGGGTAGCAAAACGATAAAAGCGCCTATTAGCAATACTCCTAGGCTTAAAAAATCGGTATATTTCAGATTCCATTGTGGTTTGGACATGAGTTTTGCTTTCAAGCATTTGTGTTTGTAGTACTAGAGCATCGCCCCCAGCAACAGCTAATCTATAAACATAGTGGCTTGTTAAGTTAAATTAAATCACAGTGATTGTTACCCTAAACTCATAGGGTAAATTTATTTTTGGTATCAAATGATTCACGTTTACAGGGGTAAAGATAACATGCAGCAGATTACAGAGCAACCTGAAATTGATTTCCAGAGCGAAAAATACAAAGACGCCTACAGCCGCATTAATGCGATTGTAATTGAAGGTGAACAAGAAGCTTATGATAATTACATCCAACTGGCCCAAATGCTGCCGGAACATCAAGAGCAATTGATTCGCCTATCTAAAATGGAAAGTCGCCATAAGAAGGGATTTGAAGCTTGTGGACGCAATTTACAGGTAGTGCCAGATCTGCAATTTGCCAAAGATTTTTTCCTGGGGCTACACAGCAACTTCCAAAAAGCAGCGGCAGAAGGTAAAGTGGTTACTTGCTTGCTGATTCAGTCTTTGATTATTGAATGTTTTGCCATAGCAGCATACAACATCTACATCCCTGTTGCTGATGATTTTGCCCGCAAAATTACTGAGGGAGTAGTCAAAGATGAATACAGCCATCTCAACTTTGGAGAAGTTTGGTTAAAAGAAAACTTTGTCGAAGCCAAAACTGAACTAGAAGAAGCAAATCGTCACAACCTTCCCATTGTTTGGAAAATGCTCAACCAAGTTGCAGATGATGCTCAAGTTTTGGCAATGGAAAAAGATGCGTTGGTTGAAGATTTCATGATTCAGTATGGTGAAGCATTAAGTAACATCGGCTTCAGCACTCGCGACATCATGCGCTTATCAGCCTACGGGCTTACAGCCGCTTAAATATAACCCATAGGGGTGACTGCTCGTGTTGCCCCTGATGTATATTACGCTTTGTGTAGTATTTTTAAGAGTAAGTTATTCTCTCTTAACCCACCTAAATTCCACGCTTTCGACGCAGCACGCGCTTAATATATCAATACATGTTTGGTCTAATTGGACATTTGACTAGTTTAGAACACGCTCAAGCCGTAGCTAAAGACTTGGGATACCCAGAATATGCCGATCAAGGGTTAGATTTTTGGTGCAGCGCCCCGCCCCAAATCGTTGATAACATCACTGTCACTAGTGTCACTGGACAGAAAATTGAAGGACAGTATGTAGAATCCTGCTTTTTGCCAGAGATGCTAGCAAACCGCCGAATTAAGGCGGCGACACGTAAAATTCTGAACGCCATGGCCCATGCTCAAAAGCATGGCATCAATATCACAGCTTTAGGCGGATTTTCTTCAATTATTTTTGAAAACTTTAGCTTAGAGCAGTTTAGCCAAGTTCGTAATATCAAATTAGAGTTTGAACGCTTCACTACAGGTAATACTCACACTGCTTACATTATTTGTCGGCAAGTGGAACAAGCATCGAAACAATTAGGAATTGATTTGTCGAAAGCAACCGTGGCTGTGTGTGGCGCAACGGGGGACATTGGTAGTGCAGTTACGCGCTGGCTAGATGCGAAAACAGATGTCAAAGAACTATTACTCATAGCCCGTAACCAAGAACGGCTGCAATATTTACAAGCTGAATTGGGGCGAGGCAAAATTATGTCTTTGGATGAAGCCCTACCGCAAGCGGATATTGTCGTTTGGGTTGCTAGTATGCCCAAAGGTGTGGAAATCGACCCCACTGTGTTGAAGCAACCTTGCTTGCTGATTGATGGAGGCTATCCTAAAAACTTAGGGACAAAAATTCAGTATCCTGGTGTATATGTGTTAAATGGTGGAATTGTTGAGCATTCTCTAGATATTGACTGGAAAATTATGAAAATAGTCAATATGGAGGTGCCAGCACGTCAGTTATTTGCTTGTTTTGCGGAATCAATGCTCTTGGAATTTGAGAAGTTATACACGAACTTTTCTTGGGGGCGTAATCAGATTACCGTAGACAAAATGGAGCAGATTGGTCAGGTTTCAGTTAAGCATGGATTTAGACCACTGCTGGTTTAGTCATTGGTCATTGGTCATTAGTTATTAGCTAATTACTGATGACTAATTAGGTTCTACTCGCCATTCCCTAGATTCTAACCCTGAACAACTCACACTCATAACTTGTACGATGGCAACTACCGAGCGTAAACCGCTACTGTTAGATTTTGAAAAGCCGCTAGCAGAACTCGCCACGCGAATTGACCAAATTCGGCAACTTGCAGAAGAAAATGGCGTCGATGTATCTGGTCAAATACGCCAATTAGAAGCACGCGCTATGCAACTGCGTGAGGAAATTTTTACTAGTCTATCTCCATCTCAGAGACTGCAAGTGGCTCGTCATCCCCGCCGCCCTAGTACTCTAGATTACATTCAGGCTATTAGTGATGAATGGATGGAATTACATGGCGATCGCTGTGGTGGTGACGATCCGGCTTTAGTGGGTGGTGTCGGTCGTTTGGGTGGGCAGCCTGTAGTAATGTTGGGTCATCAAAAAGGACGGGATACTAAGGATAATATTGCCCGTAACTTTGGTATGCCCTATCCTGGCGGCTATCGCAAAGCACTGCGGTTGATGGAACACGCTAACAAGTTTTCCATGCCGATTTTAACTTTTATTGACACGCCAGGGGCTTGGTCTGGGGTAGAAGCAGAGCATCAAGGCCAAGGAGAAGCGATCGCTTACAATTTGCGCGAAATGTTCTGCTTTGATGTACCCATTATTTGTACAGTCATTGGTGAGGGCGGTTCTGGTGGTGCACTCGGGATTGGGGTAGGCGATCGCCTGATGATGTTTGAACACTCTGTCTATACTGTAGCCACCCCCGAAGCCTGCGCTGCCATTTTGTGGAAAGATGCCGCTAAGGCTCCACAAGCAGCTGTGGCTCTCAAAATTATTTCCCACGACCTGAAAAATTTGGGTATTATCGACCAGATATTGCCCGAACCTATCGGCGGCGCTCATTCCGACCCCATAGAAGCCGCTAATACCCTAAAACAAGCTTTATTGGAGAATTTAGACGCACTCAATCGTTTAACCGCTTCCGAACGCCGCCAACTGCGCTATGAAAAATTCCGTAAAATTGGCGTTTTTACTGAAGTTGCCCACTAAAAACCTTGAGATGCTTGATTAGCATAACAGCAATGCTATAATTGCCTATGACGCTTAAAGATTTTTAACAATCTTCTCAGTCATAGGCGTTTTAATTTTAGACATACCAAGTCAACTAGATAATTGGTTAGTCTAATATTTGATCATTAATTTTGAGTGTCCCTATGAAATTTCCCAGACGGACACTATAGTTGTCATCCCTGGGCAAAGACTTAACCAAAAACAAACCCATCCTGGCATTGTAATTTAACAGTTGCCAGTGGCAATCATCGGATTTTTTAGATTTATTTAATCTATTTTTTAGATTCGTTTAATCTATAGCAAACCGATAGATTTCAATAATGGGGTAAAAGCTTGCATAACCGCCAACAAATCTGGAGATAGCATGAGCGTTGAGCCGAAACGACGCGCCTTAATTACTGGGGCAAGTAGTGGAATTGGAAAAGCAACTGCTTTAGCATTTGCGAAGGCGGGAATAGATATCGCCTTAGTTAGCCGTTCCCTGGAAAAGTTGGAGGCAGTTGCAGTAGCAGCAAGGCATACAGGAGTTGAAGCAAAAAGTTATGCTGTCGATTTAGCTGATGTTTGGCAAGTAAAAGCACAAATACAAGCGATCGCTGATGAATTTGGCGATATAGATATTCTGGTAAATAATGCTGGGATAGCGTATACAGCCACCTTAAGCGAAACTCCCTTAGAAGATTGGCAGCAAGTGATTAACTTAAATCTAACCAGCGTCTTCCAGTGCATTATGGGGATTTTGCCAGGAATGCGCGATCGCGGCAGAGGCACAATTATCAACGTCGCCTCGATTGCCGGGAAGCAAGCTTTTTCTAATTGGGGTGCATACAGCGTCAGTAAAGCTGGTGTGATTGCTCTTTCTCAAGCCTTAGCACAAGAAGAACGCGTCCACGGCATTCGCGTCACAGCGATTTGTCCTGGTGCCGTTAATACCGAACTTTGGGATACAGAAACAGTCCATGCCAACTTTGACCGTTCAAAGATGTTAACGCCGGAAATTGTTGCTCAGTCAATTCTACACACAGCCTTATTGCCACCACAAGCGGTCATTGATGAATTGATTCTTATGCCCAGCGCTGGCGTTCTCTAATCAGTCCTTTGTTGTGTGTCATCTGTTTTTGCTAATAACAGATGACTTATGACAAGTAACAAATTACTAATGACTCATCCTTACTAAGACTTAATATGACTATCGCAAGTTCTAACGGTTCTAATCGCTCTCAATCGCCTCTAATTCCCGATTTGACAGATGCCATCAGTCCTAGACCCGATCGCAATACTCACGACGGACATGAACCAAAGTTGCACCCTCCTCAAGAAGAAGAGATGGAGCAAATGACGGAAGCTGTGCGGCAAATCCTATTGGGTGTGGGAGAAGACCCGGAACGTGAAGGTCTTTTGAAAACACCCAAGCGAGTAGCAGAAGCAATGAGGTTTCTGACTAGTGGCTACAACCAATCTCTCGAAGAACTCGTTAATGGAGCTATCTTTGATGAAGGACATAACGAGATGGTTTTAGTCCGGGATATTAATTTCTTTAGCCTGTGCGAACACCATATGTTGCCTTTTATGGGTAGAGCACATGTTGCATATATCCCCAACCAAAAAGTTGTCGGACTAAGTAAGCTGGCCCGGATTGTCGAGATGTATTCCCGTCGTCTGCAAGTACAGGAAAGGCTCACTCGCCAAATTGCAGAAGCGGTTCAGGCTGTCTTAGAACCTCAGGGAGTTGCCGTAGTCATGGAAGCTACTCATATGTGCATGGTAATGCGGGGTGTGCAAAAACCCGGTTCTTGGACTGTTACCAGCGCAATGCTTGGTGTGTTCCAAGAAGAACAAAAAACCCGCGAAGAATTCTTTAATTTGATTCGTCATCAAGCAGCATTCTTTTAAGCGCTGAGTACGCGTTACTGTAATCACGGGTCAAAATTTTATTTGTCGGTGCTTGGGTAAAATAGAACCAAATCTTGTATCAACCCTCAGTATTCGCCACACCCATAAATAACGAGGTGTACTAAGTATTGAGTCCTGAAAATTTTTTCCTCAGGACTCAGCACTCGGTATACTGAATTTACTTAAAGTAAAGTTGGATCGAGTCTAATAGTTTGGTTGTAATCTGCGATCGCATTTTGCCCCTTCCTGAATTTCTCATAAACAATTGGCTAATTTGATAGTTACCTAAATAAATCGCCTTTTTTACATTTATTCTTGAATAGTTGCTAGCTTTATAAACAACTTGGCAACTTGATCTAAATCTTTATCCCCAGGTGCTTTTTCCACACCACTAGATAAATCAATGCCGCTGGGTTGTAGCATATTTAGAGCGTCCAAAATATTATCTGGTGTTAATCCCCCAGCTAGAAACCAAGGACAACTTGGGCTAAATGCTTGTAGCGTACTCCAATCTAAAGTTTGACCTGTACCACCCAGTTGCTGGGGATGATAGGCATCCAGCAATAAAGTATCTATACAATTGGTGTACTCAGCTACCTGCTCAAGTTGTTCGCTGCTGCGAATCCTAAAGGCTTTAATAATTTCTATCTCTGGCAAAGCTTGGCGCAGTTGAGAGCAAAATTCTGGTGATTCATTACCGTGTAACTGCACACTAGTTAAACCAGACTCAACTACTGTTTGCTTGATTTCTGTAATACTAGTGTTGGCAAACACACCGATTTTGTCAATCTTTTCTGGTAGTGGTGCTACTGCTGCCTGAATTTGCAGTATATTAACATAGCGAGGTGAAGTAGGCACACAAATAAATCCTAGTGCCGTGGCACCAAGAGAGGCGATCGCTACAGACTGCTGTGGTTGGGTGATGCCACAAATTTTAATTCGCATAGATATTGAGTTATTTAGGATAAATACCTACATAAAGGTAGATATTTTTGCAATAATTTCAGGTTTTTTCCTAATAAATTTTATAATCTTGATGGTTTACATAATTTTCTTATTTAGGAGACACAAGCTTGATTTCATCAATTTTACTAGCAGCAGCTGCATCTGTTCCCGCAACACCTGCATGGAATCCCACAGTAGCACTTATCATCGGCATCAGTAGCATAGTAGTTCTTTTGCTAGCTACCAGAATTGAATATCCGAATGTGGGTCCTAAGTTGCCTGGTCTTCCTGTAAGTATTCCCACATTCATTGCTGCAATGGCTTTCGGTCATATTATCGGTACTGGGATTGTTTTAGGATTGACTAACATCGGTCGGCTGTAATTTTTATGAATAGAGGCTCGGAAATCCAAGTCTCTTTGAATCCAAAACCCTGAAAATATCTTCAGGTTGTTTCTTTGCTAAATCTATGCGTTGCTGCCGTTTTCAAATTAAATAACTATCGGCATCCTTTAGATTTTGCTGTGGTTTGCATATTCTTAGTAACGCATTTTACAGGCAGGAAAATAAGCACTTACTAAGTGCTTATTTTCCTGCCTTATAGTAATTACAGTCAAAGTATCAAAAGAGCTGCAATAGTAATACCAATTTGAAAAATGATTGCGACAGATGGAAATCTGAAATGCTTATCCAAATGCTCATTGGTGTCAACTTAAGCTAAAAATAGCCTCTGTCTTATACCATTTCACAAAAAATATGATGTAGATGTAGATTGGGTTGAGGAACGAAACCCAACATTCCAAAGTCTTTTAATTGTTGGGTTTCACTCAGTTCAAACGCCACTTCACTCAAGTCGGGAAACCCGCCCACATGAGTGGCTCCCCAACCTACGCATCTGTCTCATTTTTTGCTGGAATTGGTATTAGTTTTGCCATCCGCCTAAGAATGAATTCTCAGGCTAATAGTCCAAGTCTACTGAAGTAGACTCAAGATTTTGAGGATATTTAGTCATCTAAAGATAACTTTTGCTATTAGCAAGGAACTTCAGTTCCTTGCGGTAACAGGGTTTCGCGTTAAGTTGACACGTATGAGCATTGCTAAACCCCTACGAAAAATTTATTTGTATCAGGATTTTCGGGAATTGGTATTACTTAAAAAACGTTGGGTAGTAGAGCGCACTTTTGCTTGGTTGATGGGATGTCGGCTTTGGGTCAGAGATTATGAGTTATTGCCTGAAACATCTGAGACTTTTATCTACCTTGCCATGATCCGTATTATGGTTAAGCAACTGGCTTAATTTTTGACTCCCTAAAACTTTTCAAACACCCTCTTAGGCATCTCAAACAATACTATCTGTCTCAATGTGTATTGCAAGCAGCTAGTAAATAAACTAACGCCCTTTGACTTGTGAGATGAAGATTAATATATATGGCAAGGAAGGGTAGCAGGAAGGAAAAGTATTCTACTTACTGATGCTTATTAGCATTCAATTATTTAATTTTCTTAAAAAATCACATATAAAATAAACGATTTGATAACAGAACCAACGAGTTGGTTTAATAATAAAAGTAAAGATAAAACCCTGAACTATTTCTTTACCTGGTTCGTGACAGTAATATAAAATCATCAGTAGCGGTAAAAATATTGCATAAACGAAAAAAGTCGGAATTAAGGAAATATTTTTTGCTATCTTACGAACTTGGACTTCACCGCGAGGAAGATTTACAATGTCTATTTTATCAATACTTTCCATGTAAAAAACTGGTAAAAGCATACTGTTTATCTCAGAAATATAGTATTACTAACTCCAGTGTTAAATTCACCCTACCATAATCTTAGTTGAATAAGAGTTCAGTCTTTTACAAATTGTGAAAAATTTGTATATTTCGCTTTCATCAAGTTAGATAGTAGTAAAAATCAAACACATAATTAAGTAAAAACCGAATTAAATTTTGATGCTTGTAAAAGCATGAACATAGCTTTTTTTATTGGTTAAAGAATGCTTCAGGACTTTTTTGAAAATCGTGTTTTTCTGGTTGCTAGTTAAATTTGCAACCACAGCAAAACTGTTCTATTAACAAAAGAGGTAATCTCTATTATTTAAATGGGGTTTCAACACCTTCATCTTTAAGGTATTCAGTAGATCTGAGTACCAAGTATTACCTTATAGCTAAAGTTTGAGGATTGAGTAAATCAGGAATTACTTTTTTCAATATTACTAAAGCAGTATCTTCAGATAGATTTACCTTTGTTGAAAGCGATTCTTAACCTCACACTCATTTGCTATTCTTTGGGAAGAAGAATTTTATTTTCTCAAAATGATTAAATATGATTAATTGTCTATTCTAGAAATGAGAGCATCGTCACCAAGGTCTAGTAAAGCCTTCATTTCAGACATAAGTTTTTGGTGAGCGCTCTGTGGCTTGCTCATAAGCGAATCTCCAGTATAAAAACATACTTGTATCATTTATATCATCTGGAAATGTAAATATCTACTTTTAGGACAATGTCATGCAAACAAATTGGAGAATCGGGTCTTTATTTGGAATTCCACTATTTTTAGACCCTTTGTGGTTCGTGATTTTAGGATTGGCAACCCTCAACTTTGGGGTAGCTTATCAAGAATGGGGAAGTGTCTTAGCTTGGAGTGCAGGAATGGTAATGGCACTACTGCTATTTGGTTCGGTGTTGTTACACGAATTAGGTCACAGTTTGGTAGCGCGATCGCAAGGAATTAAAGTTAATTCGATTACCCTATTTTTATTTGGCGGCATTGCTGCGATAGAAGAAGAATCCAAAACTCCGGGTAAAGCATTTCAAGTAGCGATCGCTGGCCCCTTGGTTAGTATTGCTCTGTTTTTTATACTGCATCTCGTGGCTTATGTTTTACCTGAGGCTAGCCCAGTCAGTATCATGGTAGGTGATTTAGCAAGAATTAACTTAGTTGTGGCTCTGTTTAACTTAATTCCTGGCTTACCTCTGGATGGGGGACAAGTGTTAAAAGCAGCGCTATGGAAAGTTACAGGCGATCGCTTTCAAGCAGTACACTTGGCAGCTAGGGCAGGGCAAATTTTAGGTTATGCTGCGATCGCTCTAGGATTTGCCATAGACTTTTTTACTAGGGAACTGGCTTTAGGTTTGTGGATTGTATTGTTGGGGTGGTTTGGGATTCGCAACGCCAACACTTATGACAGCGTTACGACATTACAAGAAACTTTGCTGAAAGTCACAGCTAGTGATGCTATGACTCGTGACTTTCGCGTAGTCGATGCTGACCAGACTTTGCGTTCCTTTGCCGATTCATATCTATTAGATACTAATGCCCCACAAGTTTATTTTGCTGCTTCTGATGGACGTTATCGGGGTATGGTTTCCATTGATGATTTACGCTTAGTAGAAAGAAGTGCATGGGAAACTCAAACTCTCCAAAGCATTGTGCATCCCCTGACAGAAATACCTACTGTAGCAGAATCAATTTCTTTAGCTGAAGTGATTAACAAACTGGAAAATGAGCAGTTACCTCGCATTACCGTAGTTTCTCCCGCGGGTGCTGTAGCTGGTGTCATCGATCGCGGAGATATTGTCAGGACAATAGCACAACAGCTAAATTTGCGGATTGGCGATGCAGAAATTAAGCGTATCAAAGAAGATGGTAGCTATCCATCAGGTTTGCAATTAGGAGCAATTGCCAAATCAACTACAAATTAATTGCTCACGCAGAATCGCAGCGAAAAGTCGGAGCGCCGGCTTCCGGCGATCTGAACTTTTCAAGACACAGACACGGGGAAGAATGTAAGTGTTTGATTTTCTTTGCGTCTTTACAACGCCAGTTGCATTAAGCTGGGAAACCCGTCTAACGCACTGGCTCGTCTTTGTGCGAGCTTTATAATAACTTTTAAAAATGGCTAGAGATGTTTTCCATCAACAGGTAAAAAATGCCTTGATTAAAGATGGCTGGATAATTACCAATGATCCGTTGACAATTCGGATTAGCGAAGTGATTAAAGTCCAGATAGATTTAGCAGCAGAAAATACTATTGCAGCCGAACGTGATGCTGAAAAGATAGCAGTTGAAATTAAGAGCTTTATTACAGGTTCGGATATTAATGAATTTCATACGGCACTTGGGCAATATCTTAATTATCGCCAAGCATTAGAAGAATATGAGACAGATAGAATAGTTTATTTAGCTGTTCCTAATGAAACTTATCAAGATTTTTTTCAGCTTGCTTTTGTTCAAAATTCACTTCAACGTTATCAAATTAAATTGATAATTTACGACCCTAAAAAAGAGGAGATACGGCAATGGATAAAATAGAACGCTATCGCCAAATAATCCAACAAATTTTGACAGAACACGCACAAATTAGTTCTCATAAAGATGCTGTTAAACCGCAATTAATTTTTGATCGTGAGAACGACCACTATCAATTAGCTTATGTGGGCTGGGATGGGGATAAGCGGGTATTTGGCCCTATAATGCATTTTGATATTTTAAATGGGAAAATATGGATTCAATATAACGGTACAGAAGATCTGATTGCGGAAAGGTTGGTTGATTTTGGTGTACCTGCTTCAGATATTGTGATTGGTTTCTATTCGCCTTTTAAACGTCAGTTTACTGCTTATGCCGTAGAGTGACTATTTGGCCTTTATTTGCGTCTTTGCGCCTTAGCGTGAGCTTTTAATAACATAATCAAGCAACGCTTTCATTAGAAAAATAAATCTTAATAAAGGGAATAGAAAATCTTTTTTCTCACGCAGAGGCGCAAAGGCGCAAAGAAGAGGAGGAGATTTATTGAGGATAATGCTTGGTTAAAAATTCTTGTGCTTCAGTTTTATTTGTAATCACGCCATCTAAGGTGGCAGCTAGTAGCTCATCCAGGATTTGTCGATATTGCGGGCCGGGTTTGTAGCCTAGTTTCTTTAGATCATTACCATTGAAAATTGGTTGAACATTAGCCCAAACTTTTAAATAATGCCAAATCTGTCGTCGGTGCGATCGCGGACTTTGCAAAGCGATTAAAATCAGTGTTGGTAAGTCATATTGTCGCAGCAAATTTACTACCTGACTGGGGAGTTTAAAAGTAGATAATGATGCCGTTACCTCAGCTTTTACTTCAGCTAAGTTTTTTAACCTGCTAATACTTTCCTCTTGCATTTGCAGATTTTTTGCTACTTTCTCTCTATATTCTGGCAATAGGTGAGCGATTAAAGTTTCTAGCCGCATTTGCCAGTGAATTAAGGTTTGTTGGCGGTCAAATCGTTGCAAACATCGCTCTAGCAAACGTAGCTGCCGTAAAATTTCCGCATCTAACTTGAGAGTGGGATGAAGACACTGCAATGCTCCCAAACTCTCGAGTAACTGTAAAGCAGGTTTCCAGTAGGCTGCTTCTAGAATATGTTTCAATTCTGCTTTCAGGCGGGTTTGTAAACCTGGGGTTCTGCTATTTTCTTGGGCAGTGCGATCGTAAATGCCACTATTGATGGCATAGCGAATATAATCTTCAGTTTGTGGTTCAATCTCAAATCCGAAGCGTACAGCAAAACGAACGCCGCGATAAATGCGGGTGGGGTCTTCGATAAAGCTGTTGGCGTGTAAAACCCGAATTTGCTTTGCCTGTAAATCCAGCAGCCCCCCAAAAAAATCAAGTAATTCACCAGCACGAGGATAAGTCAGCCGCAACGCCATAGCATTAATGGTAAAGTCACGACGATATAAATCTTGACGAATAGAACTCGCCTCAACCTCCGGGTTCGCAGCGGGATAAGGATAGAATTCTGTCCTAGCGGTCGCAATATCTACCCATAAAGAGTCTAATTCTGGGTCTTTGTGCCATAACAAAGCCGCAGTTTGAAAAGCACCGTGGATTTCTAAGCGGGCCTCTGGGTGCATTTTTTGCAACGCCTTGGCTAGTTCCACCCCAGCACCAACATCTGCTGATTTATGAAAGCCATCAACTACCAGGTCAATATCTTTAATCATTAAAGTCTTGGTTGCGTTCTCAGCTAATAGCAAGTCACGCACTGCACCTCCTACCAGATACAAATGCCAACCTCTTTTTTCGGCCTCTTGTGATGCTTGAGTGAGCAGTTGCCATAATTGGGGAGTCAGGCGATTTTTTAATTCAGTGCTGAGGAGCCAGTCACGTGGGCGGGTCTCCCGACTTGAGCGTAGACGCCTGGAGGGCGGCTTATCGTAGAGTACTGGTGTTGCTGAGTAATGAGTGCGGAGGGAGAGTTGAGACTCAGAACTCAGCACTCGAAACTCAGCACTATTTTGATGTAATTCCCGCAATACATCAGTGCGGGTAACAATTCCGACTAAATGCCCGTTGTCTATGACTGGTAAGCGCCCAATATCATAGGTCACCATCAACGCCTCAATTTGGGGTAATGTCGTTTCGGGTGTAATAGTCTTGATATTTGTTGTCATATAGCCTTTGACTGGCGCATGACTAAACCCGTGGTGTAGGGCAATATCAATATCTCTTCGGGAAACAATACCTAAAAGTTGCCCAGCGGCATCGACTACGGATAACCCAGAGTGCCCATAACGTAACAATATCCGCTGTGCTTCCGCAATTGTGGTGTCAGGACGGATGGTGCGGACAGGGGAGGACATCAAGTCTCTCGCTGTGAGCGGATGGGGAATAGTAGCTTTAAACTCATCTAAAAGCTGTTTTAATATTGCTTGGGAATCTACTTTGCGTAAATTTAGCGATGCTGCTTGTGAATGACCCCCACCACCTAGAGGTTGAAATAATTGGTTGAGATTTGTATTGGGAATTTGCGATCGCCCAATTACAGTTAAGCGTGAATCATCTTCTGATAAGGGATACTCATTTGCCAACAATAAAGCATCTATTTCGGTTAACTCTACTAGTTGCGAAGCCAGACTCGATAACCCTGGCACAAATCCCTCAGTTTTTAAAGTTACCCAAGCAATCGTATATCCACGCCAGCAAAGAGATTCCAATTTATCCAATGCCTCGGTTAACATCTGTTGTAATTGAGGCGATAAACCAGGGTCAATGTAAGTAGATATCACTGACAAACTGGTTCCTTGTTGCATCAACCAAGCCAATGCTAAAGCATCTCTTGGTGTCGCTTGCTCGTAGGTGAGAGAGCCTGTATCAACGTGGATACCCAAAGCCATCACAGTCGCTTCAGATGGTGTCAAGGAGATTTGCTGTTTTTGCAATTGCTCCACCATTAAAGTTGTAGTGGCTCCTACAGGGGAAATATAGGTTTGTGTGGCCAGAATGTCTAGTTCCTGCCCCACGTGATGGTCATAAACAATAATTTCTTTTAAATTAGGTAAATCTAGCCACTCAGCAGCCTTACCCAAGCGATCGCGCTGTTGAGCGTCTACCACAGTTAAAGAACGAATTTGGTCTGGATTCACCGAACGTCGTTCAATCAGTGGATACTCATCCCGATGCAGCGCCAAAAAATCTCTTACAGGTGGATGAGCACCGCCAGTCAGTACAATCTTACTTCCTGGTTGTAAACGCGTCAGCCCTACGGCTGCTCCAAGTGCGTCAAAATCAGCTGTGGTGTGGCAAAGAATTAAGTCCATAGTCAAGAGTCAAAAACAAAGGCACAAGGTAAGACAATCACTAGAGGCGATGTGTACCCAAACTGGTAAGGCACAAAGGCAAAACAAAAACTTTTTCTCTGCTGCTTCTGCCCTGTGCCTTATTTGAAAGATTTGAACAAGAGCCAAGAGTAAATATTTGGACTTCGGATTAATGACTATAGTGACGCAATTTCTGCTAGCTTAACAAATAAGAGCCACTGCGGTCTTGGGGTTTCACGCCAGTCCGCTCAACGGGGGGGAACCCCCGCACGCGGCTGGCTCCCCAAGTGGAGCAAGTGGCGTGGAAAAATGTCAGTGTTGCCCTGTACGATATTCTATCTTTAGTATTTCGCTGTCTTGGGAGAAGCAAAAATGACCATAATATTCCAAATCTCTTTGTTGGCACTCGTTCTGCTGTCTTTTGTATTAGTGATTGGCGTTCCTGTGGCTTATGCTACGCCCCAAAATTGGGTTGAATCGAAAAAGTTACTCTGGCTTGGTTCTGGAGTTTGGATTGCTTTGGTATTTTTAGTTGGGCTATTAAACTTTTTTGTAGTTTAAGCGATCGCTTCCGAACGCGGGTAAATAGCATAGATACTTTCAGAGCAGAAGAGCCAAGCTAAAAATTAATAAGGATTACCTTGTTCTTTTTAGCTGATTGTGTTCTTCTGTTCTTCTATCTTTACAGAAGAAATGTATATTAGCCTTGAAGTATAGTTTGTTAAGAGGCGGTCATGGCAGTTTTTGAGGGAACTTTTACCCAAACAGAACCCTTGCGGTTTGCGTTGGTAATTGGTCGATTTAATGACCTTGTTACCGTAAAGCTGCTAGAGGGATGTCAAGATTGCTTGAAACGCCACGGTGTCGATCCCAACCCCCACGGTAATCAGGTGGACTACGTTTGGGTTCCTGGAAGCTTTGAAGTGCCCGTAGTTGCCCGTCAGCTAGCACTTTCTCATCGCTATGATGCCATAATTTGCCTGGGCGCTGTTATTCGAGGGCAAACACCTCATTTTGATTATGTTTCTTCGGAAGTTGCCAAGGGCATTGCCGCCGCTAGCTTTCAAACTGGCGTACCGGTGATTTTTGGCATCTTGACAGTAGACACTATGCAGCAAGCCTTAGAACGGGCAGGTATCAAAAGCAATCATGGTTGGGACTATGCCATGAATGCCCTAGAAATGGCAAGCCTCATGCGGCAATTGCGCTCTAATCTGGTAGAGCCATACGCTCGTAATAGTCAATCTCTGCCAGCTTCTTTTCCCAGTGCTAGCTTAGGCAATTTTTCCCCTGAGTCTGAAGAATTAAGCTAAAAGAGTGCTGAGTGCTGAGTCAAAGGTCAATAGGTAAGACTTATTGGTTCTTTCTCCCTTACTCCGGTGCTTTCTTTGTTGACTCAGCACTCGTTACTCAAAACTCAACTGAGGCCTTGACAACTCAGAACAGATATGAGAGTCTAGTATTTGTCTAAAGATTGCGGGTATAGCTCAGTGGTAGAGCGTCACCTTGCCAAGGTGAATGTCGCGCGTTCGAATCGCGTTACCCGCTTTGAAAAAGAATAAAAAACTGTAATTAGCTAATATATGAAACTAGCTTAAGCTAATCTTCATAGGTGTAGTCAATTCGTTTTTTGTACAGTGTACTACACTGGATGAAGGGTGGCGCGATATTGTTAGGTGCAAATTGCTTTGTAGCAATGAAGTGAGCCAAAATCTACCTAGGGCAAGAGTTGGATAAACTCACTAATGTTTTTAGGCTCCCTGTTCTCAAAAAATATCTGTGGTTTATTAGGAAAAATTGAGTATTTATACTCAAAAATCAGCAATAATGAATACACAGGAGAGTAATAACGAGTTACCCAAGATCAATCCAAACAGGGGCACTGGGAATAGCTAAGTATTGATTTGCTGGTACTGATTACTTTTAGGCGTAGCCTCAGAGAACAGTTGTTTTATGAGATGTCGCCACGTAAACTGAAAACTGTGCCAGCTTTCAAAAAGCATAAAAGTCTAAGAACACGACTAAAATTACCTTTTAAGCCACAGATGAAGAGAAGAAAATCCTTAAACAAAATTGCCCAATATAGGGAAGAACCGCAGACTGATAGCCTCTGGTCAAACATCCAAACTTTAAGATGATAGTTACGACAGCTTAATTTAGCCTCATCTATCCTTGGGCATCATAGCAGTATTGGCTTTGCCTCCCCATCTGTATAAATCTGGAATCTCAGAAAACCAGTACCCAAGGTATAGATTAGGGAATGTTATTTCCACATATTGTAAAAAATAAGCTCAAGTTATTAGAACGCTTGTGCAATCTCAAAAACCTGAAAAAATTGACTTCAATACGGAATACCCCTGTCCCTGTCGTCGCCGGGGACGGTTAATTCCGATTACGCTGACGGATGCATTTGGTTGCGATCGCTGTCAACAAATCTTTGTGGTGGAAAATGATGCTTATGTCCTAGAGCAACTCTCTACCACTTATCCCTACAAGCGAGCTTGGCGCTGGGTAGGAAATAGTTGGCATGTTGTCCATCCTCGACTAGGAGAAAGCTATCTGCCGATAGCGCTGGGCATTATTTTCGTGCTAGTGATTATATGGCTACCATTAGCACTGCGATTAGCAAATGGTTCCACCATTATTGCTTGGGCAATGGTGGCGGTACTTCTGGCTATTTTGCCAGCACTAATGGTCTGGCTTACCTACAGACGTTAACCAATGACCGTTGAAGTTTTGGACGATCGCCCCGAACCTATTAATAGCGCTAAACGCGCTTATCAAGCTTCCCTAAAGCTGGGGATCGCAAAGGGAGTAGACCGCAGTCGTGCTGTATTGGCGATGGCACGAGCAATAGAACGCTCATTTGATGACATTCTAGAGGCTAACACTTTAGATCTAGAAGCGAGTCGGGAAATGGCTGTGCCAGAGTTGATTTTAGATTGGCTAAAATTAACTCCCACAAGGCTAGAAACGACAGTAGAAATCCTCCAACGTTTGGGGGAATTATCAGATCCGTTGCGGCGGGTGAGAAACGCTGAGTATCAACAAGATGATTCTCAAAGTTATTCCCAGCTGATGCCCTTAGGTGTCATTGCATTTATTTATGAAGCTTTTCCTGATTTGGGAGCGATCGCAGCGGGTTTATGTATCAAAACTGGTAATAGTATCATTCTTAAAGGTAGTACAGAAGCCAGCCACTCTAACGAGGCGATCGCTAATGTACTACAAACTGCTATTGCCGAAGCAGGTCTACCATCGGGCTGTTTAGAACTGATTACAACAGAACATGGCGCATCCATTCGGGATTTAGTCATCCAAGACCAATACTTGAATTTAGTCATTCCCTACGGACGTTCCACCTTGGTACAGCAGGTAATGCGGCAAGCAACTTGCCCAGTTTTAAAATCAGCAATGGGCAACTGTTACCTTTATTGGTCGCTAAATAGCAGTTTGGAGATGGTGCGGTGGATGATTATTGATAGCCATGAAAGCGAGCCAGATCCAGTCAACGCTATTGAAAAAGTACTAATTCATCGGCAAGCTTTACCATCATCCTTGGCAGTTTTATGGAACAGCTTAAAGGACAAAGGTTTTGAAGTCAAAGGCGACGCCGAATTAGTAGAAGCCTTTCCTCAATTGCAACTGGCTAAGGAAGGAGAATGGGGAAGTGCCTATTTAACTAAGACAGTAGCTTTTAAACTAGTTGATAGCCTAGAGGCTGCGATCGCTTGGATTAATCAATACAGTAGCGGTCATGCCGACTGCATTGTGACTGAATCCTACCAAGAAAGCCGACAATTTGCCTTGGGAGTCAACAGCGCTTCTACTTATATCAATGCTTCCCCCCGTTTTTCCCGCAATCCCTCGCGCGGAGATGCAGTATTCCTAGGTATGTCTAATCAAAAAGGTCATCGTCGCGGATTTATTAGCCTGGAAACCCTGACGACGGTCAAGCATATTGTCCAAGGAAATGGAAGATTTTAGAGAAACCCGGACAAGGGGGCACAAGTGAAAAATCTAGACTTTTTAGTTAGGGATTGCAACTACAATTAAGCCTTGTTTTATAAAAAATGGACGCGGATTTCTCTTGTTGAGGAAGTAGTTGAAACCCTAAACAGAAGAAGATGTTGGGTTTCCTATAGAACAAAGGGTTAGCTATTGCAAAGCCAGTCGATCAACTCTTTATCGAATAGCTCCGGCTGTTCAAAGTGAGGCGCATGACTACTGTTCTCAAATATGCGGATAGTCAGATTACTGAACTTGTCTCTGACGGATTCTCACATATCTGGTCGTGGAACGAGGTAATCATACCGACTTCTTACGCTTCATCAGCAACTTAATCAGATATAAATATAGGGACACAGTATTCCCGTGTCCCCACAAAGATATTCAGAGATTTAAAATTCTGCTAGTTTCTTACTAAAGCTACATCTGTATAATCTTCTTTTGGCTTATTCCCTAAATATTTCAGCCAACGAAAATTAGAAGCAAGTGCTGCGGTAAAGGTTGGGTAAACATTATACTTCACCCCATACTCCTCACATAACTCTGCCAAGATTGAAGCAATTTTTGGATAGTGAATGTGACAGATATGAGGAAATAAATGATGCACAACTTGATAATTCAGTCCACCTAAATACCAATTTAAGAAGTGATTTTTTGGAGCGAAATCAACAGTGGTTCTAACTTGAAAAATTGCCCACTCATCATCAATTTGTTCTGGTTCCCCATCTGGTTGGATAAACTCTGCTGTGTCCATCACATGAGCCAGCATGAAAACTATGCAAATCCAAAATCCATAGGTCATATAAGTGATGAGAAATCCTACAAGCGTTTGAATTGGACTGTATCCTATAGCAATTGGTATTCCTATAAAAAGTGCCAGCCAGATGATCTTACCACCAAAAAGGATAAGCATATCTAGTGGTTTGGGTGTAGGAACCACATGGGAATGATATTTACGCTTAAACAGAATGATATGAATATCAGCAAAAGACCAATAAATTGGTATGACTGTATAGATAGAGAAAATAAATATGTGTTGAAATGAGTGATACCATTTATGCTCCATATATGGAGTCATCCGCACTAAGCCATCACCATGTATTTCCACATCATGACCTAAAATATTGGTAAAAGTATGATGTAAAAAATTATGCCGATATCGCCATAAATAACTAGATAATCCGATTACGTCATAAGTTGAACCTAAGACGTTGTTGACCCATTTTTTACTAGAGTAACCACCATGATTAGCATCATGTCCGATACTAAATCCTACGGCAGCGATACCCAATCCTAGAACAACACAGCTAATCACTTTCAGCCAGATTTGCGGTGGGCCGAAGAGAGTAAATGTCCAAGCAGAAATTACCCATACTGCAATAATCAATGTTTTTAAGTACATTGCTGGGTTATCTCTGGTAGCCATGTTTTCGGACTTAAAATAAGCATCAACTCGTTTATTTAATTCTTTTCTAAAACCGAAGTTTTTAGTAAAAGTTACTCTTGTTAGCTGTGGTTGCGCCATAGAAACTCCTCAGGTAAATAAAATGTGAATCTATTGACAAAAACTGCGTAGCCTGAGGTTGTGTTGCCAAAATTAACAACCTAGAATCTAGCTTGAAAGTCGTGCTTAGAAAGAGAGAATAGTAAAAATTATTTTTACTGGTTATTCTTAGTACTCGTTCATAGAACACTTATATCTTTGCCAACAAGCAGGTTAGCATTAGTTAGCCAAAATGTAAAAAAAGCGTAGAGAGATATAAATAAAAGTAAACTTCAAATTTCTTGGGCTACGCCTATGGTTTAGTTCATAAAAGGCTGTTTATTGATCAACCTTTAACTAATTTACTATTAGATGTATAGCAAAATTTTCCTTTAGAATCATGTACAAAATGGCAGCTAAAACAGGAACGCCATCCATAATGACTTCCAAATTGGTTCTTGAGTCTCATGAAACAACTCCCCCATAACGGGTTTAATTGCTTCAGTTGCCTTTAGCAAATTGTAGTGAGGGATGTTTAGGTAGATATGGTGAGCTACATGAGTACCGATATTATGGTGGATATGATTGAGTAAACCATAATTGCGGTCAATGCTAGAAATAGCGCCTGCTATTTTCGGGGATACTATTTAATGGCACTGGATTCAATTAAATATAAATTCTAACCTTGTTTTAAACAAGGAAATGTTACCTCTGCAATGGGCAGCTTTGGAGACATCTCTGTTCTCACTAACCTGCACACGAGAAGATTTTCTGGCAATTTCCTGAACAATGTTCATCAGTAGGAACTGCCAGAATTCAAATAACTTACAAGGTGAAATTACAACGCAGATAAAGGCACAACTTTTAGGAAGACTAAAGAACTTCCCAAGTTATATTTTATCTTTGATTTATCGCCCTGCATAATATTCGTCAAAAGTCTGATAACCAACATCAGTTACGTACAGTTGACATTGGTCTGTAATTTGCTTCATTAAAGCCCAAGAAAACTTACTTTCATCATGTAGATAATCCCCCCAATTTTCTTTGATGCTGCTGTAAGCTAGCCGCAGATTATAAGAAGGAATCGCAGTGGAAAGATGGTGGGGTACGTGGACATTGATATCATGGCAGAGGAATTCTATCCAGCGTGGGTAATCACAGTGAATAGTTCCAGATAGTTGTGCTAGAGCCTCGTTCCACTTGTTTACTGCCACAAAAGGAACATCTGGGGCAGTATGGTGAACAATTGTAAAAGTACTCATCCAAAAATGGTAAACCATCCAGGGTAAAAGCCAAAATTTGACAAATCCCCAGATACCAGTTGTAGCGATGAGCAGCGGGAACGCCACAGCTGCAAACAGAACTACTACAGCCACAGAAAGTTTAACACTTGATTGGTCTTTATTTTTGAAATTACGCCAATCAAAATGTACAACTGCCCAATGCCCAATAGAACCTAGCCACCAAAGGCGGTTACGCATGAAGCCTTCAAAGACAGATTGCCGAAATGGACCCCAACTTTTAAATATTTCTGGTGTGATGGGATGCCAAGCATTGTCCTCTTCCAGCTTATTTGTATGCTTATGGTGATAATTATGCTTAAGACGCCAACTGTGAAATGGATAAATCAAAGGCAGCATTAATAAATGCCCGACCAAATCATTTACCCAGCGACGGTTAGCAAACGAACGATGACCACAATCATGAGCGATAACAAAAAAACCTGTTAAAGCAGTGCCTGTAAAAATCCAAGCAAAGGGCAAGAGGAACCAAGGAGAAATGGCGATACTGAAGTAGCCTAAAGCCACCATCACAACAGCAATCAGCACTTTTGTCCAAGCTTTACGCTTATTCTTCTGAAAGCACTCCTTTGGCAAGGTTTTAATTATATCTTTAAGCCTCAGGTCGGAATTACCAAGGTCATAGGCTTGATTCTGATTTTTGATTATTGATGTAGTCATGAAAACCTGAAAAACAACAAAAACTACCACCAACACACCACAAAGTGGTTTGTCGTAAAGTTTCTTAACAATAGCGTCTCGGATTATAGCAACCTAAGCCACTCTTTTTTCGGAATTAGTCAATGGATATCATAGTTGCTGAAAAAACTTTGTCATCAATTAATTGTCTACAGTCAACCATCCAATGACAAGATTAAACTGACAATTAACGACTTGCTTAGGACTTTTTATCTGCCAGCTTCACATTTGTAGCGAGACCAAGCACTTGCAGCAATTGAATAGTCATCCAAGTCATGTCAATTTCCCACCATTCTAAGCCGTGACGCGCTGAGTATTGGAAAGCATGATGATTATTGTGCCAACCTTCACCAAATACTAGTAAGGCTACCCACCAGCAGTTAGTTGAGCGATCGCCTGCTTCGTAGCTGCGATAACCAAATTTATGAGTGGCGCTATTGACTAACCAAGTACAGTGGTAAACCCAAACAATGCGCACAAAAATTCCCCAAACCACCATCGGCCAACCGCCAATAGCCAATAGTAATAAACCCAGAGCCACTTGCACGAGAATAAAATATTTTTGCAAAAACTGATAAACTGGGTCTTCGGCAATGTCTTTAGTGAAGCGAGGAACTTCTGCGTGAGCAGGCGCGTGATAAATCAGCCAACCCATGTGACTCCACCAAAAACCCTTATTAGAATCATGAGGGTCTTGTTCAGTATCCGAATGTAGATGATGGATACGGTGCGTACCCACCCACTCAATTGGCCCACCTTGACAGGCGAGAGTTCCGAAAAGAACCAATAGATATTCCAGCCACTTGGGAGTTTGAAAACTGCGATGGGTAACCAGGCGGTGAAATCCCAAAGTAATTCCTAAACCACCAGTGATCCAGTAGAGCAATAAACCGACACCAACTGCACTCCAGCTAAAGTTACTAGGAACCAAGGCAAACAGAGCTCCGATGTGCAATGCAGCGAAGAATAGGGTATTAACCCAGTTAATTTGAAGTTTGGTTGAGGTAGCAATTGTCATGGGAAACCTGAATAGGAAAGGTTAAGCCTAGTCTGCGCGATCGAAAAATCCGCATTTTAAATTTTTTGTGAACGAGGAAACAATGAACAGCTTGGAACAGCTGCAACAAGCAGAACAGGCACTGTTAGAGATTTTTTCTGGAATTGACGCTCAGGTCAAGCAAAATCTTCAAAAAGTGCTAAATGCCTTTCGTAATCAACGTGTCGGTGCACACCATTTTGCGGGTGTAAGTGGCTATGGTCACGATGATTTAGGACGAGAAACTTTAGATAAAGTATTTGCCGAAGTAATGGGTGCCGAAGCGTCAGCAGTGCGGGTGCAGTTTGTTTCCGGGACTCACGCGATCGCTTGTGCGTTATTTGGGGTGCTGCGTCCTGGAGATGAAATGTTAGCAGTGGTCGGTTCTCCCTACGATACGCTCGAAGAAGTAATTGGGCTACGGGGTCAAGGTCAAGGCTCCCTTATTGAGTTTGGCATAAATTACCGTCAATTAGACTTAACCTCGGACGGAACCATAGATTGGCAAGCCTTAAGCAATAGTGTGTCTAATAACACACGTTTAGTTTTAATTCAACGTTCTTGTGGCTATTCTTGGCGTCCTAGCTTGTCCATTGCTGACATCGAAAAAATCGTCCACTTAGTCAAACAGCAAAATCCCAACACAGTTTGCTTTGTAGACAACTGCTACGGCGAATTCATCGAAACAAAAGAACCCACAGATGTTGGTGCTGATTTAATGGCGGGTTCATTGATTAAAAATCCTGGTGGCACGATTGTCACCGCAGGCGGGTATGTCGTCGGTCGTGCTGACTTGGTAGAAGCTGCTGCCTGTCGCCTCACTGCTCCTGGTATTGGTAGTTATGCTGGTGCTACCTTTGACCAAAATCGCCTGCTATTCCAAGGCTTATTTCTCGCACCACAGATGGTAGGAGAGGCGATGAAAGGCACTCATCTGACTGGTTACGTGTTTGACAAGCTTGGCTATCCTGTAAATCCAGCACCTTTTGCTCCCCGTCGCGATGTAATTCAGGCAATCAAACTTGGTTCTGCACAAAAGCTGATTGCCTTCTGTAAAGCCGTACAACAAAATTCTCCCATTGGTTCCTACCTAGACCCCATCCCCGATGAAATGCCAGGGTATGAGAGCCAGGTAGTTATGGCTGGGGGGACATTTATCGAGGGCAGTACTTTGGAATTCTCAGCGGATGGGCCTTTGCGTGAGCCGTATGTCGTTTATTGCCAGGGAGGGACGCATTGGACCCATATTGCGATTGCATTGGAGGCGGCAATAGAAGCAGTAGGGATGGCTTGAGGATAGTTATATAAATAACATGAGTTAGGATTGTCTCACGCAAAGGCGCAAAGGCGCAAAGAAAGATGCATGAGAATGAGATTGCCAAGGAAATTGTTGATGCTGCTTACAAGGTTCACACAACTTTGGGGCCGGGGTTGCTGGAATCTGTGTATCAGACTGTTCTGGAGTATGAGTTACGGAACCGAGGGTTGCGGGTAGAAGCGGAGCAAGCCATACCTGTTGTTTATGAAGGTGTGCGTTTGGAAGTGGGGTTTCGTGCCGACCTCATAGTTGAAGATCAAGTTATTGTCGAACTCAAATCTGTAGAAACAGTACATCCAGTACACAAAAAACAATTGCTAACCCACCTTCGCCTTGCTAACAAGCGCCTTGGTTTACTCATCAACTTTGGAACCCTTCTCATCAAAGACGGTATCTCGCGGGTAGTAAATGGGTTGTAAAAATATGACATCAAAGACGCGAAGATTAGATTTTACTCTTTCCTTTGCGTCTTTGCGCCTTTGCGTGAGCTATTCTTTCGGTAACTTATACTGCCCAACGATCCGCCTAGCATACTCCGGCACATGCGCCTCCAACTTCTGGGGATGATTCCGCTTCACATACAAGTAATTCCTTGTAAAGTGCGAATCAATCGAAAACCGAGCATATTCCAACCCTTTGGGCCCAATTCTTTCAATTACCACACCCATCAATTTTGCTGCCCACATCGGTAAGGTAACAGCTTTATCGTAAGCAGGAATGCTTTGTTGTACAGCTTCTTTACGATTTCCTTGGGACATGACAGGTTGGGTATCTAACTGGTCTTTCACCAAGTCCAACATTTCTTTACCTGTATCATTTCTAACTACAATCCATTGCCAGCCGAAGGGTGCGCCCATGTAGCCAACAACTAAATCGGCTAGGGAGTTGACGTAATCAAAGCAACTCATGCAAGAAGGAGCAAAGACATCTTTGAGTTTATTGGTCTTTAAGCCAAAGAATGGCACAGTCTCTAAAGAACCATCTTCATGTTTGAAGTGAACTCGGAAGTCTTGCATGAATTCATAATGCACGACTGTCTCAGGCGATCGGCTAGTGGTTTCTAAGAATTTTTGCAGTCCAGCACGGCTAACGTTATCTACGCACGGAGTACCTAACACATACAACTTTTCTAACCCAAGCTGTTTTTCTACGGCTCTTAATGCCTGGATTTGGCAACCAACTCCAATCACTAATAGCCGCTTCATCCCGGATTTTTCTATCTGTTCTAAAACAGATAAATTGGGTGATAGTGTTGGTTTATTTACTTTAGCTGCCAGTATTTCCTCTGGAGTGCTGGCAATAATGGGCATGGGTTGAAAGCGGTCTTCTTTGGTGTTTTGCACGCAGACAACACCTTCAACTATGCCACGATTCAACATTTCAATCGCAATACTGCTGACAATACCCGTCCACTGTGCGCCTTCGATGGGCTGCTGTTTCCGCGCCGCCATCATGTCTTGATGAACGCCAAAGTAGAGTTCATCGGGATTATCGAGATTGCGGGGGCGGGTGTGCGCTTGTTCTTCGAGTTCGCCTATCTGCTGATTAATGAAGGCGCAAGCTTCTTTAACGTAGTGAATGTAGTATGTATCGCACAGTCCGCACTCGCTACAAAGTTCTTTCGCAGGGCGGCGGCTAGTGGGTTTTAAGGCTTTGGCTTTTTTATGAGGAGAAACCGAAGTCATAATAAATTGTTTGTTTTATCCAGGCATAGCTTTTACTACAATACCGTCACAAGCTATGAACTTCACGATAGAAATTGAGTAAGAAAAGTATAAACAAACTTTTAAGTATTTTTTCTATTCTCATCTGTTTTTCATTTGGAGCATCTTGGTTTTATCAAGATTTTCTCCAAAGAAATTTAAAGTGACAGAAAATTTCCAAACTGGAGCAGCATTTATTGCTGGAGGCAGCATAACAGGCGCTAGTGTTTCCGCAACAGTTGGCGGGATGGGATTAGCTGGAGGATTTGGCGCTGTGGGGCTGGGCACAGTTCCAGTAGTTGGCATTGGTGCTGTGGGTGGTGCAGCTGCTTATGGTGCTTTTAAAGCAATAGCACAAGGAGATGCAGCTGCTTTCGGTGCTATGGGAATTGGCGCAGTGGGTGGTGCTGGCTTTTCTAGCGTCGTTGGTGGAATGGGATTAGTTGCACCAAAAATAGGGCTGGCGTTTGGTATTGGCACAGTACCTATGGTAGGCGTTGGTGCGGTGGTGGGACTCGCTGCCTATGGTATTGCCAAGTTGTTAGACGAATCGGAAGTTCGCGAAAGTCCCGCACAGGTTTTTGAACGAATGGAAGATAAAGTATTACAAATGGATTATTATGCCGCAGCTGTGATGGAGTTGGAGGCATTTTTATCTGGTGAGGATCTCAATCAAAAATTTGCTGCTTTAGAAGTTGAAGATGAATTACAACTGTTGAAGGCTGAATTAAGGCAAAAGACTGAATCTAATTGTAAGCAAGTTAACAAATCTGAAACTTCTACTGCGGAAACAAAAATAATTGCTGTCACCACCCAGCCAACTGAAAATTGGAAATGTGTACATACGCTAAAGGGACACTTAGCCGCAGTGAATGTAATCGCTATCAGTCCTGATGGTAATATTTGTGCTACTGGCAGTGACGATCGGCAAGTTCATCTGTGGAATTTGACCACAGGAAAATGGCTTTATACTTTCTCTGGACAAGCAGAAGCAGTTTTATCTGTTGCTATCAGCCCCGATGGGCAAAAGATTATAAGCGCTAGTGTCGATCGCAAAATCAGCAGTTGGCAGATAGATGCAAGAAAATTCTTGCGTACATATTTTTATCTAAACTCTCCCTACAGTCATAATGGTTTTGTTCACTCAATTGCCTTCAGCCCTAATGGTAAATATGTTGTGAGTGGTAGTGCCGATAAGACTATTAGAGTTTGGGGAAGCTATACAGGAACAATAAAATGTACCTTGAATGGACATTCTGATGCAGTTTTGTCTGTTACTGTAAGTTGTGATGGTAAAACCATTGCTAGTGGTAGTGCTGATAAAACTATCAGGCTTTAGGATGTCAACACTTGGAAACAGCGTTCCATTTTATCTGAACATTTGGGAGCAGTTAATACAGTTATTATTAGTCCTGATAGTCAAAATTTAATTAGTGGTAGTACAGATACCACAATTAAGCTGTGGAATCTCAATACCGGAGAATTACTCCATACTCTGACTGGACACTTAACGGCGGTTTTATCTGTTAGCATCACCACTGATGGAAACACCCTAGCCAGTAGCAGCAGCGATGGTATTATCAAAATTTGGCATGTAAAGACAGGCAGACTCATACAAACTCTAAACGGCCTTATTCCTGTAGCTTTTAGTCCTGATGGCAAAACACTATTAAGTGGTGGTAATGGTGGTACATTCAAGATTTGGCATCAAGCTCAAAGCTTTGATAACTTGACATTTGATACTATACAGTCTGGCGAATGGTGGGAAGTTTTGGGTGTAGCTCAAGATGCTCATCCCAAAGATGTGAAGTTTGCTTACCGTCGGTTAGCAAGATTGTATCATCCTGATATCAATCCTTCTGGGAGTGCTAAAGCCTCAATCCAAGCAGTTAATCGAGCTTACCAGAAGTTTCAAGAGCAATTGACTACTGAGAAATCGAGCAAATTTCAATAATTTAATTAATTAGTGAAGACGAATTCAAGAGCGATCGCACTCCTCTACACTCTTCCTCTGCGCCTTTGCGTGAACCTCAAGCCAAATTTTTTAAGTTTTGTTATTGTTTCAATAATCACTTTAACTTCCCTGAATATTGGATATTTTGGGTTTAATAGCACAAATATAAAAACTTATTGTTTCTCTCTTTGGCATACTTTGCATTTTAGCTACTTACTTTCAAAAGCTCCCTACTTAATGGCTAAATAGGTTACAATATATAATCCTTAAGAAGTATTGACTTCTTAAATTTTTTAATTATTCATGTTGCAACTTCTAAAAAAACGTTATAAATTATTAAGTTATAGGGGAATGAATTTCATTTTGTAGCCTCAAAAACTAAATCCTACTTAATAGAGATACTGTAACTAGTTAAATTCTAAGGAAACCTTAAACAGTGCTAGCAATATATTTTTGGTTGGGAAAGCAAACATTCCATGTATAAAAGTGGATGAATGATCGATATAAAAATATATTTTGCTTAAGTGCTTTAAAAGTAATATTATTGCTTAAGGTGAAAAATAAATTTTATTATTCACCAATACGCTCATTGCTTCAAAGCAAAATAACTGTCAATTAAGCTGCAAAAAATGGCAGTTACAGACATCTTTTTTAGACTTCATTATTCCCAAATTCTATTTGCTATTCAAAAAATCGTCTTTGTTATGATCCGAGTAGCAGCATAAATCAAAACGCATCTACCACACATTTACAATCCTAATGGAGTTATTTTGGCGATGCAGATAAACGAATTGGTAATAGCTGAAAATATAGAAGAAGAAGCTTGGCAAGCACTAGAAAGGTCGATTCTCTATTATCAAGGTCGTCCTGTGGGGACTTTGGCCGCATACGATCCGTCTGTAGAGGCGCTGAATTACGACCAATGCTTTATCCGAGATTTTGTTTCGTCGGCTCTAATTTTCCTAATCAAAGGTAAAACAGAAATTGTCCGTAATTTTCTAGAAGAAACATTAAAGTTACAGCCTAAAGAAAGAGCGTTAGATGCATATAAGCCGGGTAGAGGTTTAATTCCAGCTAGCTTCAAAGTTGTATCTCTCAATGGCGAGGAATATTTAGAAGCCGATTTTGGCGAACACGCGATCGCGCGAGTCACACCTGTTGATTCCTGTCTCTGGTGGATTATTTTGTTGCGTGCTTATGTAGTCGCCACTAAAGATTGTTCCCTAGCCTATCGACCTGAATTTCAAAACGGTATCAAGTTGATTATGGAAATCTGCTTGGCGAATCGTTTTGATATGTACCCAACACTGTTGGTTCCAGATGGCGCTTGTATGATTGATCGCCGTTTGGGTATATATGGTCATCCTCTAGAAATTCAAGTTCTATTTTATACGGCTCTGCGCGCTGCTCGTGAATTGCTAATTTGTCAAGGTAATCAAGATATTGTGGCAGCGATTGATAACCGCTTACCTCTTTTATGTGCTCATATTCGTCAACATTATTGGATAGATATTAATCGTCTGAATGCCATTTATCGCTTCAAAAGTGAAGAGTATGGCAAAGCAGCAGTCAATTTATTCAATATATATGTAGATTCTCTTCCTTATTATGAATTAGATAAATGGCTACCGAGAAAAGGTGGTTATTTAGCTGGTAATGTTGGTCCTTCTCAACTAGATACTCGTTTCTTTTCCCTTGGTAATTTGATGGCGATCATTTCCGATCTTGCAACTGAAGAACAGTCGCAAGCGATTATGAACCTCATTGAGGAAAGATGGGAAGATTTGGTGGGAGATATGCCAATGAAAATTTGTTTCCCAGCTTTAGAACACGAAGAGTATAGAATTGTCACAGGATGTGACCCCAAAAATATTCCTTGGTCTTATCATAATGCTGGAAGTTGGCCAGTTTTGATGTGGATGATGGCAGCTGCTGCTGTGAAAACTAACAAAACAGGTTTAGTTAGAAAGGCTATTGAACTTGCCCAAACACGTCTAAGTGAAGATGAATGGCCAGAATATTACGATGGTAAAAAAGGACGATTGATTGGTAAGCAAGCTAGGAAATATCAAACTTGGTCTATTGCTGGGTTCTTATTAGCAAAAGAACTGATAGCTAACCCCAGTTATTTACGATTAGTAAGTTTTGATGAATTATCCCCAGAAGCAGTTTCTAGAGCATGTGAGTTTGAAATTGGTAGTATAGATCCATACATGCCGCGATAGCAGCAAAGTTTTATTGCTACTAAAATAAATTGATTGTTCAGGATAAACAATATTTTAAAAGCCCCTTTGTAGCTATAGGGGCTTTTCTGTTTTCTAAATTGCTCTCTACGAGCACTTCAAGAATATGTCATCACAGAAAATGAAGTAAGTGAAAAAATTGGGCTATCCTGAGAGAATGGACAATGAATTATAGCGCTGGAGAGAGTGTGGCAAAAGCTCAGTGACTATATATTTTTGTCTTTATTAATCGGCGAAAAAGCATTGCATCAACGAAGAAAAATAAAAGTATCATTTACTGCCAAAATCCAAGAAGGATGGAGTGGTTTTCGTAATGGAAAGAGAGGAATTACTAATATTTGATGACATAGAAAAACAGGCATGGGAACTACTAGAAAAGTCGATTATTTACTATCAAGGTCGCCCTATAGGTACAATCGCCGCTGGCGAAACATCAGAAGTAGCATTGAATTACGATCATTGCTTTGTCAGAGATTTTGTACCCTCAGCCTTACTTTTTCTCAGCAAAGGTAGATATGATATTGTCCGTAATTTCCTTGAAGAAACTTTAAAATTACAACCAACTGAAAATCTCTTGAATGCTTATACACCTGGTCGAGGTTTGATACCAGCGAGCTTCAAAGTGGTATCAACGAATGGGCAAGAATATTTAGAAGCAGATTTTGGCGAACATGCGATCGCTAGAGTTACACCAGTTGATTCTTGCCTCTGGTGGATTATTATTTTATATGCCTATGTCAAAGCCACAAAAGATATAAATTTCGCCTTGCAACCTGAGTTTCAGCAGGGAATCATGTTAATAATGGAACTCTGCTTGGCGACTCGATTTGATATGTACCCAACGCTATTAGTTCCAGATGGCGCTTGTATGATTCAACGGCGTTTGGGTATTTACGGCTATCCTTTAGAAATTCAAGCTCTATTCTATGCAGCATTGCGTGCTGCTCGTAAGCTGCTAATTTGTGCAGGCGATGAAGAGATTGTTATAGGTATAGATAATCGCTTACCTCTATTACGAGATCATATTCGGAATCATTATTGGATAGATATGCATCGCCTGAATGCAATTTATCGCTTTAAGGGTGAAGAATATGGTCATACAGCCGTCAATCAGTTCAATATATATGCAGATTCAATTGCTTATGCTAAGTTGGCTCTTTGGTTACCAAAACTCGGTGGTTATTTAGCTGGTAATGTTGGTCCCTCGCAGCTAGATACTCGCTTTTTTTCACTTGGAAATTTGATGGCGATTCTGACTTCTTTAGCTAGTGATCGCCAATCACAAGCAATTATGTATTTAATTGAAGAACAATGGCAAGACTTAGTGGCAGAAATGCCGATGAAAATCTGTTTCCCTGCTATAGAAAAAGAAGAGTACAGAATTTTTACAGGATGTGACCCCAAAAATCTACCTTGGTCGTATCATAATGGTGGTAGTTGGCCAGTCTTACTGTGGTTGTTAACTGCTGCTGCTCAAAAAACAGGTAGAACAAGTCTTGCTCAACGCGCTATTGAAATTGCCCAAACCCGTCTTAGTGAAGATCAATGGCCACAATATTACGATGGGACGAGGGGATTATTAATTGGTAAAGAAGCTAGAAGATATCAAACCTGGACAATTACCGGGTTTTTATTAGCAAAAGAATTGATGCGCAACCCTGATTATTTAGAATTAATTAGTTTTGCAGAATTTGATTTAAACAATGCTTCCCAAGTTTGTGATTTATAAGTTTAAAGTTAAATAAAATCATAAAATTTGTATTGGTCTTATCCTATTGGCAAGCAAACAATTAATCATCCTGTAGGGCTGGCAATACCCAGCCTAGATTACTTAAGATTTTTTATAAGTGATTGATGATTCCTGGAAATTTAATATTTAATAAATGAACCGCCAGTAACTCCAAGGAAGAGTGAGGTAATCATTAAGCGCAAGTTTATAGATAAGTACTGTAAATATTGTCAGAATGTAAACATACGATTCCTCATATGTCCTGAAATCCATAATTTAAATATTTTCATGACAAACCCCCGTCAAATAGCTTTTCTTGCCCTGCGAGATGTTCACAAAGGGGCTTATGGTGATGTTGCTCTAGACAAAGTGCTGCAAAAGGTTAAATTACAAGATATTGATCGCCGTTTAGTAACAGAATTAGTGTATGGCAGTGTCAGGCGACAACGCACCCTCGACACCTTGATTGACCAACTCGCCAAAAAGAAATCCCACCAACAACCAAAAGACCTCCGCACTATTCTGCATTTAGGTTTATACCAACTATGCTATCAAGAACGGATTCCTGCCTCTGCGGCTGTTAATACTACAGTCCAACTAGCTAAAGAAAATGGCTTTTCGGGACTTACGGGTTTTGTGAATGGTCTGTTGCGACAGTATATTAGGCTTGCAGAAAATAATAAGGGAGATTATCCTCATCTCCCCTTGCAACTACCAGAAAATCCTTTAGAACGCTTGGGTATTTTATATAGTTTTCCTGACTGGATTATTCAAGTATGGTTAGAACAACTGAGTTTTGCTGAAACAGAACAATTATGTGAATGGATGAATCAATCACCAACAATCGATCTGCGCGTTAACCCACTGCGAACTTCAACTGATGTGGTGGAAAAGGCGTTGCAATCGGCTGATGTTTTAGTGAAGCGGCTTCCGAATTTACCCCAAGCTTTAAGATTAATTAGTAATAGCGGCCCAATTCAAAATTTACCTGGTTTTCAAGAAGGTTGGTGGGTTGTACAAGATAGTAGCGCTCAAATGGTGAGTCATTTGCTCGACCCGCGACCAGGAGAAGTAGTAATTGATGCTTGTGCTGCACCTGGAGGGAAAACAACTCACATCGCTGAATTGATGGGGGATAAAGGGAAAATTTGGGCTTGCGATCGCACTTCCTCTAGACTACGCAAACTCCAAGAAAATGCACGACGCTTGAATTTACAATCTATTCAAATTTGTACTGGAGACAGTCGCCAATTCTTACAATTTCAAAATACTGGCGATCGCGTTTTACTAGATGCTCCATGCTCTGGTTTGGGTACCTTGCATCGCCATGCTGATGCACGTTGGCGACAAACACCAGAAACTGTCCAAGAGCTTACCAAGCTGCAAAAAGAATTACTTTCGCATACCTCAACTTTTGTTAAACCAGGTGGAGTACTAGTCTACGCAACTTGTACGCTGCATCCAGCAGAAAATGAAGAGGTGATTTCAGAGTTTTTAACTGAATTTCCTAATTGGCAAATAGAGCCTCCCCATGCTGATTCGCCTCTTTTTAGCTATTCCACTCCAAAAGGGTGGTGCAAAGTCTGGCCCCATCGCCAGAATATGGATGGCTTTTTTATGGTTCGCTTAAGAAAAACTAATGATTCCGAGTGAATACTGTTTGTGACTGTACCATTTGATCGAGGTTGAAATCTCCCAGAGGATGCAGCATGGTTACTGATTCCAATGTGAAAAACTTAGTGAAGATCCTGATCGGTGCGGCTTGGATTGATGGAGTAATCCAGCCGGAGGAACGGCAATACCTCCGAGAAATAGCCCAAGCCAAAGGTCTAGCTACCGATCCAGAGATTAAGCCGTGGTTGTACGAATTGGTTCCTGTACAGCCAAAAGAGTGCTATGGCTGGGTGCAAGAATATTTAGGCGATCGCCCCAGTATTGAAGATTGCGTTAGCCTAATTGAAGCGATCAGTGGTTTAATTTACAGCGACGGCGACGTAGCAATTGAGGAAGCAAGACTCCTGACAAAATTACAGGAGATCACTAAGGCCAGTGAGTCAACCCAATCAGCCCACACTGCTTTGCTCAAACAAATTCAAAAGCTTTATCGGCGTTGGGTTGAAGTTCAAAACTAACAGAGATTTATGATTTGTGAGTTAATCAGACGCGGTTTATCGCGCCTGTTGATGATTTTAAAATTTGATAATTTAACTCAGCACTCATTACTGCTTATGACTTCGGTTCACCCACGCCCGGAGTCTCTTCTTTTTCAACTTTGGGCACAAAGTCAGGACGCTCTTTGCTTTCCCAACCGGGGGGACGCTTAGAGTTGTACCAGGCGATCGAGCCAATGGTGACAGCAGCAATAAAACCAACTACATACACTAAGGTAAAGGCAAAAGGAAAATGCGGCGCATCTGCTGCTTGTGCTGCTGTTTGCATCAATAAAAGCATGAGTATTTTCTCCTAATGTTAGGTAACACTGCTTATCAGACTATAAAACGAGCGTAGCACCTAACATCCCCCCCTAGTTTGAACAGTTGAATATCAGTTGCCCAGGTAAACTCCGGAAAACAGATATTCAACGGTTTAGTTTTCTAGCTTCCCTTGTGTTTTGGGCAAAGGATAAAAGGGGAAAAGTTTAAATTTACCCTTTTCCTTTTCCCCCTTAACCGAACCGTATTAGTTGATTAGTCTCATTCCGAAGAGGATGGTTTAAGTCTGTCCCGCCAAGAAGGCTGTGCTGGCGATGAATTTCCTGAACCGGATGAGTTATTACCTGAGGAAGATGATGATCTCCGATACCTAGGAGGTGACGAAGGCTCAGAAGACTCTACCCGGCGACTGCGCCGTCTGGGACGAGATTCTGAGGAATCACTGCTGTTGCTTGCTTCTTCAGTGCGATAACGACGCCGCCTCCTGCTAGATGAACCTGTTTCATCATCTTGCTGTTGATAATAACGTCTGCGGCGTCTGGGAGTCTCATCTTGTTGTTGATCTTGTTGTTGATCTTGTTGATAAGATCTGCGTCTTCTTGATGGACGCTCCTCACTGCTAGAGTTGTCCTCATCATCATCAGAGGAAACAGACTTATTCTCAATTCGTTTGGGCTTTAAGGGTTGAGCTTTAATCGTGCCTTTTCGACCATCTAGTTTAGGACGTGCAGGAAACTTTTCAACTGGCATATCTTTTACGGCTTTTTCCATAAATTCATGCCAGGTATAAGCAGCACTACCGCTACTACCCCAAGTCGGGCGGTTATCATCATTACCTAGCCAAACTCCTGTCACTAGTTGGGGAATGTAGCCAATAAACCATAAATCGCGGGCTTCATCGGAGGTGCCTGTCTTTCCAGCCACCGGTCTATTATCTAATTGGGCAGCAGCACCAGTACCTTCTTCTACGACATTACGTAGCATCCAGGTCATAATTGCAGCGCTATCAGCATCTAGAGCGCGCCTAGCGGGGAAATCAGCCGACCAAATTACCTTGCCTTGACGGTTCAGGATACGGCGAATACCATGAGCATCTGTGTGTAAGCCTTGGGTAGCAAAGCTTCCGTAAGCGCTAGCCAATTCTAGCAAATTCACTTCATTCGAGCCAAGAGCCAAGGAATAAGTGGGCTTAAGTTCTGACTTAATTCCCATATCATGGGCGAGCTTAATAGTTGGTGCAAATCCCACATCGATCAATACCTTCACCGCAATTATATTAATTGAACGGGTGAGAGCATCTCGCATACTCATCGAGCCGTGGAATTTTTCGCTGTAGTTTTTCGGTTCATAGCCATCTACGACAAAAGGCTCATCCTCGTAAGTATCATAAGGGTTTTTACCACTGGCGATCGCGGTAGCATAGACAAATCCTTTAAATGTCGAGCCTGGCTGACGCTGGGCCTGAGTCACGCGATTAAACTGGTTTTTCCCAAAGTCTTTGCCCCCAACCATTGCCTGAACTTCACCATTACGGGGGTCAATAGCAACCATTGCTGCTTGTTTAAAATTCTCCCAGCGACCTTGATTTCGCAGTGTTTTCGCCACTGCTTCTTCTGCAAACTTCTGCCAAGTCGGGTTTAAAGTAGTTTCCACAACTAAACCCCCTCCTGCTAACACATCAGGAGAAACATACTTAGGCAATTCTTTTTGAATATAGGTAGTAAAGTAGGGTGAATCTACTTGCAGGCGCTTGGGGAGACTACTTTTAACGATTAGCGGTTCCCGACTTGCACTTTCTCTGTCGGCTGCGGTAATGACGCCATCTTCTTGCATCCGCTGCAACACCAAATTCCGCCTGGCTTTTGCAGCTTCAGGATTTTTGTCTGGGGCGTAGAGACTTGGGGCTGGCGCTAATCCAGCGATAGTGGCCATTTCCGGTAAAGTCAGTTGATCTACTGATTTGCTGAAGTATACCCATGCAGCATCAGCTACACCATAAGCCCCAGAACCCAAATAGACTAGATTTAAGTAACGCTCCAAAATCTGGTCTTTGGTCAATTCGTGCTCCATCTTCTGTGCCAGACGGACTTCTTTGAGCTTGCGCCAGATTGTCTTTTCTTGTTTAAGGAAGAGAATCCGTGCTAGCTGTTGAGTAATTGTGCTACCACCTTCAACAACATCTTGCGATCGCAAGTTATTCCAAACTGCTCTGATTATTCCTTGAGCATCAACTCCCTTGTGTTGCTGAAATCTTCTATCTTCTGAGGCGATGAAAGCTTTTTTCAACCTATCTGGCATTTGCTCCAGGTTGAGCTGTTCTCTTGCCGCTTCTCCTTGCTGTTGCAAGATAGTACCATCGGCAGCTTTAATAGTTAATGTTTGCTCTCGGACAACGGCGTTCAATTCAGCTTTATCTGGCAATGTGCGGTCTATTGTGCCAATGCCGTAGTTAAAGGCGATAATTCCACCACCTAAACTCAAGCCTGCCCAGAACCAAAGGCGACGATAAAACGGTTTATCACTACTGGATAGTTTGGCAATTACTCCAGATGAGACGTTTTGCATCTGGCTTAGCACCTGCCTTCCTTTGCCCAGCTTTGTTGGTGGTAAGTTCTCATTGACGGATTCTTCATTTTCGAGATGATTACCAGGCGACAATCGCGGTTTCTCCTTGTCAGATGCACTTAAATCACTTGATCTTTGATTGAACCAGGAGGTCAGTTTCCCCACGTTAGTTCCTCGCTCAAATGTAGTTGTTACCTAACCACCAGCAGTTTCGGGGTTAGCATACCACCTTTGTGTTAGTATAATATCCCATAAATAAATCAGAGAATTAAGTAACAAACAGTGATTTTTTGGAATTCTTTAAATTTGATCCCGTAAATATTAATACAGAATTTTATTAAAATTGCGTAGGGAAAATACTGCGTTCAGCAACTAAAAATATGCCGCAAGGTATAGACAAAAAGACAAGCAACATGTCTAAAACTGGCACGATCGCCAAAGGTGTTCGTGCAGCGATCGCGCTTGGTAGTAATATCGGAGATTCAAGGGAAATTTTAGAAGCAGCGATCGCAACTTTAGCCAATACACCAGGTATTGTTCTAGAAGCCAAGTCCCATTGGTATAAAACTAAAGCTGTAGGTCCGCCACAGCCAGATTACTTAAACGGCTGCGTCATAGTGAGAATCTGTCTGCTACCGCAGCTGTTATTAGAAACTTTATTAGCGATTGAACAAAAATTTGGGCGTGTTCGTCAAGAACGTTGGGGACCGCGCACCCTAGATTTAGATTTGCTCTTATATGATGACTTAATTGTAGATACACCAAGCCTGCAAATTCCCCATCCCCGTATGCGAGAGCGGGCTTTTGTGTTGGTTCCCTTGACAGAAATTGCCCCGGATTGGATAGAACCAGTTTCAGGATGTGTTATTAAAGATTTGGTTAAACAGGTAAACTGTTCTGATGTACATTTATTGATGGGCAGTTAAAATTACCACCCATAAATGCAGAGAGCTTCTGAGTTGTACAACCAGCTTCAGTGTTTGCCTGTGTATCTAAAGACAATATAATTTTACTATGCCATTAGGTAGAGAATTACCACAGCTACTGAAACAACGCTTGTTCTATAAAGGGCGCAAGTTCAATTTTGAAGTTAATCGCTTGCGGTTACCCAACAAAGCGGAGGGAGAATGGGAATGTATTCGTCATCCAGGTGGTGCTCTAGCTGTGCCTGTAACAGCAGAGGGTAAGCTGATATTGCTGCGCCAGTACCGTTTTGCAATTCAAGGCAGAATCATCGAATTTCCAGCGGGTACTGTAGAACCTGGTGAAGATCCCCTAGAAACGGTGCAGCGTGAACTTCAAGAAGAAACTGGTTATCGTGCCCAAAAGTGGGATAAGTTAGGAGAGTTTTTTTTAGCTCCTGGTTATTCGGATGAAATTCTCTACGCTTTTCTCGCGCGAGATGTAGAAGAGTTAGAAACACCGCCAGCCAAAGAAGAGGATGAAGATATTGAAATCCTCTATTACACTCCGCAAGAACTGGAGAAAGCTTTCCTAGACGGTGAACCAGTAGATGCTAAAACGATTTCTAGCTTTTTGTTGGCTCGTCCTTTCTTAGTTTAAGGTGAATATGCTCATAGAATTAGCGATCGGCGATGCTTACGGAGCTGGCTTTGAATACGCTGATGAAATGAGCGTCTATAACGATTTGAGTCGATACGTCACACATCCCCGTCATCGACTCATTCCGGGTAACTATACAGACGACACACAAATGAGCATTGCGATTGCCGAAGTGATTGTGTCGCAAACACCTTGGACACCGCAAGTCTTAGCTGATAGTTTCGTTACCTGCTTTAAACGCGATCGCAGAGAAGGCTACGCTGGTGGTTTCTACGATTTTCTCGTAAATATTCAAGATGGAAAAGAGTTTTTAGCCAAAATTCGCCCAGACAGTGACAAAAGCGGTGCTGCAATGCGTGCAGGGCCAATTGGCATTTATTCCACACCCGAAAAGGTGATAGAAGCCGCAACCATTCAAGCAGCAATTACCCACAACACACCCGATGGCATTCACGCCGCCATTGCAGCGGCGCTGATGTCCCATTATTTTATTTACCGACTAGGGCCAAAACACAATTTAGGACAGTTTCTCGAAAGCTATGTATCTGGAGAATGGTCTAAAGCGTGGGAAGGTAAAGTTAAGTCTAAAGGATGGATGAGCGTTAGAGCAGCAATTACAGCGCTAATCCGAAATGACAGCATAAGCGAACTCTTGCAAGACTGTATTGCCTTCACCGGCGATGTGGATACAGTCGCAACAATTGCCTTAGCTGCTGGTTCATGCAGTGAAGAAATTAGACAGGACATTCCCATTCATCTAGTTACAGGTTTAGAGAATGGTGCCTACGGTAAAGATTATCTCATCAAATTGGATAAACAGTTGATGAGTTTAATCGGCAACAAGATTAACTAAATAGATTAAATATATTTTCCAAAATTATTAATAGCCATTTCTAATTTCCTGTTGGATAGCCAGCCTAAATAATTGGGAAAAATTAGTAATTCTGTAGGGTAGGGGTAGGCATTGCCCAGCAAAATCCGAATATGCAGACAATGCAGCACTGGCAAAGGTTTTACAAATTAAATAAAAAGGCCATATAGGTGTTTCGTAAGAACATAATAATGTTCCCTACGGTAGTTGTGCTAACCCTACTAACAGCGCATTTTTTCCAGACTACTCTAGATAAATAGAGTGCTTTGCAATTTTTGGTATACCTTCAGAAGGCTTGTTTGATAGGTGTAATTATGACATATTTGTATCTAGACATTATTAATTCAGTATTCCTAGCGAGTTACCGTATTTATATGCTCTACCTTGCTTTTAAAGATAGTTATGAAACAATATAAAGCTTTCAATAGTGCTGGTAAATTAACTGCACTATTAATATTGATAACTATATTTTTGACACCGTTTGTAATTGTTAACGCTGGTGAACGCGGCGTTTTAATGGAGTTTGGTAAAGTGCAAAATAGAATACTAGGGGAGGGTATTCACGTAATTATTCCTGTAGTCAACACAGTAAAAAAATTGAGCGTTCGCGTGCAAAACCAGGAAATTTCGGCTGAGGCATCCTCGAAAGATTTACAAGATGTTTTCACTGATGTAGCGCTCAATTGGCATATTATTCCTGAGGAAGCAAATGCCATTTTTCAACAGATTGGAGATGAGAAAGACGTAGTTAAAAGTATTATTCATCCAGCAGTTGAAGAAGTTTTAAAAGCAATCATTGCTAAGTATACGGCTGAAGAAATTATAACTAAACGAGGAGAAGTTAAAAGTGGTGTAGATAATGCATTGAGTATACGACTGGGTAATTATCACATTGCTGTTGACGATATTTCTTTAGTTCATGTTCATTTTTCAGAACGATTTGGCGAAGCAGTAGAGGCAAAACAAGTTGCTGAACAAGAAGCAAAGCGAGCAGAATTTATAGCGATTAGAGCAGCAAAAGAAGCTGAGGCTAAAGTGAATTTGGCAAAAGGAGAAGCTGAGGTACAAAGGTTACTGCGAGACGGTTTGACCACAGAAATATTGCAAAGGCAAGCAATAGAAAAGTGGAATGGCAAACTACCATTAATTGTTGGTAAGGAAACGCCCAAATTTTGGAATTTGAGCGAACTTTTTAAAGGTTACGAAAACTAATCTTGCTTGTTCTAGATAACGCGATCGCTAACCGTTAGAGAACAAAACTGGAGTATCGAGTATTTTTAACTGTATCAATACCATAATTACAAGAGTATAAACAGTTGAAGATACAAAACCTGTTAATAACTCTTTTTTCAAATTACGTTCTTTAGCTTCGTTTTGAAAAACATCCGCAGACCCAAATTGCATTAACAGAATGCCTACAATGTTAGATAGCCAATATCCTATAATTGAACAAGGTAGAAGTAATTTGGGTGATAGTAAACTACACATATACCCAAAAAAGTAAGCGATCGGTAAATTAAATAACAGGTCATTCCACCAACACAGTGGTGAGAGCAAATATCCAAGTACGAGGAAAAAGCCACCTCTAAGCTTTTTTAAAATACCTTTTTTTAGCTCTTGGGGTGCAGCCTGTTGTAATTGCTCCGGCTGTTTTTCCCCTGCTACGCTCAACTCTTGACTAACTTCTTGGACGCTTTCCATAAAAACACACTATTCCTACCAGTCTAGTGTAGTTTAATCTAGAAACTGAAAAAAAGTCTAGTACAATACTGATACCATTTGAGATTTTGGCTGTTTTAACTAGTAAAAGATTAAATTTAATGTATAAAATATTACTCAGTAGTATGTTTAATCGAGTAATGATACTAATAATTAGGAAATTAATCTATGAACAAATTAGTGAATATAGCAGGTTGAACCACATTTTTGGGTTGGGTGAAAAATTTTAGAATCGCTATAATCAAAAATATGAGTGTTTAAAACAGTATGACAAACTTTCCTTTAACCAACGTCTTTTTAATAGCAGGAATTGTTTTCCTCTTGATTGCTGTTTTAGGGCAAACTAAACTAGGTTTTGCGGAAATTAATCCAGGTTGTTTCGGCAGAACTTTAGCTTTATTGATAGGTTTAATAAGTTTAGCAGCTGCTCTCGTATCAGGAACTACTTCTGTGGAAACCCTAGATTTATTAAGAACCTATTTAACAAATTTAATTCAACAAAGTATAGGATTTGTTAATGATTTTTTAGCTGGCTCTTAAAGAAGTAAAATTTTTATTGGGGGTATACATAAATAGATATCTTGTATAATCTTACGTTTTTATATCGAACTACAGATAAACGCTGATACAAAGGTGGATTACGGCTAATTCTTACTATTGCAAACGCTCAAATGCTTACACAGCCGTTACACCAAGGCAATAAAGTGGGGGTAAAATCCACACCGCCGTCTAGCAAAATAGCTTGCGAAGAAACCTTGCAAAGCTTTTTGCGCTTTTTGTCTCTTCTACATTAATATCTACATGATAAATGGCTTTTAAGTAGAAAAATAACAATATTAGTAATAGGCTCCCACAAGGCTATAAGTTAAACTGGCTAATACCAACAAAGTGACCATAACGTAAATAAATTCTCGTCGCCATATAAAAGCTAACAAAGAAATTACTACACGCAAAACAGGTGTAGCGATTAATAATAGCAATCCAAGTTGGACAATACCACGCCGGCTACCTGATAAAACTGCATTTATTACACCTACCGGTGAGCGAAATTCTGATGGTTCTCCTTGAAAAAACTGATAGGTAACAGGCTCAGAACCGTGGCGTATTAGGTATAGTATTCCTCCTATTAATACCACAGTACTAGCAAGCAAAACTCCATATTTTAGGAGGTTGCTCAGTAAAGTTTCTAGTTGTTGTTCGCTTAATGTTTTTGTTAAATTCTTTTTATTTTCAATCTCACAACCATTAGGCAAAGGTGCCACTATACTGGGTTGTGGTTCTTGAAATTGTTCGATATCAGCATCTAAGTCTTTTTGCTGTAAAGCTATTGCTACTACTTCAGTATCAGGCTGTGTTGATGAGAGTGACTGAAAAACCGAATTGAATTTATACATTTTACAGCCCTCCTATGACACTGTTGTAGACCATCTTCAAAGCCATTACTACCAGTACAAGACTAAAAATTATTCTCAAAGTTTGAGTTTTGGCTCCTAAAAGGACTCTAGCACCTAAAAAAGCACCAGGTAGTACTCCCAACATTACTGGCATTGACAATCCCGGATCGATGTAACCCCGTGCTAGGTAAACTCCTGCTGATGCGGCGGCTGTAACGCCAATCATAAAATTGCTAGTAGTGGTGGAAACTTTGAAGGGTAAACGCATGGCTTGATCCATTGCTAATACTTTAAACCCCCCCGAACCAATACCAAGCAAACCAGAAAGCACGCCTGCTACTACCATCACGCTAAATCCTGCTGGAACAGCATGAACTTGGTAAGACATCAGTCCATCAGCAGTTGGATAAGTACCATTGAGTTTGAGATAGTTTGCTAAAGGATCGGCTGCTTCATCTTCAATATGCTCGACTCTAGGTCTTTGAGAAAGATATGCTGAATATATAAGGACGATCGCTAGCACAATAGTCAGTGCTTTAACAGAGACAACAGTGGCTAATAAAGCACCAACTATAGCTCCTAAAGTTGTAGCTACTTCTAAAAACATTCCCAGCCTTAAATTGGTGTAGCCTTTTTTAATATAAGTAGACGCAGCACCTAATGAAGTAGCAATTACAGATACTAGGGAAGCACCAACAGCATATCGAATATCAACACCAAATACCGAAGTTAATAAGGGAACGATTACAACTCCACCACCTAAACCAGTTAATGCACCTAAAAAGCCAGCAGTAAATGAACCTGTCCAAACTAGTAAAGAAAATTCTAGGATATTCAAATTTCATACCTCTGTCTTAGATATATATCAATGTGTGATGAGATTTTTAATATAGATGATAAATAAATAATTACTCTCTGGCAGGCGGATGAAAGCTAAATATGATGCTTAGATAACATTTCATTTTTTTGATACTTCCAGCGCCAGCCGATGATTTTTGTTGCTTAGATTTATAAGGAAGGTAAGAAGAATTCGCCCTTTAATAGATTTACGAAAGTCAAAGACCCACTTTCTAACAAAATAAAAGCTCCTAATCCCATCAAAACAAAAGGCATAATATTATTACCGTAGCGAGCCATAACATCTGCGATCGCTCTGTTATGAGTTAATTTATATGCTGCGTAGCACAAGCATCCAACCAGCAGAAAAAATACTGTTAAAATTATCAGCAAGCTTTCCCCAGTACTACTAGCAAATAAAGGAACATAAATGCTGATGTTATCTGTACCATTGGCAAAGGTCACAGCAGCCACACTGTAAGTTTGGATATTGAGAAATTTGGTTAAAACTGAGTGATGAGACTGCTTTATTTCTGTCTCGTCTGATTCCGAATTGTCTTCTTCCTGTTTAAGTAAAGAACGGATTCCTATAACTATTGGCACTATACCAAATAGACCAATCCAAGGACGTGGTATTATTAAACCACCAAAGAAACTGGGAAGACTAGCAACTATTAGTGCTGTAAAACCTAGATACTGACCAGCAATAATATGCCAACGGCGAAACTTAGCATTTACTTGTGAGAAAAACAGCGTCAGCAGCACCATATCATCAATATTGGTAGCGCTGAAAGCTGCGATCCCGGTGTTAATTGCAGTGACTAAACCACTCATATCAATTTTGGATTTTAGATTTTGGAAATTAGAGAAAATCAACAAAAATTAAGGAATTTTTCTGTCGCTGAATCTAGCGTGAATTTCTTCAATTCCTTGACGCATACCCGCAACTAAGTTAGGAGAACGAAGCTTTTTGATGTTGAACCATCCACAAGTGACAACTAGGTAGAGCAAGAATAGGTAGGGAAACAGATCGTAAGGAGCTTCGGGAACTGGGAAAAGCGTACTACCAGGAATTCCAACACTTCCTAAAATTGGAATAATCATGAATCCAACTGCCAAAACTGCAAACACTACATCTCGCAAACGCAGTTGTCTAATTTTGTATAGGTAAACTGGTGCTGCAATAGATATCAAAATGTACACTGTTAAAAATCCATAGCTACATATTGCGCCCAAATAACCCATACTCTCGAACAGTTTGATATGACATAGAGACATGAAAGCAGGCACAAGAAATGTAATTAACGAACACATCGTGACTGCAACATGGGGTGTTTTATTGGATGAATGTGCTGTACCTAAAGAGGAATGAAACAAACCATGACGCGCCATTAAAAAGAACACTCTAGCAGCAGGATTAATACTGCCAAGAATGCAAGCAAAGAAGCTAAGTAAAGCACCTAAAGCAACTAATTCTCCTAAAAAACCAACTCCGGCTTGTTGTGATAAAAAACCCAGTGGCTCTTCAGTTTTGGTAATTGAAACTCCTGTACCGCTAAACCCTAATACCTCTATATAAGTAGTTGCAATGTAAAACAAACCTGCCAGAATTACGCTACCCTTTACAGCTTTAGGAATGGTTCGCAAAGGGTGTTTTGCTTCATCACCTAGCGATGTTGCACTTTCAAAGCCAGAAAAAGCAAACATTACTAAGACAAGGCCTGTGGCCACGCTACCTGGTGTTGTACCAGATAAAGTCAATTGGGAAATATCCAGCACAAAACCTTTGTGTGCCCAAATGATGATGCACAAAATAGCGATCAAAAAAATGGATACTCCTTCCATTAATAGCATCGCTACTGCGGAAATTTGAATATCTTTATAAGCTGCATACCAGGAAATGCCAGCACCAATCGCTAACAGCGTAATACTAGACGGATGAATACCTAAATGACCGAAGAACATGCCGCTGAAGTTAGCAAAACCGCAGAGTACTGACATGCCAGTTAATAAATAAGCTAAGACCAAACTCCAGCCGCAAATTACACCAGCCATCGGACCGATTCCTTTACTGATATAAGAATAGAGTGAACCGGGAGAGGCGGAACGACTAGCAAATTGGTTGATATTAATGCTGACAAATAATAGCCCGATCAATCCAATTAGAAAACTTAACCAAGTTCCAGTACCTGCGAGTGCAACTATCAAACCAATGTTAGATGCTGGGATTGTTGTGGGTGCAATTACAGCAAAAGATTGCGCTAAAACTTCTGTGAAGGAAAGACACTCTGGCTTTAAGCCATGAACACTGTGATGCGATGAGATTTCCTTTTTCATGTTGCTGCTTTTGAGAGGGAATAGTACATATATCGAGAGGATTATGGGTGTTTATGATGTTGCTTTAAATCACAATATCCCTATTCAGATATCCCAAAAGTTTGAGCATAGACTTCGATATATATCTCAACTAAACAATCTCTATCATTAGTTCTATTTCTTACGATAGATGCCATCCTACCTCATGTATTTTCTACAATCAAGTATTAGTAAAAAATAATTTTTAAACTTTATTTAAAGCTTATTTATTCACAGTAAGTTTATCGAGATAGTGTATTTGAATTTATGAGAAATAAATTGATAATTAATACATTGAATAACAAGATAAAAATAATACCCGATAAGATCGTAGGAATTGGGTAAATTTAATTAAATTAAATGCTGGGATCAAATCTATGTAGGATTTAAGCTGATAACCAGCACAATATCTACCTAAATTTAAAAAGTATAAAACTCAATTACTAGGCTAATGTTGCCAAGTTTGAATTTAAGTGGTAGGTTAAAATTAATAGTTATTCTGAAAAATACTGAGTTTTTGTAGAAGAATTTTTCAGAAAGATTAAAAATTATTTTTGTTACAAAATTGACAATTTATTTAGATACACATAAACTGCAATTTGTAAAAAGTAGGACATACAATATGAAAACCTGCAAATATATATTGTTGGTAGTGCTGTTTATAGCCAATCTAGTTTTTGCTCAACCTTCATTTGCCGATCGCCCGAAATTTACGAAAAACCCTGATTATGTAGCCCTAACTGAAGAGATTAATAAGCTGCAAGCTGCCAAAGAAACACAAGCTCAATTAGAGGGCTATACACCAGAGCAAATTGAGCAAGCAATCAATGAGTTAGAGTTGCAAAAATATGCTTTTGAGTCGGGAATTGACTGGGGGCAGTGTACTAATCAAACAGGTAAGACTTTAGCTGTCTACGGGCCAGAACCAAATCTAGATGATGATGACTACTCCCAAGGAGCTGCACTGTATTTTTTGGGTAATGGTCAGACAACTCGAGATAGATGGAATTGTAAGGGTATTTATCTGCCGAGTGATTTGACAGCTGCGGCTTTGAACCAAGAGGGACAAAGTGCAGAAGTGGCAGGTGGTGTTGCAATTAAGGTTCCAAATGGAACTAACTTAGCTCTGAAGGCAAATCCAGATACTGGGGCAATTGAATTTAATCAAGCTGGTACTAAAATTCTCAAATCTGGTGAAGTAGACTGGTTTATCCCTAATGTGTCGCAGGCAATTGTGGATGCACGAGTAACTAATGCGCCTACCAAAAAGGCTTAAATCTAGATAAATTAAGAACCACAGATGCACACAGATAAACACCGATACTTATCTGTGTTCATCTGTGTTTATCTGTGGTTTGATATCCATAACACCTGCACTGTGTTCACAACAGGTAGAGGATAGGTTTAATCTTTTGCTAAAAGCTGTTTTTCTTCTGGTAATAAAGAAGTTTCATCTACAGTTTCATCGGCAATTATCGGGTTGGCTAAATTCAAATGGGGTTTGATAATTAGACTCACTCCAATGGCCCAGGCGATCGCAACCATCCAACCTGCTAGAATATCGCTAGGGAAGTGAACTCCCAAGTACAGCCTTGTCCAAGCAATAGCCAAGAGATATAAACTACCGAAAAGAAGAATCAACCAACGCCAAGGATAACCTCTGCTCAAAATTAGCAGAACTATTACTAGCGTCATACTTGTCATTGCATGACCGCTGGGAAATGCATAATCAAATTCAGGCGCACCAGATACCCACAGTTGCGGACGCACTCGGTGCATGAGTTCCTTAGCGGTGCGGTTGATGATCACACTTCCCAATGCTGTGGTGAGCAGATAAGTTAGCGATCGCCACCACCGTCTTTGCCATAATATGATGGCGATCGCAGTGAAAATCGGTAAGGCAGTCCAAAACGAGCCAAACTTCGTTAGGATCACCGCCACCATATCTAATTGTGGCAATGCTTGAGAGTGGATTGACAACAGAATCGGCACATCCCAAGGAAAGCCACCTGCATTCTGCCATACTTTGACTGCCAAAATTTCAAAGAACTGAAAAGGTAAATAAACTCCTATTAATAGGATCAATAAAGAACGCCAATGGGCAATAAGTAGGTTTTTGAGAAAACTCAGCGGCGAACGGCGCTCATTAGTCGCTTGTTTCACAGTTTGCATGATTTTGTATTGGTTTAATTCCACAATAAATATTAATCTCAGGTCAGTCCTCTAATTAAGGACTGAATTTAGTCACAAAGGCAGGGAATAGGTAACAGGGAACAAGATAACTAGAAGAGTAGGTCGGTTTTTCAGAAATCAAACAATAATCTTAATAGATATACAAATTATGAATAATTGGTTTCAAATAGCGCGGTTGGGGATGTTTACTCATTGGGGACATAGTTCTCAACAAGGGTGGGAGTTATCCTGTATTCTCATCAGCGATCGCTTACCAAATTGTGGAGACTTTGAAACTCCTGAGCAGTTTATTCCCCATCAACCGCCTGCTCATCCTTGGCAAACTTGTTTGACTATCAATGAAAGTTGGGGATATAACTCAAGCGATTGTAACTTCAAAACCTCTCGTCAGCTAATTCATACATAGCAGGCGATCGCTCTTGTATGTCTTAGCACCACCTAAATTTCTGGGAACTGGGAAGGCACGCACTGAGGTGGGTAATTTTTATAGCAGCAATAATTAGAGAATCCCTTTTAATGGCATGTATTATCCAAAATTTTTGTGATTTATAACACGAGTACCCTAGACTTTAAATCAACTTTACGATTAAAATACGGTAAGCCAGTCGGTTTTCCGTGTTTACATGTAAAACTACAAAAAATCAATCGGCAGTTAAACCTAGCAGGACAAGCGATCAATAAGCAGTTATCACGGTTTGCTTAATAGCGATGCCAGCATCCATGCTCAAACAACTCCTAAATGTTTTTTGTGGACTGGAGATTAACTCGACCAAAGCTTGAGTTTGGATAACCTTTGTGTTACCTATCCCTTGAGCAGTACCATAACCGACCGAGCTTAGTCTACCACTAGGCTAAATTTCGCCTGCTTAAGTCCTAGCTGACTTCATTACACTTGAAACCTCGTTTCTGGATAGGAGTATGCACTATTTATTACTACCACTATTTAGCTTCTTTGTTGGCATTATTGTTGGGTTAACAGGGATTGGTGGAGCTTCGCTAATCACTCCCATGTTGATTTTTGTCTTTCAGGTTCCCCCTTCCATTGCTGTAAGTTCTGATGTGGTAGCTGCAACATTGATGAAGGTTGTTGGTAGTGCCAAGCACTGGCAGCAGAAAACCCTTGATGTGGAAGTTGTAAAATGGCTGGCACTGGGAAGCGTTCCTGGTTCGCTGTTTGGGGTAGGAATTTTGCACTTTCTCCGGCGCACAGGCGAGTATCATCTAGATAACATGATGCTGCGGATGCTAGGAGTGATGATTCTCCTAGTGACAGTGTTAGCACTAGTACAATTGCTGTTGTTGACTTTTTTCCCCAAGTTCAATTTACCCGAACTGCCAAAGTTAGATTTAAAAACCAACTTGGGTCGTTTTCTGACAATCCTCATAGGCGCAGTTTTGGGCTGCTTGGTAGGGCTTACTAGTGTTTCTTCAGGCTCAATGTTTGCTTTGGTAATGATTGCCTTTTTCCGTCTTGATGCGCGGAAATTAGTAGGTACAGATATTTCCCAGGCAGCGATTTTATTGCTATTTACTTCCCTAGGACATCTCACCCTAGGAACAGTAAATTGGAGTTTGGTATTACCAATATGGATAGGCTCAATTCCAGGTGTGTTACTAGGTGCGAAAATCTGCCAAATTGCCCCTCAACGTCCACTACGGTTTATTGTTTATGCGATTTTGATGATGGTAAGTTGGAAGTTAGTTTATCAAGTATGAAATGAAGTTTAAGCTAGTGGCAGAAGGCAGAAGAAATATGAATTGCTAATTAGCCTTTTACCCACGGTAGTAAGCTGAATGTACCTCTTTCATACATGATCAACAAACCCAAGCCAATCAATACAAAAGGTACTATATGGTGACCGTAGCGGCTTAAAACAGCAGCAATGGCAGCGTGACGACTTAAGTAATAAGCGATCGCACACCAAATCCCTACCATGACAAAAAATACTATTAAAATTACCCCCAAGCTGGCAAGGTTATGACCAGCAAATAAGGGGATATATATACTAATATTGTCGCCACCATTAGCAATTGTTACTGCTGCCACTTTATAGGTTTGGGGATGCAAAATAGTCCAAATAAAAGAGAATATAAAGTTACTAGGTGATGTCTGTGCAAAATTAGTAGATACTGTCTGCACTTCTGTAGTTTCTTGTTGCCAAGATAGTAATTGCTTAAGACCAATTGCAATTGGTAGTATTCCCAATAATCCAATCCATTCTCGTCGTACCACCAAGCCACCAAAGAATCCTGGTAAGCTAGCAAGGATAATTGCTACAAAACCTAGGTACTGACCAATGATGATATGCCGTCGTCTAAAGTTAATATCTACTTGGGTAAAAAATAACAATAGGATAAGTATGTCATCAATATTTGTAGCGACAAAGGCGATAATTCCTTCAGCGAAAGCTGCTCCAAGCTGGCTCATGGTGGATGGTTAGAATGTACAATTTACCACCATACCAAATTAATAAATTCAAAATTCAAAATTGCAGAGTATGTAGAGTGGGCATGGCCCACCCTACAGATACTTAGATTTTTTCACAAATCAAATATGAGCCCTATATGAACGAGTTCATCACTGCAATTAGCACAGGAGTAGCCGCATTCAGTGCTACAAACATTGATGATATTGTTATTTTGCTACTGTTCTTTTCTCAGATTAATACTACCTTCAGCCCTTGGCACATCGTTGCTGGCCAATATTTAGGTTTCACTGCATTGTTAATACTGAGCCTTCCTGGTTTTTTTGGTGGATTAGTTGTACCGCAAAACTGGATTGGATTACTTGGTTTGATTCCTCTTGCAATTGGTCTTAGTAGCCTAGTCAATTGGCAAGCTAATTCATCTGAAGAATTACTACCAGAAATGGAACAATTTGAAGGCTCAGCTGTTGCTAGTTTTATTTCTCCACAAATTTATACTGTGGCATCGCTAACAGTAGCTAATGGTAGCGATAACATTAGCGTGTATGTGCCTTTGTTTGCTAACAACAACTTAGAAAGTTTTGTTGTTATTATTGGCTTATTTTTTCTGCTTTTAGGAGTATGGTGCTACGCCACATATCAGCTAACCCATCAGAAAACCATAGCTAATTTCTTAACTCGCTACGGCAACAAGATTGTGCCTTTCGTACTGATGGGTTTAGGTGCTTTTATTGTATTGAAGAGCGAAGCTTTAAGTTTAATAAAGCTTGCTGGTAGTTGTCTTTGTTTGACAATTCTGTTAAAAAATGATGATGAAAATGTCAAGGAAATAGAAAAAAACTAGGCATCAAACCTTACTTAACCATTCACTTTCCTCTGGATCTCTAAACAAAGAGGTACTGAGGTAGCGTTCGCCAAAGCTAGGTTGCACCATGACAATCAGGCGACCTTCATTTTCTGGTCGCTGTGCTACTACAAGTGCTGCATATAAAGCTGCACCAGCAGAAATACCTGAAAGTAATCCTTCTTCTTTTGCTAAACGACGGCTGTAGGAAATCGCCTGCTCATCTGTAACTTCAATAACCTCATCTACCAAATCTGAGCGGTAAATTGCTGGTACAAATCCAGGGCCAATTCCTTGAATTTTGTGGGGACCTGGTTTACCACCTGCTAATACAGGACTGTTAGTAGGCTCAACTGCGATCGCTTTAAAACTTGGCTTGCGTTGTTTAATGACTTCTGACACGCCTGTAATTGTCCCGCCAGTACCGACTCCGGCGATGAGGATATCTACTTGTCCATCTGTATCAGCCCAAATTTCTTCAGCCGTAGTTAAGGCGTGAACTTTGGGATTGGCAGGGTTACGAAACTGCTGCAACATATAAGCATTGGGCGTTTTGGCGACAATTTGCTCTGCATGGGCGATCGCCCCGCGCATTCCTTCTACGCCAGGTGTTAACTCTAATTGCGCGCCATAGGCTTTCAACATTGCTCGCCGTTCTTGGCTCATCGTATCAGGCATCGTTAGAATAAGATGGTAGCCCTTAGCGGCCGCCACCATTGCCAGAGCAATACCTGTATTACCGGAGGTTGGCTCCACTAAAATGGTTTTTCCCGGCTGAATCCAACCAGCTTTTTCTGCGGTTTCCACCATGCTGACACCAATTCTGTCTTTAACAGAAGAGGCTGGGTTCATGCTTTCTAGCTTCACCACAATCTGAGCAACTGCGCCCGCAGCTTGGGGAATCTTGTTTAATTGAACTAAAGGCGTCCGTCCTACTAACTCTGTGATGTCTTTCGCTATCCGCATCAGGGGTACTCCTGCGTAACTAAATGTAATACATTGGACTCTGCTGTGCGCGAGCCTCTCTTTGCTGGCATAAGTCTTGGAGTGTATAGCTATTTAACACCTCTATCGAGGCTGCATTAGCCTGCTCCCAAACTTCATGAACCAGAGTCTTCTCTAAAGTGCGAGCTTCAGAGCTGTCTTTCTCTTTACGTTCACCTTCCACCACAGTAACAATTTCCAGTAAGGTAATCTGCCACGGCTCACGCACTAAAATAAAACCTCCTTTAGAGCCGCGTTGACTCTGCACCACACCAGCACGCCGCAGGTTGGTCAAAATTTGTTCTAGATAGCGTTCGGGTATGGGTTGCTTGGCAGTAATCTCACTCATGGTCAGAGGAACTTTTTTGCTGTGGTTGCTTGCTAACTCTAAAAGTGCCAGCAGTGCGTATTCGACTTTGGAAGACAGATCCAGGAGAGCGTATGTTTGGCTATTCAAGTCTCTACTCAATATACTACGGTGGGTCGATTGATTTATCGTTATTTATGCGGTTAAAAGTGGAACATGCGATTGCATGTTCACTTCTTATATAAATCTACGTATACCTATCGACTTACCGTAGATTATCTTATAAAATTCTCATAAATAGTTTGAATCTTTTGTAGAAATTATTGGACTCCTGCGTTCTTCAAAATCCAGAGCCTCGCCCATCAACGACAATCTTAATCACCAGATGTATGTTACTAACTGATTTGCGAACAATTTACGAGCGCGACCCAGCAGCTCGTAACTGGCTAGAGATATTGTTTTGTTATCCTGGGCTGCAAGCCTTGCTGTTTCATCGATTAGCACACAGGTTGCATAAAGCGGGGATTCCTTTTCTACCGAGATTTATTTCCCATCTGAGTCGGTTTTTCACTGGGATTGAAATTCACCCAGGAGCAGTGATTGGTAAGGGTGTGTTTATCGATCACGGAATGGGAGTAGTAATTGGCGAGACGGCGATTGTGGGTGACTATGCCTTAATTTATCAAGGTGTTACCCTTGGTGGTACTGGTAAAGAAAGCGGTAAACGCCATCCCACATTAGGTAGCCATGTAGTAGTGGGAGCAGGCGCAAAGGTTTTGGGAAATATTCAAATTGGCGATCGCGTGCGTGTCGGCGCAGGTTCGGTAGTGCTGCGAGATGTACCAAGCGATACTACTGTTGTGGGGATTCCCGGACGGATAACTCGTCAAAACAACGTTAATGGCGATGTTCTAGCTCATGGTAAAGTCCGGGACGTCGAAGCTGAAGCAATTCGCGCTTTGTTTGAACGAGTTAAGGCTTTAGAAAAACACCTGGAACAGTTGCAAACTGAGTCAAGTTTGTCGTCAATCCCAGAAGACAATGGAGTAATAGAAAGTAGTACCTGTGATAGCGATCGCGTAATTGCAGACTTTCTTGATGGTGCGGGAATTTAACGAAGTAGCCAGTATGAATTACGTATACCAGCACGTACAGCAGAATTCAGGAGTAAAACAGTCTTTATGCTTGGGTTTGAGGCTGAGGATCTGTACTTCACTAACTTGAAATTCGCTGTATAAAAACCTTTTTTCTCTGTGTCTTTGTGTCTTAGTAATTTAATATTCCTTAAAATACCAAGGCACAAAGTATTTTCAAGTAAGACTAATTTCTTCCTGCTGTTCTACATTTCTCTTTGTGTTAGATATTGTGGAACAAAGCAGGACTATAGGAATGTTGCTAAAAGTTTCTCTGGAATCTCCGGTATTTATTTTATTAATAATTATTAGTTTTTTATTGGTAACTTTAACAGCTTGGTTATCGCAACGACCTTTGGAGTTAAAACCCTTTGGGTTAGATGATCTTATGCAGTTACTTACGTTACCGTTTTTTATTTCACTTTTATTAGAGCGTTCCTTAGAAGTTTTTATAACTACTTGGCGAGGTCCTACTACAGAACAGCTAGAAATTAGTATTCAACAACAAACAGCTCTAATTTCTGAAAAGCGAAAATTTATCGAAGAACAACAAAGTCAAAATCAAATCTCTTCTTTAGAAGCAAGTCCTATCAAAGTTAATCAGTCAGGTGGAACCACTTTAGAACAGCAACTCATCCAAGATTATAACCAAATTCCTACACAAGCATTTCAGCAATTACAACCGCATATTAATGATTTAAATACCAGAATTAAGAATTTGAATGAAATAGAAAGGCAGCGAGTAAATTATAAGTCTGATACTAGAATAATTGCTTTATGGACATCTCTTTTATGCGGTCTATTAATTAGTGCGATCGGTATTCGCTCTATTGAGCCACTAGTCGTACTTGATGCTAATAATCCCATTCAAATAATTATTTTTCGCTGTTTAGATGCATTGTTAACAGGTGGTTTAATTGCTGGAGGTAGCGAGGGAATACATAAGTTCACCCAAGTATTTACTGACTTTTTAGAAGCTACTTCCAGGCAAGCCAAAGATAGGAAATTATCTTGATTAAGTAATGACAAGACTGCCAAGGAGGGAGCGCATACTTTTCAACTAAGCTGCGATCGCCTTAATGAATAAACCCGACACATAGCATAATTAAGATAGCTCTCTTTAGTCATAAAAACCGAAAAATTTAATTTAATATGGCGTCGTATTCGTCGTGAGTACCGCTCCAGAACCAGTAATAATCATCGCCTTTTTTCAATGCTAAAGCTCTATATCCACCGCTAACACGAGCAGACCAGAGGTTTTTGCCTACTTTTTTGAAGTGTAGTGAAGGATGGATTTGATTATCTTGCCAAAGTTGATAAGCTTTTTGAGCTTGTTCTTTTATATCTTCTGGTAGTTTTGCATAAGCTTCCCAAAAATCACTTGTCGCAAATGACTTCATTAATATCCTTGAGCCTGTTAGCTTCAATGTCTGCTTCTGCTTTAGCAATGAGGCTATCTAATTTGCCTGATTTCAAGTCACCTTCAATTTGCCGATCCCACATATCATTTAAATATTCTTGAAGCCATGTTGCAAGTTGGCGAATATCGTTTTCTGGTAGCTGTCTAATCGCAGCTTCAATCTCTGATAAAGTACCCATATCTGACCTCAAAACTCCTTTTATATTATCGTGCGGTGTTTATAGATTCTTCTTTAAGAAGCGATCGCATACTTTCTCAAAAGCTGCCTGCGATCGCGCTACATTCAACAATGGGATTTGGTATAAGGTTTTGGGAGCTAGAACCGCTAACTACAAACTTAAGTTTATCTTTATCCCAGCACCTGTTTTTGCTCTTGATAACGCTGCTTAAATTGCTGTTGCTGAATTTTATGCTCGACAATTGGGTCAGGATAGCCAACAGCGCGACGTTCCAGAGGTGTGATTTTACCAGTTACTAAATATTCAGTATCTATTGACCGCAATTCTGGCAACCATTGGCGGATGTATTCGGCATCCGGATCGAATTTTTGTGCTTGGCTGGCTGGGTTAAAAATTCGCACTGGTTTGGGGTCCATGCCACTGGAAGCACTCCACTGCCAACCACCATTATTGGCAGATAAATCAGCATCAATCAATCTCTGCATAAAGTATTTTTCTCCTCGTTGAGGACTAATTAATAAGTCTTTAGTGAGGAAGCTGGCAACAATCATTCGGCAACGATTATGCATCCAGCCGCTTTCATTCATTTGACGCATGGCTGCATCGACAATGGGATAACCTGTTCTGCCTTCACACCATGCTTGGAAATGTTCTTCGTTGTTTTCCCAAGGAAAGGTTTTGAAAGTATCGCGGTAAGCACCTTCAGCTAATTCGGGAAAGTTATACATTGCATGTTGATAAAATTCGCGCCATGCTAATTCCTGTTGCCATGTGCGGATATTGGCGGCTGTTTCTTCGCTGCGGCTATTTTCTTCGGCTTCTAGGGTGGCTTGCCAAACGGTACGAATGCCGATGACACCAAATTTTAAAGCTGCACTCAGTTGGGATGTACCATCAACTGCGGGAAAGTTGCGCTGTTCCCGATATTCATTAATGGAAGTTGCGCTAAATCCCTCTAGTCGTTCTTGTGCTGCGGCTTCTCCTGGGGAAAGAATCAAGTCTCCATCCCAGATAAATCCTAAATCTTTGGCTGTTGGTAATGAGATTGCTCCTGTTTGCTTGGCAATTTCCTGTTCATCTGGTGTCAATCCCTCAACATCTTGGAGAGTTTCTACTGGTTTAGCCTTGGTTCTGCTACTCCAATTTTTCCAGAAGGGAGTGTAAACAGTATAAGGGCCATTGCCACCTGTGCGAATTTGTTCTGGTGCGTGCAGAATTTGATCCCAGTTGTGGTCTAGAAACGCAATACCTTTTTCTTTGAGAGCATTAATTATAGTGCGATCGCGTTCTTGGGAGTAAGGTTCTACATCCCAGTTCCAAAAAACAGCTTTGGCATTCAAAGCCGCTGCTAATGCAGGAATTGCTTGTACAGGATTGGCGTGGAGGATTAACAGTTGGCTACCAGCTTGAGCATATCGCTCTTGTAGTGCCTGTAAACAGCCAATCATGTAAGTTGCTCTGACTGGAGCAACATCATCCCGTTCGAGAATATTAGGATCGAGGCAAAATACTCCCACTACTTTGGGACTTTGTTTGCGTGCCGCAGCCAGTCCTGTATTATCAGCAATACGCAAATCGCGGCGATGCCAAAATAAAATTAAGTCAGACATTCCATACACATAATAGTTCGCCCGTACTAGTTTAAAGTCTTATGTACCCGTAAGCATCACTCTAGCGATAAATTTCTGGGCAAAAATTTAAAATTAAGGTTTTTGAATCATATTTTGAGTGCTACTAGTCAGAGACTCTAGCCTTTTCAATAGCACCAAACAGCGTACTACACAAACATAATTGCCGTGTCAGCGAACGAGAATATACAACTCCGGTTTACCTATCGGCATAGTGGCTAATTAATTAAAATTTAAGTATACTTTTGTTAATGGTTAATTAGTGTTTCTGTTATGGCTACTCTATTGCTTGACGACGGTACAATCGAGAGTGATTTAGGCGATATAGTCCGTGAATTAGCTCCTCTTGGCATTCATCTGAAACACTACGATCCAGGAACATCACTGCTTTTCCCTCACTTAGTAGCGCAAGACGTTGTTACAGAATCTGAGAAGCGCTACATTTTAGAACTCCACAATGGCGTCTTTGAATTTCTCCAGCAAGAAACAGGGTATCTCTGGTGTGACTTGCTAAATGTGCATCCTGGTTCCCCGCATATCGAGACCCTAATTGCCACTTACAACCGTTATCATACTCACACTGCTGCTGAACCCATCTACGTTTTGGCAGGAGAGATGATATTTGGCTTTGTGAAACCCGATGGTAGTCAGATACAGCTTTTAGTTCAAGCTCAAGACTATCTCGTTATTCCGGCGGGAGTTGAGCATTGGTGTAGTCCTAATGCATCTTTGAATTTTAAAGCAGTACGCTATTTCATCACCGCAGAAGGTTGGTTGCCTAATTACACAGGGACTCAGCTAAGTGATTCTCTCAATAAGCCGCGCTAATATAACAGTGCTAAATCATATTATGTCCGGTTGAACACTTGTCATTGCGACCGGAGGGAAGCAATCGCAAAGATGTAGGGATTGCGTCGTTCCACTACGTTGCACTCGCGGCGGACACATCGCAACTAATTTAGCAGACATGATATCAGACATGAAAAACAAGATTCCCGACTTTTTAAAAAAGTCGGGAATCTTTGTTCTAACGATTGGTAAATAGTAGTAAAAAACAAGTGCCATTTAATAAAGCAGTAATCACTGCTCCAATAATTACGCCTTTCATCATTGCTAGGCGCTGTTGCCGTCTGAGCCAAATACAAAGGGGAATTACATATAACATTTGCCAAATAAAAAATCCCCAAGCCCCAATAATCCAAATACCTAAATAATTGTAACTACTATACCCAAATATTTGACCATAAATCCAGCCCAACAAAAAGATTATAGCTATTGCTATGATATGCAGCCCGAATAAAAGAAATATCCCTAAAAAAACATTTAAAATTTCATTTCTTTGAGACATTAATTTAGTCCTGTAGATGATACTGATAAATTAATTTCAAGCAGGACGGTTATTCACTAGGTGATATCCAGCACTGCCTTCGCGGTAAAACATATTAAAGGTATCAAATGGGATAATCCTACCATCTGGATGCACAATATGAATGCAGGAGCGCTTGACTGAACGGACATCAAAGTTAAAAGGGTCAAGAAACTGAACAATCATCACTCGAAATATATTAGAGTAGTTAATTCCTTCTGGTACGGCTATCATTGGTAAACAACACAAAAGCTGCTTGAGTGATAAAGCCGCAGAATTTGGTGAATGACTTGTAGAAAATAATTGAAAAATTTGCTGTTTTAGTTCTTCATTTTGCTCATAAAGTACACTGTTAGGCATAATTTTTACAAAAACATCTGGATTAATTAAGCCAGTCAAAGGTATTACTTTACCATTTAATTTCAATGCATAAGCCATCGCTAAAGAATCAGGATGGCAGGGAACTGGGAGAATATCTTCAGGTTTAAAATAAGGACTTTGTTCTAAAATTGAGCGACGAACTTCTGTTAAGGTATATCTGTCTCGCTTGGGGTCAAATCCTGCTAATCTTCCGGCTGCTTGTATCGGTTGAAAAGTCACGCCTCGGATACATTTCTGTTGCAAAGCATACTCAATAATTTTTCCAATTTCGTGGTCATTCAGTCCTTTTTTGAGGGTGACAACTAAAGTAGTTGAGATATTATACTCGTTGAGATTGGCAATTGCTTTTTCGCGCACAGTTCGTAAATCTGCACCGCGTAACTCTTTTAAAGCGTCGGCTTCAAAGCTATCAAATTGCAAATATATTTCAATTCCTGGCATATATTGGCTCAAGCGATCGCAGAATGATTTATCCTTAGCAATCATCACGCCATTGGTATTGATCATTAAATGCTTAATCGGCTTGCTTTTGAGAATATCCAAAATTTGAAAAAAATCAGGATGAATAGTTGGTTCACCACCGCTTAATTGAACTATCTGCGGTTCTCCTTCATTTGCTACTACCGCATCAATCATCTGTTCAATTTGCGCTAAACTGCGATGCAGTCGTGGTTGCTGAGATAATTGGGAAACTTCTTCTGCACCAGAATCGGCGTAACAAATTGGACAGGAAAGATTGCACCGATCTGTAACTTCGATTAATGTTAAACAACTATGTTGTTCATGATCGGGACAAAGCCCACAATCATAAGGACAGCCATATTTTATCGGAGTATTAAACTTGAGGGGCATATCCCCCGGTTTAATAAATTCTAAAGACTTTTTATAATATTCAATATCATCAGCTATTAAAACTTCTTCTTGTCCATGAGTGGGACAATGCTTAACTAAGTAAACACAATCATCTTGAAAAATGATTTTGGCTTCTACCTTAACTAAACATTTTGAACAAACACTATTAGTTAAGGCGTAAAATAGATAATTGCGAGTAGGCATGGTAATTTTTAAATAAGGCAGAGGGTACAAGGTAGAAGCCATTTATGTAGGATGGGCACTGCCCACCTTACGGTTACTGAAAATTCTAAAGATGTCCGTTAAGTCTAATTTAAAATCAATTTTTGAATTGCAAGATTTGGGAAATACTGCGGCGGTAATACAAAATAGTTAATAGGCAAGCAACTTGAATGGCAGTCAACCCTAAGAAAGGATGAAAATCCGGTTTAATGAAATCTACCAGAAAACGAAACCCGAAATAAGAAACTAAATAAAATTTAAATAAATCGCCATTTTGATATTTATAGCGGCTGCGAAAGTGCAAAAATAGTATTAGTAATACTAAAAAGAAAATTTCATATAATTGTGTGGGATGACGGTGAATACCATCGCCAAAATCTATTCCCCAAGGTAATTTTGTGGCAATTCCGTAAGTGCGATCGCTCAACCCTGTAAGAAAGCAACCAATCCTGCCAATTGCTGTGCCTACAATTAAAGGATATACAAATACATCGCCAGTAGACTGATGAATACCAAGAATTTTTTTGGTAGTTTCCACACCAATCAGTCCACCTAGAAGTGCACCTACCACTGTTTTTCCTTGCATTAATAGTAATAATAATTGCTGTTGATTTTGCCAGATTAAATCAAGATGTTGCAGCCAAACCAAAATTTTGGCACCAATTAAAGCACCTACCATACCACCAACTATTACAGAACTGCGTTGGCTAGGTGCAATAGAATCTTTGCGGACACGAAGTAATAATAAACGAAAGGCAGTGGCATAAGCCAAAGACTCAAACAAAATATGAGGATGAATTCGTAAGGAACCTAACTCGATATAAACAGGGAAAGTCACAAGATGCTTGGCTCCATTTATAAATGCTCGCTGATGAAATGATTCCCATGCATCAAGCATAGGTGATTGTAGGGGCAAAATATAAGCTAACCCGCCTTTAAGTTGCAGAATCCTTAGCCTCAGAAAGACGCGGCGACGCGGAGAAAGGAAGACGCGGAGATGCAATTTTAATGATTATTAGCTTATTTGTGCCCTTACGCTTGTGGTTTACTCAAGTGAAAAATGCCGCAAAGTGTACCAGTCGTCATATTATCACTCAATTTCCTCACAACGGATTAATAATGTTTCCATCGCTTCTGCTAAAGAAATTAAGTCTATCCAAGAGGAACCACTGACTAAATTTTGCGCGTGCGCCAATCGGTTGCGTAGCTGTTCGGCAGACTTGAGAAAACGCTCTCCAAATCGCTTTGATTTTAGTCCAAGTTGCTCAAGAAGTTCTGGTTGATTTAAAACTAACTCTCGTTTATCGCAAAATTGCAGATAATCTAACAAATCTGTGGCTTCGTTTCTTTCTTGGCTTTCTTGCCATAGTCGTTGAGCAACTCGTAAACGTTCTGGTTTGAGAACTTTCTGCCAGGAATCTTGAGGATAGTAAAGCCGCACCAGCCGCAGCAGATTCATCTCTAGCAACGTTACTAAACCAAACAGCAGCATTCGTGCAGGTGCTTTTTGCAAATCGCCACAGGTAATAATTCCTGTTACTTGATTGCAGTCAAGCACAAATAATCGGGGAGTTTGTTGCAGAATTGGTAGCAATTTCATCAGTGGAGTGGAAATAGCGATAAGTTCTTTAGGATGAAACACTCGCTGATAATTACTGCACTTACCTGATGTGGCTTTCATTAAGCTGATGCGTTCTACATAACCGCTAATACTATCTTCCGACTCCACACCAACCACATCAAAATCCCGTGCTTGCATCCAATGCAGCACCTCTGTTACTTCTGCTTCACCTGAAACTGCTTTGAGGGGTTCTGCTACGTATTCAATCGTGATGTTGTTCTCAAACAAACTCCGCAAATCTTGAGAACGCGATTTAAGGTGTTTCATCTGCGTTTATTTGTAAGTCATCCGCAGCACAAGTATTTCATGACAACCTACATCGTATCAGTTGCTCTCAGGCTAAAAGCCTAAAGCTAAATAAACTAAGCCAGCCTGTGCAGACTGTTTAGCTAAAAAATGTTTTTGTTAGGTTGGGATTTTTCGTTTTAACCTGTTGCTTCCAAAATAAGATGTACCCCATAACCATAAATATACTTCAAGCGCCCAGACTTTTTGAGCCTGAGCGCTTGAATATTAGGTTGCAGAGAAACTTCTGCTGGTTATTGAAGTTAAGCAGGCATCATTTGCATAGAACGGCAAGATTCTGCACACTTACGGCAAGCTGCGGCGCATTCCATCATTTTAGAATCGTCGCTCATTTGTTCACAAGCCATTGCACAGCGATCGCACATTTCTGCACATAGCATACAAGTGCGTCCCATGAATTCGGAACCACTCATCATCATGTTCATGCACATCATGCACATTTCAGCGCAGTCGCGCATCATGCCCATCATGCTCATCATGTTCATGTCCATCTGTTTGCCTTTAGACATGGACATACAGTGGGTCATGGTTTCCATGCACATTTTATGACATTCCATGCAAGCGTCCATGCAAGTTTGCATTTCAGTTGTCATGGATTCGTTCATCATCATCATCATCATAGGAAAACCTCCTAACTTGCTGATGCATTGTGAGTCGTCCTTGAGAGGACTTAATTATCACGTTAGACTTATATTTTTTAAGAGTCAATAGGGTTTTTATATAGAGTTTTATAAGTTACCTATCCCGATATGTTTACCGCTAATTTCTATTAATTCCACATAAATTAGTGATATTTATAGTCAGATGTTGCTGAGAATTATTGTAGATAGAGGGATGGAAACTCCCATAAAAAAGTGGTGTTTAGTCAAAGAAGTAAATTTCTAAATGTAGGATCAACAATTAGGATTACTTTGGTGAGAGATTAATGTCAGATTTTTTTAACAAATGGCATATAAATATTTGTAAATTTATCTAGGTCATGCCGACTATATCCGGGTTTTGGTAGGCGATGCTCGCCCTACTGAGGACTAATATCATGTCCGTTCAAATGCCCGTCATTGCGTTCGCCCTACAGCCCTTCGGGCATCCTACGGCAGGCGTTCTCGAAGGGTACGAAGTGAAGCAATCGCAGAGTCCTTGTGATTGCTTCACTGCGAGAACGCCTTCGGCGAACGCTCCACTTCGTTCCGCTCGCAATGACATATTAAGGGTAATTTGCCGGACATCATATAACCTTCAATTCCCAATCGCTCTTTTCCGTAAGCGTGGCTGAGTCATTTGTATAATCACTGAAATGGGCAGTAGTATCAAGCTGATTCGGGTGATTTGTCATGAAACTGGATTTAAAGAAGTTTTTTCAGGCGTCCAACCCCAGCAAGACTTTGGTTGTCAGCAAAGCAGAGGATCGGCAGTATTATATTGATTTTTCTAAAGTGCGGGGTGCGAAGATTATTGAGGAATTAGGGCGAACTATCACCCGCCTTTCACCAGAGGAGCCAACCTGCCAATTATTTACGGGACATATCGGTTGTGGCAAGTCTACCGAATTACTGCGATTAAAGGCAGAGTTAGAACAGCAGGGATTTCATGTAGTTTATTTTGAGTCTAGCCACAGCCTGGATATGGCAGATGTTGATGTTACAGATATTTTATTAGCTATAGCTCGTGAGGTAAGTCAAAGTCTGGAAGCAATAAAAATTAATATCAAACCAGGTTATTTCCAAAATTTATTTAAGGAAATCACCGATTTATTACTTACACCGATGGAACTTTCGGAAGTTGAACTATCGGCGGGGATTGCTAAGATTACTGCTAAAACTAAAGATAGCCCAAAGCTTCGTAGTCAGTTGCGCCAATATCTAGAACCGCGCACTAATGGAATTTTAGAAGCAATTAATAAAGAATTACTCCAGCCTGCTAGAGACAAGCTGAAGGAGAAAGGTAAAGCCGGATTGGTGGTAATTGTCGATAATCTTGACCGAGTTGATAATTCTTTGAAGCCTTCGGGTTATTACCAGCCAGAATATTTGTTTGTCGAACGCGGTGAACAGTTAAACCAGCTAAATTGTCATGTTATTTATACAATTCCCCTAGTTTTAGTATTTTCTAACGCTTTGGGCAGGTTAACCAATCGCTTTGGCGTAGACCCAAAAGTTTTACCGATGGTTCCGGTGCAGTTACGAGATAGTTCTGATGCTCAACAGGGAATTACGTTATTGCAAAAGATGATTATGGTTAGGGCTTTTCCTGGGGTAAGTTGGGAACAAAGCCAAAATTTAATTACTCAGGTTTTTGACAGTCCAGATACATTAGAACGAATTTGCCGAGTTAGCGGTGGACATCTGCGTAACTTGTTGATGCTGTTGTTTCGTTGTTTGCAAAGAGAAGATCCACCGCTTTCGCATGATTGCGTAGAAAGCGTAATTAAACAACGCCGCAATGAGCTAACTTTAGGGATTACACCTGATGAATGGCAATCATTGCGTGAGGTAGCGCAAGATAAAAGCTTTAGAGGACATGAAAAATACGAACTTTTGCTTCGCAGTATGTTTGTATTTGAATATCGGGATGAGGATGGTTCTTGGTTTGATATCAATCCAATTTTGATAGAGGCGAAAGAATTTCGGTTATGAATGATGCATCACAAACTCTGCTGCTTAGATCCCCGACTTCTTCAAGAAGTCGGGGATCTAAATCACAAATGTAGGCAATGCCCATCCTACTAAATAAATCATTATGTTATGAGTCATGAAGAAATAGAAAATTTAGACGTTGATAACGAAAGATCATTACAAACTCTGGTAAGAGCGATTACCTTTTCTGAAGGTGAATTTTCGCTGATTTTACTGCGCTGTAATTATGATGATTTGCGTCAGCGCATAGTGCAACGCCTCCACCAATTATCTCCGGTGAAAATCCGCGAAATTACTTTACCTGCATCGGTGAGAACGCTTTACACAGCTATTAAAGAACAACTGGGAGATGAACAACCACCAGCATTAATGGTTTTTGGTTTGGAATCGGTTAAAGATATTGATACGGTTCTGACTGCGGCTAACCAAGTTAGGGAAGAGTTTAGAAAAAACTTTCCTTTTCCTATATTGTTGTGGATTAATGACCAAGTTCTGCAAAAGATGATTCGCTTGGCAGCAGATTTGGATAATTGGGCGACGACGATTACTTTTAATAATACTAGTAATAATTTAATAGAGTTTCTGCGGCAAAAAACTGATGAGATATTTGCTGGTGATGTTATCCCCAATCCGCAAATTTGTTGGGAATTAACAATTGCTCATCAGGATTTACAAAGTCGCCAGCAAGTTTTAGACTCAGCAATTCAAGCAAGTCTCGAATTTGTACTTGGTTTGCATGATTATTTACACGATCGCATAGATTCGGCTTTAGCACAGTATCAGCAAAGTTTGAATTTTTGGCGACAAAGTAATGATGTAGAACGGCAAGGTATATTATTAGCGCATATCGCTTTAGCATATCAACGCAAGGCTAGTATTAATTCGGTAGAAAATCAAGGCTATTGGCAAGCAGCGAGAAATTATTTTCAGCAAGCTATTGAGATTTTTGAAGAAGCAGAAAAGCCAGATTTAATTGCTCAATATATTAGTAAATTGGGTGAAGTGCTGCGCAGCTTACAAGCATGGAGCGATCTACAAAGCCTTGCGGAACAATCTTTAATACTGCATCAAGATTATGGTACACCGCGACAGCTAGCTGAAGATTACGGTTTTTTGGCACAGGTAGCGCTACAGCAGTCACGATGGGAAGAGGCGCAGCAATTTGCAGAACAAGCGCTGGAAGTATTAAATATAGCGATTTCCGTGGGGATGCAGTACGCTTTTACCCCACCCCTTAATCCCCTCCCCGCCTGCGGGGAGGGGAGACAAAGCGCCGCTTTGGCGGGGTGGGGTTCATCGGGTTTAGTAAGTAATCAACCGGACATGATATTACAAACCCATGAGCATAGTTTTTATCGGGTTTTGTTGGCTCGTGCGCAACGGGGTTTAGGACAAGTAGAAGCAGAAATTAGTAGCTTAGAACAGGCAAAATCAGAAAGTAATCCGCAGTACAACCCGCAATTATATATCTCGATTTTGGAGAGATTGCGTGAACTTTACTTTGAGCAAGCTAGATATTTAGATGCTTTTCATCTCAAGCAAGAGCGATTACAAACTGAACAGCAATATGGTTTTCGTGCTTTTATTGGTGCATCTTATCTTAACCCGCAGCGACAGGCAATTAACCCTGCACAGGTACAAACAGAAAATACAGAAACAATTGCTCAAGAAATTGCAGTTTCTAGCCGAGTACAGGATGTTAGGCGGTTACGCGAAAGAGTTAGCGGGACTGAACATAAATTAACTGTAATTCATGGACAGTCGGGAGTAGGGAAAAGTTCTATTTTGCAGGGGGGATTAATACCAGCGTTGCAACAGCAAGCAATTGGTGAGCGAGATGCTTTACCTATTCTGTTGCGAAGTTATACAGATTGGGTGGGGATATTGGGAAGGAGGTTAGTAGAAAGTGTTGAGAGGTTGCGGGGAATATATCTAACTTCAGCGGCAGATATATTAGCGCAGTTGCGGAACAATGCAGAACGGAATTTGTTAACAGTTTTAATTTTTGACCAATTTGAAGAGTTTTTCTTTGTTTATAAAGACCAAGCGCAAAGGCGACCTTTTTATGAATTTCTGCGCGTCTGCTTAGATATCCTTTTTGTGAAGGTGATTCTATCATTGCGGGAAGATTATTTACATTATTTATTAGAATTAGACCGGATATTTGATTTAAAAGTTATTAATAATAATATTCTCGATAAAAATATTCGTTATTACTTGGGTAATTTTTCACCCGCAGATGCTAAGACAGTAATTCAGAGTTTGACAGAGAAAACACACTTTTATTTAGAGCCTAACCTGATTGATGAATTAGTAATAGATTTGGCGGGTGATATTGGGGAAGTACGCCCGATTGAGTTGCAAATTGTGGGGACGCAATTGCAAACTGAGAAAATTACGACTTTAGCAAAGTATCGTCAGGCGGGAACTAAAGAAAAACTAGTTGAGCGATTTTTAGAGGAAGTAATTAAAGATTGTGGTGCAGGTAATGAACGAACTGCGAGATTAGTTTTATATTTATTAACTGATGAAAATGGGACACGCCCGCTAAAGACTAAAGCTGAGTTAGCCGTAGATTTGGGAGTAGCCGAGGAATTAGATTTGGTGTTGGAGATTTTTGTTAAATCTGGTTTGGTATTGCTGTTACAAGAATCGCCAGCAGAACGTTATCAATTGGTGCATGATTATTTAGTTGATTTGATTCGCCAGCAGCAAGGAAATGATTTATTAGAAGAATTAGCAAGAGAACGTGAGCAACGTTTGCAAGCAGAGGAAAATTTACAACGTGAACAAGCGGCAAAGAAGGTATTAGCCGATGCTAACCGGGAAGCTGAACATAAAATTAAGAAAGGGCGTAATAGATTAGCGATGAGTTCTGGTTTGGCAATAGTTTTATTAGTGGCTGCGGGTTTATCTGCTTTGTATGCATTTAATAAAATTAGGGAAGCAAATATTGCAAATGTAGGAAAGCAAGACTCACTTGCAAAAATGGCAGAAGCGAATACCAATCTAGAAAATGTAAATTTACAAAAGCGACAAACAGAAAAGCGACTGGGAGAAATTCAGAAAAAAGCACAAGACTTAGAAAATAAAAAGAAAGGTTTAGAAACAAACTATCAAGAGGCATTAAAAACTCAAAAAACCGCAGAAGATAAATCAAAATTAGCAGAACAGGTGACGCAACAGGCAGAGCTAAACTTGTTAACTGCTAAAGCAGATTTAGAAAAGGTAAATCAGCAAGCAGGAACATTACAAGAGAAAAACGTCCAAGCAGAAGAGAGAATTAAAACGGCTAACGCAAATGTAAAAGATGCTGAAGATAAAGTAAAACTGGCAGAAACACAACAAAAAGAAGCAGAATTAAAAGCTAGACAAGCTGATGAGATTTTGAAGCAAGCACAAGCAAGCCTGACACAAGCACAAAGCGCAAAAATTGCCGCAGAAGCAGCACAAAAAGAAGCACTACAAGGTACAAACTTAGAACGGGCGGGAGTTAATGCCTTAAGACAATTTGAATATGCCGAGTTAGAATCGCTGATGTCGGCAATGCACAGTGGTAAAGAGTTGAAAAATATTGTTAAAGATGGCCGCCCAATAGAAAAATATCCAGCTTTTAGTCCGATTTATGCTTTGTATACCATCCTTAGCAATATTAAAGAACGTAACCAGTTTCACGGGCATCAGGACGGTGTCTATAGTATGAGTTTCAGCCCTGACGGCAAAACCATCGCCACCACATCTTGGGACAAGACAGCGCGGTTGTGGAACCTACAAGGGCAGCTTTTACAAGAATTCATAGGGCATCAGGACATTGTCACTAGTGTGAGTTTCAGCCCCGACGGTAAAACCATTGCTACCGCCTCATTAGATAAAACAGCGCGGTTGTGGAACCTGCAAGGACAACTTTTACAAGAATTCAAAGGGCATCAGGACAGTCTCACTAGTGTGAGTTTCAGCCCCGATGGCAAAACCATTGCTACCGCATCTTGGGACAAAACAGCGTGGGTGTGGAACCTGAAAGGGCAACTTTTACAAGAATTCACAGGGCATCAGGGCGGTGTCACTAGTGTGAGTTTCAGCCCCGACGGCAAAACCATTGCTACCGCCTCATTAGATAAAACAGCGCGGTTGTGGAACTTGCAAGGACAACTTTTACAAGAATTCAAAGGGCATCAAGGTGGTGTCACTAGTGTGAGGTTCAGCCCTGACGGCAAAACCATCGCCACTGCCTCAGATGACGATACAGCGCGGTTGTGGAACTTGCAAGGGCAACTTTTACAAGAATTCACAGGGCATCAGGGCGGTGTCTTAAGTGTGAGTTTCAGCCCCGACGGCAAAACTATCGCCACCGCATCTCATGACAAAACAGCGCGGTTGTGGAACTTGCAAGGGCAACTTTTACAAGAATTCAAAGGGCATCAGTCCAGTGTTTTCAGTGTGAATTTCAACCCCGACGGCAAAACTATCGCCACCGCATCTCCGGACAAAACAGCACGGTTGTGGAACCTGCAAGGGCAACTTTTACAAGAATTTAAAGGGCATCAGTCCAGTGTCTTAAGTGTAAGTTTCAGTCCCGACGGCAAAACCATCGCCACCGGTTCATCTGACAAAACAGCACGATTATGGAACCTGCAAGGGCAACTTTTACAAGAATTTAAAGGGCATCAGGACAGTGTCTTAAGTGTAAGTTTCAGCCCCGACGGCAAAACCATCGCCACCGGTTCATCTGACAAAACAGCACGGTTATGGAACCTGCAAGGGCAACTTTTACAAGAATTTAAAGGGCATCAGGACAGTGTCTTAAGTGTAAGTTTCAGCCCCGACGGCAAAACCATCGCCACCGGTTCATCTGACAAAACAGCACGGTTATGGAACCTGCAAGGGCAACTTTTACAAGAATTCAAAGGTCATCAGAGCTTCTATAGTGTGAGCTTCAGCCCCGACGGCAAAACCATCGCCACCACCTTTGACAATTCAGCGCGGTTGTGGAATCTGCAAGGTCAACTTTTACAAGAATTCCAAGGACATAAGGCCAATGTCTTAAGTGTGAGTTTCAACCCCGACGGCAAAACTATCGCCACCGCATCTGCTGACAATACGGCACGGTTGTGGAATTTGCAAGGGCAACTTTTACAAGAATTCAAAGGGCATCAGGACAGTGTCTTAAGCCTGAGTTTCAGCCCGGACGGCAAAACTATCGCCACTGCATCTTGGGACAAAACAGCGCGGTTGTGGAACTTGCAAGGGCAACTTTTACAAGAATTCAAAG
>NZ_MTAW01000039.1 GCF_002154725.1 Nostoc sp. 106C | reverse complement strand
TTCGTTTGGTTCTTTATTAGAGAAACCAAAGGTATGGAGTTAGAAGATATGTAATAGGCTGAGATTTTAGATTGAAATATACATGGCGATCGCTGATTCGTGTTTAGATGTGAAAGAGCGATCGCATTGCCAATTATTAACTCTGCATTCTGCCTCAAGGATGCTACACGAACACCTTTGGGCAGATGACGCTAATAAGGAAATCAGTATCCAATAGATCACAGGCAGGCAATATCTGGGGTAAGGAGACTCATGGCATGAGCTGGCAAGCGATTTGGAAATTATTCCAAGAGACTTTTAAAGAATGGAGTGAGGATAAAGCCTCACGTTTAGCGGCAGCGTTAGCTTATTACACAATTTTTTCGATCGCACCGTTGCTGATTATTGTAATTGCGATCGTTGGTGCAGTATTTGGAGAAGAGGCAGCTAGGGGTGAAATTGTTCGACAAATCCAAGGTTTAGTTGGGAGACCAGGCGCAGAATTTATCGAAACAGCTATTCAAAATGCCAATCAACCACAGACTGGAACCATTGCCTCAATCATTAGTATCCTAGTTCTGCTGTTGGGTGCTACAGGTTTATTTAACGAGTTGCAAGATGCCCTCAATACGATTTGGGAAGTCAAGCCCAAACCAGGAGCAGGCGTGAACAATATGGTTCGTCAACGTGTTTTATCGTTCGCTATGGTTTTAGGGATTGGCTTTCTACTTCTCGTTTCCTTGGTAGTTAGTGCAGGTTTGACAGCACTGGTGACTTTCTTTAGTAACCTTGTACCGGGTGTTGATTTTATCTGGCAAATTGTTAACTTTATACTGAGTTTTGCCATCACTACAATACTATTTGGGCTAATTTTCAAAGTTCTGCCAGATGTCAAAATTACTTGGGGTGACGTGATAATTGGTGCTTCTATCACCTCAATTTTATTTTCTATAGGTAGGTTTTTGCTAGGACAATATCTAGGTAACGGTGGTTTTGGGTCAGCCTATGGTGCTGCTGGTTCACTAGTAGTTATTTTGGCCTGGATTTATTATGCTGCTCAAATTCTCTTTTTCGGGGCTGAATTTACCCAGGTTTATGCCAGAAGATATGGCAGTGGTATTAGACCAACGAAGAATGCTGTACCTTTAAATAGTCCAGAAATACAAGATAGTGGTACTAATGAAACGAGGCGGACTGCCGCTCAAAAAAGACCATCTTCTAACATTATTAATCGCATTATGCGGTCATTGATCAAACCTAAGGGTTTAAAAAAGAAAAGAAGAAGTTAAACATAAGTGGGTTGACTCTCAAAAATATCAAACTTCTCATTTATAAAGTAGAAGGCACAAGGATTTGAAAAACACAAGGCAACTTATTAATTACTCATGTCTCAATACGGTTCAGTTAAGGAAATTTATCTGTTGAGGAAAGTAGAGGTAGTAGGGGAAGAAAAAAAGGTTTATCTAAAGCGTATTGAATTATGGACAATTTATCTTATTTGAGAGGGCGATTAGTAAAGTACGAAATTACTAGCGCTGAGTGATAATCCACTCACTAGTTGGGCAAACTGTACCTGATTAAATCCACCTACGCTACCATCTTGGTCAAAGTAGAGTGCGCCTGTAGTGTTGTTGTAGATAAATCGCTGAGCACTAGTTGTTGCGGCTGTACCAACAGTAAACTGGTTAGCTGAAAGTGAACCTACTGATAACCCGCCACCAAAACCAGGCGCATATACCCGAAAGATTTCATTGGTTGGGTTGAAGTCAGAGATAGTATCAATACCTTCATTGTAACCATTGAATCCAAACGTATCTATGCCGCTATTCCCATAAAAAGACTTGATGCGGTATGTACTTAAGAAATTGATTGATAGTCTTTCTAAGGCGGATTAAAGTTGGAAAAAAAGCGCAAGTACCTTATAAGTCAGCTATCACACAAGCACTCGGTTGAGTTGCCGCAAGCTAGCCACCCAAGCGAGTGCTTTGGAAACCCGCGCAACGCAGCGGCTCCAAAATCTAAAATCCAAAATGGTATGACTTATTCTGGATTTTTATGCCATTGCCCATCATCACCTTTTTCGTAATCGCGTTTTACTGCACTCCAAGCAACACGAAAAGCACGTTCTTCTTCACCATATTCTTCTAATGCATTGTTAAATGCAGCCCGAAAAATTTCTTGAGCGTGCTTGGGTAAATGTTCTCTTACTGAATCTGGTAAGTCGTCAATTTGTTGATAGGGCATATATTTGACTCCCTTATCTGAGTTTAGTAAGTGATAAGTAGAGGGACAGAAATATTTGCAGTCATTGCGGGCGAAATGAAATGAAGCGATGCAATCTTACCCTTTACGATTGCTACTCTGCCTTAAGCTACTGCCGATCTACATTTAGCTACCTTAGTCTATCCTTCGGTAACGCTTCATACCTTGCGGGAAGGTGTTCCGCCAACGCAATGTCATTGTGTAATTAATAATATTAGAAATTAATGGTTTGTTGCTGAAAGCTTGATTGACTATCCCAGTAATCAGCTCTGTTAATTTTTACCTTCAATAAAGCGATATCAGATTCATCCAATCCTTGGGGAAACCATGCTTGGAGTTCCGGCTTCCATAGCTCTTGCATCTTATTACGGTCTTTTACAAGTTCTGCGATACCTGAGATGGAAACATATCGCGGCTCGTTGGGAGATGTGAAGCTAATATTGACATGCTGACGATGCTCAATCTCAAATACTTTGTGGGTACTTGCGTTGGTAAAAAACCAGATTGTGCCATCAGACTGGATATCGCTAGTTTTGTCCATAGGACGACTGTGCAAGCTGCCATCCTCATCAACTGTAGTTAACATACCACAGCCAATATCTTGAATCAGTCCACGCAGCTTATGAATATGTTGATTCTGATCAGTAGAAGTTGTCATTTACCGTACTCTGTTGTTGATATTACTTGCGGAGTTAAAAGTTTTGATTACAACCAATTGCCGTGGTTGGTAAGTTCCTACTTCAGTATCAACATTTTTTCTGTTTAATTGCGTGAGCCTAAAGATATACTTTTGCTGACATTCGCTTACAAGCTTAATATTTATAAAGAAGGTTGGGAAAATCAATATTTATTTTATAACTTTTGAAGTAAATGACTTTTATTCCAATTGGGTGATGAAAAGCAATTGAAACAATGCAGGAATGGTAGTGTGACATCCACACTCAAATTATTTTCTCAAACTTATGCAAGTTCAAGAACAACAATCAGAATATGTTGACGCTACTTTGACTAACGATATGGCTACAGTTAAAAATTCTGAGCCAGGAACTCTGTCAACGATAGCTAGCGCTGAGAGATCTGATGATAAAGTCTCAGAAATCGGCAGAAATATTTCAGATTTTCTGGAAAGATTGCCACAAAATATAGTTAGTTTCTATAACGAATATAGGTTGCCAGTTGTTAGCTTTGCTGTGCTGGTTGCAGCAATGACTGGTCTAAGAATATTACTGGCAATTACAGATGCATTAAATGATATTCCGTTGGTTGCTCCATTTTTTGAATTGATTGGATTTGGTTACGTAACCTGGTTTGTCTTTCGCTATTTTATTAAAGCTTCCACTCGCCAAGAGTTAGCTGGAGAGATTGACATGGTTAAGAAGCAGATTGCAGACGACAATGCTTCCTAATTACATGGCACGATCGCAAATATAAACAACGCAGAGGGAGTATATGTGAATGCTTCCCTCTGTAAGCGATCACTAACTAGAACTCAGTACAGTTGCCTGATTTGAGTAAGATATAAAATAACATCCAAATTTATAAAAAATGCAACAAGACTCAGTATTTGTTATATTTCTTGCTTTCGGGTTTATCTGGCTACTGATGGGAGTTGGCGGTTGGATTGCGCTGCTCAAATCTGAAGGTGAGGAGATTAAGGTTGGCAAATGGGGACTATTAGTTGCTATCCCGATTTTAATACCAATAATTATCACCCTAATTATTGGTATATTTTACCGCTAATTAGGGTGAGATTTCCACCCTAATTTGTAATCAAGTCGGTTGAGGTTGTCTTTGAGAATAAAGTTGATCGCAGTAGATTGCCCAAGCAACACCAAATAATCCACTCAGAGAACCTGCGATCGCAGCTACAACACCCCATCCTAAGGGTCCAGTCCAGTTGGAAATCTCTTTAAGAAGTGCTGTACTGACTTTACTCACTACATAAGCTGTCCCGGTTGCGGCAATTGTTACTAATCCCAACTCTGCTAGAATTTCAACAAGTTCTTTTTTAGATAAATCCTCTTCAAAATAAATCTTCCAAATGCTGGTGTACATCAGGACATCAGCAGCCGTTAAAAGAATTTGTTTAGGAATTTCTCCGCCAGGAGTTGGCGCTGCTGAGGCTGTACCACTACCAACAGCATAAGTAGCGATCGCTAAAGTAGCTTCTAATCTTTTTTTACCCAAACTATTCACAATCTTGTCTCTTGTCATGTTCATTACTATTGTGGCAAGATAATTTTGGGGCTTTGATTTTTTCGAGTTGTAACTGAACCATGTTCCATAATTAAAAATGAGAGTCTCACCTTCAGGACTGGTTCACGATGTATCAAACTGACCCACCGCGATCGCCAAAAGATGTCCCCTACAGAACAGTTGACTACACAATTGTCCACTACAGAAAGGTTAGCTGCACAATTGCGCGCGCTTGGTATTGAACCAGATTTGGGTTAGCCTTTCTAAGCATAATTAGCCGTCTTCAAAGCAGAAAATTAAAAAAATTAAGAAGATACTTCTGATTTTTTGTGCATAGGTACAACCAACACTTTATCTACTCGGTTGCCATCCATACTAACTACTTCAAAGCGTAATCCCACCCACTCAAAATTTTCAGCGATCGCGGGAATATGTCCCAGCTGGTTTACAATAAACCCCCCTAAAGTTTGATAGTTGACTCCTGCTTGAGGTGACAATTTTCTAATTTGTAAAATTTCTTTAAATTCGTCAATCGGCAATAATCCATCTAACAACCAAGATCCATCTTCACGCTGTACCACATCAGGGTCAGCTATATCTTCACTCGATGGGATATCACCTACGATTGCTTCTACAATATCAGTGAGCGTCACCAAGCCCTGGATTACGCCATATTCATCCACGATTAAGGCAATATGATTGCTCGATTTTTTAAATAACTCCAAGAGTTTCAGTGCAATCATACTTTCCGGCACATACAAGATTGGTTTTAATATGGCTTGCAGTTCCAGGGGTTGAGTCGGATTTTGGGCTAAAAATTCTTTGGTCTGCACTACACCTAATAAGTTATCTATGCTATCCTGACCGACTGGAAAGAAAGAATGAATACTTGAGATAACTTGGCGACGAATTGTTTCTAATGGGTCATTAATATCAAGCCAGACTATTTCTGTACGTGGTGTCATAAATGCACTGACTCGTCGATCGCCAAGGTTAAACACTCGTTCTACTACATCTTGTTCGGCTTCCCCCAACAAACCCGCTTCATGGCTAGCCGCTACTAAAAGTTTTAGTTCTTCAGTGGAATGCAGCAATTCTTCGCTACTTCCTGGTTCTAACCCGATCAGCTTCAGAACAAAATTTCCGATATTATTTAAAGCCAGCACAGCTGGGCGAAATACAGCTAAGTAAAGTTCCAATGGTTTGATGACCGCAAAGGCTGTTCTTTCTGTGCGCTGAAGTGCTAGGCTCTTAGGAGCCAATTCTCCCAAGACGATGTGCAAAGACGTGATGATTATAAAGGCAATCAATACTGATAGGGTATGAGCGCTAGTTTGCGCTAAAGATGTTGGCAGCCAATGGAAAGCAGGTTCGATGAGTACAGCCAGCGCTGGTTCTCCCAGCCAACCTAAGCCTAAAGAGGACATAGTAACGCCAAGCTGGGTAGCTGCTAAATAAGCATCTAATTGATTCACTGCTCGTTGTAAAGCTTTTGCACGAGGGTGCTCTTCCGCCACCAACTGCTCGACACGACTACGGCGTAGCGCAACTAAAGCAAATTCAGCTGCTACAAAGAATCCATTGGCTAGCACCAAGACAATTACAGCTAGTAACTTCCCGGCGGTAAGCACACTGAATGGACTGCTGGCAACCATTTATTTTAGACCTCGTCTCAACTTTAAACGCTTTTATCTTGTCCTACTCATGCCCTAATTAGCAATCCGCCCTAAACTACTATCAAAAGGTTAAATAACAAAAATTAGTAAGAAAGCGCGATCGCCTGTATTAAATTAGTAAATTTAACGCCAAACTAAAATTCCACAGATCTGTAGTAACTACTAGTCTAATTACTATTTGCAGAGGCATTTATGCCCAGTTCATATCACTTTAAAAAAAACTGCCGGACTGGAAGTTTTACCTAAAATCTGGCAACAATCAGTCCAATAGCAGATGAGGCAATGTTGTTTGACGACTATTTAAATTTTTCTAAATTTGTGGCTGCATATACAGCAGTAGCGATCGCATTTTGCACAGCTATATCTTTCTGGGGATAGATGATATTTTCTGAAACAGTTCGCTGAGCAACTACGCCACAAACAGCAGCAGCAGCAAATTGATAAACTCCGGCCATTTTAAATAATGTGCCGCATTCCATCTCATAGTTCAAGATATTCAAATGCCGATATTCTTCCGTCATGCCATGCAGCGATCGCATCAGATAGGGATTGGCTGAATCTGTGCGTTCCTGTCCTTCGTAAAATGTATCTACCGATGCGGTAATTCCTAAATGATACTCAAAGCCTAATTCACTTGCTGCTTTCACTAACGCAACTGTCAGAAAAGGATCGGCTGCGGCTGGATACTCCACAGGTGCAATATCATTAGCTGCACCTTGGCGACACAATGCTGCACTGCTAATGACAATGCTACCAACCGACACATGAGGTTGAATTGAACCGCAAGTTCCAATCCGAATAATTTGCCGGATTCCTACCTGTACCAACTCATTCACCACAATACTTAAGGAAGGCGCACCCATCCCACTTGTAGCAGATAAAATCGGGCGATCGTTGCCTAAGTATCCTATATAGGTATTAAGTCCGCGATTCTGTGACAATAATTGCATATCCCGCAAATGAGTTTGCGCAATTAGACTTGCACGTTCTGGATCGCCAGATAACAATGCGATACTAGGAGGTGATGCACCTAAATCCTCTCGACCAAAGCCAATATGATAAAAGCGTTTACTAATCATACTGTTTTTCTAAAATATCTTTTTTAAGTATCAGCTAAAAATTAGGTAGAGTGGGACATATTCTACTTTAGTATTCGCAATATACTTCTTGTAAAAACCTGCTTAATCAAACTTTTTAATATTGTTTCAAAAAGTCTCGTAGTTGTTTACCTTTAAAACTTTTAGCAAGTTGACGTACATGAGTGGCAAACGCTACCCATTTTTCATCTAACTGTTCTAGTTTTTCGGTTTGTCGGATAATAGCTCGTAAGTCACCCTTCTTTGCTAAATCTAGCAAGATTGCAACTTCTGCTGCTGGGGGAACAATAAATTCTGCATTGAGTATTTTAGATTTTATATTCGGATCTTCTTGCTCTTGATTACCAGTTTTCACCTCTTCATAAACCCATTCCAAACCTAAATGAATTCCTATTTTTTCTAAAAGCTCAGATAGCCTGAATGGCTTGAGAATAAAATCATTGAAACCAGCTTTTTGACTCTGTTGTTTATCCAAGTCAAAAGCGCTAGCTGAAAGAGCAATTACTACTACTTCTTTTAAGTCTGGTAACATCCTGAGACGGCGAGTTGCTTCAAAACCGTCCATTACGGTCATGACTAAATCCATAAAAATTAAATCTGGCTTAAATTCACGAGCTATGCGCAGACTATCTAAGCCATCTACTGCTTCCATGACTTCAAATCCTAAAGGCTCTAGTAAATTTGCCAAAACAGAGCGATTTGCCCATTTATCATCTACTACTAAAACTTTGCGTTTACAACTAACAAAACTGATGATGTTACTTTCATTAATACTTTTAATATTAGTTTGTTGAAAAACTTGAGGTAAATCTAAATCTAACCAAAAAATACTTCCTTTGCCTAAAGTACTTTTAACCTTGAGTTCACCACCCATCATCTGCACTAATTGACTACTAATTGCCAATCCCAATCCTGTTCCTTCTGTTTTACGACTATGCTCACCAACCTGCTTGAACGGCAAAAATATTTCTTCTAATTGCTCTTGTGCAATGCCAATACCTGTATCTTCAACTTGAAACCGCAGTTTCCCATTATGAGAGCCAACCTGAAAAGTTATACTACCTTTCTCAGTAAATTTGACTGCATTACTCAGTAAATTAATTAAAACTTGCCGCAATCGTTTTTCATCTGCTCGAATTGCTATTGGCAGAGGAGAAAGGGCCTTGTAAATTAGTACAACTCCCTTTTGCTCAGCACCAATGCGACAGATTGCGACAATGCTTTCCAGAAATTCTACTAAATTAAACTCTTTAAGATAAAGCTCCATTTGGCGAGCTTCTATTTTGGAGATATCTAAAATATCATTAATCAGTGTTAATAGATGTTCACCACACTGATGAATTATATTAATACCATTTTTTTGCTGACTAGTTAAAGTTTTATCTTTCTGGAAAATTTGCGTATAACCTAAAATCCCATTCAGCGGGGTACGGAGTTCATGACTCATACTAGCAAGGAATTCACTTTTAGCGCGGTTAGCAGCTTCGGCTACTTCTTCTGCACGTTGGCGATCGCCAATTTCCTGTTGTAGTTGTAAATTTTTATCTTGTAACTCTAGTGTTCGGTCTTGTACTTTCGCTGCTAGGTTCCGGTTATACTCCTCTAAATCATTATAAAGACGCGCATTTTCAATCGAGATTGCTGCTTGAGATGATAAAAGTTGTAAAACTTCCAATCGCTGTGGTGTAAATGCCCCTACAGTCAAGTTATTTTCTAAATACAGAATGCCAATAACTTTACCTTGATTCACAATCGGCGTAGATAAAATTGATTTTGGTTTATGGTTGATCACATAGCTATCTGTTGTAAAAACTCCTTCACGGGTAGCATTATTTAATACAACATACTGCTGAGTTCGATGCACATAGTTTATGACAGATATGGGTAACTGTTCGCTTGATTCTACAGGTATGGGTTGCTGTACATTTATCTCATTTTTTCCGATACTGCCTGAAGCTTTGATAAATAGTTTCCCTGAGTCCTCTAAAATCAAAAATCCTATTTCTGCACCAGCACTTTCAATAACAATGTGCATTAATTTTGCTAGTAGCTTATCTAACACTATTTCCCCAGAAAGAGCTTGTGAGGCTTTCATGACTGTGGCTAAATCGAGAACTTGAGAATTACCTCCAGTCGTGGCTATTTTTGTTAAAGTATTTTCTATATTGATGTTTGCGATGTTCTGCGATGTCTCAAGACAAGCCACTTCGTGTCTACGCATAATCAATTGGGGATAGCGTGCTTCTAAATCTTTGAGTTTAGCGATCGCTCCCCAATGGCTATAAGCTTGGTAAGCATTAGTCATATAGATGCGGGCAATGGTTTGTTTACCCCATGACAGATAAAATTTAGCAGCGAGTTCGTGAGCGAGGGCTTCTTCGTTGATGTACTGGTTTTCTTTAGCAAGTGCGATCGCTTTGTCGTAATTTTCTATTGCTTCTAATTTTTCACCTAAAACTCGATGCTGCTCTGCCTCCACTAGATAGAATTTGTGCAGATAATTCATTGGGGCATGATCTGCCCATTTCAGTAATTTTTCTTGATTATTTTGTATGCGTTCAAGAATTTCTTTTCGCCCAAACTGTGGACTATCGATATATAGGGCAATCCGCACTAAAGAATCATAGAAATAAAAGAGACCAACCGTTACCATTCCTGTAGCTGCCGCAAAATAACTTTCTAATTGAACGATATTTTCCAGCGCTTGAGAGTAGTCTTCAAACCAATAACAAAGCACAAATTTGTGAAAGTATAACAATTGAATAGCTACTTGATCATTGCTTTGCTGATGAATGAGAAGCATTTTCTGCTCATCGTAAGCTTCACCCTTTAAAATGCAAGAATTTTCAGCCTTTCCCATCATGTTTAGAACGGCTTGCCAAGTGATTTCGTGATAATTAAGTGCTGTTTCTTGCTTAAGTTTTCTAATGGTATCCCCGTAAGTTACTATTTCTCTTTCAAGGACAGTTAGTTGTTGACCACTTAAATATAAGAAAAGACAGTATTCAAATGCACTAAAGGCAGCATATTCTAAATCTCCAGTCTCTAGCCCGTTAGAGTAATCTGAGCGAAAATGTTCTGAGGTATTCCTGAGGTGTTCTTTCCAATGTCGGACAAAGACATTTACCATGTGGCTGGTCTTGGTGCTGATTTCTTTAGCATTCAATTTTGATAGCAAATTCAAAGCTAATTGACCAAACTGATAGCCTTGCTCAATATCTCCTACAACCCCGCACAAAAGAAAGCCATAAAGGGCATAAGCAAAGGGAGAAACATCAGCATTGCCGTATTCGACGGATATACCGACCTGTTTCAACACCATTAGAGGTATCAGTTCTGGCGTAACAATGAAGGTAGCAGCAAATAAACTTGATAACAGCCTCAAGGTTGCTAATTTATCAGGGTCGGTCATTAGAGGTAAGTCAATTAAATCAGAAGGTTCTTTTCCATTCAAAATTGATGCAATTTCCTCAAATCCTTGCCCAATATCTAAGTGGTTTACTTTTTCAGGAAATTCCACCCCCAATAACTTTAAGATTTTTAGCCCTGTATTAAGCGCTTCTTTGAGCTGGTTCTGTGATACGTAAGCTTGAATCTGGACTGTGTACAGCTTCACTGTATCTATTAGGGAATTAGCGCGGTTTTGCACTATCTCAATAAATTCCTGCATCCGCTTAAAGTCACCACTTAGGTAGTTTGCTTCTACTGCTTCGGTATGTAACGCTAATGTTAGTTCATACTGACTCTGCCAACTATCTTCTGTAAGCAGTGCTAATCCTGCTGTGCTGTATTTAACAGCATTTTCATAAGCTGTTGCTGCTTTAGCTTTTTTACCTGCTATTAAATTCAGTTTGGCTAATTCATATTTTTGAGTTTCTTGAGAGATTAATTCAACTCCAATATTTAAATGATTAACAATTTCAAATATATTCTCTTCTATATCTTTTGCTGATGTGTTTTTAAGCAGTAATTCACCTATTTTTAGGTGTGTTTGTTTTTGCAAATCATCGGGAATTAAAGAATAAGATGCTTGCTGTACTCGGTCGTGCAAAAACTTGTAAGTAATGTTTAACTGCTCTGTTGCAGTTTCAGATTCAAAAGCCAGAGGTATTTTATAGGCATCACTTAAAGGTATAACTAAACCTGCTTGTAAAGCTTTCCACAAGTCATTAGCCGTTTCAAGCTGAGTTTTTTCATTAACGATTGCTAAAACTTCTAAAGTAAACTTATCTCCTATACAAGCAGCTATTTTCAAAACATTAATTGTCTCCAATGATAGCTTTTGAATCTGGCCGACCATCAATTCGACAACATTATCTGTAATATTAATATCTTGTAGCCGCTCAATAGCCCATTGCCAAACACCTTGGGAAAAATTAAAATTGATGAAATTTTCTTGGTAAAGATATTTGAGTAGCTCTGTTAAGAAAAACGGATTACCTTGGGTTTTATCAAATACTAAATCTGCTAGGGGTTTAACTATTAATTGGCTACTATGTATAGTATCAGCTAGTATTTGATACACACAGTCAATATTCAAAGAACATAGAACAATATTCTCAATACTTCTAACCTGTTGAATCTGCTCTAATGCTTGGATTAAGGGATGAGTAGCACTGACTTCATTATCTCGATAAGCTCCGATTAATAATAAATATTCGCTGTCCGGGTCGGTAATAATTAGCTCTATTAATTTTAGAGAAGCTGAATCCACCCATTGTAAATCATCTAAAAATAAAACTAAGGGATGTTCTCGTTTAGTAAAAACATGAATAAACTGTTGAAATACCCGATTAAAACGATTTTGAGATTCTGTTCTACTTAATTCTACTATTGCAGGCTGATAACCGATAATGCGTTCTACTTCCGGTATGACATCTATGATAATTTGACCATTCTGACCAAGCGCTGCCAAGAGTTGAGATTTCCAATTTTCTAATGCTTCAGCACTTTCTGTTAACAATTGCTGCATTAGTTCTTGAAAAGCTTGAATTAATGAAGAGTATGGAATATTACGTTTAAATTGGTCAAATTTACCCGAAATAAAATATCCTCTCTGGCGCACAATCGGCTTATGAATTTCATTCACCAAAGAAGATTTGCCAATTCCAGAGTACCCCGATACCAGCATCATCTCTGTTTGACCGTTGCTGATACGCTCAAAGGCATTTAATAATATATTTACTTCTGCTTCCCTGCCATAAAGTTTTTGAGGAATGATAAACTGACTGGATAAATCTAGCTGTCCAATAGTAAATTCAGGAATTTGACCATTCTGTTCTAATTCCTGTAAACATAATTCTAAATCTGCTTTTAACCCTAAAGCACTTTGATATCTATCTTCTGCTGTCTTGGCTAAAAGTTTCATTACAATTTCAGAAACTATTAGCGGAATATCTGAATTGATTTCGTGAGGTGAAGCTGGAATTTTAGCAATGTGTGAGTGAATTATTTCTAACGAATCATTACTATCAAAAGGTAGCAAATCAGTGAGCATCTGATAAAAAGTGACTCCCAAAGAATAAAAGTCGGTACGATAATCAAGAGAGCGATTCATTCTGCCAGTCTGCTCAGGAGACATATAGGCAAGTGTACCTTCGATTAAATTGGGGTTGCTGACAGTTGGATTTTCTCTAGATAAATGGGATGCAATACTAAAGTCGATAATTTTAATATTTAAATTCTGGGGATTAATAATAATATTTTGGGGTTTAATATCTTTATGAATAATCTTATTTTGATGTATGCGTGCAATTGTTGCAGCTAAAGAAATAGCAATTTGCAAAAAATTACTTAATTCAAAGTTTTGAGTATCGATTAAATTTTTTAGTGTCTCTCCAGCAAAATCTGACAATATTAATGCTAGCCCATTCTGATAATTTTCTAAAGCCAGTGGTTTCACAACTCCTTCTATATTCAGAGATTGGAGTATGTGATATTCGTGCCGCAATCTAGCAAGCTGTTCTATAGTCGGATAGTCAGTTTTAAGTGTTTTAACGATCGCAGAGGTTTGGTCAGACTCCCTTAAGGCACGATAAACACAAGTAGTACTACCGTCATATAAAACTTGAACGATGTTATAACCAGCAATGGTAATACTCATTTTTGACTTGTCGCTTGTGGGAGATGAGTAGACAGTTGATTAATGAACTTTACATCAATAATAGTAAATTCGGCTCTTTTGCTTGAAGAGATATTAAAGAACGTTTGCAATCATGGAGTTAATAGCGATCGCAATTTGGAATGCACAAGTGGTTATTTTTCTCTACCTGATTTTCTGGTTTATAACGCTGAGGTGGCTTGGGAGAGGTAGTACTCCATGCCCAAGATCAAGATGAAGCCTTGTTTTGTGCGATCGCAAAAGTAAAGCGAGATAGTCCCAGTTTTTGGGAATATTGGGTTGCATAGATGTGATGAGTGATTATTAATGATTGTGGTCAAAGGCGATCGCCTATGTGTAATACCAATTCACGAAAACTTTGCTACAGATAGATCTCTCGTAGGGGCACGGCAATACCGTGTCCTTATCAACGTATTTGTATCATGATGAAAGTGAAACGGTATAACTATCGAGCGATCGCACTTCAAACAATGCCTAAATCGTATTATCGCAGTTTGAGCAGGTGATCGCTTGACTGTTAAAACAGTCGCTACAAGCTACAAAAGCGATCGCACTGCAAACAATGTCTAGCTCAGATTATCGCAGTTTGAGCAGCAGGTTTTTATGATCCGCGGTTGGGAAATAGCGATCGCACTGAAAATATGCTGACAGAGCAACAGGTACTTCAGAGTCGTGTCAAGTTATTACATAAATTGTGCGATCGTCTTTGTAATGAAAAAGTGTGAATAAATACAGAGTGGCTTATTGTTAGACATCGCTTACCCACAGCAGAAAAGCGATCGCACTGGCTATTTTAAATCATCGGAATAAAGGGCTTTATCCATGTTGGCTCTTATTTTAGCTAAAAGAGGATTGTAAGCTTCATTAGACACCGGCCCTACGATTTTTTGAGCCAGATCCAAGAAATTCGTTTTGTCAAGAGGGTTATTGCCTTCTGTTCCTTTGGTATTACTAACTGCTATCAATCGACCCATGATAAATTTATCTGCCCCAAGTTGCTGATGTTTTGTTAAACTCTCTACGATAATGAAATTATTGGGCATTTTACCTAAACTTACTACATCATCAATGCTACTGTTCGTGATATCAATAATCGGGATCATATCGCTTTTGATAACGTCTCCATTTGAATCTTGCCAGGTTCTCTTTACTTCATTTTGAGTGTCAGTTTTGGGTTTTGGTGCGGTTATCCCTTCAGTGATAACCGGAGACAAGTCTGAATGAACAATATTACCCGAAGCGTTAGAGGTGAGATTAGAGCGTTTATCTCCACCAAACACACTTATTTCAAAGTATGGATTCTTGTTAATGTATTCACTTTTCTCCACATTCTTTGTATTTTCATCGGTATGTTTCTGAAATCTGTTCGCCAGGATACCTGCTGTTATCAGGGCTTGTTCACCACTGTCTAAATAGAAGACCCGATAATCAGTAGCCGTTAATTTAGATATGACATTTTTTTCGTAAACATCTGTATCATCTTTAAATTTTCCTGATTCTGTGTGGTCAGCATTAGGATTAACTGTGCTGTTTAAGGTAGTAGCTGTATACAGCATAGAGTATTCCTGTAGCTTGTCAGTCATGTCAGCAGTGATGGCAAAATGTTTGTTTTTATCTTCTTGTGTAGAGGTTGAATCCTTACCATATAAAGCATTACCTTTTTCTAATAAAATTCCAGCTTGCTGGAGTTTTATTAGCATTCTTGACTTTAACCATTCATAAACTCTTTTTTTCTCTGTGGAAGCTTTAGTGTCCACTTTTTTCTCTAAAACTATAAAAGCATGGCGCATAGCCGTTTTTAGTGCCTCTATGTATAATATTGGCTTAGAAGTGTCTGTTTTTAAATTTGTCAAGTCGTTAATATTGTCCAGATTGCGAGCAGAATTTTTACTCGTCAATTTTTCTACTATAACTTTAAGCCCCGGTAATAGAGCTTCAATGGGGGCGTAACCCAGCCACAATCTTACAGAGTCTCCAGTATCTGCAATAGTTGGCCTTTGAAAACCAAAACTTCCTCTTTCGGTAATTTTTATTGCCTGGTTAGGTGCGGCGTTGAAGTCTTTCGCTATTTGGGAGACAATTTTTTTCGTATCTTTATATTCTGCGTTGTTGTAAATGAAATTTTTACTAGGCTTAGGTACTTTTAAAATCAAACTAGGATGATCTTCCGAGCCTATGGCGTTTAAAACCTGCTTTCCTCCAGAAATATTATTGATGGCAGTACTAATCTGGTTTACTAAAGTTCCTCTATCTTGTAACAAACCATCGTGAAAATTGCTGTACCGAGCATCTCTAGTAACTTTCTCTTTTAAAGCGTCTTTTTGCTTTTTAAGCAACTCATCAGTGATTGAAGATTCTTTATCAACGGAACGACTGTCTTTGGGTGGGGTAGTAAGTCGGGGATCTTTGAAGAGTTTTTTGATTGCCTCCTCTTTATTACTGGAAGCAGCTATAATTCCTTGTTGATCTTGCAGGATTTTGAGGTTATGGGAAGGAAGACCTGCTGAAGCCACACTCATTCTTCCCGTATTGTCTGTACTGTATGTAGTACTTCCTACAGGTTTTGAGGTAACGCTTCCCCCTTGAAGTTTTAATAATGCCGAGTTAAGAGGTTGGAGCAATGTACTGACATCTACACCCTCTCCGAATAATAATTCCTTGTACTGTTGATTCAGGGGATGATCCTTGTTGCTTCTGGCATATTTGCCTTCACCTACATTATCCCTGTCAAAACCCTGACCATTCTCCGCTTTAAATGAAGCAATATGTCGATGGAAAAATACCAACATGGAGAGGAAATCTCCTTTGATATTTTCAAAATTGATAGCTCCTAAATCTTTCAATTTTTGCTCACCTAATAGAGCATAAAGTAGTTGGGTATATTTCTTTTGTGCCTTTTGCTCTGAGGAAGATTTACTAATGGCTTTGTCATACCAATCATTATTTGCAAACATATTTAGTCTGGCAGTCGCTCTTACTTCGTCCGGCTTGGTTTCGAGAGAAGGATCTGCTTTTGCTACTTCTGTCCAACGTTCAGCAGTGGCATTACCGCTATTTTTATCAAAAGCGGTTGCTAATGCAATCAGATTTTCTTTTTTCCACTCACTTATGTTTAATAATTTTGCCCAATCTTCTGCTTTACTGCCCCCCGTCTTTTGGGCAAATGCCAATCCGATGTCAGCAGCAGATTCAGCTAGGGTTGATGGTATGTTATTCCCATTAAAGAAGGAGATGGTCTTATCAATATTGCTATTTGCTTCGGCTGCTACCCATATTTTCTTGATGGATACTAAGTCGCAAACCTTGCCCACTTCAGCGACGAAATCGGTTAGTTTAGAAAGGGAAGCGTATTTAAGGCTATCTAAGAAACCAATAACATTCTTCAGATTGGGGTTATCCTTCGTGACCTTGGTTTTTTTCTGATAGAGATTGATTTCAGCGATGCTTCCTTTGTCTCCTACCTTCTCAATCAGATTAAATGCTAAGTATACATTTTTGACGCCAATATCTTGAAGTAGGTTTACAATATCAGTTATGGGGTCGGAACGGTGTTTTTTATTAACTTTTTTGAAAATGGTTAGTTGTATGGCTACCTCATCTTTAAACAGTTTAGCGATTTCATTTTTTCGTTCCTCAGATCCTGCTACAAGGATGATATAAGTATGTTCTCTAAGGGTTTCGTTTTGGGGATCTTGTGCAAATGTTTTTATATGTTTTTTCTGAGTATTAAATTGTTTTTTTAACTCATTGTCTTTCTCCTTTAATTGGTCAAATTTGTCAAAGTTCAAAGGAATCAATTTGGTGTCAGAAATAGATGCTGTGCGAGTTTTGTCTATACTATAGCTTACGTCTGTATCTTCTTTTGCCTTGTCATTGAAATCTTTTAATTCTTTTTCTTTATATTCGTTAGCGATTTTTTCGATATTTTCTATGAGATTATTTTCTTCTTTTGTTAAACCTTCTGTTATTTCTTTAATGCCTTGGTTTCTAAAAATTCGACTAGCAATTTCCTCGTACAACTGATTGAGATTATCTTCATATTTTTTGTATAAATCTTTCATTTTATTAGTTAATTCATCTATAATTTTTTGGGATGTTTCTTGAATTCCTGCAATTAACTCTTTTAGGCATTGATTAGCACCGTCTGTATGTTTTTTAAAGACCTTGTCCTGTGAGCTAGGATTTGCATTACGTTCATATATGTCTCTGGTAATTTTTTTCACATCAACATATAGCTTTCTAGCACCCTCATAATCCTTAGATTTAATTTTTGTTAAAGCCTGGTCTTTTTTATTTTGTGCTTCTTTTAATTTCTCATCTGCATTGTAGACTAGTTGAATAATCGTTCTCTGAACAGGCTCTGCTTTGCCAGTTTCAATTGAATTGAAATGAGCATTGGCCTTTTTAGTTTGGGCAGGCATAGCCCTTAGCGGATTATGTATCTGCTCACGGCTTGCTCTTGCACCCATCACATCCGCCTCATTCTCCAAGCCTGGATCATCATTCACATCGTTTCCTTTGAATTTCATGGTCGGTTTTACCCGCCCTTGCTTCTGTTGCACCACATGCCAAGCCTCATGTGCTAAATGCCTGTCCTGCCCCTTCCCCACATGAATATCTTTGCCTTGAGTATATGCCAATGCTTGTAACTGGGCTGGTTTGTCGGAATTGTAATGCACCTTCACATCATCCATCGCCATACCGGAGAGGTTTTCTATCCCGGCTTTCAGATTATCTGGCAGCCCTGTGTTATTTGACTGTTGCTCCCTAGATGAACTGACGCTAGCAGGCTGTTTACCATCCGCTTTCGTTTGGAAAGGCTTCTCTTTTTCTTCAACCTGTCGTTGAACAGGTTCTTTTTCTTCCAGTTCGCTCCCTAGGTCAGTCTGGCGTTGTACAAGATCTGCCTGCTTGGTATTGACTTCGCTTTCAAACGCGGGCATTCGTTGCACCACTGACTGACTTATGCTCTCTGGCTCTCTGGTAGCTGATTTAGCTTGAATGGCTGATGACGAGACAGCTTTGGGTTGAAAAAAAGGTGTAGACGCTGCCTTGTCTGCCGAAAAGAATGCCCCATCTGGGCTAGCCCCAAAAAAAGGTTTTTGCGCTGCTGGCTGATGATTTGTGCTTTTTTGGTTCTCGTTCTTTTTCATAGGTTTTCCTTATATATTAAAGTAATCGTGAGATTCCTTTGGCTGTGCTAATGCCATTCCACAATGAGAATGTCCCCCATCCAGGGCAACTTCACCATGCTGAGTCCCCAAGGTAGGCGACTCAGCAAAATATCGATCGCCTGTTGCTCAACCTGAAGCTTCCAGTTACCATCCTCGCTACGGGTGAGTTTGCCCGCACGTTGTAAAAAGCCATCTCGCAGACCGTCGGGGCTGGTGCTTTTGAGGACTTCCCAATAGTTAATTACAGTTTGCAATAGGTGTTCACCTTCAGTTAGGGCGGTTGCGGGTAAATCTAGCCCACGAGAAACTGGCTCGTCTAATGGCCAGCCACAAAGAAATTTGGGCAGCACCAGTTCATATTCGGGGGCGTCGGTTTGCTTGGTAGCTAGGTAATGCAACAGGTAAATCGCTGTTTGTTGCGCCGATTCATCCCGGAAAGATTCGCCATCTAACAACCCCACCTCATCCAAATATATGCGTAAAAACGGATGCAACAGTACGAGTCCTGCTTGGTTGACATACAGCCCCGCCGTTTCTTCTTCGGTTGATAATGTAGAACCCCTAGCCCGTCGGGGAGGTATCCTCTGCGGGTTGTTAAGTTCTTGAGTACCGATTTCTGCCTGCTCTACCGATGGGGTTGGCTCGTCTGTGGGCGTTGTAGTTCTGTCGCTAACTGTATCCGTTTCATTCTGTGATGAGGGAATGCTAGGTGCAGATGTAGCAGTTAGCACTTGGTCGAGGGCATTTAGCCAAAGAGTGCTTTCGGTAATTGGTAATGCTGCGATCGCATTACGCAGGTGTTGGCGCGAGTTCTGATTGGCTCTGTTCTGTGTTGGTTCTGCTGCTTCAACAGAGGGGGAAGGTTCGGTTAATTGATTTAAGTTCGGTGCTACCTGCCAGCTTTGCACGAGTTGGGTTAGCCAATTGCGAGTCCAGGTAGCTGCTGGTAAGGGTCTTGCTGATGCATTATCTGAGCCAATTTCAGCTAAAAGTAGCAGCCAAGCTTGCTGATTCAATTGCTCACAGATATCATTGCTCAGGTTCAAAGTTTGCATCAGTTCTCTAGCTTGTGCCACCAGGGTGTGCCAATTTATCCAAGCTGGCTGTAACTGCAATACTAGCTGATGCCGTAAGCTTTCCGAGAACTGAGTGATTAATCGCTGTCGTGCTGCTACATTATTCCTCAGTAACTCCCGCAGAGGCATCTGCCACGCTGTTTCAGTTTGGATAATTGTTTCCCATCGGGTTAGCCAGGTCAGCCAGTTCTCTGATGTCGGTTGCTTGGGCAAATGACCAGAAGATAAAAAGTAGAGCAACACTTCCCAATCCGCCTTAGGGCTAACTTCAGGATTTTGGGGCGATCGCTCTTTATCCTCTAGCACCTGCTTGTATGCATTCAGCCACAGGGATCTTTGCGCAGGAGATACAGCATCAATACTAGTGCGTAATCGTTCCTGAGCGATTTGATTAAGGTTGCGATCGGGAGGCCAAACTTCTGGCTGTGAATCGGGTTCTGATGACCAGCGCCAGTTTTGCATGAGTTGGGCTAGCCAGTTACGAGTCCAAGTTGCGGCGGGTAAAGGACTTACGGATGTATTATCTGCACCAATTTCGGCTAGCAGTAGTTCCCAAGCCTGTATTGACAATTCCTCGAAGCTATCGCTACTTAAGCTCAAAGACTGCATTAATTGTTTGGCTTGAGCCAGCAAGATATGCCAATTCGTCCAAGCTGGCTGTAATTGCAATAGTAGTTGATGCCGCAAAGCTTCCGGTAACTGAGTGATTAATCGCTGTCGCGCTGCTAAATTATTTCTCAGTAATTCCCGTATTGGCATCTGCCACGCTGTTTCATTCTGGATGGCATTTTCCCACCGTGGTAGCCAGTCTTGCCAATTCGCTAATGCTTGTTCGCTGGGCAAACGACCAGATTGTAAAAAGTACAGTAAAACTTCCCAATCGGTCTTGGGGCTGGATTGTAGATTTGGTGAAAATTCTGCTGCTTGCTGGGGTTGATTGAGCGATCGCACTGTAACCTGGTCTAGCGCTGTCAGCCAGAACGTCTGCTCGTCGCTGGGAACTGCTTCTAGGATAGGGAGTAATCGTTGACGAATTTGATTAAAGTCTGGGCGTTGCGGCCAGTTTTCCACAAGTTGGGCTAACCATTTACCAGTCCAGGTTGCAGGAAATGGCCTTGTCGGTGCCTTATCTGCACCAATTTCCTCTAGTAGTAATAGCCAGGTTTGCCTATCCAGGTATCGAATAGCACTACTATTTAATTCCCAGCACTGCATCAGCTGCCTAGCTTGCGCCAGCAGCGTAGGCCAGACCGTCCAGGCTGGCTGTAGCTGCAATATCAACTGGTGTAGGAAGGATTCTGGCAACTGCTCAATTAGGCGCTGCCGTGCTGCTTGGTTGCTTGTCAGTAATTCCCGCAGAGATTGCTGCCAAGCGGTATCTGTTTGCATCACCGCTTCCCAACGCGGGAACCAAGCTTGCCAATCCCCAAAAGGACACCACCAAGGCAATCGCCCATAGCTCAAAAAGTAGAGTAACACCTCCCAATCTGAAGTAGTGCGATCGCTCCAAAGGGGTTTGTCGAAGGCATCGCGGGTAGTTTTTTCGGTTTTCGCACTAGCCACCACCCGATCTGCCAGACGATCGCCTAAAGTCTGCCTGAGGGCGTCCAGTAAGTTGCCAATAAATTCATCTGCTAAAAATCGGCGGTCAACGGAACCTACCTCCACCACCACCCGATCCAGCCGAATCACTTCTTCATCCCCCACCAATTCATCTAAGAGACGCTCGATTTCCTGCACGCCCTGCTGCTGAAACAAGCGACTCACATCTTCCTGTAAACTCCATACATCAGCTATTCGCCCGATATCGAGTTCTAATACAGTCCTTCCAATGATGTGGCGTTGTTTGGTCATAGGCTGAAAATAAGGCAGAGGGCAGGAGGTAGAAGGGGTAAGAATTTTTATGCTTGGTTGTGAGTTTTTCCCGTGAGAGACTATCTTGAAAATACTTTGTGCCTTTGCGGTAAGAAATCTGAAACCACAGAGACACAGAGAGAAGAGATTTTTTTATGTCATATTGGTAGGTTCTCGATAACGGTTAACGGGTTTGATATCAGTAAGATGCCCATCCCTCATCTGAAATAAAACCCGCAGGCGATTGAGCAATGTAGCTGAGGGTGTGGATGGGGTGGCGGTGGGAGTGTCGGCTTCACTGTCAGTGATGCGAATAATCACGGTTGAAGCTACACTTTCGACCTGAGTGCCGTTAAGTTCCTTAAAGGATTGTGCTGTGATTGTATGGACGCCTACAATCGTTTGCCAGCCATCGGGTAGGTGATAAAGTGGATTAACTTGTGTGCTACTCTTCGCGTCATCACCAGGAGCAGTATAAGTAAATACTATGCGATCTACGGTTGCTGGGACAGTGACAGCTTCGATCGCGTATTCATTGTTTGGGTTAAATTCCGATAGTCTGAAAGTGTTATCGCTCTCCAATGGAGCGCTTTTAAGCACTTGGCTATTGCTGATGGTTAACAAATTAAACCCCACCATATTACTAGAGGGTATGGCAATCTTTTTGGTGATTGGTTCACTGCTACAGCTACCGAGGGTAGGCGGCGTGTTAACCCGCAAGGTAATAGATACCTCAGCACCAGCTACCCAATTGTTGAAATCATAGTTATAGCTGATGATGAACTCACTATTACCAGGATTGCTGGTGTTAAGGCTACCGCCGGGGTGTTCCCAGACAAAGCTAAAAGATGTTTCTGGCGGTTGAATATTGAATACCCGAATAGAAAAGCCTTGTGCGTTGATGTTGGCAATCTCTGCCTGAAAGTCTGCCTCAGGTAAAGGATTAACTGTGACAGTACGGCTCAAGGTATTTTCGCATTGAGTTTGGCGATCGCGAATCTGTGCCTCAATCTTCACTTCCTGCGGTTGACTACCTGTTGCAAATTGCTTGGGATCTAAAATCCTGGTGTCTGTTCCATCGATGCTCACCTTAGTTAACTCGATATTCTCAGGTGTGCCCTCAGCCAGGGTAATTTCTACTACGCCGGCATTGTGGCAGAAGTTTTCACCTTCATTGATTGACAACTCAGCTACGGGTAGGGGGCTGACTGTAATGGTGCGGGTGAGGGTATTTCCGCATTGGGTTTGGCGATCGCGAATCAGTGCGACAATTGTCACAGTCTCAGGCTGACTGCCTGTAGCATATTGGCTAGTATCTAAAATTCTCGTTTCTTTGCCGTCGATACTAACCTGAATTAACTCGACATTCTCAGATGTGCCCGCAGCTAGGGTAATTTCTGCTACCCCGCTATTGTGACAGAAGTTGTCACCTTCAGTGATGGACAACTCAGCCGCGGGTAGAGGGTGGACTGTGATGGTGCGGGTAAGTGTATTTCCGCATTGAGTTTGGCGATCGCGAATCAGTGCAGTAATAGTAACTTCCTGTGGCTGACTAGCTGTTGCATATTGGCTAGTGTCCAAAATCCTCGTTTCTGTGCCGTTGATACTGACCTGAATTAACTCGACATTCTCAGGCGTTCCCTCCGCCAGGGTAATCTCTGCTACCCCGCTATTGTGACAGAAGTTGTCACCTTCAGTGATGGACAACTCAGCCGCGGGTAGAGGGTGGACTGTGATGGTGCGGGTGAGGGTATTTTCGCATTGGGTTTGGTGATCGCGAATCTGTGCAGTAATAGTAACTTGTTGCTGTTGACTGCCTGTTGCATATTGGCTAGTATCCAAAATCCGCGTTTCTTTGCCGTCGATGCTAACCTGAATTAACTCGACATTCTCAGCTGTGCCCGCAGCTAGGGTAATTTCTACTACCCCGGCATTTTGACAGAAGGTTTGATCTTCAGTGATTGACAACTCAGCCGCAGGTAGGGGGTTGACTGTGATGGTACGGGTGAGAGTATTTTCGCATTGGGTTTGGCGATCGCGAATCTGTGCGGCAATCGTAACTTGCTGTGGTTGACTACCTGTTGCATATTGGCTGATATCCAAAATTCTGGTATCTGTGCCATTGATGCTGACCTGAATTAACTCGATATTCTCAGGTGTTCCCGCAGCCAAGGTTATTTCTACTAACTCGGCATTATGGCAAAAACTTTGACCTTGAGTAACTGATAATTCAGCCTCAGGAGAGGAGTTAACTGTAACGGTACGAGTAACAGTATTTTCACACTGGGTTCGGCGATCGCGAATCAATGCGGCGATTGTAACTTGCTGCGGTTGATTTGTGGTTGCATATTGGCTGGTATCTAAAATCCTGGTGTCTTTGCCGTCAATGCTCACCTGAATTAACTCGACATTTTCAGGTGTTCCCTCAGCCAGCGCAATCTCGAATGCCCCAGCATTGTGACAGAAGTGTTGACTTTGAGTAATTGAAAGATTAGCTTGTGGCTTAGGATAGATAGTTACAGTCAGCGTATCGTATGTATCGTCTACGGCATAGGCGAAAGTGATGGCTATTTCCGAACCCTTAGCCAGCTCGTCTTTACTAGCTTGGCCAATACTACTTGGCTGGAAGAGTTGTTTGATTCCCTCAAACAAAATTCCCTCTCCCCGAACTGTGCCACCTTCCGGTTCCAGGGTAAATTGATACTTATTGCTATCATCTTCACAAAAGACTGTTTTCTCCAGCAAAATGATCGGGCGTGGTCTGGCTAATACATAACTGACGGCGGGTGCGTCGCTACTACAGCGATAAGGTAAGCAAAAATCGCCTACGACTACATCCTTACGCTTTTGCAATTCTGGGAATAGTTTCTCCCAACTGCTGATTACTTCTTGAGGCGCAGCAGGTGGGAAAGCAGCAGTTTTTTCAATAGCTGCGGTGCGTAAGCTAAGTAATTTATAAATAGCCGGGTCTTTGTCAGCAACTAGAAGTTCATCAACTTCTTGACCATCTACGTACACCAAAATAAATGTGCCACCTTTCGGTACTCCACCTAAGTGTTCTACACCAGGATGTTGTTCGACAAATTTGTTGAACAAATGCAACTTCATCAGTTGCTCAAGTCTCCGCTGATAAGCTTCTATCAGTCCTATGAGTTCAAAATAGTTTAGTTCCTCAGCTGCCTGGGAGTTACCCATTTGGTATTCGTCAGTATTAAATGTTGCAGGCACATCTCGCAACAAACTATAAAGAGTCTCAACGTCTTGAAAATCCGGTTGTTGAATGATTGGTGAATTGTTTTTATCAAAGCTAACAGCAAAATGATTTAACGAAAGTAAAACAATGGAATACGTCCTGGAAGGATCGCCGGGCGGCAAGTTTACTTGATACTCTGTTGAAAGCTTTAGGTGATAATTTTTGGATGAATCACTTACTATTTCATAAGTAATTTTGCCCAAGGATAAGCAGTCAGCTATCTCTTTGATGATGCGTTGCTTTTCTTTGTTAATGTCATCATCAGTAAGTCCGGAAAAATCAATGCTCAGGGTGTTAAAGTCGTTGAGGTTATTGCCCTCAGTGTTGGCAGCTTGAGTAACGTAGCGTGCAATTTGCTGATTGGTTTTGTCGCGCACGAATAGCCGATAACGCTGAGTTGCATTTTCTTGGACAAATTCGTAGGCTTCTGGTTTCCGAGCCATCTCCAGAATAGGATTAAATAGTTGGCTGCTATTGATGACAGTCAGACTAGGTTGGCCAAAGAAAACCTGCTTCAGTGTTTGCAGAAAGGCATTTTTTGGTTCTGTTGCATACTTAATCCAAAGTTTCTCGAAAGTCTCTTTCATCCGCCTAAAATCTGATTCCAGGTCATCAAACTGACCAGAAATGTTCAAATCTTGGAGACTAGCTTCACTACCAAGTTTGAGGGTGATGACATCAAACGCCAAATTGTAGCGCCGCTGATATTCCTGGATGCGTTTGAGTGCGTCGCCGTTAGCTTTGCCGATATGTCCCTCAATGCGGTAGAAATTCTGACCATCCAACCGATACACTAAATCATCGCGTTTGGGAATAGATGCTGTTTTGTCATCTTCCTTTAGGGTGAAATAAGCAGGCAGTAGGTGACTTCTACCTTTACGGTAAGCATCGTAGCTCCAGTAACGATAAATTTGCGGGTAGTTTAAGTAATAAGGAATGGCTTGTTCACTCAACGGAACTGAACTATCTTTACTGGGCGTGATTTTCAGGGGAGTTGCAGAAAATGGTAGCAGGTAAAAGCTATTTTCCTGACACAAGTTGAGCAGGCGATCGCACAAATGACGCACCTGTTTTACACGCAGCTGATTACCGTTGTAAATCGGGGGCTGGGTGAAATGGCTACGATAAGCTGAAGCTGGTTCGTATCCTTTCAGCGCTTGGTTGGGAGACGGAACTATCCCCAGCATGAGAAATTTGGGAAAGCGCTGAGTATCTGGGGCGCAGTCATCCATCAAGTCAAAGGCTGCTTCAGCTAATTCATCATAAGCAGCAACCAGTTGACTAAGGTAATCATAAAAATATTGCAGGGCGTAGGTTGGCTCAACCTTTTCTGATGGCACAGTTTGTTGGCGAATTTCCTGTGGCTTAATAGCTTCTAGTAGCAATTCCAGCCGCTGCTTCAGGTTACTAAAATCATCTGCTGAATTAGGTTGAAAAGAACTGAAAAAAGGCGAGAACAGCCGAAAAAGTTTTGGAAAAGCATTATCAATTGCCGCGATCGCATTTTGACAAACTAGGTAGTAGTTATCCCGGAATGCCTTGTAGTCGCTGATTTTAGTTAGATCTACACTCTTGCCAACTTGCTCGGATTGTGAATAACCGAAGCGCTGCACCTTGGGAGCAAAATCTCTAAATTGCTGAAGCTCATGGTCAAATTCTTGGAGATAATGATTGCGTGCGGTAAAAACTGCCTCAGTGCCCAACCCTTGCCAATATGAGGGCAATTGATCCACCTGAAACCCTTGTTGAAGTAGGGTTTCCGCCGCGATCGCCTCCTCGTCTGTGTCCGGCTTTTGAGTACGCGGTAGCAAAAAAAAGCGGTAAAGCAGACTACGCTCTTGGCTGAGGTTATTGTAATCAAGTCGGCAGTTGTCGCGCTGCACATCCTGAAGTTCACAGACTACAACCAGTACTCGATCGCTCAGAAATTCCTGAAACGCTTTTTCATCTCGCAAACTGCCGTCAGCAGCTTTATGTAGAGGTATGTTTTTATCGCCGCTTTGCGCAAACAGTTCTATAACTTTGTATTGCTTTTGACTTGGTGCAAACAAAGCAGCAGAAACTAGCTGTTCAGGTTGATAATGGTTGAGCGTCGTGTCTGCAAGAGCGATCGCATAACCTTCAGAAGTAATGCCGCATCCGGCTGAGATCTGAATCTGCGCCTGTGCTGTTTCATAGGTACTGCTCACCTCCAGCCCACAAACAATTCCCACGCCAATCAGGTAGGCACGGGTGAGACGATTCTGCTCATCGAGGTAATTGACAAGATGATTCAGATCATCCTTGGTCAACACCTGGTTAGGTGTAAATACGGGGTAGCCGCTTCGATTGATGATGGTGTTTATAGCCTTAATCATTGGCAGTTCCTAGGGCAGTCTGGTTGAGAATAATTGGTTGATCGTCAGGGCTACTTGTCTGGGAGTCGTATAGGATGCCTTGGGGATAAACACTTCGCAGTTGGGGTAGAATTGCCAGGAGACGGTTGAGCGCTCCAGTGCGATCGCAAGCATTACCTGAGCAAGTATCCTGGGCTAATTCCTCTAGCCAGTCGTGATAGGCAACTTCAAACTCCCTCATCTGGCGCACATCTAGCCAAGCAATTTTCAGCGCAACGTGGGCTGGTGCTTCCAGTCGCAAGGTACGTTCGACAAAACTGCGGAAATCCATATCACCAAAGCGCTCTGGCCAGTAAGGAAGAATGACGCTGATCCAGAAAGAGTAGGGGTCTTGGCAGGTTAAAGTCGGTTGTTCTCCAATGGTTGTGGCATCATCCGCAGTCACAAAAATGGGCAAAAAATTTTCTCTAGTTGCGAGTTCCCCAGAAATAGACACAGGTAAATTCTTTTGCGGACGAAGGAGAATATGCTCCAGCAAATGAAATCCTTCATCGTTGATGCGGGTCTGTATTGCGGTAATAGCTTGATCTCGCTCGGATTTGTTGGCGTAATACTTGGTAGCGAGGATTGGTTCTTTGCCTTTGTTGGTCAGTTCCCAGCCATAGGGGCCATTGTCACCATCAATTAAACGGAAATTATCTCGTTTTTGAGCAAGTTCTAGCAATATATTGCCGTGCTGCCAAGCGTCTTCTATTTTGTCTCGGCGTTGCTGGCTCTGTAGTAAAGTTTGCCCGTGTTTGTCATACACCTGACCCACATAAGCAGGCGATTGTTGCGTTATCTCCGTGGTCAGGCGAGCAGTGCGTACCAGGAGAAACAAACGGTTAATCGCAGCATCACGCTCGGATGCTGTTGTATAGTTTTGTGGGTGGATAGCGACTTCACTTTTTTGATCCCGTGGTCGGCTCAGTACCCGAAAGCCGAAACCGTCTTTAGTTTCTGTAGGGAAGATGGTTGTCGGCTCTAAAATACCTAACACGTCGCGATAAAAGCGATCGCGGGCGGCATTTTCATTCTCTAATAACTCTGTACCCTGTAATAAGGTGGCTCCCTGCCAATCTAGTAACAGAAAGCGATAGCCGGAGGTTGTTCCTGTCACAGCTTCAATCTGCAACAATGACTCAACCGAGTTCAACAGCTTAAAGGTTTCAAAGGCATTAACCTGTGTAGGTGCAATCGCCACTACCTTACCGGATTGATCGGTAATACCCAGGCTATAGCTTTGACCCGCTTGATCGGTGGCAGGAGTGACGTAGCGGCTTAAATAGCGCAGGTGTTCTGCAAACTTACCAGCAGACTTCCAAGCAACAACTTCTGAGGCATAGAAGTCTACACTTTGCAGCAGGATTTGCTCAGTAGTGTTATTTTTTAGCGTAAACAAATAGGCTGCGTTGGACTTTTCGACTGTAAATCTAAATTGATTTTGGTTAACTTGAATGTTACTAAACCAGCTTTGCAGAGCTATATCTTGCTGTTGGGGCGTGGGTAAATGCTCGGTACTTGCAGCTAAAACTTTGCCTTCAGTATCTACTATGGCGTAACCGTAGGTGGTTAATCCTACCGCAGCACCAACTTCTTCTGCGGTGGTAGGGTCATAGCTATAAGTAAGGCGCTTGTAAAAATCGCTATGTAGAGCAAACAGCAAAAACTTCTCTAGAGCAGCCTGAGCATCTTTCTGGGTAGCGTAGCTTTGCTGGCTAGTTAATAGCTGTTTCTGGGCACCGCAGCTAACAGAAAAGGTAAAACCACCAGCATCTTGATGAATTCGATAATGGCAGAGATCACGCCGCCGCACATCTTCAATGCCTAGCAGGCGAGAAACCCGCTTTTTAAAGCCAGATACATTGTTGGTGTCCCATACCTCATGAGAATTGCAGTAATTGAAGGCGCGGAAGCGATCGCGGCTTAAAGAAGGATAGTCTTTTAAAAAGTGGGCCTTGTCGTGAATAATCTCTGTTTGATGCTTGTCTTGATCGCGGTGTCCTTTGGTCATCCGGTAGTTGAGCAATACATAATCGCTAAAGGACTCGGCAAAACGACCTAGCAGATGGTCAAGAAAACGGTTGCGGCGATCGCGGTAGCTATCTGTATCTAATTCCTCTTGGAGCGATTTGAGATAATTGTCACCAATGATGGCGGGACGGTCTGGGAAATCAAGAGCCTGGATAAAGTAAGTTTGCCGTCTGAGCGGTTGTTTGGTTTTATACTCAATTTGCTGATCCTTCGCTCGATCAATTTCCCAGGAAAATAGGTCGCGGACATGGGTGAGTTGGGAAAGGTAGTTGGCTAAAAACTGATCGAAAAATACTAAATATCCCTTCAATTGACGGGCTTGGGCCTTACGCAATGCTGAAGCCGTTTCTGGCAAACCGTCTTCACTGATGCCATAGGTGAGGGGAAAATCGTGCTGAATCGAATAATGATCGGCAAGGTTGTAATAACTACCTTGTGGTACAGGCAAATTTAGTTCATAATCTTCCCGCAGGGCTTTAATATATGCAGTTTGTTGTTCATAATAGCGGCGCTTAACCTCATTCACATCTGCGGCGATCGGCAGAACACCCTTAAAAAGAGTAACTTTGGAGTATTCAACCCCCAACATTGGACTATATCCTTGCGTCAGGTGCAGATACCAGGGGTGCTGTGACTGCGGTAAGCCATTGATATAGTTAGTAATGCTCAGTTGCCTAACTGCTGCTACACCTGGCACTTTTAATATTTCTTGGTATAAATCTGAAGTGTAGATGATTGTAGGTGGAGTCAGGGCTTCCAGTTCGTCAGTATCAATAAACCCATGACTGTCGTAAGGTTCATCATGAAGAACCGCAGGTCTGCCAGCAAAAATTTCGGCTATGCTTTTGCCTTTATCTAGTAATTCTTGTAGAGTGTAAAACCGCAAATGAGGCGAAATTAATGCTTCTAATCGTGTATATATATTTACTAATACATCCTCCGCATCAGCATCAGCGACTAGTTCAATATCGCAACAAATACCAATTTCTTCTTCACCTAAAACGACAATATCGTGAAAATCTTCGCAGAGATTGCGATAGTTACACAGCACACCTTTCACTTGATCGAGGGTATCAGACCAGGAACGGGAAAGCTGCCCACAAGCATTCTTGCGGTATCCGAGATCGAGGTCAATATAAACGGTATAAAGTCCTCTTGGATGAAGACGTGGGGCGTTTTCCGCCGATTGACCATTTGGCAGAGTGGATTGCAGGCGGTTGTGAGCATAGTCTACGTAGATGGCTGGATTATAGGTTGTCAGTTTTTCCAGCCAAGCGTTACGGACACCAGGAATGTCAATCAGGCGCTTGCGTAAATCCAACTCTGTGACTGGATTACAAGTGAGTATTTCATCAACGGTAAAAAAGTTGTTCTCTTGGCTATCACGGCTAGCCGGATTCAAGGCTAGCAAATCCTGAATATCCAGATTGTTGCGGTAGCCCAAATCCGTGACGGCGTAGCACAGCACTTCCAAGATAGTCACGCCAGGATCGTGCAGGTTGTAATCTGTCCAAAGTTTCCCAGACAGAGCCTGTAGGTGTGTGATGCCGATTTCTCTTAATGTTTGAAAATTTAGATAATCAGGAAATTCAGGCTGACGCTTCGAGATGCTTAGGTATTCCAACATGGAATTCAGGTACTTTGAAGGAGCAAGGGAACAGGGAACAGGGAACACAAAAGAAGAAGTAGTACTGATTTTTCATCCTGCACCACTGAACAGCTGATAGATAGCTCCACCAAACAACCACACAAGAGCGATCGCAATTCCCAAGGTCAAGAATGTCAGATATTTGAGCAGCTTTTCCAGACGTAATTCCATCTGCTGCTTATACTCAGCAAATTCCTTGCCTAGTTTTTCTAAATTCTGCTCAATGGTGTTTACTTTCTGCTCTAATTCCTTGAGCAACGATTTCCAATCCGAACCTGTCCCTGGTGGCGCATCTTTTTTAGCGCAGATTTCTTTTTCAGCTTGCATTTCCCAGAGAGCACCTTGGTAATAGACTATATCGCCTTTCTGATATGTCCGCCCGTCTTGCCAAAGTCCGTAAAATTTATCATCGTGTTTGTTTAAAGTCGAGTCAATCAACTCAGCAAATTGAGATTCTGATAAACGACTTTTATTTTTGAATAAACTCTTAAGTTCGGTGCGATTTCTTAGTGTCATAGCAATAGTAGATAAAGTCAACATAATTTAGGTTTGTGTAAATATTTATTGTTGAAATAAGGCTGAAGGCAGAGGGCACAAGGGTAGAGGATTTTTATCAGCGTTTATCGGCGGTTAAGGGATTTCCAAGAAAGAAATTATCCAAAGAAATGAACCGCAGAGGCGCAGAGAACACAGAGAGGAGATATAGAGAAGATTTTTGCGTCAGATTTGGGATATTTTTTTATTTGGAAGTCCCTAATTATTAATCTTTTTAACTTCCTTTTCATCACCTGCATCTGTGCAAAAACGTAAAAACTTTTTCTCCCCTTGTTCCCCTGCGGTCTTAATAATAAGTCTCTAACCGAACACGATAATTACTCACCCAACTCCAACGCCTCCAGCGACTCATAACCCAAAATGCCGGATACAAGTTTTTCATTAGCAGCGATAGTAGTTGCTTCTTGAATAATGTGGGTTTGACCTGTAGTTTTAGCTGAAACCGAGGTGAGAACAGATCGCGCAGTTGAGGCGATCGCTTCTCGAACATTGCGCTGGTTATCATGGTGCATCTTAAAATCAACGACATAATCAACGTAGTATTGCTGTTCAATGAAATTGAGGATAGAAGAGCGGTAAACTGTGCCTCCAAAATGAATTTCAGCGCCTTGATCGACTGTCCAAGGCGTAAGAAACTGGGTAATCGCTTGTTTCAAATCCCGGCGATAATAGCCAAAGTTAGCGTTATATGGGGATTTAAATTTCACCTCACACTCCACTTGGATATGCTCGTATGCGGGATTAACAACCTTGATATCTACCCAAGACGAGCTAAGACTAGCCAAATATTTCTCGATTTTTTCTAGCAGGTTAATGTTGACCTTGGGTTCAAGATCATTGGTGCTGCTACGCTGCGACAAGTCAGGAATCACAACCAAAGTTACAGCCCCAGGTACTAGTTCATGAAACTGCTTGCCTTGCCCCACCTGTCCGTGGTTAATGCAGCGAACCTTATAGATTTGAGGAAATTTTTCTAATACCAATCGCTCATAGTCAAAGATGGTAACAGCCCGGCCTTTATGGCGCAGATATTCACCGATCCGGGTATAAAAATGCTCTGGCTGCTCTTTGATTTGCCCACCAAAAGAATCATAGGGTTGCTCTACTTTTTTGACTTCCGGTGTAGGTACAGCCAGTTTGGCGATCGCTCCAGCAGGTAAAGGCGCAGCTAAATGATTCGGATCGTTACCTTCATCGGTGAAAGTCACCCGCGCGGCTTGAGTATGAACACCGAGGATTTGGCAGATCGCCCCACTCCGGGCTGGTACAGTAGCTTTGATCCAGTACAGAGTTGGGTCAAGGATGGTGGTTTTATGCTTGCTAATGTCCTCCGGAATCCCTAGATTGACGATACCTGAAGTAATCAGCCCATTAGTACTGTCGCTGACAATGCGATCGCTCAAGGATATCCAAGTATTATCTTTGAGGTAGTGCCACTGGACATCGGCTTTTTCTAAAGCTGTATCTGCGGTTTCTTCTGCTACCTGAAACAGCAATGGTAAGGCTGTAGGCGGATCAAGGTCGCCCAGTCCAATCAGCAATTCACCCTCATTAGTAAACTGCGGTAAGAAATCGGGCGTGTCCTTTGATACTAACTCCGCAAACCTATCAAACGGGTGGAGGTGGAACAGTTTGCAATCTTGTTGATCTGCGACAGCGATGTAACTGAGCGTAATTGACTGAATGACAGGGGTATAAGGCTCGTTGAGCGTAATTGGTGCTACTTTTACTTCTGTGGGAAATTCCACGCTCGGATGCCATCGTGTTAAGGTGCCAGTACTCAGTTCATAAACAGCACCATTAACATATTCCCCAGCCGCAAAATTTTTAGCTGAGGCTAATGTTTGGAGGGCATATTTACGAGGGAACTCGTCGTGCAGGAAGTTCTGTTTGAGTACGAAGCGCAAGAAACCACTATCGGTTTGCAGATTAAAGCTGGTTAAGTTGTCGATTTCTTCCCCAGGTAGAGGTGTTTGGGATGTCCTATCTACAAGAATGCGATCGCCTTCTGGATTGAAGAGATTGTAGCCATTAGGCAAGCCTTCTGCTGACCAAGTGTGTTGCGTGAGTCGCTTTACTTCGGCTGAGAAATTGTTAAAGTCGGGCTGATTGCTATCGTCTTCTACATAATACCCGCGATAATAGTTTGCTAAATCAGCAGGTAATCCTTGCCATGCAACCTTCATCTTGAGAACAGAGAGATTTTTTAGAAAAATTTCTTTACTCCCTACATAAAAGGTTGCGCCTACGGCTGGTCTGGGGCCAAAGGGTGGGAAGGGTTTACTTGGGTTGATGGGGGATAAATCGTTTTGCAATACCAAGTTTTGGATCTCTATTTCCTTGGTGCTGATCGTGAGTTTGGTAAGTTTGAGGTCGCGGAAATAACTGTAAGGTGACAAGCCATTCACCTGCGCCTCATCTTTTAATTGCAGTCTGGCGACAGGCAAATTTGTAGTGAGTGCAGCACCAGGTAGTTCGCTATGGTAAACACCGATTGGTTCTTGATCGGCAGTTAGGCTGACTTCTAATTTTAGGGTTTGACCTTCTAGGCTAGTTTCGCTGTGAGTCTCTAGCGGGCGAATCTTTGCAACTATCCAATCTTTTTTGCCGCTAAAATCAACAGCGAAAATATTTGGTAAATCGCTGGCTATCACTCCAGCAAGCGCCCGATCAAAGCTCAGAGTAAAAATGAGGGTGCGTAACCCTTCTTGAAGATAAAAAATATTTGAGGCGATCGCCAATCCTAAACGAGCATGGTTGCGTGTGCGATTCCCAAAAGGTAGCCAGATCTTTATCGCTTGTTCTTTAGGGAAATCTCCGCCTTGACCATCAAAAGAGTTTGCTATCGGTGAAGCATACAAACCCAAAAGATTGTTGGGGATATTGCCAGTTGCGATTTCTTGTGAGTCCAAAAACAGCCCTTGCAAACTGGCTATCGTAGCTTTGTGGAAGACTGTTTCGGCATCAAGTTTGTAAAACATCTCAACACCACTGGCATCTTTACCAGCTTTGAAGCGAGTTTCGGCGTTGAGTTTGTATTCTTTTTGAGCCTTGGCTAGTTCAAATATTAAGTGAGCGTGGTCTGGTTGGGCGGGGCGATCGCTCAAACGCAGCACTTGACGATAGAAAAAGTCAAGATGTCTCTGAGTCATGCGATTGAGATCATCTCTGGCTGGTTGCATCACCTCCCAAAAGGCAAAATACAGCGATAGATGCGGTGGATGATCCTGTCGGGCTGTCAAACTATCTTTTAAATACTTCGGTGCTTCCTTGATAATCTGACGGTAAGTTTGAAACAACATCTGAAAAACAGCATCTACTTCAGCACGCGGTTCGGATGTATTGCTTACACGAGTGCGTTCGCTTGTTTGATCGGAACTGAGATCCAGCCCAAATAATCCCACAAATTTTTGGTAAAAATCTGTCCCTATACCTTGATTAGTCTCAAACAACTGCATCCGCCTTAAAGGCTCTTTCAGATTGGTTTTAACTAGTCCTTTAATAATCGATTTCAGCGGGGTGTAGGGTTCTAACACTTCATACCACTGGGCGATCGGATTCAACAACTCGGTTTTCCATAGTTCCAGAATAGGTGCAAGAGTTGCAGCCGACTGGTTTTTGAGAAAAGCTGGCAAATTCTGCGTATAGTTATCTTTAACTTTTTGAGGGCGAGTTTTGCTAATCAAAGCGATTTGCACAGGTGTACTACTAGCAAAAAATTCTTGCCAGTTACCTTCTTTTTGGTTCTTGTAGTTGTAGTAATTAACCTGTTTACTGAGTTTGTGAGCAAACACCAGAAAATCAGCCAGGTCGTGTTCGTCAATCTTGACGTAATCGGGCGACAAAGCTAAAACCTGTCGCTGGCGCTGGCTTACCCCATCGCGGATTAATGGATTTTTAGGTAGATCGGGGCGGATGCTCATGGATTTCTAGATTACCAACGTAAAGCAGGACATCAGGTTAACAATTCAAAATTCAAAGTTCAAAATTAAAGACATTCTCAGCCGCAGATTTGAAAGAACATACCAATTGTTTAAACTAACAACACGAATAACCTTAATAAAACCTCTGCGCCCCTCTGCGTGAACCTCTGCGCTCCTCTGCGTTAAAAAAAATAAGTCATACACTAGACTCAGCAATAACTTCCAAATCCTCCCTTATAGGAAACTTTGCTGTTCCCGGTGCAACCGAAAGTAGGTTGCCGCTACCTTCTTGCAAGTAGAAAGGATAAACAAAATTGAAGCGAGAATTAGTGCTGATGATGGTGTAGTCTACGGTAATATTGACGACACCTTGCAACTGTTCATCAAGGTTGAAATCCAATTGGTTAAGCAGGATACGGGGTTCGTGATACAGAATGGCAATGCGGATCAGTTCTTTGACACTACTAGCGACTGTGGGGCTAAAGGGTTCAAAGAGCAAATCCTGAAGGTTACAGCCGTAAGTCGGCTGCATCACCCGTTCGCCCAAACTAGTAGACAACAGAATTTGCAAACTCTCACATATATCATCCTCAGCGCTGACCAGTCGTATACCTTTGCTACCGCGCTCAAAGGTCGGTGGAAATCCCCAACCAGTACCCAAGTATGCCTTGCTGCGTAGCCGTGCAGGGCCTTGTTGATAGACATCACTCATCTCACCCTCCAATCAAAACAGTAAAATCTCCCAACACAATCGAGCCACCGTGGGCCGTGCTATCACCCAGCCGGACAGCAGGTTTTCCCCCAATCATTACAGTTGCCGATCCCATGACGATGCTATCTGGCGGACCAGAGCAAATGCAGGTATCACCCAATACAGCTGCTGGCATACCCCCAATCAGCACCAGGGGCGCTCCTGGCCCAATCACAGGGCCGCCAACATGGGGCACAGGGCCAGGATTCTGCATCGGGCAGACGTGCATATCATTAATACGAGCAGCAGGTTTTCCCATAATTTGTCATTTGTCATTTGTTATTGGTCATTTGTCATTTGTCATTTCTCGCCCTGCTCCCTGCCTCATTCCCCTGCTCAATTTATTTGCACCAATGAGCCTTTAAGAATGGCGATCGCACTTGTAGAAACTTCGGCTCCTGCACTACCTTCGGCTTTGAATTGAGCGTTGGCTTTGACATTGACGTTTAAACCTTCGATGCTGGTATCTTGGGTGGCTTTGAGTGTTAACTTCCCAGTGGCTTCTATGGTGATGTCTTTGGGACTTTTCATGGTGATGCCGCTATCGTTCATGATTAAGGTATTGCCGTTTTGGTCTTTTAAGGCAATGCCTTTGTCCTCATCGGAGATGATAATTTTGTTACTCCCTGGGGTTTCCAAGGTGATGATTTTCTTCTCGTCGTCGAAGCTCACCTTCATTTGGGAACGGGTAAAAAAGCCTTTGTGATGGTTTTCATCAGCTGCTTTTAGGGGCGCTGGTTTAGCGCTGCTGTTGAGCATTCCCAGCACAATCGGGTCGCGGGGGTCGTCGTTGAGAAAGCCCAGGATCACTTCGTCGCCAATTTCCGGGCGAAAGAAAGAACCGCGATTATTACCAGCGTCCAAGGTGGCAATCCGTGACCAAATCCCCTGACTCTGAAACTGGATTGTGGGGACTTTGACTAAAATCCGGTCTTCGCCGTTGGGGTCGCCCTGCAACTGCACCACCACCCCGATTTGCAAGCCGTTGACACCGGGAAGCAGTCCTGAGGCTGGTTTGTCTACGATATCTGTTTCTTGGTAAAACCACTGTTGTGCAAGTCCAAGTTGTATATGTGTATACCATGCACCGCCATTCATCTCGTGACGAATACCGGAGACGTAGGCTAATCCGTTGAAGCGTTGTCCTAGACCTTCCAATTTAATTAAGGTATCAGGTTTGGCATCAGGGTAGCCTATGATTTTTACTCGCCCCTGTATCTTAGCTAACCGACTTTTTAGGAGTTGAGCATCAGCCCAGGCTTGGAGTTCTGGTTCTTGTATCCGACCGCCATGACTTAATTCCCAAGCACTCAGAGCGATCGCATTAGCCAAATTCTGCCCTGACAGGTTACCTTGTTTATTCACCGTCGGCTCAGTTCCCTCAATCTCGACTAATGCCTGATCGGTGTAACTCCAAGCCTTGGCCTTCACGGCTTTGTACTGGGAGCGAGCGTCCATTTCTGCTTCAAATTCCAGCAGGTTAACGCCATAGGTAAGGGTAATTAAGGAGCTACCACTGGTGCTTGGGGCTTTAATTTTGAGCTTACCGTCTTCCGCGAGGACAATTTGCCCATTGATTTCCGCCCGTGACAGAATAAAGTCCCAATCGGTAGCGTAATATTGAACAATCTCTGGATGCGTAGCTTTCGTACTTTCTATATCCTGACTGATGCCGCCGTAACTGCTAATAATTTGTGCGATCGCATCGCTGTCTTTAACTTCACTAAAGTATCGGCTGTGACGACCGATCGTTAATTTAGTCGCCGCATCTTTACACTCAAGCACAAGTATAGAGTCGCCATTAGCACCGACCTTTAAGCAATGCTTGACAATTAGCCCTTTGAAGACAGTTTTGTTATGACCATCGTAGCCTAGAGCAATTTCCACATCTTTACCCGGAATTAGGTCAGGCCCCTCGCTGGCGACAAATGTTTCTTCATCCGCAGCACCATCACGCAGCACTATCCGCGCTGTTGGCACACGGTTGACTATGCGGTTGACTGTCAAGGACAACACCGTATAAATGTTTGTGATCTCCTTACCATCGGAGAACAACTCGAAAGTGGCAAGATCATAGATTGCATTTTGGGGAACGATGAGGTCAGTCATAGTTCTGTTTTCTCCAGCGGCGGAAATCTCAAATCCGTGTTAGTACGCAGACGGCGAAAATTCACCAAACCGTTCACTTTAGCAACCTGCAAATAATAAGATGGGTCACCATAAATGCGATGAGTCATCAGAGGTAGGTTATCACCAGCTGTCACCTTGCGTACATGGGTAACATCGGGCGATTGTTTCCCTTCTTCGCGGACACGACGCTGCGGCTCAATATAGCTGACAAAGGTAGCGTTAATCTTTGCCCTCAAGGGCTTACCATCTGGGGCAAACAGGGTGTAGTTAATCTGTAGATCTTTGAGGATACAATCAAAGCTATTTTTAGCACCAAAGGAAAAGCTTCCCCACAACAAACGCAGAAAGTTAGGTCTGTGAGTCTCATTCTTCATGGTGTAAACCACATTGAGCAGATCCTGTACCTGTTTAGCTACGTCTTTATGAAATGCGTTAGCTTTACCTTTGATTGGCACTACGCCAGTACCATCGAAGGTAAAGTCGAGCTTGAGTTCTTCGGGTCTGGTAAATTTATACTGCGGATCGTTGCCCTGGGAGCCTATGTCTTGTGCTGAGTCGTATTCCACCTTAAAAGCTTGGGAAAACTGCTCCGGATTGATCGGCAGATCAAATTCTCCATGCTTATTCTCAAATCGCTTATCCTTGTAGGCCTGGATTTTAACTTTGGTGAGTTCGCCTGTCATGGGTTACCGCTCTGACTTTTCCTTGAGGATGGCTAGAACCTGCTCTACACAAGCAGCAATAATCGCAGCCTGCGCATCAGCATCGAAATTGCCTACCCCTTGATTTTGCTCTTGCTGGCCTTCGTTGACAGAGGCTCTAATAACCAGTTCCCTAATCTCTATTGGCATAAGTTTGTAGTTTGTAGGGTGAGCATTTCCCACCTTAATATTCTTGTTGGGTTACGTAAGCATCTCGAAGTAGCTGTAATTCAACTCCAACGATTCGATCGCAATAGAGTTCTTTTCAGCGTCAAATTCCGAGACTGACCATTTCTTGGGCCAGGCATTAATCACCTTCCAAGTAACAAGCGGTGCGGTATCTTGAGATGGCTGGTTAGCCGCAGTAGACTTGACATGCAGCAGACTCACTAATAGGTTCATGGGTTGGATGTCAAAGTTGAGAATGGCATCCATGCACCATTGCACCATCTTGGAGTTTTTGACTAGACCTCGCTTTAGTACTAGTGGATCGTACTTGGTACGCACTGGCAAGATATGCTCAAAGCGATTTTCACCACCTTCTTTCAGGGTTTCGGTCTCCATGTCTACACTCAGACCAGTAACACTCTGGAAGCGGGTCTCCACTACGTTTTTATCCAGTCTCTCGCCCTGAAACTCGCCTTGAAAGCTGACATCAAAAAAGAAACTGACCGGGGGATAACTATATGCCATATTTTTCTTCTTTCCTCTTCCTTTGCGCCCTTCTCTTCGAGACGCTTCTCTACGAGAGGCTGCGCCAACGCGAACGCGCCTACCTGCGGGTTCTGCTTTGCAGTATGCGGTTCGGAGATCCCCGACTTCTTCAAGAAGCCGGGGATCTGATCGCCTTAACTCATCAGAATTAATGAAATAGACCCTACCCGTTCTGAATAGTTAGTCCTTCATGGGCAATCTCAATACTTTCGATCGCTACGTCGTTACCGTCGCTTTTGAGATCAGTGGATTGTACTTTGGTCGGCCAGGCGTGTTTAATCTTCCAAACCACTACAGGTTCATGTTTTTCATTGAGTAAGCTGATGGTCAAATCACGACGCTCAATGGTGTTTAAGGCTACAGTGTTCCACCACTTATAAAAATCGTTGTCGGCTTTGACAGTACCCCGTTTCATGGTGATTTTGCTTAATTTCTGCATTCCGGGCATATTGAGTTTGTGATATTCCGGCATGTTACCTTCTCGGTATTCGATCATGTCGGTTTCTACATCTAGTCCGGATACTTCGGTGAATCCTAGGCGAGTGCCGCCCCACTCTACTTGGAAATGAAACTTTGGTAAAGGATAATCAGCCATAAATGCTTAATGTGTTGATGGGTTAATTTAGGAACTCAATAATTTGCGATCGATTAATCGAATTAACTTTCCTGCATCTTGTGCGAGAACTTCAGGATGATAAATTCCGCTGGACGCACCACCGCCATCCCAATCTCGATAATCATCCGACCTTCAAGAATATCTAGGGCGGTCATGGTTTCGTTCAGCCCTACTCTCACATAGAAGGCTTGTTCTGGCTTGGCTCCAGCTAATGCCCCAGCCCGCCATTGCAGAATCAGGAAGTTTTCGATCATGGCTCGCACTTTCACCCAAGTGTTGGCATCGTTAGGCTCGAAAACAAATGCCTCGGTAGCTTTCTTGATCGATTCCTCTGCCATGTTGAAAAAGCGACGGACTGGAACATAACGCCACTCATTATCATTACCTGCTAAGGTACGCGCACCCCAAATCAAGGTTCCTTTACCAATAAAAGCGCGAATGGCGTTGATTGATTTGCCTGTAGTGTGGACGTTAAGGTCTTCCTGCTCTGCGTTGCTGATTTTGATAGTAGGTTGGATAACTGAGTTTAAACTGACATTGGCTGGGGCTTTCCAAACCCCACGGCTATTATCAACTGCGGCATAAACTCCTACGACAATCGGTGCTGCTGGTAGTACTACTGGTAGGCGATCGATGGCGCTTTTAACTAGGGGATAAAATTGGCCGTTGGTAGTGGTGGGTGTAGTCGTAGGGTTAAGTTTATCTAGTGTAACAGTGGAATTATCCGGCAACGTGACGTTAACTCCGGTTTCCTCGTAGAAATAGTTGAAAATCGTCTCTAAACGAGGCCCATAAGCTGCACCATACTTCAGATTATTTATCCCAATGCCATGACTCCTAAAGGCATTAGCTGCGTCAGTCAGGGATGCATTGCTGGGATCTAAAAGAGTATCCATGACCACAAAACGATCCTGGAGTTTGGCAGCTTGTGCCAATGCGGCATCATAAACTGCTGCATAGTCTGCATAAGCAGATGCCTGACTCAAGTCACCTGTTACCAGACTCAGACTCTCTGGAAATACAATTAGTGTTACTTCATCTTCTTTTTCAATCGCATCTAGACCTGCTGTCAAGTCTGCTTTTTGAATTGTGCTAGGAGCTTTACCTACGGATACGATATAGCAAGGGCCACCACCATTAGCAAAGTAGGCTTGCAGCGAATAGTACAGAATGTGGGGTGAAGGTGTAGTAATAGCAGCATTGACATCTGTATCTGTCACTTTTACGGTAATGCTGGTTTCAGGTACGGCAGTCCCGAAAAATTGCTCATATTCCAGTAGTGATGTAATCCTCACAGGCACAGGCACTTTGGCGGCATCGGCTACTGCTTTGGCAGCAGCAGCTACTGCTTTTGCTTTGTCTGGGTCTGCTTTGGCGTCATCGGCTGCCTTTTTGGCGGCATCGGCTGCCTTTTGAGCGTCATCAGCTGCCTTTTTGGCGGCATTGGCTGCTTTGGCAGCATCATCTGCTGTTTTGGCTTTTACCGCATCTGTTGGTGCGTCATCGGCTGCCTTTTTGGCGTCAGCAGCTGCCTTTTGAGCGTCATCATCTGCCTTTTTGGCATCAGCAGCTGCCTTTTTGGTGTCATCAGCTGCTTTTTCTGGATCTGCTGCTGCATCAGCTGCTGCTTTTGCATCTGCCGCGACTTTATGGTAATCAATGCCTCTAACTACAGCTTTCTCGGTATAGCCAACAAAGGCAGGAATCGCAGTTTCAACTTGAGCTACAGAAGGGGGAAACTTGGAAATTTCCTCAATGTAAACCCCTGGAGTTTTGTAAGTGCTTGGCATAATTCTTGTGTGTAATAGCTGGTACGTTACAGATGAATATCAGAAAAGATGGTGGTGACGCGCGCCTGAGCATCAGTTTCGGGCTTGATCAGCGCGCTCGTAGGAGCTGGTAGCAGCTGGTCTTTACCATCGGTGAGTAAACTATCTGGTTGCAAACGCAGACCTAGGGGTCTTTTGGTGGCATAAGTTTTGGCATCTATTAATTCAAAGTTAGGTAGACTGGCGGCACTGAAGCCATGAGGTTTTTCGTAGCGATAGCGCCAGCGAGTTGCCCGATTTTTGCAGCGAATAACATAAGTTTTTGGTTTAATTAGGGTGTTTCCATCCTGAGGTTGCAAGAGGGAAAAAGCTGATGGAACTAGGCTCTGATTCAGAACGATTTCGACCAGAGCAAATGCATCTTTGGAAGCAATAGGGTCACACAGAACAAACCGATCAACTTGGATATTATTTAGGCATAGCTTGTAGCGACCGGGGATTTGTCCAGAAAAATTTAGGCTACAAGCGATCGCATCACCAGGAGCATGAGTACTTGGAGTTGTGACCTCCAAGGCAAAAGTTTCCAGCTCATGTACATCTAGTAAAGTCAACCGCCAGATATCTCTAGGATTAGCTTTCGGGATGGTATATATTCGGGAAAGTCCCTGTTTGGGTAACCTGTCTAGTTCTGAGACATATTGACTATTAGGCAAGATATCCCAATCATTGGCGTTCGGGTTCTTACTAGCAGAAGCCTGGTAACTCAATGCTTCCAGAGTCTTGCCATCGTGATTGACTAATTGTCCTAGATGATATTCGCTGTTAGCAGCGTAACTTGGCAAGGGTTGAGTCAAGAATAAAGCATGACCCTGATTACCTGAAAGATTCGAGAAATAATAAATTTGCTCGCGGTTCTTGGTTAGAGGCAGATTTGTGAAATTGGCAAAATAGCGATCGCGCACTATTAACCAGAATGTCAGTCGCTCAGGTCGATTCACTGGTAGTAAAGTCGCAAATTCACCCGAGGATGCTTGTTCTACATGGGCAAAGATACTTGCTCCTCGTGGCTGTGGACGAAAGAGCCAACGTAAATTTCGCAGTACCCGCAGACATTCTGGGGTAGGCACCAAAGCCAACATATCGGAGATATCATAACCAGTTGGTGGTTTAAGCGCATTGGGCTGGCCTAAATAATAGTCGTGCCAAATTTCTAGATCGAGGATTTTTTTATATAGAACCTTCATAACTGGTTACCTCTCACTCATTAACAGAGACTCCAGAGATGACTTCGCTTTCAGCCTGCCGTTTTTGTGCTTCTATGGTTACAAGACGGGCACGATACATCACGAAGGGCACTTGTTTACCACCCAGAGATCCCCATAGTTGGTTAAGTTGCTCGAAGCTCAGGGAATAGAGGTCTGGTATGACCCGCACATTGCGCGAGATACCGCCATTTCCGGGCGTAGAGGTAAACGAAATTTCCTGTTGCGACTGAAAAAACTCTAATACTCGCGAAAGTAGTCTGAGGGCTGTTTCGTACTGATTGTGTAGTGAGGAAAAAAGAATAAATAGGTTGAGGTTTACGGGAGGATTTTGATAAATAGTACGTCCATTAATCAAGCGATAGTGACTAGCATTTTTGAGCGTAGCCTCTTCTTGGAGGTTTACTAAGCTCATCACCACATGCCCATTGAGCTGATTGTTTGCTCCACCGAGTTCTTCAGCCATGCCAATGTTATCTATCAGCACAACCTGTCCTGGACCAAGTTCTGGCTCCATTTCTAAGATGTAGCGCTGCAAACCAACCTGTATCAGCCTCATTGCATCAAATATCATAAAAAGTCGGTGAAGGAATCAGCCAAAAACTTAGATTTTTTCATTTATATCCAGAAGTAGTAAAGACATAAAAAACTGAGAGCATTTGTCTAAAAAAATGCCCGTATCAAGGTAATTGTTGCAACATTAATTTTTTGCTGCAAACCTCCGAGATGATTTAGTTACTTGGATATTTTTTGAATTGGTTCTCCCTAGTCTGCAAGCTTATTTGAACTTTATAGGGCTTTAGCCTAATTTTGAGACTTTACTAGTTAAAAATGGAAATATCTAGCCCACCATTTTATCTACAACCGTATTATTACCCAATAAAGACAATATCTTTTCTCTGAGTTTTATTTCGCTGAATGTAATAATTATTTGTATTCTATGTATTTTCACCCGCTAGCTTTTGTTACTAAAACCTAAGACAATACCAAAATTATATTTTTGGGTCAAGTTAAATCGATAATCATTTGTCCTTGGTCAAGAGTCAATGGTCAATAGCCACATAGTTATTTCTTTCTTCCCCTGCCCCCTTGCCCTTCCTCAAGAGGCTTTGGAGTTTGCGCTCGCTTTTTACTTTTTACATCATCTTTCCAGCTTTGCTAAATTCCCGCTTGATAGCGTAAAGCAGATCCTCATGATGAATGACTGTATCACCTTGCTGTAATGCTTGCAGACAGGAGTACTGCACCACATTCATGATGTCTGATCCAGTCAGTTCATAAGTAGCTGAAATTTGAGGTAAGTCTACGACATCAGCCAACCTAACCTGGGATGGAAACGCCATTTGCCACAGTTGCAACCGTTCTTTGGCGTTAGGCATAGGGAATTGAATAATTGATTGAAATCTGCGGATGAAGGCCTCGTCAATATTGCTTTTGAAGTTAGAAGATAAGATCACCAGCCCGTCATAATTTTCTACCCGTTGTAGCAGGTAGCTTACTTCTTGATTAGCATATTTATCATGAGCATCACGCACATTGGTGCGCTTGCCAAAAAGAGCATCAGCTTCATCGAAGAAGAGAATCCAATCCTTATTTTCGGCTCTGGCGAAGAGGTTAGCTAGGTTCTTTTCCGTCTCACCAATAAATTTTGACACCATCATCGAGATGTCTACCTTGTAAACATCTTTGCCAGTATATTTGCCCAAGAGGCTGGCTGTGAGAGTCTTGCCTGTACCAGGTGGTCCATAAAATAGGGCCCGATAGCCCAGTTTGAGCTTCTTTTTCATGCCCCATTCATAGAGAATGGTTGGTCCATAGGTGATCCAGGCTTCTAGATCGCGAATTTGTTGTAAGGTTTGGGCATTGAGAACCAAATCCTCCCACTCCATTTCAGTAGTGATGCGCTGGGCGGGAAAACGCGTACTAAAATGAGGACGAGAAAAGTGTCCCTGAATAAAGAGGTCGATGTAGTCCTGAGTCATGACGAGTTTGCCACTCATCAGGGGTTCACCCTCGGCTGGCGGATCGAGGTAGATTACGCCCTCGCGGGAAAAGGGGTGTTCCACGCTGAAAAGTTGCTGTAGACGCAGGCGATCGCCAAATTGATTACCACCCAAGATAAACAGCACCGTTTCACCTGTTGGTAGAAAGCCACGATGGGTTTTGCCCCTCCATCCACCGATTTCGGGATAATCACCAGCTTGGGGTAACTGGGCCGCAATCAACCGATCAAAAAAATCGGGTTGCAGATAAGGAGCCAGCGCCATAAGTAGGGTGAGTTGCGCAGCAATATCCAATTGGTGCTTGCGAATAAATCCGAGTAGGGGAGTATCTGCGGTCATCCATTCATCTGGTGGATTGGGCATTGGTTCCCTATCTTGGTTGCGATCGCTGAAGTAACAGCCCATACGCCACTGGATTACCTGAGCTAGGTAGTTGAGTGCTGTGTGTAGGGTTTGAATATCAGGCAAATGCATCATGCTTTGTGCCGTTTAGGGGATTTGACTCTTTGTACTTGGTGGTAATCTCAATGGTTTTTATTGACTTTTTTAGATTTGTGAAGACGATCGCTTGCTTCTCTATAGATAGAGCATACGCAAATCTGCTATAGGTTTACAGAATAGAAATAATAATCATACTTGTGCGTATTCTTGCAATGCTCGAAGTAAAAAATCTTAAAAGAAATGCTTGCCAAGATATGTAATTTTTAATTAATGTATCAATATCTATTTTTGAGAATGTCATCTCATAATAGATTAAATTTGTTGTGCAATAACGAGCATAGTTGAGCCGCAAGAGCCAGTAAAGAAGCTGATTTCATGTAGGAAGGCTCTATTTTTAGCGTTTACAAGACTAGACATTATTGTTCTTCCTAGTCTTCGGGCAGCTAGTATCAAATGTCATTAATCGATAAGTGCGAATTTAGAGTAGTGGTATCAAACCAAGAGATTGACTAAATTTATGCAAGAAACTGTGGTTAAACAAAGTCAAGAATCAGTTAATAGCCTTCCAGTTCTCTACAAAAGTGAGGATTCCCAACCGATACAGTACAATCCCATTCAACAGGCTATACAACTATGGGAAACTCTTTCCCAAAAGGATACTGTAGTTGTTTACCAACAAGCTGCTGGAAAAACTTGGGATCTGTTCAAGCAAGCGATCGCTCTAATATCCTTTTCGTTTTTCTTACTAATTGCTTTGATTATCTGGGTTTGGGGCATCGCTTTTCAAAGTGGTTCTTATTTTCGGGCGTGGCTGGAAGTGGAGCAACCTACTCTCGAACAAACTATATCTGCTTTGCTGAAATTCCTCCTGTGGCCTTTTGAGCGCGTATACGAATGGTCGAGTTCGTTCATTAAAAAATATTTGGGGTGGGAAATCAAATTTAATTCCATACCCGCGAAATCACCTTCTACTCAGCCAGAAAAGACAACTGCTTCTGGTGCAGTACTATCAGAGACTTCATCTATCACTTAGAGCAAACGCAGCTAAATTTTGACTGTCTCCTCCAGTGAATTGGAATATATTCACTCAAGGCGATCGCTGAGGACTGCATCTGCTGCCATTAAGAAGCTAGTCCTAATATTTCAGAAGCTGTGCTCTCATGGTGTACTCTCCATGCCAAACTCTCTCAATACAACCTGCGATCGCGCAACTCTATCAAAGCCTGACTCGCTTCAAAAAACGTCTGTTCGTCTGCGCTTAATTGTTTAATTTCCACAACTGAACGGTTATCGCTGCTATAGAAGGATTTTCTTGGTCAAAGATATCCTCCACAAAGTTTACCGAGAGTTTTTTCTTAATCGGGTTTTACTAGCAAATCTTATACTCTTCTGTGTGTCCTTTGGCAAAACTCCAATTCTCAACTTGGACAAAGTTTACATGCAGCTAAAGCAACCTAGGATTAGGACTATTTAACTGTTTAAGCCATCAAGTAAAAATAAGTAGTGCGAGCCGAAAAGCTCGCGCGGGCTTTCTGGCCCGCACTACAAAATTAAATTGTTCAAACTGCAAAAATAACTTTCCAATTCTTTATTTTGAGAGTCCGCATCTGTATCTAATTCTAGTCAGGTTTAATGCTTCAACCAGATGTCCATGACGACTGCGCTAAATTGGATACCAATGTCTGCTCTCTGCCAGACTTCAGCAACAAATATTTACACTGTCTTACTTAAAGTATTGTTCAATAATAGTAGTTAGCTATTTATCTTGCATTTAGCAGCAGCAAATAAATAATAGTCGTAAAATCAGGAAAATCGTCTGTTGCAAGTGATGCAATTATGTAGCTTGTCACCATTTAATATTGCAGTGGGTGAACACCGTGGTAGCTGAGCATCATATAGATCTATCAATAGCCCGCGAGCAGATGCTGCAACATATCCTTCAAATTGAAGACTTGGCAGCCCTGCAAGAACGCAAACGTATTGCTCGCGACATCCATGATTCTTTGGGAAACGCTCTGACAACTCTCAATATTCAGCTGCAAACAGCGCACAAACTTTGGAATCTTGACCCCACCCTAGCTGAAAAGTTTTTAGCAGAAGCTCAACGTCTAGGAGCGATCGCTATTCAAGAAGTTCGCCAATCTGTCAGCAGTATGCGGGAGATTGCGCCCCTAGAGCAGACTTTAACAGATCTGATCGATTCTTTAGTACAAAATTTTTATCAAGTTACAGGTATCTTACCTTCTACCAACATCAACTTACCTGTTTCTTTATCTACTGAGGTAGTCAAAACTCTTTACAGAATCATCCAAGAAGGATTGACAAATATCTGTAAATATGCTGGTGCAACAAAAGTAGATATTAATCTCAGTTACACTTCCAGCAATTTGTGCCTTAGCATCCAAGACAATGGCAAAGGATTCAGCCTGTTGCAAAACAAAACTGGATTTGGTCTTCAAGGGATGCAAGAACGAGTGTTAGCTTTAAAAGGTAATTGTAATATTGACACAGAGCCAGGATATGGCTGTCGGATTACTGTTAATCTGCCTTTAGAGCAGCAGACAGTTTGGGAACAATCAATATCAGAAGAAGATTTTAATTTAAAAATTGTTGATAAAATTCCAGTTGAAGAAACTTCCACAACAGATTCTAGTTTAGAAATTATTAATAAAACTCCAGTTGCAGAAATTTCCGCGACAGATTCTAGTTTAGAAATTATTAATAAAACTCCACTTGAAAAAACTTCCACAACAGATTTTAGTTTAGAAATTCTTGATAAAACTCCTGTTGAAGAGACTTCCACAAAGGACTTTAGTTTAAAAATTCTTGAGAAAACGCCAGTTGAAGAGACTTTAGCAATAGATTTTAGTTTAAAAATAGCTGATACAACTCAGCTAGAAGAGATTTATGATGAATTGACTTCATCTGATTTTCAGCCACAGTTAGTTCTTTCTCCAGAAGAGTATAACCATCTGGATAATACTCTCATGGAATTTGCTGAGACGATAGCTCCTACATTCTTAAAACAAGTTGCGGATCAAGTTTCTAACAGCAAAGATTTGGTTGATAATTTGAAGTTAAACTTGGCCGAGCAGCAACACCTTGAGTTGGAAAACACAAGAATGTTGTTTAGGGAATCAAACCCCGAAACAGAGAAAAATTCAGATAATTTAGCTAGCGATGATTGCTTAATCAGTCAATGTGAGCAAAAGTTGGCTGAGTTAATTGGCCCAATAGCTCATTACTTAGTGCAAAAAGTACGGCAATCCTCTCCCAACATTTCTCATGTAGAACTGATCAAAACAGTAGCATTAGAAATTTCCGACCCAAAAAAAGTAGCACAAGCTTTCAACTACCAAGAAGTCATAGATAAATTATCCGTGCATCTTGTTTCTGATAAACAAATTGTGTTTAAGCAGCAATCAAGTTCTGTAGTAAGCGCATCTTTGAGTCAACCAGAAGTAAAGTCAAAGCCAGAGGATTTACCTATCAATTTATTGGGTACAGATGTTTTAGCAATCACTGAAAGCTTTTTACATCAATGCGAGCGAGAATTAGCTGAATTCATCGGACCGATGGCTGTTTTCCTTGTGCAAAAAGCTGTCAAATCTTCCTTAAATATTTCCCGCAAAGAACTGATAAAAATATTGGCAGCAGAAATTCCCGATTCTGGCAAAGCTGCTCAATTTCAGCAGCGCCTACATTCCTAAATCCCAAATTTATAGCAATCCGGAATCATTTGTGAGAAAATACTGAAGCGAGATTAAAGTAATTT
>NZ_MTAW01000037.1 GCF_002154725.1 Nostoc sp. 106C | reverse complement strand
GATGATTTAGCTTCTTTACTACTTGCTTATTCCGGAAAGTGACAGAAAAGGGATATTACTGGGATACAAGATGTTGTGCCCCTACAAAAGACAAGCCAGTTCGCTCAAGTAGGAAACCCCAGAGGAACTCCCTCACCACGCGACTGGCTATAAGTTTAAAATTTCGAGCTTGTTGACAACTTATACCGTAACAGTAGCTAGTGCTTTGTCAACAGCTTGCAAGGCTGTATTGACTTCGGCTTCTGTGACAATTAGTGGTGGTACAAACCGGACGACTTTTGGCCCGGCTGGTACAAGTAATACACCTTCCGCGATCGCAAATTTGACAACATCAGCTGCGTTTAGCTGGATGTCGGCTGGCAATTCTAGTCCGTTGATTAAACCCCATCCCCGAACATCGGCAATTTGATGAGGATATTTGGTGGCGATCGCTCTTAATCCATCTCGCAGTTGTTCACCTCGCTGCTGTACATTCTGCAAAATATTTTCTTTCTCTAACGTTTGGCAAACCGCCAGCGCTACTCCACAAGCAAAAGGATTACCACCAAAGGTACTGGCGTGTTCCCCAGGTTGGAAGACATCGCAGAATTTCTTACTCATCATGGCACCGATGGGGATACCACCACCCAATCCCTTAGCACTGGTGAAGATATCTGGCTCAACGCCGAGAGTTTCATAACCCCATAACTTACCGCTGCGTCCCATACCAACTTGCACTTCATCGAATATCAGCAAAACGCCAGTTTCATCACAGATTTGCCGCAGCTTTTGGAAGTAAGCAAGATCACCTGGACGGACGCCGCCTTCTCCTTGCAAAGGTTCTATTAAAATTGCTGCGACACGGTAATCACCTTCATCCAACTCGCTAATCGCCGCTTCCACCGCGCCAATATCGTTGTAAGGCACATAATGGAAACCAGGAACCAAGGGATCAAAGTATTTTTGATACTTTGGTTGTCCGGTAGCAGTAATCGTTGCTAAAGTCCGCCCGTGGAAACTAGCATTTGCCGTTAAGATAATTGGTCGTTCAATTTCTAGTACAGTATGGGCATATTTCCGCGCTAATTTAATTGCTGCTTCGTTAGCCTCAGCACCAGAGTTGCAGAAAAAGACGCGATCGGCACAGGAATGTTGAATAATCCATTTTGCCAATTCACCTTGTTCGGGAATGTAGTACAAATTAGAGACGTGATGCAGCTTCTGGATTTGGCGTGTGACTGCTTCTACCATTGCTGGGTGGGCATGTCCTAAAGTACAAGTGGCAATTCCGGCCACAAAGTCCAGATATTCCCGCCCCTGAGTATCCCAAACCCGGCATCCTGCACCCCGTTCTAGGGCTAGAGGAAACCGGGCATAGGTCGACATTACAGCTTCATCGAAGCTGTTAGGCTCAAAGGGACTAGATGGTAAAGTATCTGACTGTGGGGGGATGGTGGCTTCTTCAACTAAAGTTTGTCTGCTCACTACCTCTCCTTCGGAAAATCTTTTAATCGTATAGTTATCTACTAGTGTCCTAGAAATTTATTAAAAATTTCGATTTATTTTCTGCAACTATCATTTTTTTAAGGCTAAGCCTCAGATATTCTCAAACGAGTGGCAGTGGTGAAAAATTTTGTATTTAAGGCCTGAGCAAACATATCAACGTATTCAAAAAGAGCTAATGGCTGGGGCGATCGCTCTTGGCTGTGTATTCTTGATTGGAACTTTGTGGTACTGCTTGGTGGAAGGCTGGTCATGGGAAGATGCCGCTTACATGACGGTAATTACCTTGGCCACAGTGGGATATGGCGAAACACACCCTTTAGGTAACCGCGGACGATTGTTTACCATCGCCTTAATTTTGATGGGTGTAATTAATATCGGTTACATTGTCAATAGATTTACAGAAGCTGTAATTCAAGGCTACTTTCAAGAAGGCATTCGACTACGGCAACAGAGGCGGTTAATGGAATCCCTATCAGGACATTACATTATTTGTGGATTTAGTCGCACAGGTCGCCAAATCGCTAAAGAGTTTCGGGCAGAAGGTGTATCTTTTGTGGTGATTGATTCTGAGCCAGAATCTGTTCAAAGAGCACAAGTAGAAGGTTATATAGTATACCTGGGTGATGCAACGTTAGATGAATCGCTCTTAAGAGTAGGTATAGAGCGAGCGATTTGTCTGGTAGCGGCGCTGCCTTCAGATGCGGAAAATTTATATACGGTATTATCAGCAAAAACACTAAATCCAGGAATTCGAGCGATCGCCAGAGCCAGTACAGAGGAAGCTTTACAAAAATTACAACGTGGTGGTGCAGATGCGGTAATTTCTCCTTATATTACTGGTGGGAAAAGAATGGCAGCAGCAGCCCTCAGACCCCAGGTTTTGGATTTTGTCGATGGTATCCTCTCAGGTACAGACCGCCAGCTGTATATGGAAGAATTTCTACTTGAACCAGCTTTTTGTCCTTTTGTTGGACAAACCCTACAAAAAGCGAAACTGCGATCGCAAACTGGAGCTTTAGTTTTAGCCATTCGCCGCACCGATGGTAATTTAATTGGTGGCCCGACTGGTGACACTGTTTTAATGCCAGGAGATACTCTAATTTGCATGGGTACAGCTGAACAATTGCGTAACCTCAACCAAGTTCTGGGGCCAATTGTTTCTCAAAAATTGCGTAAACCTAAAAATAGCTAATCGGAATAATGATCAGCCAATGTGTTCCACTCTGCACGTTATAAATTCCCCTAAATGCAGAGTTGTTAAAGGCACGATAGCAAATGCTATAGGACTACCACTTCTACAACCAGAAATCGTCATCCAACTTTTACAAAGCTATTTTTAATGTACAAATAAGAAAAAAGGTTTGGCTGATTACCAGACCTCTATATAAATCCAGTGCATAACAACATCCCGGATCAATTTACTCTTTATTTTTTAGTACAGCATCTTCCTATAGGATGTGGGCAAATCCTTTGAAAGCTGATAACACGTAAATCTATAGCAACGTCTATTTGAATTTGTGAATTTACTAGCAGAGGCAGTGGACATAGCAGTAGATGTTAGTAATTAAACCACATCCATTTTAAGAACCATAGTTTTAAAAGTAGTGGGAGCATCTTGCTCCCTGCTCTTCGTAGCGGGCTTTCCGTCCCGCACTACTCCAGGTTTCAAAATGGACGAGGTTTAAATATTTAGATATAAGCAATCTAAAACAGCCTTAAAGCAAAATAAAAGACGGGTATTATCCCGCCGAGATAGCTTGAAAGTGGTAATACACCTTGGACTCTGGAAAAATTACAAAAATAAATTAAATAGGTTGTCAAGATTATCAAGGATACGAACTAAAAAACGGTTATTTGTACCGTATTTGCTGTTGTAAACCGATTAATCTTTACAATTTTTCTGAACATAACATGGCTAAATTTTGTCAAGTTGCCAAAATGCCAAATAGTCAAACAGCAAAAAAGACGGATTTCAACCCGTCTTTAAGAGAGTAAGTGAAAACATCTTGGTAATATCTGCAATATATCAAGTGAATCTGTATGCTAGTTGCCAAAGTGCCGAATTGTTAAAAATCAAACAAATATATTAATTTACGATGACATGAAGTTATGTATGTCATAAAAATTTAACTTTTGCAAAATGCGGAATGTAGCAATGACATTGTGTAATCAATCATGATTAGCTACTTAATCAAATCTACTTGCCATTGCTAAAGGATAAAAGGAGGGATAAATTTTCTAGTGCAATATTGCATTAATAACTATAGAGTTAAAAAACCAATGAAGGTTAATGTTCTGGCACTAGCGATCGCCTGTAAAAACTTACAGGTTGGTATTAGCATCAAAAAGCTGCTAATTATCAGTTACTTCCTGAGGCTCGATTAAAATTTGAGCTACCAAAACCAGTCTCCAGAAGGATTACAGAGCATACTAACTTTTGCAACACAACTGTCATTAGAGATAGGCTTGCTATATCCTAAGTATAAACATAGACATTAGCTTGTTTAGCAAGCATGAGTCAGTTAACAAGTAACTAAATACGTAACTCTTGTTTATGAATAATGCACGTCTTGAACAAACCAGCATCTACATATCTATCGGTGGTGCTTTATTTCTAGCAATTGTAGGACTTTCCATTGGATTAGCCGTCCAATCTGGAGCAGTTTTACTTGATGCTTTCTTTAATGTAATTACTTTTGTAATGGCATTAATCACATTTTGGGTTTCTCGGCTAGTGAAACGGCCAGAGGGACGAAGATTTCAATTTGGTTATAAGGGGTTTGGCCCCTTACTTAACCTTTGCAAGTCACTACTGATTACTGGATTAGCCTCGTTTGCCTTTGCTGCTTCAGCGGCTGCATTGTTACATGGTGGTAGACATCTTGATGCAGGAGTAGTGGTAATTTATGCCATTATTGCTGCATCTACCTGTCTCGTAGTTTCGATTATACATACCGTAATTGCTAAAAAGACAGGATCTCCAATAGTACGTGTAGATGCAAAAAATTGGATGATTAACGGGATAATTGGTCTTTCTGTTGCGATTGTATTTAGTATTGTCACAGTAATTAAAAATACCTCTTTTGCTTGGTTTGTACCCTATGCAGACCCCACAATTGTGATTATATTAGTGCTGCTCACCTTGCCTCTGCCCGTTAAAGTTATAATTGAAAGCCTAAGCCAAATTTTGATGGGTGCTCCGAATGAGGCTTTGCAACAAAGTATTAATAATGCACTAGATGTTGCTACAACAAAATTTCCTTGCGCCAAGCGTTATTTGAGAACTTCAGAAGTAGGAGAATTTTTATATCTCCATCTTTACTGGCTGTTACCTAAGGATGAAAAATTAACGAGTATCGAAGCAATCGATACCATGCGGCATCAAATTACCGATATTGTGAAACATGAATTTCCCAATGCCACCCTCGATATTCTGTTTACCCAAGATGAGCAATGGTTTAGCACCATGAATCCTGGATAAATATTCGAGCAATTTCTATCAAGATTTTGGGGTTGCAAAAATTAGCGAATTGGAATTTTATTCTAGAAAAATCCTCAGATTTCAACAACAGAGAAATATATCTCCTCTAATTCCTTAAAAAGGTAACATTGTAGTTACCCTTTTTTATGGAAAGCAAACAGCGGTATGGATTTTCCAGCCGCTTTTTTTAGTTTGTGACTGATTCTGTTTGCAAGCGAACTTTGAAAAAGCGATCGCACTTTAATAGTTGCCCCTGACAAATGACTTCTGCATCATTTACCCAAGCTTGCTGAAATTTCATCCCATGCCAAGCTGTACGCTTGTGTAAGGGAAAGGGTAATCTCCTTGTTCTTCCCAAGTAAGTTCTAAACCGTTTGCCAATCTTAGCAGATGGAATTTATCCAGTCGGGATGCTTCATAACCATCACCTGCATCGCTGTATAGCTGAGTAAAACTTTCACCTTACCTACATCTAGCAAATAGGCATACTGGCGACTCCACCAACTACGAATTTTAGGATTGGTAAAATCTGGAAACACGCACCAACCAGGCCATACAGGCGCAACTACAAGTTTGCCATTTGGGAGTTTGCAAAACCCATCTAGTATTTGACCTTCCAAAAATAGGTTGCTGTGACGACTGTACTTAATTCCTGGGAATGCTTTTGGACCATAACTCACATAGAAGAGTGAACCAAAAAAAACTTCAATTTTAATTGGATTTGCTTTAATCTATCCATCATTAATTTGTTCCAATAACCAGGTATATTCAATCCTTTTGAGCTAGTTTGTCTTGGGAGGATTGAAGCTAAAGCCTAAGAGTAAGATTCTGCTGCGTTATCCCTAGCCACTTGTAAATTATATGTTATAGGAACCAATAAGCTCTGATTTTAGACTCTTTTACACACATCAGCCTTTCAGAAAAGTCAACTCTTCAAGAGTTTGCTAATTTTAGACAAAAAGTTAATTCACCCTAGGTATGATTTATTATTTTTAATTGATCAATGAGTCTTAAGTCTCTAGGTTTATTTCCAAATACTTCTAATTTATATTAAATTTGTAGCAAATAGAACAATGTAATTTAATAACGAAAATATATGTTGCAATAGTAGACACAAAACGGGAGAAAGTTGCATTAAATATGACTTTTATCACTGGCTATAACAGCAGAGTCAATAACTTACTTTGATTCTCTCAGTCTATTTTAAGCTCGGTAGATATCATTAACGTCAGATGCCAAACTTTGTAAACTCTTTATAAAGACGATTTCCACTTCTGCCATCTACCATTTACTTACTTATAGCTTTGGCATTGCTTGTAAGCTTTGTTACTTTCAACTAGCAGTAAATAAGCGGCGCATTTGTGATCAATCTAAGAGTAAAACTTTTATAGCTAACAAAGTTTAAAATGGTTAAAAATTCATCGCTAATTAAGTATAAATACGTAGGTAATTCTCAAAGAATAGATTATATTCAACCTAAGATCTGAAATATTACTAGCAGTTTGGGCAAGAAAATGTAAATCTTGTTTAAAAAAGGAAAAACTTTGCCAAATTAATGCGTGACAGTCTCCCAAGAAAATGCTAATTATTACTGTAAATAATTTTGGCTGTATCTTAATACAGTCATATTGAAAGTCTTAAAAATACGGCAATACTAAAGATGATCGGGCAAAAGGAAAAAAATATTATGTACCTCCTCCACAGGAGACTTACTTATTACCTGGAGAGGTTGTCAATCAGCCGACAAAATCAAAATCATCAGGAAGAGCTAACTTGCTTAAGTCAGCTAGCAGTTATATACGAAAGACTATTTAAGTTTTCCCAAGCTTTGGAATACCATAAGCTGCTTTTTGCCTTATCTCAAAGGATGGGTGCTAAAGATTGGCAGGAAGTTGCGCTATACAACATAGGCAATTGTTATCGTCAACTAAGTCAATGTCACGAGTCTATTAAATATTTTAGACAACTGCTAAATTTTACTTATAAAACAGGAAATAGGATCTTACATATTGCAGGGTTATGTGGGCTTGGAACTAATTATCAAAATCAGGGTCAGTACCAAAAAGCAATTGAGTACTTCCAAAATCAGTTGGCTATTAGTTGCGAAATCAATGAGCGTATTTGTCAGAAAAGTGCCTTAGGCTCGCTAGCCAATGTTTACCAGTGTTTAGGAGATTATCAACAGGCACTTGAGTACGAACAAAAGGTTCTTCTAATTGCTCATGAAATGGAAGATATTAAAGCCACAGGAGATTCGCTAGCAAATATTGGTGGTATTTATCTTCAGTTACAGCAGTGGCAAAAAACAATTACTTTTTGTAATCAATCACTCTTGCTCGCTAGAGAGATTGAAAACCAAAGCCTTGTGATGATTAGCCTTTACAATCTGGGTCAGGCATATAAAGGAATTGATCAGTATGAAAAAGCAATGGATTTTTTGACAACAGCCCTAGATATTTCTTATGAGATTGACGATAAAAGAGCCAGAAGTGCTATTTTACAAAGCTTAAGTGATTTGTGCAGCCAAATAAATTTACTTGAGCAAGTAATTGAATACAATATAGAATCTTTAAGTATTAATCACCAAACGGAGAATCAATTAGGTGAAGCCTCTTCCTTAGGAAGGATTGGAGCTACATACCAACACTTGGGGAGTAATGCTCAAGCTTTAACATACTATCAACAGTCTTTGAGAATTTTTCAGGATATTAGAGCTAAACACAGTCAGCAACAATTATTATTTAATATTGGCACTGTATATTACTGTGATGGCCAATTCTCTCAAGCAATAGGCTTTTTACAATCTGCTCTCATCCTAGCTGAAGAAAGCCAAAATAATCGTGAAGAAGCTCAAATATCCCTTACTCTCGGTGCGACTCTTCATAAATTAAATCATTATCAAGAAGCTATTTATTATTACCGTCGGGCATACAGAATTTATCAATCTTTAGGGGATAAGAATCAAGCCCAACAAGTGTTGCAATTTATGCAACAATTACGAGCAAAATTTTAAAAATTATGAATTTTATTGGGGTTGCTAGCTGATAAAATAAATCTTTGTTTCGTGCATAGACATGTTCACTCGCGCTCACGAAACCATCGCAAACGACCTTCAAACCGCTGCAAACTGCTATGGTGTTCCTGCCCAATAATATAGTTCCAGAGTAGCGTTTGAAAAGTGCGTGCTTCAATAAATAAATCCAATACCTCATCATCAATTTTTATACCGTAGCCGTTGAGTGCTGCATTGGCTTGTTCTATATCCTTGCCAAAGACGCGAGATGAAGCAACAAAACAGGCAATATCCCAAACGATGGGCGCAATAAATGTGTCCTCCCAGTCAGCCCATAATACTCCGCGTGTAGTATTCAATACATTAGACGGGTTTGAGTCGCCGTGAACGGGTTGCATGGGTAACTCTAGTTGCAGGAACTGAGTTTTTAATCTTTCGTTCACTTCTTGCAGCATTTCTGCGTCCGCAAGACTGAATACTTCCTCGCTGCAAAGTTGCGAGAAAATCTGCTCAGACTCAGACAACGCATCAAGGACGGGAAGCTCACCGTCGAAGTCTACCAGTGCTTCGTGACACTCACGCAAAGCTTTTCCCGCAGTCGTGGGGTCTACTGGCTCGTCTAATTCTTGCACAAATTCCCAAAAGCTTAATACCAAACCGTTGTGGTGGTATGGCCCAGGTGAAACTACTCTACTAGGAGGTATAACAGGTGCGCCTGCTGCTGTCAGATGACTCGCGATCGCAATTTCTCGTTTTAACCATGTATCGCCTTTGCGGACTGTTCCTGTCATCGTCGCTACCCTTGCAACTACTGAGGTTGGGCGCAAATGCACAAGCAAATTGCTATGATCTGCCAGAACAATTGCTGCATCAAATTTGATTGTCTGCTGTTGAGCAACCTCACATACAGTAAGTACCGCAGCTTGTACATGAAATGCATTATCCGTTTCAGTCATCGTTTAACTTTTTTCGAGCAAAAAAGTAATAAATATATTGCTATTTCAATCAGTGCTTTGAAGATTGGAACTGCTCTGTATGAAGATATTCAAATTTTAGCTGAGAGTGGTGGATGTTTGAATTTTCTATAAGTTAGCATGACGATTTTCCAGCCAGGAATATCAAGCGATCGCAACTGATATCCCAGCTAATACCAATTTGAAAAAAGAATGTGACAGATTGTAGGGGCACGGCACTGCCGTGACCTCTAGAATATTATTGATGTGTCGCAAACATTATTTGATTTGGTATAACTTTACTAGTAGTAAATCTCCATCAGTAGGGTAACGGGTATGCAGCATTTTTAACAGCCTGTAGTAGAGGATCGCGAATCTTTGCTTCAGGTAACCAGCCAGCACCTAAATCCCAAATAATCACGCCACCTAAGCCATTGTTTTCCACATAATCAATCTTTGCCTGAACAGAGGTTTCATCGTCATAAGAGATAAAACTATCCGTAGCCGAACCCAGTGTATTAATTCTTAAATAGGCTGCCTGAGCAGTTTTATCCCAGCGGTAAACTTGTTTTTTGTAATAGCGATTGATAATTTCAAAGTATGGAATTGCTCCAAATGTGGGTATCTGGGTTTTATCCCATTTCTGTAGTGGCTCATAAACACCACCCCACTTTTTCCCTTCAAAATCAATGCCAATTGCTAACTTGTTTGCTGATACGCCTGCATTAATAAAGGCTTTAACAAGACCATCAGCAGAAGGAAGCAACTCACCAGTCTGAGGAAACTTGTTACCACCGTCATAAATTGGTGCATTATGCCAAGTAACCCAACCTGGCCAATTTCCCGCTAAGTTATAGGAAATAATATTGATTTGCTCAAATTGGTTTTGCAATTTTGCAAATAGCTCTGGTCGCTCTTTGACAGCAGCAGTTAATATCGGTTGAGGAGTAATAAAGCTTAATTTCTGACTCAAAACATGAATGAATTTAGCATACTGCTCCTCATCCTCTTCTTTTAGAAGTTCCCAATCAATATCAATACCATCATATTGCTCGCCACCATAGCCTGTATTATCGTTGGTTAAAAATTTGACAAGATTATTAGTGAAAGCTTCAAGATTTTCTGGGCTGGTAGCGTCTCTAAATCTATTGCGTGTTGCTCCGTAAACTTCTCCTTTAGCGTCTTTTCCTCCAATAGCAAACAGAACTTTGGTTCCTGCTGCATGAGCTGCTTTCAATAGCGCCGTTGAGTTATCTGGGGTGATTTGATTAGTTTCAAAGTCCAAGCCTGCTGGGTCAGATAACAGACCAGGCTTGACAGCAAAATGGATGATAGCAGTTACAGCGCTGTAATCAATATTCTCAGGGTGTAAATATTCTTGTCTCCAACCGGGGTAATAGGCGCTAGTCCAGCCAGTAATGCGTTTGCCAATAACTGGGATACTGTCGTCAGTTGTGTTCATACGGCCTCTCGAACCTACAAATTCTGCGATCGCTATCAAGTATCAGAACACACTAGGCTACAAACGACATTGGTACTGTTCCGGAACTAGCCTTATAAGATTTTTGGACAAAAAATTGGGTGAACAGAGAAAGCCTACCTGTAGTAACTTGAATTGCAAAAAATTCAGGTTACTACTCTTTTCACATGGAATAAAACACCCAAGCTACCGTTTAAAGTTGATGGGAAGCTAGAAAAGCTTCGACTTCAGCCGCAGTTGGTTGGGAAGCGATCGCGCCTGGTTTAATAGTAGTCAAAGCACCCACAGCACTCGCATAGGTGACAATGCGTTTTACTGTTTCTGCATTGCCCAAGCTTTGGATACCATGCTGAAGTACTTGGTAAATAAACCCTGCCAAAAAGCTATCCCCCGCACCTGTTGTATCGACAACAGGCATCGAAAATGAGGGTAATTTGCCTTCATTCTCACCTAAGCAATAGGCGCAACCGTTTTCGCCATCTGTCACCAGTACTCCTTCTAGTGAATCCCGACGATAAGTAATTGCGCCAGGGTCTTTTGTATCAAATAGCCATTCTGCTTCTTCTTTGGAGAGTTTGACAAAATCGACTTGCTTAAATATTTCTTCAATTTTTTGCCGAGCAATTTTGGCATCTTGCCAAAATACAGGACGCCAATTCACATCCAACAAAATTTTCAGATCGTAATATTCTGCTAATTCTAGAGCGCGGCGAATTGCCTTTTCACTTTCTGGATAAGCTAATTCCAAAGTACCTAAAACTAGAAAATCAGCCTCTTGAAACAGGGAGTGGGGCAATTCTTCTGCTTGCAGGCGCGTATCAGCAAATTCAGTGGTATTATACTTGCCGAATCCAGCAAAAGTGCGATCGCCTGCGAGATCTCTGGTTACATAAACTTGTCGTGTTGGTGCTGTGGGATGACGCTGCACTCCTGTTGTGTCTACGCCTACTTCTTGTAACAGCTTTACCAATTCATTCCCTGGTTCATCTTCACCAACAGATCCAATAAAACCCGCAGGCGTCCCCAGCTTTACTAAAGCACAGGCTACGTTAGCTGGTGCTCCTCCTGGGTAAGGAGTCCAGGACTTAACTTCTTCTAGCTTTAGCCCCAATTGATCGGCTAAACAATCAAATAAAATTTCACCGAGACATAAAACACGGGGATTGCTCATTTCATTTTAGGTTTTCGATTTGGGAGGAAGATTTTCCAGTATAAAATCTACAATAATCTGTGCTATCTGTCGCCCGTCCTTCATAGAATTAAATAGCAATTTTTGCTACTAATATTAAGATGTATATGCTTTTGCCCCCACGTTTCCTTGCATCTGTAAAAAGGCTGATTTTAACTATTAGATGGTAGTATTTAGTACAAGCATTTTGTCAATTTCATTACTATGAACCAAAAATAAAAGGAAAATAATGGCAATTGTTATGCTAATAGCACTGAAAACACCTGCCTATAAAAGAATCTTCTAGAATTAGAGAGAACGATTAAGTACATATACCAAGGGAGGATAGAATAAGTCATGGCTGCTGGCGAGTCTCAGACCCCTGTTAGTCTGTCAGACAGAGAACTGCAAATTATCGACTTAGTGGCCGCTGGCTTAACTAACCAAGAGATTGCAGGAAAACTGGAAATTAGCAAACGCACAGTTGATAACCATATCAGCAATATTCTCACTAAAACCCAGACGGAAAACCGAGTAGCTCTTGTGCGCTGGGCCTTACAGTGGGGCAAAGTCTGTTTGAATGATGTCAATTGCTGTCCTCTGCCTAACCATAACGATTAGACAAGTTGCTAGTAAAGACGCGATCGATGGCGTCTAAGCCGGACATCATTGATTGCGTTATCACGTTCAAGTTCTTTTGGTTTACAGCCAAGGCAATGTGACGCTTAACAAAGAGTTCTGCTCTTCACGCCTTTGTTTCAGTGTGAACCTCTACCACAAACTGTTATTAGCGTCGCAATCAACCAGACTAGGACTTACGCAGGCTGGATTTAAGGGTGTTAGGGTGTGAGGGTTTTGAATACCTACACTCTTATGCCCTTATATCCCTGCACCCCTTGCTTAAATCCTTGATTTTTTCTTACTTATACGTAAGTACTACATAATTTATAGAGATGGGCTTGTTTCCCCAACTGTAAACTGCTATGTCTACTCATCAATAAAAATTAGCAATAATATTTTGCCGCAAGCGCTACATTTGAAAGAAATCTATGTTGCTCCATCGGCTTAGGGAGCAGTGTTCCTATGAATACTTCTACTTTTTTTTCAAGTGGCTTGTCTCCCTTTGACTTTTTCAGCTTTGATTTAACAGCACCTCTGACTGGAAACTTTCCAAAAGTTGCAGATCAAGCTACCCTGACAAAAAGGCGTACTCCACCCTTCGGGAACACCTACCCCTTAGAAAGGGCTACGCCTAACCTCGAACGAGAAGCCCCACTTCGTGCGTCTACAGATTTTCCACAATCTACACAAGATGCCGATCTACTCAAGCAGCTATCATTTATTCCTGGATTGAAAGAAATTTTGATGCTGCGACAAGTTCATGCCTTAGAACACGCTACTGTTTGGGTTTTGAGTGAATCAAACAATGTCTATACTCCCAGCAGAGAATCTACCAATGTTCAAGTTGATAACGAACTATTAGGTGGTTTATCTACAGAGCATGGATTCTACCTCTATGGTGAAGTGAATATCAGTGATTTACGACGTGCAGTCACTCTAGCTTTACATCGCCTTACTAGTGGTGAATGGGATTTAGCTGTACATCCCCGTTGCGGCACCAATTTATCAGTAGCTATGCTGTTAACAGCTGGACTAGCTGTAAGTGTGCATTTTTTGCTACCATTCCGACCAATTGAGCAACTCATAGGTTTGGGATTAGCCGCCACGACAGCAGCTGAACTAGCACCAGATTTAGGTTCTATGGCACAGCGCTACCTGACAACTGCCATTCCCTTTAATCTCAAAATTGAAAATATTATCCGTAAACGCGACGTTTGGGGACGCGAGGCACATTTTGTTCAGGTTAATTGGCAAGAGTAAGTCGTTAGTGGTGAATATCTAAATATCATCTGTTCCGCTCCTAAAAGCGGCATTTCTATTAAGATAGGGACTTACCGCTACGCGATTGTGCGCCCACGCATTTTCAGAGAGTTAAGTAATGAGAAAGCTTTATTTCTTAGTTCCAGGGACAGATGGTAAATTTGCCTGTGGTGGTCTTTGGGCAGAGTTAAAAACAGTAAATTTGGCTCAGCAGATTTGTAGTGCCGATGTTGTAACTTACCGTCAACGGGAAACAGGCAAAATTTTTCTAGACGATCTGCTGAAGGAGAAAAATTTAGATAATGTAATTTTTGTGATTAGTTGGGGATTTGATATTGCTCAACTTGCAGCTAAGCTTCAGAAATATAACGTTGTCTACCATGCCCACAGTGCGGGTTATAGATTCCGCTTGCCAGCCAGTATTCCGATTATTAATGTAAGCCGAAATACAATGGGATATTGGGGACAAAAGGCTCCTAACTCTTTGATTTATTATTTACCTAATCAAATTTCGGATGAATTTCAAAATTTACATCTAGAGCGAGATATTGATGTTTTAGTTCAGGCAAGAAAATCTTCAGAATATTTAATGCAAGTATTGATTCCTGAATTGCAGAAAAAATGTCAAGTATTTGTTGTTAATTCCTATGTTGAAGATTTGCCTGGTCTCTTCAATCGCGCTAAGATTTATCTTTATGATTCTGCTGAATATTGGGCACAACAAGGTGTGAGTGAAGGATTTGGGCTGCAACCAATGGAAGCCCTTGCCTCTGGTTGTCAGGTATTCTCTAGTGTCAATGGCGGGTTATCTGATTACTTAGATCCTGGATTTAATTGCCATAAAATTGCTGGATATTCCAAAGAGTTTGATACGCAACGCATTTTAAAATTGCTTGAATATCCAGTAAAATTAACTTTGCCTGAACAGTTTTTTGCAGAGTATCGATACGAAAATATTATTAAGCGTTTCCAAGTTATTCTGGCTGAATTAAATGAATTTTTTGATCATAAAATTCAACAACAGCCAAATATCCCAGAGTTGACAAAAATACGTCTTGCTAAATTACTTACACAGAGTATATACGGTAAGGTACGTAAGAAATATTTTCGAGGATAGTTAAACTAAAGCATCTTCTATGATGTGCAGATTTACTGTAACAGGAAATAGTGAATATTAAGTAGAGTTGAATAGCACTTACTTAAGCGAAAGTTGCTGTCTAGATCCTCGGTTGCTTGAAGAAACTGGAGATGTAGGGGAAACGATCACACGCCATCTAAAATAGCCATAGTGATTAGTATTGTAGTGCGATCGCTTCTGGTAGATTAAATTCCCCGTTTTTAGTAGTGCTAGAAGTAATCGCTTACATATTTTCGTAAGTCAGGATAAACTTTTGTTTGCCAATGTAATTTAAAACTTAATTGTATCAGTTAGATGAACTGCACCTGGTTTTGCATCTGTTCTTCTAAATTCGATTCAAAACTACTAGAAATCTTTGTGCAATTTTGTCGCATCCATAACGAGCAGAAAAAGTTATTTAAAACTTCATTATCATTTAAAATACATAGCAAAATCTTCATTTTTATACTTAAAACTGTAGGATTATATTGTGATGGATATGTAGCATTAAAGCTTGAATTTTTAAGGATACTGAGAACTTTGCCTCTGAAAAACTTCAGCAATCAGACTGAAATAACATTTAAACTAAGTAAGATTTTTTACTTAAAAATGTTAATGAAACGATTATTTATGATATTTTTTATACATAAACACGTAGGCTGATTGAAGATTAGAACATCTTTAGCAAAAGCTTTCAAGAATTACGGCACTTAACTCTAGTCTTGTCAAGGTGCTAGCCAAAGGAATCAAAAAAAATACAAAATTAAGTGATTTTTTGGTAGAATCACTTCATGTATTTTATGGCATTAAGAAGTATACAAAAATCACATAACTTAATTAAGTTAGCAATCGTAAAAGTATTCCAAAACCAATACCGAGCTTAGGAAAATCGCTCGGGATTTATACAAATATCAAGCAATTAAACAGACGGTGATTCGGAACTTTAAGCAAACTCTACAAATAAATTTCACTAGTCAGCAATTTAGTAGGTAGGATACGCCACATGCGTCAGTACCCTCGCATTAGAAAAACACTCCAGCATCGCTACAATACTGTGACACAGTTAAAGAGTAGAGTATCTGGTGGTATTACTTACTTACTATCAGGTGGCACACTGAATAAGCAACAGAATCCTTTAATCAAAAAAATACTAAGAAATCGCTTCCAGATTGTCAAACTCCTGGCTAGAGGAGGATCTGGGGATACCTACTTAGCGATTGATTTGGATTTACCAGGTCAGCCCTATTGTGTTGTCAAACATTTTTATCCTAAACATCCTCATCCTGCTGTTGCACCGATTGCCAAAAATCTATTTGACCGGGAAGCAGAAGGTTTATATCAGCTAGGCAACAACCATAACCAAATTCCTACCTTGTTTGCTCACTTTCATGAAGATGGGGATTTTTATTTAGTTCAAGAATTTGTTGACGGTTATGACTTGACGCAAGAGATTGTACCAGGTAGACCTCTGAGCGAAGAAGCAGTCTTTAATTTATTGAAAGACATCCTAGAAGTGTTGGTCTTCGTCCACCAACACAAAATTATCCACCGGGATATTAAGCCCCAAAATCTCATGCGGCGACACTCCGATCAAAAGATTGTGGTGATTGACTTTGGGAGTATTAAAAAAGTAGGTATTCGGGGAGCTACTGTAACAATTGCTGTTGGCACTCCTGGCTATATGCCAAGCGAACAAGCCAAGGGAAAACCAAAAATTAGCAGCGATATTTATGCAGTAGGCATGGTTGGAATTCAAGCTTTGACAGGTCTAATGCCTGAGCAACTAGAAGAAGATCCTGATACTGGAGAAGTAATCTGGCGTGACAAGGTGCAGGTAAGCGATCGCCTAGCAGATGTTTTAGACAAAATGGTTCACGAACGCCACAGCCAGCGTTACCAATCCGCAGCAGAAGCGTTGCAAGCTTTAATTCCTGATATGGCGTTGCCACAGTACTTTGAATCTGTTGATAAAGATGAAAACGCTGATGATCAGGCTTTACTACTTTATAGAAAGTTTATTTTATTACTGGGTATGGGTCTTGGAATTATTACTAGTGTATTAATATTAATTTTAATATATACATTTTTGCGTATGAGTATAGCACCGCAAAACCAACCAACTCCAATACATACATTTATAGAAAAGTTTGTTGACTCACCATCTGCTCATGTGAATTAGCCAATAGTTCAGAGACGGTTAAATAAAAACTAGTAATTAGATGATTGAACTGGCTACAAAAGAGCAAAATTAATCTAATTACACGAGTCACTAACTAATAATTACAGGGTGCTTTATCGATTTAATATCTAAAGATTTTTATAAACTCAATGAAAATAAAGAACATTAATAATATGGACAATACAAACCAAGGAAAAGCTTTGATTAAGGGAGACGTTGCCATCTTCCTAAGAGGTTTAATTATTGGCAAAGTGCTAACACTTATGGTGATTGGCGGACTGCTCTGGTGGTTGCTCAAGCCAGGCTTGTTGTCTCGCAATAACAGTGATTCCTCTAGCCAAAGTCTCAAGACCACCTCTAGTAATGCATCCACCTTTGGGTCACTTGCTGATGTGCCAACCGACTCATTTAATTACGGTGGTAGCACAGCTTGGGCACCTATTCGCCAAGTAGTAGATTCTCAAATTCTGAGTGCCAGACCTGAACTAAAGTTGCGCTACCTAGACCCAGTTAACGGTAGTCCTGGTTCTACCTCAGGTATCCGGATGTTACTGAATGGACAATTAGACTTTGCTCAGTCTTCCCGTCCCCTGACAGATGAAGAACAAGCCATTGCCAAACAGCGAGGTATCACCCTTGAGCAACGTCAGGTTGGTATTGATGGCATAGCAGTAGTAGTTAATCCCTCGCTGAAAATGCCGGGTTTAACTGTTGCCCAATTGCAGCAGATATATTTGGGGAAAGTTACTAACTGGAATCAGGTAGGGGGCCCAAATCTACCGATCACACCTTTTTCGCAACGACCAGAGAATGCAGACACAATTATCTTTTCTACCAATAGTGGCTTGAAACAACAAGCATTTGGCTCTAATGTCAAGTATGTCTACTCAACTACAGAGGCAGTCCGCCAACTCAGCAAAACTCCTGGCGGTATATATTACGCTTCTGCCCGTGCAGTTGTACCTCAATGTAAAGTGAAACCTTTGCCGCTGGGCCGCACTGCTACCGATTTAGTTTCTTCATACCGCGAACCGCTAGTGTCACCCGATCAGTGTCCACGTCAGCGCAACCAGGTAAATACTGAAGCCATCAAAAATGGCAGCTATCCAATTACCTCTAACTTGTTTGTGATTATTAAACAGAACAAAGGTCAAGAACAGAAGATTGGAGATGCCTATGCCAAACTTTTACTTACCGACCAAGGGCAAAAGGCAATTGAGCAAGCTGGTTTTGTAGGTGTTCGTTAGTCAATCTTTAATAGACTTCTGGCGAAAATAGTTAAGTTAAATTGTGTTTTGCCAATGCAAAAAAACTTTAGAAAAATGATGCTGATTACTAAAAGTAATGCATCTTCTCTTGAAAAATGATTTATGGCGATCGCACTTATTGCTCAGATACCCAACTTCTTCAATAAATTGGGTATCTATTCTCAGCTAATTGTCCAGTAGCAGTCTTTTGGAATTCACAACTTATTCAAGATTGCCATAACAGCTAATTGCGTTTTGGGGGAATTCCCCAAACCTTAATTTGTTTATCAAAACTACCACTGGCTAGCATTTGCCCATTTGGACTAAAAGCGATCGCACTTACCCAATCAGTATGGCTATTGAGTGTATTGATTAATTCACCTGTAGTTAAATCCCACAACTTAATCCCATCTTTACCAGCACTGGCTAAGATTTTGCCATCAGGGTTGATCGAAATAGCATTTACCCAGTTGTTATGTCCTGTCAGGGTGCGGATTAGTTCGCCAGTATAAATATTCCATATTTTAATTGTGCGATCGCGGCTAGCAGTGACAATGGTTGCTCCATCTGGGGTAAAAGCTACACTACTAACTAAATTGGAATGTCCTACATATGCGCGAATTAGTTTTCCTGTACTCAAGTTCCACAGTTTAACCACACCTTTATTGTCTCCACTAGCTAGAGTTTGACCATCAGGGCTAACTGCTAGGGTATAAATAAAGTTATCAAAGCTGGCTAGAGTAGCAAGAGGACGCTGCTGCGGCAAATCCCATAAACGAATTCCATCTATACCACCACTGATCAGAACTTTACTATCAGGGGATACAGCTAAAGACAGCACATTAGTACTGTGCCCAACAAAAGAGCGTTTAAATTTCTGATTTTTTAAGTTCCAAAGATTAATTGTGTAATCGCTACTACAGCTGGCGAGGGTTTGTCCATCTGGCGAAATCACCAAAGATTCTACGGCTGTTTTGTGTGCTTTGCGAATAGTCCCCACTCGTTCGCCTTTTGTTAGATTCCACAAGCGAATTACGCCCTCATTTTCAGCACCGCCACTGGCAAGAATTTTGCTATCTGGACTGAAAGCTAGAGATTTCACAGTTCCCCCATGTCCCTGAAGGGTGTAAATTAATTGAGGATTAGTAAAGCTGGTTCTAACTTGTGAGTTTGGTACTTCAAGAGCCGCATGAGCAGTTTTAATGGAAAACCCCTCCCAGAATGTAACTGGAAGGGTAATAGAAACCATAAATGCCAACACAATACACGGGCGAAGCACAGAATAATCCTTATCTTTTCCCTCGCTCCTCACTGTTTTTTCTCATTTTGTAACGCCTGTTGCTACCGTACTCTACTCTCCAACAAGCTGCCCTCCGGGCGTATACTGGTTCTCTTGTAGAGTATGGCAACACCAAAAACCTCACTTGGTTAAACTCCAAGTGAAGCACATTCAAAACCCCGCTACCTTACCAAGGCGCTGGCTCTAACCTATGTAACACTCAGTACTCTATTACTGGTGGGGTGGTTTTTTCTTCGTCACAGTTAGCATGGGTAAAGTTGGACTAGAGGAGCGCGATGGTAAGTAATGTTGCACCACAGGCTCCTCTTCTGGTAAGGGGCGGCGTTGCTGGATGCGCCACAGTTTGACACCAAGGCTGATTCCTGCTGTCACTAAACCAAAAGTAAATAACGACCAGCTATCATCTAATCCACCAATCAGCGCGTCTACTATGCCCATAGTAATTAATAAACTAATTAGTGGCTCTTTCCGGTAGGATGACTTTAAAAAACGAGGAAATATAACATTCATCACAGTTTGCTTTGATCCCGATTGGCTTTTATGTCAATTTACCGAGAATACCTCACCCGCAATTAGACCGTTTTTGGCCTTTCTGATGTCAAGGCATTTTCACGTATTATAATTATCTTAAGTAGGAGAGGAAGTGTAGTAATTAACCCTCTTGCACCTATAAATGCAAGTTCCGGATAAAACTGTCACTTTTTGTGTGCCTCTTAGCCATAGACGATAAGTCGTGGGAGGTAGTTTCGCTATCTGTTGCTTAAGTTAAAACCAGCTAGAATACCCAGCTGGTCAAAACTCTTCTAATTACTAGCTTACAACTTTAACGCCTGTGCTTTGTGGCAGCACTACTTGAGACCGAGCCATGATAGCACACCTTGATTAGTTAGGTATTCAATTACCACCATCAAGATGAAGCCAATCATTGCAGCTCGACCATTTAATCGTTCGGCATATTCATTAAAGCCAAATTTAGGCTCCTCTAGTTTGGGTGTAATAGTTGGCTTTGGTTGTGTCATCATTAACAATTCCTCTCTTCTTGTCGGCAAACGAAATTGATTGTAAGAAGTCTGTAAACGCTGCGGCTTTTCGCAGAATCGCTTCCGACCTAGTGCCATAGCCACTGGTCTTCAGACATCAGAACTTCCGTAGGTGTTGAACTGAGTTGCCATGTCTGGAACTCAAGCAACATAGCTTCAGAAATCCAGCAGCAGCTTTTTGGGGCTAACCCATGTAAACAACTGTTTACAATTTTTTATTATTCTTTATATATTTTAGAAAGACTAGGGCAATAGTCAAGGGTAAGAGTTGGTAGCACCTCAAAGGAAGTAGAGAAACTTAAGGCCATTTAGTTAGCTATCCCTAATACGGAAGTAGTCAGTCTGGTACTGGCAGGCTAAAGTGAAACCAAAATTTATCAGAGGCTATAAATGGAAATCGGCGTTCCCAAGGAAACTAAGGATCAAGAGTTTCGTGTAGGTTTGAGTCCTTCGAGCGTGCGGGTGTTGAGTGAAAACGGTCATGCTGTGTTCGTTCAAACACAAGCAGGTATTGGTGGTGGATTTACTGATGATGACTACATCAGTGCTGGGGCGGAGATTGTCCCCACACCAGAAACGGCGTGGAATCGAGAACTCGTTGTCAAAGTTAAAGAACCCCAAGCAAATGAGTATAAATTTTTACAGAAAGGGCAGATATTATTTACTTATCTGCATTTAGCAGCCGATCGCAAATTAACTGAACATTTAATTGATTGTGGCACTTGTGCGATCGCTTATGAAACTGTAGAACAACCTGGTTTCAACAAACTCCCTTTGCTCACACCGATGAGCATTATTGCTGGTCGGTTATCCGTACAATTTGGTGCAACCTATTTAGAACGTCACCAAGGTGGTCGAGGCGTTCTTTTAGGTGGGGTTCCGGGAGTCAAAGCAGGCAAAGTTGTAATTTTAGGTGGCGGCGTCGTTGGTACAGAAGCAGCTAGAATTGCCGTAGGTATGGGCGCGATTGTGCAAATATTGGACGTAAATGTTGATCGTTTATCCTACCTAGAAACTCTGTTTGGCTCTAGAGTTGAATTGCTTTATAGCAACTCTGCCCATATCGAAGCCGCAGTTAAAGAAGCTGACTTGCTTGTTGGTGCGGTTTTGGTGCCTGGACGTAGAGCACCAATATTAGTATCCCGCGAATTGGTACAACAAATGCATTCTGGTTCTGTAATTGTGGATGTTGCTGTTGACCAAGGCGGTTGTGTGGAAACTTTACGTACTACCACTCACACCAATCCAGTTTATGTGGAAGAAGGTGTAGTGCATTATGGCGTTCCCAATATGCCAGGTGCAGTACCTTGGACAGCTACCCAAGCACTCAACAACAGTACCTTACCTTACGTTGTCCAGTTAGCAAACTTGGGTATTAAAGCGTTGGAAGTTAACCCTGCACTTGCTAAAGGTGTAAATGTCCATAATCATCGCTTAGTGCATCCTGGCGTACAGCAGGTATTCCCCGATTTAGTCAGCTAAGGCCACAACAAACTTAATATTTATAGGAAGTTTGTATTTAGAAGGCTTTTCCAGAATTAAGCCTGACAGGTGTGGCATTTATACCTAATTAACCAGAATACCTTCTAGGCTAGTAGCGATTAGATACTTTACCAGATACGAAATTTCGTGTCTGGTAAATTTTCACATGTCAACGCGATCGCTTAATATCTTATCTATGAGCTGGAGGTATAAGTTTGCGATCGCTCTTTTTCTGCTCATCCTCCAGACAACTGACTTGTTGCAGTACCGGAATGCATTGGTTAATCAGCCAAATCAGAGTTTCTGTTACCGACTCTTCTTTTTGAATGCGGTCTAAGGCTTGCATACCAGCTAATAGAATTTTCAGACTTAGCAACACAGCGATTAATTTTTGGCTTAGACGGGAATTAGATTTCTTAGCTGACATTTCATTCACCTTTTTGGTTTACAAGGTGAATTATTTTTTTGGGTATTTCCTCAGACACCTTCCCCATGCGATGACTATAATGCTTGTATCATCCAGGTTTACGGCTTGGGGAACCTTGCCTGTTTGGGTAGTGCTAATTTCTTAAGATTGTCTTTATAAATGCCAAGGAATATTCGTTGGGATGAATCGGTTTTAGGTAACGCGCTAACTTTGATAGAAGCTTTACTGCAATTATCCGAACACCAATCAGAAAACTTACAACCAAAACTCCAGCTTTATGTTGATTGGGAAGCTGATAAACTGCGAGTTACAGGATACACAACCAAACTGACATCGGGAAGAATAGCCAGAACAGTTGAGGTAAGTACAAAAAAAGAACATCTACTCAAATGTGTTAAAGCCGTAAACAAAAGCTTAAAACTACCTCAGCGTAAAAGAGAATCTGGTAGTAATCACTCAGAAAGAGAGTTACAGGAAATCCAGTATGTCTTCGACAGTCTTAGAGAGTTGAGACTGTTGGCGGAAGATAGCAACAAGACTAGAAAGAATTAAGGCTATTGGAAATTTACGCTGACACTAAAACATCAAACTGCATCAAAGCAAGAGAATCTGGGAGTAGTAAAGCAGAAGTGGAACGAACATCCCAAGACAAATTCTTCAGCGACTTCTAAGATTACCCAAACAACAGATAAAAGCATCGACTGGCGTGAGATTTGCTACAAGATGCTGGAAACGCAGCAAGAATCTGTAAAACTGAAACGCAAAGCCACAGAAAAAGGATTTGAAATTAATGTTCATGTTGCCTTAGGTTTGATTGAGCGATCGCTTTCTTAATGACCTCAGGAAATTTGATGGATCTATTTGTGTCATCAGCAATCAAATTAGAGAAAATATTCCGTTAAAATTTTTTACACCCAGCCAATCAATTGATGATGTGTTACTTTGGCTGCGGCCTCTGTAAAGGCAGGATGAGTCAAGCTTAGAGATTTATAATCAACGCTTCTAAAAAAGTAGCGATCGCTCTCCATTCAAATAGTCAAATCAGCTACCCTTGCTCATTAATATTAATAAAGTTACTTAGTAAGCGATCGCCCTTGAGTTACGATAACACCTGCAAATACCTTGCAGAAAACTACCCAGCCGATTTTGCTAAATGGTTACTTGCATCTGAAACTTCAGATATCCAAGTACTTAAAACCGAACTGAATCTGGAACCAATTCGCGCTGATTCAGTGACTTTTCTGCAAATCTCCAGCCAAATCCTGCATTTAGAGTTTCAAACTTCACCAGCATCCACACCACCACTCGACTTTCGGATGCTTGATTACTACACCAGATTGAAACGCCAATACTGGTGCGATATTGAGCAGGTATTGATTTTTCTCCAACCTACATCCTCCGAAATTGTTTTTAATACTCAATATGTAGATAAGAAAACCAGACACGAATATCGAGTGATTCGCTTATGGGAAGAAGATCCAACACCGTTACTAGCTAACCCCGCACTCTTACCACTGGCGACATTGGCTAGAACCGACTCACCCGAAGACTTACTCGAACAAGTCGCTGCTGCTGTCGATATGATTGAGGTAACAGACGAAAAACAAAATATATCAGCTTGCGTACAGGTTCTAGCTGGTTTGCGGTTTGAAAAGAATTTGATTAGACAACTTTTTAGAGAGGAAATTATGCAAGAGTCTGTGATTTATCAAGATATTTTGCAAAAAGGATTGCAACAAGGCTTGCAACAGGGAGAACAACTAGGCAAGAAACAGGAGGCGCTAGAACTGATTCTCCGTCTTTTGACACGTCGCTTTGGGACAATTGATCTGGATACAGAACAGCAGATTCGTGCTTTATCTATCACTCAGCTAGAGGATTTAGCTGAGGCGCTGTTAGATTTTACTAGCCAAAGCGATGTGGTGAATTATCTGGCGAATATTTCCCCACCTCAAACCAATCAATAAGATTAAGCAGCTGTATCGACGCGATCGCCTCACCTAACACTACTCAACTACAATAGAGATAGACTTTGTTGAGATTTGTATCGTTGGGGATTAGCTGTCATGGCTCCCGCCGTTTTAATTCAAAATCTGCAAAAGCGCTATGGCACGGTTGAAGCCGTCAAAGATGTCTCCTTTGCGGTAGAACCGGGAGAAATCTTTGGCTTACTTGGCCCCAATGGCGCTGGCAAAACTACTACTCTGCGTGCTTTGTGTACACTCACCACACCGGATGCTGGCAAAATCGAAGTATCTGGAATCTCGGTATTAGATAACCCCAGAGTGGCAAGACAAAAGCTTGGTTATGTGGCTCAAGAAGTCGCTTTAGATAAGGTGCTGACTGGTAGAGAATTGCTACAACTACAAGCGGCGCTTTATCACCTCCCCGGCGCGGTAGGGAAACAGCGAATTGAGACGGTGTTAGATTTACTTGGTTTGCAAGAATACGCTAATAAAAAAAGCGGAACTTATTCTGGCGGTTTACGCAAGCGCCTTGATTTAGCGGCTGGATTGCTTCATGCACCGGATGTTTTGGTGTTGGATGAGCCAACTGTAGGACTTGATATAGAAAGCCGCTTTGTTGTGTGGGACTTCCTGCGGAAGTTACGCGCCTCTGGAACGACGGTAGTAATTACCAGCCATTATTTAGAAGAGATTGATGCCTTAGCCGATCGCGTGGCTATTATCGATCGCGGCGTTGTGATAGCCGCTGGGACACCTTCACAATTGAAGGATCAAGTAGGAGGCGATCGCATTACTTTGCGAATCCGCGAGTTCTCCCCCATAGAGGAAGCGGAAAAAGCCAAACACCTCTTGCAAACTTTGCCATTAGTGCAGGAAGTGATCGTTAACAGCGCTCAAGGTAATTCCCTTAACTTGGTAGTGACACCGCAGAATGACGCGCTGATTACCATCCAACAAACCTTGAATACTGCTGGCTTGCCGATTTTTGGTATTGCCCAATCTCGCCCCAGCTTAGATGACGTTTACCTCGCCGCTACAGGACGCACTTTGATGGATGCGGAACTCGCAGCAGTAACCAATCGCGATCTGAAAGCTGAGAAAAAGCAGAATATGAGGTAAGGGCTGGGGATGAGGAAGACGCGGTGACTTAGGGACGCGGGCACGCACAGAAATGACAAATTACAAATGACAACTGACAAATATGAGCTTTACTCCTAAATCTGATATAAATTGGCAGCCAGCAACATCACCGCAAGGTTACGCTACTGCTACTCCTAATTTTTTTGGTGAATTAGTACAAGAGACTTTGGCCTTAACTCGTCGCTTGTTTATTCAGTTGCAACGCCGTCCTTCAACTCTATTAGCGGGAATTGTTCAACCTGTGATGTGGCTGGTGTTGTTTGGTGCTTTGTTCCAAAATGCTCCCAAAGGCATTTTTGGCAGCACAACAAATTACGGTCAATTCTTAGCTGCTGGTGTGATTGTTTTTACCGCATTTGCTGGGGCGCTGAATGCTGGTTTACCAGTGATGTTTGACCGTGAGTTTGGCTTTTTGAATCGATTACTGGTAGCGCCTTTAGCATCACGATTTTCAATTGTCTTTGCATCAGCAATCTTTATCATCAGTCAAAGTTTGCTGCAAGCAGCGGTAATTGTCGCCGCCGCCGCATTTTTAGGTGCGGGTTTACCTGATGTAGCTGGTTTAGGTGCGATCGCTTTAATTGTCTTTTTACTAGCTTTGGGGGTAACAGCTATATCCCTTGGCTTGGCTTTTGCTCTCCCCGGACACATTGAACTGATTGCAGTAATCTTTGTCACTAACCTACCACTATTATTTGCTAGTACTGCTTTGGCACCTTTATCTTTTATGCCGAAGTGGTTGCAGGTTGTTGCGACTCTCAATCCTCTCAGTTACGCCATTGAACCAATTCGCTATCTTTATCTCCACGGTAATTGGAGCTTAGGTAGTGTAGTAATGCAAGCTCCTTGGGGTGCTGTTACTTTTGGGGAAGCATTACTGGTGTTACTTGGCTTTGCTTTGGTCGCCTTGTTAAGTATTCAACCCCAACTTCGGCGAACTCTTGCTTAAGATATAAGCATGATTTCCTTGTAAAAAAATTGAGGGGAAAATCCCATGAAAAAACCGTTATTACCCCTTGGCAAACTTGTATTTGCTACCGTAGCTGGAATTGGCTGCGCTTCCTTACTGATGGCTCAACCTAGTTTGGCTCAACTCAGTACCGTGGATTCATTTCCTGGCGCAGATACCAACCAAAATAATAATGCCGATCCATTCTCCCGTGGCGGCAACTCAGATTTCAATATGTTTGATTTGATTCATCGAGCTAATTTTGGGACTCTTAACTGGAACCCTGCGCAACAGAACCAACAATTAGACGAAGCAACCCTTGAATTTAAAAAAAGGCAACAACAGGCAATTCAAAATGGTGGCAAGCTAGGAACTACACCTCAAGCTTTGCCAATCATCAGGCTTCCAGAAAATACCCCTGCACAGCAGACAATACCAGCAAAAAACTAAAGGGATCGCAAACTTCTCTAAATACACCTTGCTTCCACCGTTTTTAGTGGAAGCAAAGGTAAAAAAGTAATTATTAACGATCGCGTGAAATCTACTATATACCCAAAGCAGTTAGAACATCACTGGCGTGGGTAGCAGTATTGACAGTTGAATCAACATGAATGATTTTGCCATTGGGGTCAATTACATAGGTGACGCGCTTGGCATAACCGCCACCATCAACATCGTAGGCTTTGATCAGGCTTTTGTCAGTGTCAGCCAATAAAGGAAAATTCAGATTATATTTAGCGGTGAATGCTTGATGGGAAGCTTCATCATCTGCACTCACTCCTAGTACTACAACATCTTTACCTTGATAATCGGGTTGAGCATCCCGGAAACTACAGGCTTGTTTGGTACATCCTGGAGTATCGTCTTTGGGGTAGAAATACAAAACCACTGTCTTACCTGCAAAATCTGATAAAGACACGGTGTTGCCGTTGGTGTCTTTAGCGGTAAATTTAGGTGCGTCCGTACCAACTGCTAGAGGCATAAGTTTAGTGTTTTCTCAATCTTCAGGTTTAGTGCCAGAGTCAAGTTATTTTCAAGTAACCTTGTTTGACTTTTACCATTACTCGCAAAGTATAATTCAGTACCAAGATAATTTTTAATACTGTCATATTTGGAGCTTGGTTAAGTACGAATAATGGTTACTTTGTTGCTTGATTCCACTTAATTTTATCAAAATTTCATAGCTTTTAAGAATTCTTAATAGGTCGTTCGTAGTTAGGTGTTCACTAGTGGGCACAGAGTAACTCAACAATTCACAATTACACTCGTTACTACATAAGATTCCTGATGCGCAACAATACTGAGTATTTTAAAAATTTAAAGTGAAATACTGTTTTGTAGCCTGTGATCCATTTAAGGACAAATGACCAATGAGAGTTTTCTCCTGTTGAAGACTTGGACAAGCATTACCTGCTAACAGGTTTTGTGAGTTAGTTAATTTGGAATAGCTGAGATAGCTGGTGCTGTAAAACAGCTATATTAGTTCAGTCAAGCTATATCGAGCTAAAAATATCGAGATATCTAAAATGCCTGCTGTTGATTCCCAAAACCCAAAAACGTTTTCCTATCCTCAAAGTACTGTAGAACGAGCTGAGCGATCACTTATTTGTTCTCCCTTCAATGCGGCTTTATTAGTAGCGATGCATCACCAAAGTGTGTCATTGAATGCGATCGCTCAGGATAGCGGTATCAAGCATGGCTACACTAAACGTTCTTTATCAGAATTAGCTTGTGATAACGCCTTGGATTGGTTGATTGAAGTGGGTGTACTGCGACGCGAAGTTGATGGACAAGGAATTACGGATGGTTTTCGTCTCACTCCCTTAGGTCAACAGTTAGCAGAAAAATACCAAAGTAAAAATTGGCGTCAGCCCTCATGGCGCGATCGCGTACAAAATGCTATGACTCGGTGGTTGAGATTGCCTTTTTAGAGTAGAAAACCAAAGAGTTAGGATAAAGAACTAAAAGGGAACAATATATACGCAAGCATCGACCCCCTTTATAAGGCCTTTACATCAGCCTCTGACTAAGTTTGTCCGGTGATTGTACGGTGTATATAAGATATAGGAAGCACTTAGGCACCCTCTAGGATTAGGGACTGAATGCCCTACCTTCAATGCTTCTATCAGCTTCCTAGCTTGTTAAATATTGACGAGTAGATTACCAAATTACCGTTCACCCCTGAAATTCCACCCCTTATATTGAAAAACTGATAGTCATTATGAAATCAATTATGGTTGTGGGGACAACATCCCACGCAGGGAAATCACTGATAACTACAGCTATTTGTCGCATTCTGTCGCGGCGTGGCTGGCGAGTGGCTCCCTTTAAAGGTCAAAATATGGCTTTAAATGCTTATGTAACCGCTAGTGGTGGAGAGATTGGCTACGCCCAAGCAGTACAAGCTTGGGCGGCAGGAGTTGTGCCTTGGGTAGAAATGAACCCAATTTTACTGAAGCCCCAAGGTGATATGACTTCCCAAGTAATTCTTAAAGGCAGGCCTGTGGGTAAAGTCAGTGCGGTAGATTACTACGAGCAGTACTTTGAACTAGGTTGGCGGACAATTGAAGAATCCCTACAGCATTTAGGTACAGAATTTGACTTGCTGGTTTGCGAAGGTGCCGGTAGCCCTGCGGAAATTAACCTCAAGCACCGCGATTTAACCAATATGCGGGTAGCAAAATATTTAAATGCACCTACTATACTCGTAGTTGATATTGACCGGGGTGGTGCTTTTGCCCATGTAATTGGCACTCTAGAGTTATTAGACCAGGAAGAACGGGATTTAATTAAGGGTGTTGTAATTAACAAGTTCCGCGGACAGCGATCAATCTTAGAGCCAGGAATAAAATGGTTAGAAGCACGGACTGGTATCCCTGTGATCGGTGTTATTCCCTACTTGGAACATATGTTTCCGGCAGAAGATTCCCTCGACCTGTTGGAGAGGAAATCACATAAAAGCCATGCTGACTTAGATATTGCAGTTCTCCGCTTACCAAGAATTGCTAACTTTACTGACTTCGATCCATTGGAATCAGAACCCACAGTCTCGGTGAGATATTTAAGCCCCAAGCAAGAATTAGGTCATCCAGATGCAGTAATTATCCCAGGCACAAAGACGACAATTGCTGATTTGATAATGCTACAAAAGAGCGGTATGGCAGAAGCAATACAAAACTATGCAGCTTCTGGTGGAACTGTTTTAGGCATCTGCGGTGGCTATCAAATGCTGGGTCAGATGATAGCCGATCCAGAGGGGATAGAGGGACAAGCTGGGAGATATCAAGGGCTAAATTTATTACCCATCAGAACTGTAATTACTGGACAGAAAATTGCCCGTCAGCGCCAAGTTAGCTCAAATTTCCCGCAAATGGGTTTACCAGTATATGGGTTTGAAATCCATCAAGGGCGATCGCGCATCGAACAGCAAGCAGATAGCCAAGCCTTCCAACCTCTATTTGATGATGTTAATTTAGGGATGGTAGATAGTTGTCAATCAGTTTGGGGTACTTATCTCCACGGAATCTTTGACAATGGTCCTTGGAGACGCGCTTGGTTAAATCGCCTGCGTCAACAACGGGGTTTAAAATCCCTGCCTACAGGTGTTGCTAATTACCGAGAACAGCGAGAGCAGACTTTGGATTCCCTAGCCACGGAAATTGAAAATCATTTAGACTTAACGCCCTTTTTGTCCTAGGGAGGTTGGTGTTTCATGAGTGTTCGCGTCCAGTTTTTACCAGATGATGTCACAGTCAATGCTGAAGTGGGAGAAGCCCTCTTAGATGTAGCAGATCGGGCGGGGATATTTATCCCCACTGGCTGTCTGATGGGGACTTGTCACGCTTGTACTGTGGAATTAGAGGATGGAGATACTATCCGTGCTTGTATCACAGCCATACCACCAGGACGCGAACAATTAACGATCAATCTGTTTAGCGATCCAACTTGGTGATAGTCAATGGTAGACATCGCCTCTCTACCACACCAGTAATAAACAGTTGCAGTGTAAAGCTGAAAGTGCTTTGCTCCAGACTATTGGATGGTTAATTTATATATTTAGCTTTTACTAAATATGAATATTTTACAAATGTCGCTTATGACATTATACAGTGAGTTGGAAAAGATTTTTCGCCAACAAATATTAGATAGTTACCCTTCAGATTGGGACGAAGATTACATTACCAGGAAAATCTTATTTGAATATAGAAAGCTATTTCGTAATATTCAAATTAACGGTTTATCTTCTCTACCTATCACTATTAACTCAGCAGCATATAAATTTATTGGAAATACAGAAACTCAATTTGGTGATATAGGCTTTATTGTAAAAATAACATATTCTGGGAGCCATTCTTTTGAAGGAGCGACTTCTCTTGAAGCCAAAAAGATACATAAAAATAAAAGAAGTTTTGAAGAAATTAAAGGTAAACAATTGAATAAAATCAGTAGTAGAATTCAATATCCTATGTTATTAATGTATGATAATAAGCCTATTAAGAAGTTTCATGACTATTCATTTTTTCCTACAACAACTAAACACAACCATGCAGTAGTTGTACCTATAAATATAGTAGAATCAATTATTAGAGAAAGAGATCCATATTATATAGATAAAGATAAAAATTATAAAGTTCCAATAGATGGAAATAATATATATAAATTTTCTGTTCCCTTAGCTTATCAAATATTATTTAGATATTTTCGCGGACTAGATTTAGATTTTAACCAGGAATTAATCCGGAATCTGAAAGGTTATCAAAATCAAGATTTATCTTACTTGCAAGAAAGTAACTTACCTCAATATCTATTGGTTGTGTCCGTAAGTTATGGAGAAGCCGAAACTATGATCGACTTTGATATTAATACAGAAATTTTTACTGAAATAACATCCTCAGAATTAGATGAAGTTGAATTTTAAAAGTACTCTAAAATATTAAAATAAAATTTTTATTAGCTGAATGATATGCATTTACAGATTTATGGCATTTTCTAAATCAGCCTGAATTAATGGTTGATTATATAAATATTTATAAAAACAATTTAACCGTGATTTTGCCAATGATTCCCTGAATGGCGTAGGAAACACTTAGCCTTAGAAAACTTCCTGCTCAACATTCGCTCAAATTTTAATTTTTACTTTGTGGGCAATTCCCACACTACATTTCAGTGGGTAATTATGGACAGAAATTCGCTGTAATTTTTATTTAAAAATATATGACTTGATTTCTTGCTCAATAGACTCACTAATAATCTCTGTTCCCATCGCAGGTTTGTCAAGATTGACTCTTACAAAATTTGTCTTGTCTAGTTCGGTAAATTTTTTGTCATTGTTAGAGTCTTTAATAATTTTGAGAAACAAGGCGTTTTGACTGGGAACAATCACCCAATTGAGGATTTGAGTGTTATTGGGGGTAACTTGTACAAGATTTTTACCTGACAAATCAGATAGATAGCCAAGTATTGCATCTTCAAAGTTGATTTTTTTATCTACGTTTGTATCTTGTTCAAGAATTTTATATAACCAAAATCTTGTAGGTGTCTTACCTGCTAGTTTTGTCTCTAAGAAATCGAAGGAATTTATAATTGCTTTTTTATTTAACAAAACATGAGTTGCCCCATCTTGCTTATGATAAAAAATAAAGTTGTATAGTTTGTATTCTTTGGCAGAGGAACGCGAAAGACTATAATTACTTTCTTGATCTTGACTTTCTTCTGGGAGATTAACTGGAATCATCAGATAATCTGATTGCTCTTTAATAATTAAATCGCCATAGCCAAGCTTTTGTTGTGACTTTTGCTCTTCAGTGGCTTTAGCTTGTGTTTTCTCTATTCTTCTGTTAGCAATTGGCTCACAAGAAAAAGCAAATGTAGCTATAAAAATGGCTATAGTAATTTTCTTCCAAAAACAATTAACAATCATTAAAATCTCCCAGTCAGATATTTTGCTGTTCTATTGTATTCTTGAATGTAAAATTTATATCATAATAAAAAAAGCCCACTGATGTGAGCTTGTTAATTATATGTAAGGTGGGTGAAGTACCTTAATCTCAATGGTATAGGTTTCTTGGGCACACTAATTAGGGCTTGCTAAAAAAGTAGTAAAAAAGCCTTTGAAGGATTAATTAGTTATTCAAGCAAGGGAAAAAGATAAGTTTTTATTGTTTGAGAGTATAACAAATATAAATTTCGTTAATCATAATTGGTAAAAAAATGATTAATTTGTTGGGATAATTTATTCCTTGAAAATCTAAAATTCAAAATAATATTAACCCCCGGCTGGAAGAACCAGGAGTGTTAAGAAAATATGCCTGCATCATTATAAACGTTGGAGTAGGCTTAAACCGTGGGTATCAGTGCCACAGGTATTGAAAAGACCGTATTCATCAGCTAAATGTTGCACTTGTTGTGATTCTAAAGCACTAGGTTTCCAAGGGTTGGGATTGTTGTAAGCGTAGAAAGTTTCAACGCCATCAATTCCATTGTCAGCCGCCGCAGGAATCAAATCTAAATGCGATCGCTTATAACGCGCTGGATGAGCTAGTACAGCTAATCCCCCTGCTTCATGAATAGCAGCAATTACATTCTTTGCTTGATATTCTTTGCCTGTAGTAGCTTTTCTTTGCAAATAGGGTTTCATGCTGGTGTGTTCTGGCTGGAAAGAGTAAGCCAAAATATGAACTTCAATATCCAAAAGGTTGGCATTAATTTCCACACCACTCCATAGATGGGGAATGGTTGCACCTGGATTATTCCACCTCCAGTCTTCTAACCAAGCTTTTGCCGCTTGATAGCCACCAATAGTATGATGGTCGGTGATTGCTAGCCCTTGTAGCCCAATGGTGATCGCTTGTTCTATTAAGGCTTGTGGTTGCAATCTGCCATCAGAGTGGACAGTGTGCATATGAAAGTTAAATAATCTTGGGCAACTTTGGGCATCAATATTCTGAAATACTTGCTTTAAAATTTCCGTGGAAGCACAAGTCCGAGCAAAGTTTACAACCATAACCCCCTCTGAGATAAAAATACGTTGTTCTAAACATTCCAACACGCCACACATTTACAGATAAGAAACCACCAACACTTTAAGCTAGTGCTGGTAGGTGTTTTCTCGAATTTGACCGCAAATTTTTCAATATGTTAAGACTACGTTAGCAAATCTCAACGCTGACGGCCATGAGTATTTTCGATGGGAATAATCAGAATAGGTAACAAATACTGCCAAAAATCTCATTGCAGATAGTCACAAGCTTCATCGCATATAGCTACTAATCATTAAGCTTAGTAGAGCGCTCCTCAATACAAATCTTTAATATCCTTTATTTACTCGTATTAATTTATTCATTTATTTAAGCAATCCCACTAATGAATTAGAACCAGTAATTACTTCACCGATCACAAAAGCTGGAATATCTTGTGATTGAAAGTAGGTAATTGCCTGTTCTACGTGCTGGGGTGGAACCAGCAGCACAAAGCCAATACCCATATTGAAGGTGTTGTACATTGCTTGGGCACTTACTCCTCCAGCTTCAGCCAACCATTGAAATACAGGGGGGATCGCCCAACTATTGGGGTCAACTTGAATTGCTTGACCTGTTCCTAAGCATCTGGGTAAATTTTCTGGCAAACCACCACCTGTGATGTGCGCCATACCATGAATTTCTATCCCAGCTTGACGTGCAGATAGCACGGGTTTGACATAAATTTGCGTAGGCTTGAGGAATGTTTCACCGATAGTTTCGCCACCTAATAATTCTGGGCGTTCACTCCAAGCGAATCCGCGATCGCTGACAATCTTCCGCACCAAACTCAAGCCATTACTGTGTATCCCAGAACTTGCAAGAGCGATCGCTACATCTCCTAACTGTACTTGGGAACCATCTAGCATCTGGCTTTTTTCCACAATTCCCACAGAAAATCCAGCCAAGTCATACTCACCCACTTGGTAGAAACCAGGCATTTCTGCTGTTTCTCCTCCTAGCAAAGCACAACCAGCCTGCTTACACCCAGAGGCTATACCCGCAACGACCTCGGTTAATTGCTCTTTCTCCAGCTTACCTGTTGCCAAATAATCTAAGAAAAACAATGGTTCTGCCCCAGATGTCAACACATCATTAACACACATCGCTACCAAATCAATACCTACAGTGTCATGGTGGTTGAGAATTTGAGCAATTTTTAGCTTTGTACCTACACCATCTGTCCCAGAAACTAATACTGGTTCCTGGTAACCTGCTGGAAGCTGGAAGCAACCACCAAAGCCACCCAGCCCACCAAGTACTTCTTTTCTAAAAGTACTGTGAACCAAATTGCGAATTTGATCTACAAAGGCTCTACCAGCCTCAACATCAACCCCAGCATCGCGATAATCCATTCCTGACTGCACTGTTATCAATCTGTTACAAACTCAGACCATCATCATACATCTTTATATTGTGGTACAGCTTTGGCTATGCACAATTTCTATGGGAATGAGTTGAAAACCACTACAAATCTTAAGTTTTTGGTTTTGCTGGTTTTTGATACTTACCTGGATACTTCCGTTGGAAATATTCCTCCATAATTTCTAAAATTATTGGCGCAGCAACACTACCACCACCACCACCGGAATGTTCAGCAAAAGCTACTATCAATAACTCTGGCTTATCGGCTGGAGCATAAGCACCAAACCAAGCGTGATTTTGTTTCACCCCACGCTTCCAGGCTTCGGCTGTGCCACTCTTACCAGCTACAGGGGGAACTGTTGGTTGATTCAAAGCTTTACCTGTACCTTCTGCTACCACCTTCCGCAGTCCTTCCCGCAGAATCTGAATAGTTGTTGGCTGCATATCTAACGATGAACGCCAATTTTTTGCCTCTTCATGATCTTTGAGTAAATGCGGCTGGACTCGATAACCCCCATTAGCAGGCACAGCAAACATGATCGCGACTTGTAGGGGAGTGGTTTGTAAAGCACCTTGACCTATTGACATATTAATACTGTCGCCTACAGTCCAAGGCATCTTCCACACTTTCTGCTTCCATGTCTGATCGGGAACTAAACCTTTTGTTTCTTCGGAAGCAAACTCAAAGCCAGTTTTTTGCCCAAATCCATACTTACGAGTCCACTCAATTAAAGTGGGACCGCCGACTCCCCGACCAATTTGATAAAAGAAGGTATCACTACTCCACTGTAATGCTCCGACAAAACCCAAAGGGCCAAATCCGGCGTGGTTCCACTCACCAAAAGTAGTACCGCCAATATTCAAGGAACCGTAGGTTTGTAGCACTGTGTTCGGAGAAAATTTACCCGATTCCAAGCCAGCTGTTGTGGTGACAATTTTAAAGGTACTGGCAGGTGGAAAGGCGCTAAGGGCGCGATTGACTAAGGGATGTTCTGCACCTTGTACACTTTCCCAATCTTTTTGCGAAAGTTTCTGCTTAGAGAAAATATTGGGATCAAAGGTGGGGTGAGACACCATTGCTAAAACAGCACCATTCTTGGGATCAATTGCCACGATCGCACCGTTGCGATCGCCCAAAGCTTTTTCCGCTGTCCGTTGCATATCCAAATCTATGGTCAAGTGCAAATCGTTACCAGCTTTTGCCTGTTTTTCTCCCAAAACCCGTAGTGGTCGTCCAGCACCATCAACTTCTACCTGTTGACCCCCCCACTCGCCTCTGAGTGCCTTCTCATAAGCCTTTTCCACCCCCATCTGACCGATTACATCTCCCAAACGATAGCCATCTTGCTTCTTATCTTTTAACTGTTCAGCAGTCAGTTCACGAATATAACCCAGTACATGAGCCAGTTGCTTTCCGTGAGGATAATAACGCACAGCATCCAGATGTATTTCTACATCAGTTAGTTCGTTATGATACTCCTTTAATGCTGTAATCTCGGCTTCATCTAGGTCACGCGCAATCCTGATCAGCGATGAAGAATTCCTACCTGCCTCTTCAAGTTTTTTTTCAATGTCTGCTTGGGGAATTTCGAGAATTTTGGAGAGACGCGCACCCACAACTGGCCAGGCAGGTTTGGTATGAGCCATTGGCCACAAATATACAGACCGAGGATAGCGAGTACTAGCTAAAAGTTTGCCATTGCGGTCAAAAATATTACCCCTTTCTGGTTGTTTGGGGATCATTCTAATTCGGTTGGACTCGGCTCGCTTGCGGTGATTTGAACCTTCAACAATTTGGAGGTATGCCAAACGCGCACCTATGGCACTTGTCATCAATAGAGTAAATATAATCAGAAATATAGGCTGAAAGCTTCTGCCAACTGTACGTGTATTTTTTTTCCCAAGTGGAGTTGGTTGCAATAAGGCCATAGGACGAATGATTACTGCAAAATTAAAATAATCTGTATACCATTGATGCTGAGCTTTTACCCAGCATTAAATACTCTTTCACTGGCAAAAGTATAAAGAATGAACGACGACCTATGCACTTCAGCCTTTATACTGAATGCTGAATTTAGTCTCCAGTGCTACCACCATTCTGATTCTTACCTTCAGACTCTAGTTTTTGGTACTTGCCTGGATACTTATGCTGAAAATAAGCTTCCAGCACTTGTAAGGCCATTGGGCCACAAACAGTACCACCATGATCGCCAGAGTTTTCACCAAACCCCACTACAACAATTTCTGGCTTATCGCTGGGTGCATAAGCACCAAACCAAGTGTGATTTGGACGACCACCACCGGCTTCCGCAGTACCACTTTTTCCTGATGCAGGGGCAATGGTTGGCACATCCAAGCGTTTCCCTGTACCCTCACTTACCACCTTCCGCAATCCGTCCCGGAGAACGTTAATGGTTGTCGGCTTCATATTTAATGAGACTCGCCAGCTTTTTGCTTCTTCATGGTCTTTGAGCAAATGGGGCTTCACTCGATATCCACCATTAGCAGGTACAGAAAACATAATTGCTGATTGCAGAGGTGTCACCTGCAAAGCACCTTGACCAATTGACATATTGATAGTGTCACCTACAGTCCAAGGAATTTTCCAGGCTTTCTGCTTCCAATTCTCATCGGGAACTAGACCTTTTGATTCTTCGTTGGCAAACTCAATCCCAGTTTTTTGACCAAACCCATATTTGTGACTCCATTCAATCAAAGCTGGGCCACCAACTTTTCTGCCTACTTGATAAAAGAAGGTATCACTACTCATAGCGAGCGCTCTGGGAAAGCCCAAAGGACCAAATCCGGCGTGGTTCCATTCACCAAAAGTTACTCCACCCACAGTCAGGGAGCCGAAGGTTTGTAATACACTGTCGGGCGAAAATTTACCTGTTTCCAACCCAGCTGACGCGGTAATAATTTTGAAGGTACTAGCTGGTGGAAAGGCACTCAGAGAGCGATTGACTAAGGGATGGTCTTTACCTTGTAAAGTTTCCCAATCTTTCTGAGAGAGTTTTTGTTTAGAGAAAATATTGGGATCAAATGTGGGGTGAGAGGCCATTGCTAAGACAGCACCATTATTCGGGTCAATTGCCACAACTGCACCTTGAAATTTCCCTAAAGCTTGGTCTGCTGCTTTTTGCAAATTTAAATCTATTGTTAAGTGCAGATCATTACCAGCTTTAGCCTGCTTTTCTCCTAAAACCCGGATAGGACGACCAGCACCATCTACCTCTACCTGCTGACCGCCCCATTCCCCCCTGAGGATTTGCTCATAGGCTTTTTCAATCCCCATTTGACCAATTACATCTCCCAGCCTGTAGCCTTCTTCCTTCCTGTCTTTTAGCTGTTCCGCAGTTAATTCCCTGGTATAGCCCAGTACATGAGCTAATACTGCGCCGTGGGGATAGTAGCGAACAGCTTCTGTATTAATTTCTACTTCCGGGAGTTCGTTGGCATACTCTTTCAATGCCGTGATTTGCGCCTCGCTGATGTCGCGTGCAATCCGGATGAGTGAAGAAGAATTAGCACCAGCCTGTTTGAGTTTCTTTTCCATCTCATCTTGGGTAATGTTGAGAATTTTCTCTAGGCGCGGTGCGACAACTGGCCATGAAGGCTTAGTGTGAGCCATCGGCCACAAATATACAGAATGAGGATAGCGAGTACTGGCTAAAAGTTTGCCATTGCGGTCGAAAATATTGCCTCGTTCTGGTTGTTTAGCAATCATCCGAATTCGGTTGGACTCTGCTCTTTGCCGCAGTTTTGGTCCTTCTACAATTTGTAAATAAGCTAGACGAGCATCAATACCAGCCGTCATTAATAATGTAAATCCAATTAAAAATATTGATTGGAAACCACGACCAACTGTACGCGTGTCTTTTTTGCTACCTGGTAGGGCTGATGGTAATAAAGCCATAAAAAAAGATTAAAGATGTCGAAATTTTAGTATTACTTGTATACACGATCCTATAGACCGCTACTCAGTATAAATCGTCAAATAATTGCGAGAATATCTTCCCGAACAATTGTTTTTGACGGATACAATGAACCAAAGTGCATAGGTAGGCTGCTTAATAGACTACCTGAATGTGCACAATCACGTAAGCTCATGGCATTTTACTGAGGATTATGGCTCAAACTGTGACGCAGAATCAGGAGGAGATGATGGCTTTGCAGCCGCTTGATATTGAGCTGCGTAACGTGTTCAAGTTTTTTAACCAAGAACCAGCAGTCAATGGAGTAGACTTGGACGTTAGACAAGGAGAATTCTTTAGTATCCTAGGTCCTTCTGGTTGTGGCAAGACAACTATATTACGTTTGATTGCTGGGTTTGAACAAGCTGATGCTGGTAAGGTATTGATTCAGGGTCAGTCTATGACCAATGTCCCGCCTTATCGCCGACCTGTCAATACAGTATTTCAAAGCTATGCACTGTTTAATCACTTGAATGTGTGGGATAACATTGCCTTTGGACTGCGGTTAAAAAAAATTCGCAAACCGGAAATCGATCGCAAAGTCAAAGAAGCTTTAAAACTGGTGAAAATGGAAAGTTTGCGATCGCGCTTTCCCAATCAACTTTCTGGTGGACAACAGCAACGGGTAGCTTTAGCTAGGGCTTTAGTCAACCGTCCCTCCGTCGTGTTACTCGATGAACCATTGGGGGCATTAGATTTAAAGTTGCGTAAGGAAATGCAGGTCGAGTTATTAAATTTACACAAAGAATTGGGGTTGACCTTTATCATGGTGACCCACGACCAAGAAGAGGCACTATCCTTAAGCGATCGCATAGCCGTGATCAATCAAGGCAAAATTGAGCAAGTTGGTACTCCTAGCCAAATTTACGAATTTCCCCGTACCGCTTTTGTTGCTGATTTTATTGGTGATACTAATTTATTTAGCGGTGAAATTGTTGCTGTAGAAGCCTCTACCATCCAAATCCAAACCAAAACAGGACTAACAATTATCGTTAACCGTAATGAAGATACACCTATTGAATCAACCGAACCAGTAGTAGTCAGCGTCCGCCCAGAAAAAATTCAACTTTCGCTTTATCCGCCTAATTTGCCAAGTAACTGCTTTGAAGGAAGGCTTGTCAACATCATGTATTTAGGGACTCACGTCAATTATGTTGTGGAATTAATCAACGGCATCAGCATTAATGTTTTGCAACCTAATACCTTTGGTAGCTTACCAGATGCTGATACACCCATCTATGCTTGGTGGACAGAAAGTGATTGTTTGGCTATTAGTCAATAGGCTTTTGTCATTGGTCATTTGTCATTTGTGTTTAGCTAATGACAAAAAATAAATATCAATCATAATTGCTGGAAAATATATAAACTATTAGCAACTAATAAATGTCGACTAAGCGTTTCCAGGAGTTACAAATTTATCAATTATCAGAACCATTAGCAGATGACATTTGGAAAATAATTGACGGATGGCATTTCTTTGCCAAGGATACAATTGGTAAACAGATTGTACGTTCCGCAGATAGCATAGGAGCAAATGTAGCAGAAGGCTTTGGCAGAGGTAATTATCAAGAAAATAAACGTTTTGTTAAGATAGCGCGAGGCTCATTAAATGAAACTCAACATTGGCTAAGACGAGCTTACACTCGTAATCTTTTAACTACTGAACAGATAATTCAATACTAATAATCATTAATGAACTAGCACCAAAATTAAACTCATATCTCAACTCAATTGGTAATCTACCAAATGACAAATGACTAACAGACGAAAATTTTTACAAGGAATAACAGCACTTTCTAGCTTGTCATTAGCTGGGTGTGGCTGGAGGTTGGCTGATGTCAGAGCTAATACTAAAACTTCTGGTCAACGCGATCAACTGTATATCTATACCTGGACGCAATATACAGACAATCAATTACTAAAAACTTTTAGTACTCAAACTGGGATGAAAGTCCTGGCAGATGTATATGACTCCAATGATGTCATGCTAGCTAAATTGCAAGCTGGAGGTGGTAGTAATTACAGCATTATCTATCCATCTGACTATATGGTGCAGAAGATGGTGGAGAAAGATTTACTCATAGAAATAAATCATGAGCGCTTAATCGGATTAGAGAATTTATTTCCACGTTTTCAAAATCCAACTTATGACCTCAAAAACCGCTACAGTATTCCCTTTAATTGGGGCACAACAGGTATAGTTTATAATTCCGAAATCCTCAAAGATGCACCAGAAGATTGGGATTATCTTTGGCAAAATCAGGAACGACTTAAAAAACGGATGACTTTGCTCAATGATGTCCGTGAGGTTATGGGTGCAGTGTTGCGGATGCTAGGTTACTCATACAATTCACAGGACGAAACTCAAATTAAACAAGCTTATGAAAAATTGAAAGAACTTAAACCTGGAATCACTGCCTTTGACACCGAAGCTTGGCAAAATCAAATTCTGGCTGGAGATTTATTATTGGCAATGTGTTATTCGGCAGATGCAATCCGAGTCAGCAGAGAAAACCCTAAATTGAAGTATGTAATTCCTCGTAGTGGTTCTTCATTATGGACTGATACAATCGTAATTCCTAAAACAGCCCTAAATATAGATGGAGCCTATGCTTGGATTAACTTTATTTTACAGCCAGAAGTAGCTGCTCAAATTAGTCTACGTCTTAATATTGCAACTCCTAATCTCTCGGGATTCGAGCAATTGCCAATCAATTTCCAGCAAAATATCAGTTTATTTCCTCCAGATTCAATTATAGAAAAATGTGAACGTATTAGTCCTTTAGGAAAGTTTGATGAGATTTATGAACGCTACTGGACTCAATTAACCAGCAGTTAAAAAATTAAAATATTTTAAAATTTAAATGCCTAAATCAAATTATGTCTAATCAACATTCGGAAACTCAATTTCATTCACGAAGTCATATTGCAAAAATACAAAAATGGCATTATTCAAATTTAAATTGGCTCCAACCTTTAATATTACTGGCACCATCTGGTATTTGGTTACTACTGTTATTGGTACTGCCAACATTAATAATTTTTGAGTTGAGCTTAGTAGCAGATATCCGACCAGGAGATTTAGTTAATCCAAATGGATTACAAAATTATATGCGGATATTTGATCCACTTTATATTCAAGTAATTCTGCGTTCACTTGGTTTAGCAAGCAGTACCACAATTATTTGTTTAATTCTTGGTTTTCCCGTTGCTTATTGGATTGCTCAAATAGCACCAAAACGTTGGCGAAATTTATTATTATTAGGCTTTATTTTGCCTTTGTGGACTTCTTCACTACTTCGCTCGTACGCTTGGATTACCATTCTGCGTCCAAGTGGTTTGTTAAATACTTTATTAAAAAGTTTACATTTCCATCCTTTAGAATTGCTAAATAGGACACCTTCTGTAGTGATTGCTATGAGTTATAGCTTACTTCCCTACATGGTTTTAATTTTATATGCTTCTTTAGAAAAGTTAGATATACGGTTACTAGAAGCAGCAGCAGATTTAGGAGCAAATCCTACACAGACTTTTTGGAAAGTGACAGTACCGCAAATCTTGCCAGGGCTTACTGCCGGTTCTATGCTGGTATTCATTACAGGATTAGGAGATTTTGTGAATCCAGAATTACTAGGTGGTGCCTCTAGTATGACGGCAGCAAGATTAGTATACAACCAGTTTCTAGGCGCTACCCAAAATTGGGGGTTTGGCTCAGCTTTGAGTATGACATTAATTTTGCTAGTTAGTATTGCGATCGCCTTGATAATTAAGTTTGGCGAGGCTACACCTAAGCGTTAATCAATTTCAAAGTATCCGTCACCCTGTTGGTAAGGCTTTTCCAAAGGATAGGGTACGGGTACACGAATAAAGGCTACTTTCGTAAGCTTGAGCTTGTAGGCTTATCCAAACAAGAAATAGCTAATTACTCATAACCAAATTACTAGATTTATCGCTGCGCTTGTTGATTAAATCTCCGATAATAGAGAGTAACTTATCCTCTAAATATGGCTTAGTTAAGTAAGCTGTTGCACCCAAAGCTTGAGCAAGCTGGCGATGTTTTTCAGCACTGCGAGAAGTGAGAATTACTATAGGTATTTCAGTAAGACTTGGGTTGTGACGGACATTAGATAAAAATTCAAAGCCATTCATGCGTGGCATTTCTAAATCGGAAATTACCACTTGAATTTCAGGATGCAGGTGCAATTGCTCTAGAGCTTCTACACCGTTTTGTGCCTGTAATACTTGATAGCCAGATTTTTGTAGAGTCAGAGAAAGAGTTTGGCGAAGACTAATTGCATCATCTACTACTAAAATTACTTTTGATGACTTTTGATTTGGCGATAGAGACTGACTTAGCTGAAGTTGTGTAGTCTCTGTGGTAGGAGAAGGAGCTAGTAGAGGCGTAGAGTTAGAAATTGAACCCGGCAGAGTGAAGGCTTTTGTATTTGCTAAATAAGCTGTTGATGGTGCAGTGTTCTCCAATGTTGCTTGCATCTCGTAAGAGTCTAGCAACAGAGTAGGATCGATAACTAATATGAGATTACCACTAGCTAAACTACTGCAACCATAAATATATTTTGGTGGAGCGATCGCATTTCCCAAAGGTCTAATTACTAGTTCTTGTTCACCGATAATTTGGTCAACTTCTAAACCAAAAATTTCTTGATTACGCCGTAGTAATAAGACAGGATGCTTGGTAATTCCTGCGTCATAGGCAGTTGATAGATTATTTAAATTAATACTATTGAAAAATGATCCACTATAATACATTAACTCAGAAATTGGACGTAAGCTGACCATACGTTCATCTTCCGCAGTGTTATAATATAATACTTTTTTACCCTCAAATTCTTTAATTTGCTGTTCTGAAGGAATTAATATTTTTTCGACATTATCTAAGAGCAAAGCATAAAAAACACCACCTGCTTGCACTAACATTAATTTGTCGGTAGTCATAGAAAAAGGAATTTTTAGTACAAATGTTGTGCCTTGGTTAGGCAATGATTTAACTGAAAAAGAGCCATTTAGAGATTGTATTTGAGAACGTACAATATCTAAACCCATACCACGTCCAGAAATTTCGCTTACCTGCTCGACTGTAGTGAATCCAGGTGAAAACATCAGTTCTAAAAGCTCTGATTCAGTAGCGTTATAACCATCGCCTTTAACTTGCTCTTCTGCTGATATAAGATTTAGCTCAACTGCTCTTTTACGAATTTTATCTAAATTCAAACCCTGACCATCATCCCGAACTTCAATAATAGTTTGGCTACCCTGATTATAGGCACGAATTTCGATTAAAGCTTGTTCTGGTTTACCCAGAGATTGGCGTACTTGAGGCATTTCAATACCATGATCAAATGCATTACGCACTAAATGCAACAGAGGTTCGTAAAGTTTTTCCGCGATCGCTTTGTCTACCAATACTTCTGTACCTGTTAGTCTCAAATCTACAAATTTGGCATAAACATTTCCCATTTTTTTGACCATTTGAGGGAAACGATTCAGAATGTTTCCTAAAGGTGACATCCTTGCTTCTACTAAATTATCAATAATATTTAGTGTTAATCTCTGTTTCTTATCACTAATTTGATTAGCTTGAGTTAGCAATAAATCTAGGGATTCGGTGATTTCTTGTAGTTGTAGATTCTCTTCCATTGCTTCGTGCAACTTCATCTGAAATTCTGTATATGCATCCATTTCTAAATCATCAAATTTTACAGATGCAAAATTTTGATTGTGTTGTAAAGCATTATTTTGCATCTGGGACGGTAAATCACCTAATTGATTTAAAATTATTTGTTGTTTACCGATACGTTGAAATAAATGCTCAATTATTTCTTTAAATTGTTCATCCTGTAATATCCGCTGTTTTTGCTTAATCAGTAGCTCACCTGCTAAGTAATTAAGGCGTTGTAATCCCTCAGTATCTACTCGTACAAACGAGAGGGGTCGAGAATTTTTCTGAGCGGAGGTAGGTAATTTATCTTTGATTTCTCGTTCGTTTTGAATAGTAGAATTAGCAATATCTATACCTGCTAACTCCTGGAAAGCTAATGATTCATCGTTTTGTTCTTCAGGTTGAGTTTCAACAATCTCATGGATATGGTTGAAATTAGCTTCTCCTCCCCAAATTGTCTCTAATAGATGATCTGTTTCTGGAATAGCTTTTTCTTTAAAAACTAGCAGTTTTTTAAATTTTGGATTATCAATCCAATTTTTCTCCTGGGCTGTAACAACAGGAAATTTTTTATATTCTTTAGCTAATTTACCAATTTGCTGTTGCAGCGTTGGGATGACGGAAGCATCTTTATTTACTTGGCCATTTGTGTAATGAAATTTAACAACAGCCAGAATAATTGTATATATAACACCTTTACGGTATATACAAAGGCTTTGGCTGTCTTCTATATCTTGTACAAACTCTAAATATTTACTTAACCAATTTTCAATATAAATGACTGAATTTTCTCCTTCAGCAGCAACAAGGAGAGCCAAATTGAGTTTTTCTTTGCTAATTTCCATTTGGTGATTGAACCAGCCAAAAATGTAGCGAATTACTTTAATATAAAACTTAGCCTTTGCTGGTTTTAATGGCTGATTTTTAGTGTTACCAAATGTCGTTAAAAATTTATATAATTCCTTGATTTCGTTTCTCAAAGCAGCAGTAGTGACAGATGGTTTTGTCGTTGGTTCTGACTCATCTGTTACTATTTGTGTTAAATGGTGTAAAGCTGGATCAGGTTCGCCACCAGAAATGCGATCGCCTGCCAATACAGATGCTTGTGCCTGCTGTAAATTGGTGAGAGCAACTTTCCCAATCTGATGTGCCTGCTTGGGGTTAGCTTTTAGTGCAGCTAGAATTGTTTGGGCGATCGCACCGAATCCTGGTAGATTCAAAGATTCTGCCAACCCAACAAATACTTCGGCTTGAGAGTTTAGCAACTGGGCGAATTCTGTCGGATCTATTGTGCTATTGAGAGCATCAGCTATACTTTCTAAGCGTTGCTGTACTCCTACTTCAAAGATAGACTGAACAAGATCGAATCCCAATTCTTCCGAAGTAGGAATATGAGCCTCTGCACCATAAGCATCACCTAGTTTTTCTTGTAACTGAGCAAACGTTGAAGCTGCTCGTTGGAGGATTTCTTCACCATTCACAGTACTGCCTGTTAGTTCTGCGGTTAGTGCTAAACTAAGGCATTCGTAAGCTTGTAGGATCAGAGTTTGTAATTGTTCATCAATGACAACATTTGGGTTATATAGAGCATTAAAGACATCTTCTAGAGAATGGGCGATCGTGTGAATTACTTCTAGCCCAACATTAGCAGCTCCTCCTTTAATTGTATGAGTTGCCCGCATTAACTTATGTACTTTAGCTGTACTAAATTCTTCTGATAAGCTAAACAGTTCTTGCTCTATAATTTCTATTAATTCTGGAGCTTCAGCCAGAAAATAAATATAACCCTGTTCGCGAATATCAATGTCTGTAGTCATAATTTTTGATGTTAAATTAGGATTTTCAATTTAGAGGTTTATCTTTGCGGATTATGATGCTTATTTAACATAAATTTGAGCGGTAGCTATTGGACAAAATTTCCCAACCTTTGAATAAGGGATTGGCAATAAGAGGTAAGGTAGAGAATTCTTCACCTTTAACCTCTTAGCGCTTATTTATCTCTAAAAAGCTGCACCCTTCAATAATTCAAAGGGCGCGATGCTTTATCAATTAACCTTGAACTTGCTTGCAGTGGCTAATAGTTCTTTTGCCATCCCTGATAACTCTTGAAAGACAACAGCCATTTCATGAGATTCATGAACAGTTTTGTGAGAAATTTCTGCTACATCTTTCATACTTGCAGTTACCTTAACAGACTGGTCCATTTGTTTTTGGGTTGCTTCGGTAATCCGCTGGATTAACTGACTAATTTCCGCAGTTGCACTCACAATTTCGTTCAAATTTTGTCTGGCATCACCCACAAGATTTGTACCTTCTACCACCTGTTGGATGCCTGTTTCCATAGCTACTGCTACTTCGCCTGTTTCTGCTTGAATCTCTTGGACTAATTTCTCAATTTCAATGGTAGCTGCTGCTGACTGGCGAGATAAAGAACGGACTTCATCAGCTACCACTGCAAAACCTTTGCCATATTCACCCGCACGGGTGGCTTCAATGGCTGCGTTGAGAGCTAGTACGTTTGTTTGTGTGGCAAAATTACTAATTAAATTCACCACTTTTGAGATTTTTTGGGAAGATTCACTAAGGCGTTTAATCTTTTTACTAGTTTGCGCAACAGTTTCGCGGATTCCTTGAATAGCTTGTACAGTTAGGTTCATAGCACTGTCACCAGACTCTACAGTTTGGTTGGCTTGTTTTACTGCTACCCGCACTAACTCAGCATTAGCTACCACAGCTTGTGTAGAGTCAACCATCTGTTGAATTTCGTCTAAGGCTGCGGTCATATCTTCGGACTGTTGTTTTGCCAGGTTGGTGAGTCCTGCTAGTGATGCTTCACTACTACCAGAAGTTTGCACAACTTGTTGGGCAGCGGCTTGTACCTGAATGACAATTTGCCGAAGTGCTTGCAGGGTATTATTGTAAGCGTCAGCAATTGTACCTAGCTCATCTTCTGTAATTGGTGCACGTACCGTCAAGTTACCATTTAGGGCCGGTCTCAGGGCTGTTAAGAGTTGAATAGATCGCTGTTGCAGTAACTCCTTAGCTGCCTTTTCTCGTGCGGCTGCTGCTGCTAATTGTGCTGACTGTGCCTGTGCTTGTTGCAAATACTCAGTTTGTTGTAATGCTAACCCTAACTGATCGCCAATGCGGGCTAGTAAGCTGACTTGCGATTCTTCCCAATCACGAGTGCTGGAATTTTGATAAGCGGCCAGCAATCCCCAAAGTTTTTCGCCAAAAAATACTGGAACTATAACATAAGCTTTAACTTCAAATTGCTCTAAAATCTCGATATGGCAAGGAGCATGACCTACCTGATAGATATCATGAACAACAAAGTTTTCACCTTTGGCATAACGACCTCCTTGAGTTTCTTGTAAGTGGGTATCTTCCCAAACAGTTTTGATATCCGGGCCTACGAGTTTTACCCAATTGTGACCCACTGACTCAGCCACAAATTCGCCACTCCAGTTAGGGTTAAAGCGGAATACACCCACGCGATCGCATCGTAGTAATTGCCTGATTTCTTGAGTGGATGTTTTGAAGATTTCCTCTACGTCCAAGCATTGGCGGATGCGGTTGACTAGTTTGGTGAAGGCTTTTTCTTGTTCGGCTATCTGAGCTAGTTTTTCTGATTTAACCCGCACCTGTTCAAGATATTCTATCTGCGATTTAGCTAGACTAAATTGCAAGCCAATTTGAGCTAAAAAGTTTACTTCCCAACTTTGCCACTCACGAGTTCCAGAGTTTTGATAAGCTGCCAATAATCCCCACAATTTTTCTCCAGAGAAGATAGGAACTATCACAAAAGCTTTAGCTTCAAACTGCTCTAAAATTTCAATGTGGCAAGAAGTCAAACCCACTTGATACATGTCATTAACGACAAAGTTTTCTCCTTTGGCATACCTACCTCCCTGAGTCGCCTGCAAGTGAGTATCTTCCCAAACAGTTTTAATATCAGGCCCTACCAGTTTTACCCAATTGTGACCCACTGACTCAGCGATAAACTCGCCACTCCAGTCAGAATTAAAGCGATAAACACCAACGCGATCGCATCGCAAAGATTGGCGTACTTCTTGAGTGGTTGTTTTGAAAACACTTTCGGCATCTAAAGATTGGCGGATACGGTTGACAATCTTAGTTAAAGTTTTTTCCTGTTCAACTATTTGAGTTAGTTGCTCAGTTTTTGCACGTACTTGTTCTAGATATTCTGCTTGTGAGATAGCTACACCAAATTGCGAACCAATCTGAGTCAAAACGTTAGCTTCCCAAGTTTGCCAATCACGAGATCCAGAATTTTGATAAGCTGCTAGCAAACCCCATAATTGTTCCCCAGAAAATATAGGTGCAATTATGTAAGCTTTCATTTCAAACTGCTCTAAAATATCAATGTGACATTGAGCATGGCCTGCTTTATAAATGTCCTTGACTACAAAGGTTTCACCCTTGGCATAACGACCTCCTTGGGTTTCTTGTAAGTGGGTATCTTCCCAGACCATTTTAAAATCGGGTCCTACCATTTTTACCCAACTATTACCCACCGACTCAGCCACAAACTGCCCACTCCAATCGGGATTGAAGCGATATACTCCGACGCGATCGCATTTCAGGAGTTGGCGGATTTCGTGAGTAGTTGTTTGAAATATTTTCTCGACAGATGATATGTGGAGAATTTTCTCGATAACTTTGGCTACCGATTTCTTCGCCAGTGTTTCCTGTTGCAGCCCTGTTTGGGTTGTAAAGTTGTGTAGTCTGTATGTAAGTTCTGTGGAAATTTGGGAAAGTAGAGTGATTTCTACTTCTTGCCAATGTCGTGCTGAAACACAATTATTTACTACTAGTAAGCCCCAAACTTTACCCTCCACTACAATCGGTAGACTCAGACTAGCTTTAACTTGAAATTTTTCTAGTAGTTGTTTCTGATAAGGGGTGAGTTGTATTTGATTGATATCATCAATAGCTACAGGTTCTAAATAATCTGAACTGTTATATAAGCCAAAAATAATGCCAGGAAGATTTTCGCCTAGAGTCGGTGTCCAACCTAAGCTTCTAGATTCTGCTAAAACAGTCCCAGCATCAGAGCTAGTAAACTGATAGATTAAGGCGCGATCGCCTGCCATTTTCTCCCTGATTTGTGCTACGGTAACTTTGAGTAAAGTATCAATATCTGGAGCTTGGCGTAGCTGACTAGTAATACTTTGCAACTGTTGCCGCCAACTTTTAAATTCCTCAGCTATCGCATTTAATATAGATAATTCATCACTAGCTAGACTTGCTATATTAGTGCTACCATTCTGATTTTCTAATTTTTTTAAATCGGTAACAATATTACTATTTTCTTGACCATTGTTATACAATAATGTCATTTTAAAAACCTCAATAATTGTTATTATTAATAATCTGATAGTTTGCAATTCCTAATTTGCCATTTATTGGAAACTTTTAATTATGATTGCCCCACATGGGAGCTTGGAGAATCGCCAGGGCATCTAAATTAAACACAATTCCCGTGTCAGGTTTAATAAAATATCGTAAGGATTCAGGTCTAATATTGTGGAAGCAAAGAAGGACAAGACAGACTATTAT
>NZ_MTAW01000241.1 GCF_002154725.1 Nostoc sp. 106C | reverse complement strand
CATTCCGCTTTGCTTCATTCGCAATGACAGGTTTTGGATCATTTATTGTTTGGAACACTCTTAATGAAAAAACTACACCTGTGAGAGGAAGACAAAAGGGATAAGGGAAATTACCAATAACTTGTTAATTAAAATCATCAATAAATTAAGTTATTAGAAAAATACTTAGTAACATCGCTGGCATATACATTTATGTATGCCAATTTTTTTAATTGAAAATGTAGTGCCCGTGACATTTGTCTAGGGGATACTACATTATCTTTTTTAAATATTCAAATAATTTTCATATTAGGAGGACAAGCAAACGTATCTTGAGAACAACGAATCTATCCTAGTATTTAAGTTTGGAGGTGATTACTTATATTTACTGTAAAGTATTTGCAAAAGTTTTCTAAGTTCATCAACCCTTAATAGTATCCTAGTATTTCTTCTTAGAAGAATACGGTAGAGTAAAAGTCTTATAACTCTATACATTAAGTAATTTCCATGTTCCGACAAACTGCTTTTGGCATAGCTTTAAGTACGCTTGTCCTTGCCAGCGGATTAACAACTGCGCCTGTTCCAGGTCACAGTTCCACAAACAAACCTACTCATAATAAACCGTTATCGATTCCTTCAAATCAGGTTGCAGCATCAACTACTGCTTTTAACACTACTGCTCTAGAAAAATCAGTTTTTGACAAAATTAATCGATATCGTGTTTCTAAAGGTTTGTCAAAGTTGAGCATTAATGCAACTATCACTCGGCAGGCAAGAATTCATAGCCAAAACATGGCTAATGGTAAAGTTCCATTTAGCCATCAGGGATTTAAACAGCGAGTAACTGCTCTCCCAATTATCTACAACAGTGCTGGAGAAAATGTTGCTTTTAACCAAGGATATAGCGATCCCGCATCAGAAGCTGTTACTGGTTGGCTTAATAGTCCCGGTCATTTAAAAAACATCAAAGGAAAGTATAACCTCACAGGAATTGGTGTTGCTGCCAATAAACAAGGTGAAGTCTACCTGACGCAAATTTTCTTGCAAACAAACTAGATTTTTAGCGGTTATTCTTGGGATGCAATATGCGGTAGAGTTACAAAAAATTTTGTACCTTGACAAAAAATCTGTACTCTCCGCAATTAAAAATGGCTAGAATTTCTGATTTTTTTGCACAATAATAATGTAGTGTCTAATAGAAACTTCTTCTGTTGGATACTGCATTTATTCTTGAGTGATTCATGACATTACAAGATTTTCAGGTAAGCGATCGCGACCTTAGTGACGTTGCCCTATCCCAGTATTTAAAATCAGAGGCGATCGCTGTTGATACAGAAACAATGGGATTGTTACCGCAGCGCGATCGCCTTTGTCTCGTGCAACTGTGCAACCTAGAGGGTGAAGTAACTGCAATCCGCATCGCCAAAGGCCAAACCGAAGCACCAAACTTAAAAAAACTTTTGGAAGCTGTAAATGTCTTGAAAGTATTTCACTTTGCGCGTTTTGACATTGCTACCTTGCGCTACAACCTAGGTATTACCGTTCAGCCTATTTTTTGTACCAAGATAGCTAGTAAATTAGCTCGTACTTATACAAATCGTCACGGATTGAAGGATGTCGTGCAAGAGTTGGAAAAAGTAGAGCTGGATAAAAGTGCTCAAAGTTCTGATTGGGGTAACGCCGATAATTTATCTGTAGAACAGCTAAGTTACGCTGCTAACGATGTTCGCTATTTACTCAGCGTGCAACAGAAGCTGATTGCCATGCTAAAAAGAGAAGAGCGTTGGCAAATTGCTCAAGAATGTTTTCAAGTTCTACCAACAATTGTATCTTTAGACTTATTGCAATTTAAGGATTTATTTGAACACTAATTATTTGTGCTCAAACAGAGTCATCAGTCATTAATTGTAACCTCAAGATTAATGACTAATGACTCCTGACTAATGACTCCTGAAAAAGTTTAATTTATACTTGTTTTTTCTGAGTTTCTGTGTGTTCTTGCATCCGAGAGACAACATTATAGTCACCAGGACCAGGAGGAGTGAGTGCTTCCACAATCCCTTCTGTTGGTCCACCAATAGCCTTCCATGCAGCAAGACCACCTTTTAGCTGAGATACATGCTCAAACCCAGCAGAACGAAGAGATTGTACAGCTTGGCCACTTTCATCTTCATTGGCACCGTAAATATAAATATCACGGCTTTTATCCAAAGATGATGTTGCTCGATTTACCAAGTCATCGGTGGGCATCGACATGGCACCCATAATGTGTCCTTCATTATAGGTATCGCGATCGCGCACATCTAGTATTGTGAAAGCTGGTTCGCCCCACTCTAAACGAGCTTTAAGTACATGAACATCAGATTGGGGTTCTATGGGCGGCTGTTGTGGAATGATATTATCTACTAGATTGTTAGCCATAATTATCTCTTGCTGATTACATTAACAGCAATTTATCGAAAAATATAGTTTGATTTGCTCTTTCCCTGGTATGAAGATTATTAACCTCTCTCTTGGGATAGACTAGTTCATTTATTTATTATTGAAAATCCAGTTATAACAAGTCCAAAAATTTTATATTCCTGACGAAATCAACTTTACCGCTGGATATTTTAGGAAAACGAATATGTCGAACTGCCTTCTTGCGTTAGCTCACCATTGACAAGTTGGCAAATTTCTACCATCTGAAGCCTTAGCTTATACTAATGCTGACGCCAAGTTTTGTTAGCTGATGGGGTTTATCCTGATAATGATGCTTGAAGGTAATACCAGAGTATTTGGTAAGTCCTAAGCTTATTTTGAAAATTGTAGTCTGAAATACTGTCTATTCCTACCTATTATTATTTAAACTTAGAGTGACTATGTTCAATTTTTTAATGCACAAATAGGAGATAAATACAATAGTTAAGCTAAGTAAAATTTGATACGTTTTTAATAAGTATATTAGTTTTGTAATTTTGGTTGTGACCTTGAGAAATAGAGAAATCAGGTTATAAAACTTTTAATTTATGAGTAATTACAAATTACCAGGTAACCCTAGAAGAATGTCGTATTTAATACTCAAATATAAAATACATAACCGAGGATAATCGTGATAGTAATATAAAATTACCAAATCCATAAAAAGCTCATAGCTTTAGGAAAAACTATAACAGTCAAAGCTTCCAGAAATTTCTTCAGAAATTAAGTCAAGCTAAGTCATACAGTAGTTATGTCTGGTGAGCAGCGACTTTAAAATAATCATGAGGTTTATATATCAGCAGCCGAGGTAAAGGAGATACTCTCCCAAAGGTAAAGGTCCGAAAGCGTACACAGAAGTTCTCAAGGCGCATAGCGAATTGCCACATAAACAATAGGCTAGAGATTTATGGTGATGGTTCCTGCTACTAATCCCAAAATTCTTGTTGTAGATGACGACTATGGCGTCCGCAATCTTATATATCGTTTTTTAAGTAGAAAATATCATATAGAGTCTGCGGCAGACGGAAAGACAGCGCTGAGTTTATTCGAGCAATTTAATCCAGAGTTAGTGATTTTGGATTGGAATTTGCCAGATACTACTGGCTATAACCTCTGCCAAGAAATGCAACGTCGTACTAATGTGTTAGTGATGATACTGACTAGCCGCACTGACGAAGCCGATAAAATTAAGATTCTGGCCGCAGGTGCTGATGACTTTATAACCAAACCCTTTAGCTTAGCAGAAGTAGAACTTAGAATCCAAGCTCTATTGCGGCGCGTCCGCACGATCAATCCTTCAACTACACAACGCCTCGTCTTTCATCAGCTAGCAATTAACCCCGATGGAAGAGAGGTGACACTTAACGATAAACCTCTATCATTAACCGCCCTAGAATTTAATATTTTACATTTTCTGGCCAGCCATCCGGGTCAAGCTTGGAGCCGCCCCCAGCTCATCCAAAAAATTTGGGGTTGTGACTATGTCGGAGATGGACGAGTAGTTGATGTGCATATTGGTCAGCTACGCAAAAAGATGGAAGTAGATACCAATGTGCCAGAATATATTAAAACTGTTCGGGGCTATGGTTATAAGTTTGAACCACCAGAAAACGGCACAGTTTTAAAGTAATTCACGATGAAGCGATCGAAGTTTTTAAATGTCCAGCTCGTTACAGCAGTGATAATAAGGTCACTTTAGCTACTAAATAATACCAATTTGAAAAATGATTGCGACAGATGGAAATCTGAAATGCTTATCCAATAGATGTTTCACAATTACGCCACTTGCTACAACGCGGCGGCACTTCCTACCCTGCGGGAAGCCACCCTCCGGGTGTCTACAAGTCGGCGGAGCCGCCCAACGGAGTGCCTTGGGAACCCGCGCAACGCAGTGGCTCCAAAATCTGTCTTGAAAAGTTTGCTCAAATCGGGAAACCCTTTCGGCAATTGCTCATGGGGGAAACCCCCAAGACCGCATTGCCTCACCACGCAACGCCAGTTGCTTTAAGCCGGGAAACCCGACGCCAGTTGTTACAACGGAGGGAACCTCCCCTGACAGGTGTAGGTTTATTACATAGGTGTGAGTGTTCATCAGCAACAAGAAG
>NZ_MTAW01000002.1 GCF_002154725.1 Nostoc sp. 106C | reverse complement strand
GGCGTTGTTGCGTGAATAGGCAAAATGGTAAATTTTACCTATCGCCGATGTTCGCTCGCCGCCTAGTCCTGCATATGAAGACGAAAGCCCAGTACAAAGTTAAAAATTGCAACGCTTATGATGCGGCACTCAAGCAACGAGGCAGTATAACTTTGTGGGTAAACGAAGAAGTCATCGAGCAGTGGCGCAACCAACAGAAAACAGGGAGAAAGGGAGCATCTAATTATTATTCAGATACGGCGATGCCTGCGGCAACCCGAAGCGGGAACGCTACAATGGGGACAATTCAATCGGTATTTCATTTACCTGGGCGGCAAGCAGAGGGATTTTTGGAATCGCTGTTCATGCTCATGGGAATTGAGCTAGCAGTCCCGGATCACTCTACCCTATCTCGTCGTTTAACCAAGTTGTCAGTAAAACTGCCAGTTATACCAAAGGAGAAAGCTGTTCATGTTGTGGTGGATTCAACTGGGGTAAAAGTTTATGGTGAAGGCGAATGGAAAGTCCGCACACATGGAGTAGCTAAAAGACGGACGTGGCGCAAGTTGCATTTAGGAGTTGATGAGGGTAGTGGAGAAATTTTGGCTGCGGTAGTCACTACTAATGATTTAGCCGATTGTGAGGTGCTGCCCGACTTATTGGAGCAGATTGAACACCCGATAGAGCAAGTATCTGGAGATGGTGGCTATGACACAAAAGGTTGTTACGACACCATTTCACAACGCGGGGCGAGAGCCGCAATTCCACCACGTAGCAACGCCAAAATGCAACAACCACATCCTCATTCCCAGCCCCATCCCAGAGATGAAAATCTGCCAAGGGTGAACCAAGTCGGGCGTAAGCAATGGAAACAAGAGAGTGGATATCATCGCCGTTCATTATCCGAAACAGCCATCTTTCGCCTCAAAACCATCAATGGTGGTAAGTTGAGACGACGCTTTTTTGACAATCAAGCTGTCGAGCTATTTCTACAGTGTGCCGCCCTTAACCGCATGATTCAATTGGGCAAACCTGACTCTTACAAAGTCAAAAACTAATTTTAATTCCAATTGTGGATTTGTGTGTCTTCTTTTTCTTTCATGCAACAAAGCC
>NZ_MTAW01000194.1 GCF_002154725.1 Nostoc sp. 106C | reverse complement strand
CAACGCACAGAAGTTTTACACAAGCGGTTAGCTGATTTATATCAAACAGCTACTGTCTTGCCTTGGGTGCCATCAGAAATGCTGCCACAAGCTTTTGAAGAACTTCATCACAGTTCAAAAACATTGCAGTTGGCGGTGGAGGAACTATATCAGCAAAATGAAGAGCTAATCCGAACCCAAAATTTTTTAGAAACCGAACGCATACGCTATCAAGATTTATTCGACTCCGCACCAGATGGATATTTAGTCACTAATCCATCGGGTACGATACACGAAGCTAACCAAATGGCAGCTAAATTACTAAATATTTCCAAACAATTTTTAGTAGGCAAGCCAATTACTAATTTTGTTCCTATCGAAGAACGTCAGCAACTTCGTAGCGAAATTAACAGATTATCTGAATCGGATATAGGCACAGAATTGTTAGTACGCTTGCAGCAACGTCATGGCGATATCTTTAATGCTGCTTTAACAGTAGCAGCCGTCCGTAATCAACAGGGTGAAGTAATTTCTCTGCGGTGGTTAATACGTAATATTACTAGTCGTCAGCAAAGCGAATTGCCAGAAACAAAGAATCTCAGCAGTACTATCAGAGATCGGCGCTTATTCAAATATTCTAAAGGAGACCAGATCTGTCTCAACCCGCTACAAATTTTACATGTTTGTCAGGGTTGGGTGAAACTCAGTACTTTCTGTGAAACAGGTGAAGAAGTGCTGATAGGCTTGGCAGGAGCAGGAATGATCTTTGGCTCTAGTATGACGAGTTTAAAGATTTACCAGGCAATAGCCCTATCTGAGGTAGAGTTAGTATCAATTCATGTATCAGAAATAGCAGCTTCTCCTAGCCTCAGCCATAACTTTTTACCAAAAATAAATCAACGCTTACAGCAAACAGAATCTTTGCTAGCGATTTCTGGAAAGCGTCAGGTACAAGAGCGCTTGCATTATCTGTTGGAATTTCTCAAACAAGAAATCGGTGAATCTGTGCCAGAGGGAACGCGTCTAAGTGCTCGGTTAACTCATGAAGATATTGCTAGTGCCTGCTGTGCTAATAGAGTCACAATTACAAGATTTATGAGCAAATTGAAACAACTAGGT
>NZ_MTAW01000136.1 GCF_002154725.1 Nostoc sp. 106C | reverse complement strand
AACCAAACTATGTGAAGATAAGTAAATACGGAGAATGTATCTACCGAGGTAACAAAAAGATGGGTGCGCGTTTAAGAGTATTTCTAACTCGTGAGCAAGACCGAACCCTGTTAAATTTAAAAACAGCAGACGTGCCGCAGAAAGTAAAAGACCGAGCAGAAGTAATCAGATTAAACGCGCATGGCTGGTACGTAGAAAAAATAGCGGCTCATGTAAGTTGGACTCCACAGACAGTAAGACAAGTGTTGCACTCCTGGGAGAAGGTTGGTCTGGAAGGACTGTGGGAACTACCTGGTCGGGGGGGTAAACCAAAATGGAAACAAGAGGACATAGCATTTTTGGAAGAAAGCCTCAAAAAAGAACCACGCACATATAATAGTGTTCAATTAGCCCAGAAGTTAGAAAGCGAACGCAGTGTTAAATTGAGTCCTGACCGATTAAGACGGGTACTCAAAAAAAGGGGATCATTTGGAAACGAACAAGAAAGAGTCATCAAAATAAGCAAGATAGAAAGCTCAAACAAATCAAGCAAGCAGACTTAGATATGTTGGAACTAGCTGCTGCCGCTGGAGAAATCGATTTGAAATATTTAGATGAATCAGGTTTTTGTGCATGGAGTGAACCAAGTTATACGTATTATTTTAAAGGTGAGCAAAAACGTCTGGAACAAAGCTCACGCCGTGGTCGAAGGTTAAGTATGATTGCTTTTTTCCAACCCCTAATTAGTTTTATTTATGGTTTGGTGATTGGCGGTGTCAATCGCAAATCTTACATCCAAATGATGGAGCAAGAAGCTCTTGATGCTTCAAAAACTGGACGTATTAAAGTAATCGTGCAAGATAACGGCCCCATACATCGATGTCAAGAAGTTCAACAGTTATGGTCGAAGTGGGAAAAACAGGGTTTATACATTTTCTTTTTACCTAAATATTGTTCTCAAATGAACCCAATTGAATTGGAATGGCAACACCTGAAAAAAGACGAATTAGCAGGAAAGATGTTTGACAATGAGCTAGACCTTGCTTATGCCGTAATAGATGGTGTTCAAGCCAGGGGGGAAAGAGGAAACTATAGTACCCAACGTATTAAATTTAACTGCAATTGCT
>NZ_MTAW01000209.1 GCF_002154725.1 Nostoc sp. 106C | reverse complement strand
TCTATGCCCTATCCCTTATGCAGCAACCTTTATAGGTAGGTTGTCACCCTCTGAGATCAAGGAATGCTATGGATAGCAAGCTTGTTTTATATCATGTCCGGCTGAACACTTGTCATGGCAAGCGAAGTGTACTCCAAAGGAGAACTCTTTCCCCGAAAGCTAGAGTAGCAATTTCAACACCTTTGCGATTGCTTCACTTCGTACCCTTCTCCTGCCAGAGACGCTACGCGAACGGGTTCTCCGAAGGAGTACGCAATGACAAGTGTTCAATCGGACATGATATGACATGTTACTTCTGACTTCTGGTGTATATCACCTGACGTTTAAAGTGAGGCTAAGAACCGCTTTCAGCAATTCTGAAGGATCTATTGGTTTAGCTAGATGTAGTTGAAATCCTGCTGATATCGCCTGCTGCCGATCTTCTGCTCCGGCGTGTGCTGTAATTGCTAAGGCGGGAAGATTAGCTCCTTGTTGTTGCAGCAGAGTACGCACTTTTTGCAGCAACGTATAACCATCTTCATTGGGCATACTAATATCACTAATTATGATATCTGGTTTATATTGTGTGAGTTTTTCTAAAGCTTCACTAGCGGAAGCTGCACTGATCACCTCAGCACCTTGTTGTTCTAATACAAAAACAATCAGCTCGCGAGAATCTGTTTGATCGTCTACGACGATCGCTTTAATCCCACGAAGCTCACAAGTAAAATCAAGTGGCGCTTGCGTCTGTTCTATTTGCGCTTGAGCAGATCTGAACGGTAGCATTACAGTAAAGGTTGCTCCCTGTCCTTCGCCTGGACTGGTAACTTCCAGAGTCCCACCGTGCATTTCGACTAAATAACGCGAGACTGCTAACCCTAAACCTAATCCACCAGTTGAGCGAGTCGTGGAAGCATCAGCCTGACGGAAATATTCAAAAACGTGAGGTAAGAAATCAGCGCTGATGCCAATACCTGTATCAGCAACCTGGAGTTGAGCGTAAGAGTCCACTTTTTGCGATCGCACTATCACCTGTCCACCTTTGGGAGTGAACTTAATAGCGTTGGAAAGCAGGTTCCAGCAGATTTGTTGTAGACGATTGGCGTTACCTGCAATCATACCTAAATTATGGTCAAGGATAAGCTGCACTTCCACAGACTTAGCTTCTGCCGCCGGACGCAGAGTTTCCGCAGTCGCCTCCACAACAGACACTAAATTGACTGGATGAATCTCTAATTTCAACTTACCTTGGATAATCCGAGAAAGATCCAGCAATTCTTCAATCATTTGCGCTTGGAAAGTAGTATTGCGATCGATAACTTCTAGTGCGCGATTGACGGTAGCTTGATCGAGGTGTCCTTTGCGCAGGAGTTTAATCCACCCCAGAATGGCATTAAGTGGCGTTCGTAATTCGTGGGAGAGGACAGCCAAAAATTCATCTTTGAGCCGACTAGCTGCTTCAGCATTGGCGCGAGCAGTTTGTTCTCGCTTGAGCAGACTGATGCGTTCTGCTTCAATTTGCTTGCGCTTGGTGATATCTACAGCAGTCATCACCACAGCATAGGGTTGATTTTGCGCATCATACACAGGTGCGAGGGAAAGACTAATATCCACTACAGCACCCTTCTTATGATGCTGCTGGATTTCCAGGTTATTTACAGTTTCATTGTGCAATGCGCGTTGAAAGTTGCGCTCAAAAATCTCTTGTTCATCCCCAGAAACTAAAGGTAATCGGCGGTCAATTATTTCCTTGGCATCCCAGCCGTAAATTTCCTGAGCCGCAGGATTCCAGGTCATAACTCGACCATCGACATGGAGCGTAATAATTGCGATTGGTGAAGCATTGACGACTGCTCGTAGCATATCATCCGTTTGTCGCAATATTTGCTCTGCCCGTTGGCGATCGCGTCGTTCTCGGCTTTCTTGTAATGCTCGCTGTACAGATGGCACCAATCTTCCCAACCGTTGTTTGAGGATATAGTCGGTTGCTCCTTGTTTCAGCGCCTCAATCGCGCTTTCTTCGCCAATTACCCCAGACACCAAAATAAATGGGATATCAGGACAAGTCGCTTTAGCTATCTCTAAGGCAGAAAACCCATCGAATGCCGGCAGTGAATAATCTGCCAAAATTAATTCAAAATTGGTAGTTTTTAATGCTTCCAGAAATTCTTCTTGGGTTTCGACACATACTAATACACACTCAATCCCACCATTTTTTAGTGTTGTCTGAATTAATTCGATATCAAATTGCGCATCTTCCAGCAGCAAAATATGCAACATGATTTTTATTTTTCTAATTTATTCGTGAGCCAAGTATGGTCAAAAGTGCATATAATCAGCACAATTTAAACATATGTAAATTTCTTAGACAATCTCTCTTACGTATAGTATTCAAGTGCTAGCGATCCCCTATCTCTAGCTAGAAATAGTTTTTAAATTTACTGATTTTTGGGTGAATTTTTGCTATTTATCTTTACTGTGCTACGCATGTCAGTTGTTTTTTATCTGGTTTAAAGCCTCGACTCATTGTGGGCGTTTTAAACATATCTTTGCCAGTGACCACCGACGGCTGACATAACAAACCTATTTCATTGGTGAAAAAACAAATAACATTTGTAAATCCTTCCTTGCTGTTCCCTGACTTAATAAACCTCTTACATAAGTCGATTTTTTGAAGATCGAACCACAGATGAACACACAGAGAAGTCGGAGCGGCGGCTACCCTTCGGGAACGCCTAAAGGCGAACCGCCGTAGACGCACGACTTACCGCAGGCATCTGAACTTCGGTGTAAACAAAGATAAATATCGGTGCTCATCTGCGTTTATCTGTGGTTTTTTTATTCTTATTCGGATTTTTGCAAGAAGTCTAATGAGTAATTTCACAACTCCTACGCAGATTGCAATAGATTGTTATTTGGGAACTGAAAAATAAAAATTTGCACCGACATCGATTTTTGCTTCTGCCCAAACTCTGCCACCATGACGGTGAATAATCCGCTGGACATTAGCTAGTCCAATGCCTATTCCACTGAATTCTTGGTCGCTATGAAGACGTTGAAAGACGCCAAAGAGGCGATTGAGGTATCGCATATTAAAGCCAACGCCATTGTCTCGCACAAAGAAAATTATCTCTTGCTCACCGTCCTGAGCGCCGATCACAATTTCTGAACGATCGCGGCGGCTGCTATACTTAACCGCATTCTCGATCAAATTTTGCCAGACTTGACGTAATAAGTTGCGATCGCCTTTTACTTCTGGTAGTGGCTCAATTTGCCAAGTAATAATTCGTTGGGGATTTTCCAACTCTATCTGCTGTTTTATCTGATTTACCAAACTATTCATGTCAACAGTTACGTACTGAAGTTCCGTTCTACCAGTCCGCGAAAACTCTAGTAAATCATCAATCATCTTTCCTGCTTGAGCGGTTAGCTGTTCCATAACTTGAACATAGTGCAGAACAGTTTCATCACCAATTGCTGATTCTAGATGTTGTTTGAGCAGTGTAATGAAACTGCCGATCTGACGAATAGGCGCTCGCAAATCGTGAGAGATGGAATAAGCAAAAGTCTCTAGTTCTTTATTAGCCGCCTCTAGCTGAGAAGTCCGTTCTTGAACCCGGCGTTCTAGGGTTTGATTTAGCTTTTGAATGTCAGCTTCTGCTTGTTTAGCTTCTGTAATGTTGTTTAACAACCCATCAATTAGAGTTCTGCCATTAATATCAATTAAAGTTTCACTGACACGAACCCAGACTTTCTTGCCATTAGGGTAGTGGAGTAGTGCTTGATACTCCCACTGTTCGCCTGGTGTCCCTCTTTTGACATTTAGCTCTGGTTGCTGTCGAAAAAATGTTTGCGCTGCTTCTAATGTTTCCAAACCCAGCAATTCCAAAAAGCTATTGTTAGCTTCTAGCAGTTCTCTATCTGGGGTAGCGCGAAACACTCCTACATTCAGTCGATCGAGCAAAGATTCAAGCTGAAGTTCTAATTGCGCAGCTTGGTTGCGAATTTGGGCATTTTGCCAAACTATACGCACTACTTGGGGCAAGCGGATAAAGTGTTTTGGTGATTTGACAACATAATCATCTAACCCAGCCTTCATCGCTGCTACCGCAATCTCTTGAGTGCCAGAGTTGGTAAACATAACGATCGGTCGTTTGGGATCGTGGGCTTTAATTGCGTGCAAAATATCCAGCCCAGTTGTCCACAGCAGATCGTAGTCCGTCACCACTAAATCAAAGCAATCTACTTGGAGTGCTTGAGCAAATTGCTCTGCATTGCCAACTTCCTCAACCTGAATTTGGGGAAACTCTCGTTTGAGTTGCCGCATGGCTAAAAGGCGATCGTCTGGATTATCATCAATCAGCAGAATACTTTGCAGTGCGCGCTCTTGATTCATGAATTTGTGCTGGAGATCAGCATCAATAGGTCAAGGGTCAACTGGCAATAGTCAAAGTTATTTCTTTATTTTGAATTGTTTACCTCCCCAGCTGCTTCTCTCCAATCGCTTTGACTACAAATCACTTTACCGCATTGTTCAACTGGAAAGAATCGAAGGATACTGATTCAGTCTTAGCCAATAACTGTCAAGCGCTTCTACCATTTTAATCAGTGCGGAGAACTTGACTTGTTTGACAAAGTAATAATTTACACTAATATTTTAAGTATAAGTACAAGATATTACCACTGCACAGCCGCCGCTACAACAGCGAGCCACGTAAGTAACCACGCAAAATTAATTACAGTCATTGCGAGCGTTCGCTGAAAGCGTTCCCGTTCGGCAAAGCCGTTCTCGAAGAGTAGGGTAGCGAAGCAATCACAAGGGCTGGGATTGCTACCCTGCGGGAAGCCGCTGCGCGTCTACATTTCGCTTCGCTGCATAAAGCCCTTCGGGCATGGCTTCGCTTAGCGCAATGACTTTGTGTAATTAATTATGTTTAACTACTTACTTTGCTGAATTTGCTATGATTTCAGGTTAACAGCACCAAGTTTATCGAAAATGCGATCGCACTGCGGCAGATAATTTGTAACAAGTTTTACTTATTTTTTTGAGCAGCTAGTTTCTGCTCCTGCTCATCACACCAAGCTGCAATTAATTCTTTAGCAATACTGCTCATATCCGTTTCTGACTGGACGCACAAGGACTTGAAACGGATCTTTAATTCTTTACCAATTATTAGTTTGACTGTATCTTCGGGTTTTGCCATCCCATTATTCTGGCATGGCGTAGGAGGAACATTATCACTATTCCCCTAATCCTATGTTCCCCTAGAAAGTTAAAAGTGATCGCTCCCAGCGCCAACCGGAAAAGCGATCGCCCCATTGCTTTATTTGGGCGTAGTTATAATTAATACAATTATTTCCTTGGGTAAAGTGAAAAATAGAAATTTATCAATACTTAGTCCTAGATCTAGGAGTACACAAGCCTTGGGAAATGCTCATGACAAGCGCGATCGCTCTCTAGATAATTTACACTCAAGGTGAGACCGATTATTTGCAGCTTCTGTTATGTCCTCTTCTACAGATTCTTTACCACCTGCTCTCGCTAAAATTGTCCAGCGCTTTCAACGCGCTTCCGACCCAAAGCGACGCTACGAACAACTCATCTGGTACGCTCAGAAGCTCCCAGCGTTCCCAGAAGCTGACAAGGTAGCAGAAAATAAAGTCCCTGGTTGTGTTTCCCAAGTTTATGTCACCGCAACCTTGGATGATGGCAAAGTTAAATATCAAGGAGATTCTGATTCTCAGTTAACCAAGGGATTAGTAGCTCTGTTGATTGAAGGTTTAAACGGTCTATCTCCCACAGAAATTGTCCAACTCGCACCAGATTTTATTCAAGCAACTGGTTTAAATGTCAGCCTGACCCCTTCCCGCGCCAACGGCTTTTATAACATTTTTAAAACGATGCAAAAAAAGGCGTTGGAATGTAAATTAGAACAGTAGTAGTGAGTGCCGAGTAAAAACTCATGTCTACCAATTTATTATCAACTGATGATGCTGTCGGATTTGGTGGAGTAGTTCAAGAATTTCTCTGGAATTGGGAAAATCAAACATTAAAGGTGGTTTACGAAACCCTTGGTCAAGGTTCACCTTTATTGCTACTACCAGCTTTTAGCAGCGTTTCCAGCCGTGAAGAAATGGGCGAACTTGCTAGGTTACTAGCTCCCCACTTTCAAGTTGTAGCGGTAGATTGGCCTGGTTTTGGTGAATCTTCTCGCCCCAGTTTAGATTATCGTCCAGAGCTATATGAGCAATTTTTAGCAGATTTTGTGCAATCTGTGTTTAGTACAGCAATTAATGTCTTAGCGGCTGGTCATGCTGCTAGTTATGTGTTGAAATTAGCTGTAAAACAGCCTGCTGCTTTCGCCAAAATTGTCTTAGTCGCTCCTACTTGGCGTGGTCCTTTGCCGACAATGGGGGCAAATCCCCAGGTAGCAGGTATGGTGAGAGGATTAGTGCGATCGCCTATTGTTGGTCAATTTCTCTACAAACTCAATACCCTGCCATCTTTCTTAAATTTTATGTACCGCCGCCATGTCTTTGTAAATGAGGCGAGACTTACCCCCAGTTTCATGGAAAAGAAGTGGCAAACAACGCAAAAACCAGGAGCGCGATTTGCTTCTGCTGCCTTTGTGACTGGTAATATTGATGCGGTACACGAGCAATCTGATTTTCTGGGATTAACGCAATCGCTATCTGTGCCACTCATGGTGATAATTGCCGAATCCAGTCCGCCTAAATCAAAAGCAGAAATGGAAGCGATGGCGGCGTTACTAGGAGTCAGCAGCGTTATACTTCCTGGTTCTTTGGGTCTGCATGAGGAATACCCAGCAGAGGTTCTAGAAGCCGTACTACCTTTTTTAAAAGCGTTATCATAGGCAGGCAATAATTATCAATAAAGTTGCCTTGAGATTATGATCTCTGCCGAAACATCCAAATCAGTACCTGTAACCGTCTTGACTGGTTATCTCGGTGCAGGTAAAACCACCTTACTAAATCACATCCTCACCTACGAACACGGTAAGAAAGTCGCTGTCATCGTCAATGAATTTGGGGAAGTGGGCATTGATAATCAATTAGTTATCGATGCAGATGAAGAAATCTTTGAGATGAATAATGGCTGTATCTGCTGTACAGTCAGGGGCGACTTGATTCGCATCATCGGCAATTTGATGAAGCGGCGCGATAAGTTTGACCATCTAGTAATTGAAACTACTGGTTTAGCCGATCCTGCACCAGTAATTCAAACATTCTTTGTTGATGAAGATATGCAAAATCAACTGTCTTTAGATGCAGTAGTAACTGTTGTTGATGCCAAGCATATCTGGCAGCATTGGGATGCGGATGAAGCCCAAGAACAAATTGCTTTTGCCGATGTAATTTTACTGAATAAAACTGATTTAGTAACGCCAGATGTATTAGAAGAACTAGAAAAGCGGATTCGGGGGATGAATGCATTAGCTAAAATCTACCGTACCCGTAATTCTGAATTATCAATGGATGCCCTATTGGGTGTGAAAGCCTTTGATCTGGATCGCGCTTTGGAAATCGATCCTAACTTTTTAGGTGAAGATGCTCACGTACATGATGAAACTGTCTATTCTGTAGCTTTAGTAGAAAAAGGCGCAATTGATGGACAAAAATTAAATGCTTGGATGACCGAGTTACTACGTACCCAAGGGCCCGATATTTTCCGTATGAAAGGCATTTTAAATATTGCAGGAGAAGAGAATCGCTTTGTGTTCCAAGGAGTGCATATGATATTTGATGGCAGACCCGATCGCCCTTGGAAATCCCACGAAACTCCTAAAAACGAACTAGTATTCATTGGTCGCAATCTTGATGAAGCCAAACTAAAACAAGATTTTCTAGCCTGTCTGGTCTAACAAAAATACTTTGCATTTTCCTTTGTGTCTCTGTGACTTTGTGGTTCAAAACTCTTTTTTAACCACAGAGACACAAAGACACAAAGAACTTTTAACACACTATGAACTTTACAACTAGCAAAGCCCAGGAATTTGAAGAACACTCTTCGGGACTACTTTCAGATTATGTAACTGCGATCGCTTGGTCGCCTGATGGTACAAACTTAGCAGCAACGTCTGCCGCTGGAGAAGTAGTACTGTGGAATCATGGCGACTTAACAACCTTGCAAGCTAGTAATGGTAAATCAGCAGATTGCATCGCCTTCTCCCCAGATGGGAAATTTTTAGCCATTGGCGGACAGGATGGACAGGTAAAAATTTGGCAAGGTCATGAATTAATTGCCACTTTAGAAAATGCCCCAGCATGGGTTGATAAGCTAGCTTGGAGTCACACAAGTAACCAACTAGCTTTTAGTTTGGGGCGTTATGTGCAAGTTTGGGATGCAGACACCAATGAAATTGTCGTCACCTTAAATTTCGATAACTCATCGGTGTTAGGAATTGACTGGCGCAGGGATGGAGAATACTTAGCCATTAGCGGTTATCAAGGAGTCAAAATTTGGCACACTCAAGACTGGGATGAAGAACCATATATCTTATCCATGTCTACTGTCAGTGTAGCTATGGCTTGGTCTCCTGATGGCAAATATCTCGCTTCTGGCAACATGGATCGCAGTGTTACGGTTTTGGAGTGGGGAAACCCCGACCCTTGGGTGATGCGCGGCTTTCCTGGTAAAATTCGCCAACTAGCATGGTCAGAAGCTACCACTCAATTAGGCGCACCGATTTTGGCATCCTCCAGCGTTGAAGGTATTGTAGTTTGGGAAAAGCTAGAAGATGATTCCTTAGGTTGGGAAGCGCGAGTTTTAACTAATCATGTTGATGTAATATCTGCGATCGCTTTTGCACCGCAAAGCTTCCTACTTGCATCCGCCGCTGCTGACGGCTGGCTATGTTTGTGGAATAACGCCCAAGAAATCAGCCAAATTCTTACAGGTGTATCAGCAGGATTTTCCTGTCTTGCTTGGCATCCTCAAAGTAATTTTCTGGCCGCAGGTGGTGAACAAGGGGAATTACTGATTTGGTCAAAAGTCTTGCCGGATTAACAATTTTGGTATCAATCAGGGAAAGCAAAAAAATAAACTATCTGCTCATTAGAGAACACCAATAATATATCTGTTTTACCGCAAGTTTTTGGATGTTTCCTAGCATTTAGATATTGTTTGAATTAACAGCCTCTAAAGTATCTCTTAAGCTACATCATTACAGGAAAGTTGAGAAATTTGATTGTAAATTTCTGCATTTTCTGCCAAAGCTTGGCGTAGATCGTATTGCGTTTGTAAATTCAACCAAAACTGAGCGCTGTTACCAAAATAGCGAGATAGCCGCAAAGCTGTATCTGCTGTAATACTGCGTTTTCCTGATAAAATCTCACTAATACGAGTCTGAGAAACACCGATATCTTTGCTCAATCTATAAGCTGTGATATTTAGTGGTTCCAAAAATTCTACAAGTAGAATTTCGCCAGGATGGATAATTGGGAGACGGTCATTCATCATGATTTTTTAGTCAGTGGTAATCTACTATTTCAACTTCCAAAGCATTATTTTCCTCTGTCCATACGAAGCAGATTCGCCATTGTTCGTTAATCCGAATACTATACTGTCCTTTTCGATCGCCAACTAGCTTTTCTAAGCGATTACCAGGTAGAACGCGCAAGTCGTTAATAGATGTTGCCGCGTCAAGAATCAGCAATTTTCGTAAAGCATTTTTTTGGATATTCGGTGAATACTGAGAAGATGTAAAGCCCTCAAAGATCAGCTTTGTCTCTTCAGATTTGAAACTGACAATCATAATCTTATCGCTTCGCGCTACTATCGTCAAACGTTAGTATATATTAGAACCAGACTTTTCAATTTGACTCTTAAAACGTCTAAGTTTATGAAACTAAGCCTTTATGTCATAGCAAATTTTATCTCTGGGGCAACCAAAACCCTACCTTTACTTGAAGACAATCTGTGACAATGGGCACTAATGAAGAAATTTACCAGTCATTTATCTCAGTAATCGCGGTTGAACGTAGCCAATAAATTGGCTATGCTGTATCACCAGCAGTCTTTATTTGTGAACTATGAATACACTCAAACGAATTTTAATTGCTTTTCCTCTCTTTCTTGCGTCTATGCTGTTCATAGCGAATCCAGCACAGGCATTTAGTTTAAAATCTGCACCTACTACACAAATCACGATGGTAGCATCTACACAACCAAGTTCCGAATTAGTAGTCCCAAACTTAACTCCAGCATCTCATGCAATTAGCGATCGCGCTGGTTGCAATTGTACTCAATGCGTTCAGTCTAAATTTCATTTACTACAAGGCAAGTTACCTCTTTAATTGTAGTCAGGACTTCAGTTCTTAAAATCAGAGCTAAAGTCCTGACTACGGTAATTTTCTAAACCTACCAATGCGCCACTTGTTGCTGTAATTCTTCAATATCTAAATAATCATTAATAAAAGCCTTTCGTAATAGTGGGTAAGGAATAAACTCATCATACTTTTGCAATTCTGGCGCTTCGGACTCACTTACTAAATATTCCGGCGTAATTCTTTCTTCAGCCAATGCCGCAATTTGGTGAACCAAGTCTGAAAATTTATTCTTGCCTAATTTTAGTGTCAGATAATAAGGATTCATACCGCCAATACTTTTAATTTCTAAAAATTCCCGACAGCAGGAATTTAGCCATCTTTCTAATGTGCGGTAAGCTAAAGTTCCCATCCAAGGAAATATACAGCATTTACCGTTTTCTATTCGCAATATATTCTGTTTATCTAAACCAGCATTTCTTGCCAAGTGACGAACTGTTTGTAAACATTGTAGAGCATTTGTTTGTAAGTAACTATATTCTAAATCTTCTAGTAAAACTTGCCGCATTCGTTGCAAAACTTTGGTATGGATAATTCCTCCACCCCCACGCCAATAAATACTAGCTTTACCTTCTACAGGATTAACCGAAATCACTCTTTTTTTAAAGTCAATTTCTGCTACTTCCCAAGTTCTTCCTGCTAAGGCAAATTGATTGCCAACAGGAGGTGGTTTTAATATACTGCCAATTTCTGTTTTACCTTGCTTTACCGCATATTCTTGACTATCAGCAAAGACAGCATAAAACTGAAATTTTCTGACTATTTTTTCTCCAGCTAATCCAATGATTAATTTACCTGTTTCTGTTGTTTGAATATGGTCAATATCAATTAAATAACGTAGCAATAGTTTAAAATCTTCCTGAGAAATAGCAGCAAAAGGTGGCAGGTTTAAAACTTGTTTCGCTAAGGCAGCAGGTGAAAGTTCGCCTGTTGCTGCTAAAATACTTATTGTTTGGTGATATAGCAAGCTCAAGGGATATTTTACAGGCTTAATTGGTTCAATCCATCGTTTCTCTAAATAAAGTTGAATAATCGCAATACACTGCAATAATTGCCAAGGAATTTGCTCTGGTAAAGATGCATCTAGGGAGGGTTGAGTTTCCGTACAAACAAAGCGCATATCAGCAGCTTCACCTCTTCTTCCGGTACGTCCTAAACGCTGTAAAAAACTAGCTACAGAAAGCGGAGATTCTAATTGAATAACTCTTTCTAAATGACCAATATCTATGCCTAATTCTAGAGTTAGAGTAGCAGCAGTCACTGCTGGATTATTGGGTTCACGCATAGCATTTTCAGCTACTTGCCGCAAGCTAGCAGATATACTGCCGTGATGTACATGATAAATATCTGGTAGTGCTTGTTCAGTGGCTATTCTTCGCAAAGATGCAATTACAGATTCCGTTTGCGTGCGATTATTAGCAAAGATCAGACACTTACGAGAGTTGCTAAGATTGAAAAGATATCTATCATATACAGTTACTTCTAATTCATCAACTTCATCATTGAGATAAAAATGTTCTACAGCAAGTTTAATTTGGCGTTTTCCAGCTTCAATTTGCGGAGTAACCACTGAATTTTCAGTCCCGGAACGTAACCATTCTTCTGCCATTGAATAATCACCAAGTGTTGCCGACAAACCAATGCGACGAGGTTGTGTTTGCGTTAAGTTAGCCAAACGCTGTAATTGACAAATAATCTGACAACCGCGTTCTGAACCCATAAAGGCGTGAATTTCGTCAATCACCACAAACCGTAAATCACCAAATAAGCGAATTAAGTCATGATGTTTGTTAACTAATAAGCTTTCTAACGATTCTGGCGTAATTTGTAGAATGCCTTTAGGGTTTTTTAAAAGTTTATTTTTATGACTTTGAGAAACATCACCATGCCAGTGCCAAACTGGAATATCTGCTGCTTTCAGCAAACCGTTGAGGCGCTCAAATTGATCGTTAATTAAAGCTTTGATCGGCCCAATATATAGCGCACCTATGGTAGCCGAAGGGTTTTCGTATAATTGAGTCACAACAGGCAAAAATGCCGCTTCTGTTTTACCCGCTGCCGTTGCAGCAGCAACTAGCAAGTGAGCGTTAGTATCAAAAATAACTTGACAAGCTGCAATTTGGGCTGGGCGTAATTCAGTCCAGTTGTGATGATAAATATATTCTTGGATAAACGGGGCAAGCCGATTAAATGTATCACTCATACCAATTTTGTAGTCTAGATTTTAGAGATGTTGCATGAAAAGTCTATAAAGCTGTTCCAGCAATTTCAAACAATACTACATATGCCAATTAAGTATGATTTTTTTGCATAAAAAATAGGTAATAGTTAACTTGCTACTACCCATTACCTATTACCTAATGTAAAAATTACAAATATCAATAATAACAGGATCAAATTGTCAAAATTCTATATTGCAGTAGATAAACACAAAAATACAAACATACCCATTAGATAGTCAAAGTCGCTGATGTAGAATTGATGTAATTTGCCATAAGTAAGAAAAAGACAATCAGCCAATATCTTCCCATTTACCGTAAATACGATGAGATGCAGGTTGGAGTTGTTTTGGTTTCTAATTCTTCAATTTTTAATCCTTCTGTCGCAGGCGGATCGTTCAATCGCCGATTCCGGTTAACACTGGGAGCTTCAACAGTTAAGTAAATGATACCCTTGTAAATCAATTCATAGAGCCAATCTTGATTAATTGCCGTTGCATAGGTTGCCCATTTAGGTTGGGAGCGATTGATATCTTGCAATAGGCGATACATTTGTTCGCTGATCGGGTAAGTAGTGAAATAGGGGTTATTGAGAGAAAATAACTCGATTTCGCGCTCTCCTGTTGTGGGGCTAGTTTCTAGACGGAATCGCAAATCAGGAGACATAGCCAAAAAGCGATCGCTAATTTGCTGTTCTTCTAGTAACTGTCGTTGCTGGAAATATTCTTGTACATCCTGATGAATTGGTTGATTCGGATTGTGGATTGTGCGGCTGTAATAAGAGCCTGTACAAGTACTATCAACCTGACAAATTAGGATGTAACCAAAGTTAACTGTGCGTAAACCACTGGTATAAAAGTTCTGTAGCCACTGGTCTAACTCAATGTTGTATTGTTCCCAAGTTTGATTAAAAGCTGTATGGCAATGGGGAACTGAAAACAGAATGTCATTGCGATCGGCTGTACTCAGTACTAACTTATGAGCCGGTCCTCCTTGCCACCATTGTTCCAGCTTAGACTCATACTGCTGGATATTCACCAGATCCGAAACAATAAACAGCCTGCCATGAGCCGCAAGGTGTTTTGCACTCTTAGTAATGATTTGAGCGAGAATTTCTTCACCAGTTACACCGCCATCTCGGAAGCGACAGTCCTGACTAGGACTAGGAACAAAGGGGGGATTTGCCAGAATCGTATCAAAGTAGCCAGAAGCAGCATCGTAGAGATCGCCCAAATAGAAGTGAGTATTGGATATGCCATTTAGTTGAGCATTAAACCGGGCAAAGCGAATTGCTCGTGGGTTAATATCAACTCCGATCGCTTCTTTTGTGTAACGACTTGCTACTAAGCTTTGAATACCGCTACCACAGCAGAGATCTAAAACTCGATTGGCTGGATATTGAGGAGCTGTGTAAACCAGCCCCATGCTATCCATACCTACGTACATCACAACATCTTCATCAATCCGATCTTCTGGCAGGATCATGTAGCGATGATCCGTAGCGACATATAATCCAGCAACAGCAAATAAATCGACTCGTGACACCCAATTTTCACCACGCTGAATTAACATACCCAAGCTACATAGGGTTGAGAATACCTCATTCCCAAAGATTTCTTGCAATCTGGCTTGCGTTAATGCACCCCGTAGCAAGAACAGACGAATCAGGTCTGCCAATATGGATTGGGGGAGTTGATAGCGATCGTAGTAGTGGAGATATGTCGGCTCAATTTGTTGCTGCGAGTTAATATCTAGCAATTTACAGATATTAGCTTCGTTATAACCTGCTTGCTGTAGACATTTATACAACTTGCGAAGAATACGCCGAGCAGAGAAGTTTTCATTCTCAAAAGGTGCAAAAGTTTGAGCTGAAATTCGAGGTAATGCTGAATCTACGGGTAATGCTTGGATGTATGAGTAAGTGGGTTCTAGTCGATAAATACAGAGTTGTTGATTCGCCCATTCAATTCTTTGTGTAAATTCATAGTGTGTCAGACGCAAATCAATTCGCATTTGTTCTAGCCAACTCTCAGGTGCATTAAGAACAGCTAACAACAGCTTAACTTCCTCAAAAGAATAAGTTGAGGGAGGTACTTGTTGCTTAAGATCTACTAAAGTAGATTTACTGAGAGGATTTAGTAGCAGAATTACATCACTAGAAAGCTTTGTCTGCAAGTTCCCATAAAAAGGAGTTTCAGGGAAGAGTACACTTGTTTCTTTGTATTGAGCGCCTTGATTAGAGAGTAACTGCAACTCTTCCAAAGACCAAGGACAGCCAACAGTATGACCAAAGAATAATGCCCGATCTAGCTTTGCCATTAAATCAGTTACACCAGGAGCACCTGAGGGAAGTCCATGTGGCAGGACAATATCACCAACTTTCGTCAAATGCTCTTCATAACTACGAACGGGGACATGGCGTTTAGAGATCCAGACGTTCTCAATCGCTAAATAATCAATATCAGTTCCTAAGAAAGTGGCGATCGCTTCTAATGGCGTCTCCACAATTGGTTGTCCTGCTACATTAAAGCTGGTATTCAGTAATACAGGCGGGCCCTGTCGTTCTTCGACTAATTTATAGCACAGTCTGTAAAAGTATGGATTGTCTTGTTCTGTAACAGTTTGGACTCGCCCTGTACCATCCACATGGGTGACAGCAGGAATCTGCTCGTGATATTCATTCTTGATGGTCGATACGAGTAGCATGAAAGGCGCTGCCACCTGTTGCTCAAATACCTGGGAAACAGTTTCTAGAGGAATGACTGGTGCAAATGGACGAAATGCCTCACGGAACTTGACCCTAAGATTTAAGATATCTTTCATCCGTTTAAAAGTAGGGTCGGCCATGATAGACCGATGTCCTAGTGCTCGCGGGCCATACTCTGCACCGCCTTCAAAGCGAGCTACAATACTGCCTTGTGCTAGGACTTGAGCAGTACGAGCAATCATTTCCTCTGCGGTCAACTGCTCAACCACAATTGAGTCTTGGAAGTGTTGAATTGCCTGAGAGACTCGATCACCATCGTAATGACGACCTAGAGTTGCCTGAGTCAAGGCTACTCGCTTTTGTCCAGCGCCTACCGTATTATATGCCCATAGCGCACAACCAGCGGCAATCCCACTATCGCCTGCTGCTGGAAAAATAAAAATATCATCCAGCTTGAGCTGCCGCAACAATTCGTAGTTGGCAACAGAATTTAAACCCACACCACCAGCAATACAAAGTTTTCTCAGTCCAGTTCGTTTGATTGCCAGACTCACAATATGCTGCAATGCCTGCTCTAGCTCTTTTTGTACCTTATAGGCTAGGTCAACTAGATAAGGACGTAGGTAGGGTTTACCTTCGCCATTGTCATAGCACTTTTCTAGTGCAGTGACTTCCAAAAAGATATCGTAGGCAGAAATTTTCAGGCTAAAAGAATCTTCTGTTGACTGAATCCAACGGTGCCAATTAGGCTGCTCCCCACCAAAGGGAGCTAAACCCATGAGTTTCCCTGCTTCTGCGTGCTGAATCCGCTCGCCTACTTGGGTGACAAATCCAGCTTTACGGGTGATGTACTCATAAACAAAGCCGAGGGTTGAGAGTTGAGCCAAGTGAGCTGCAACCATCTCATTATGCAACGTTGTAATTGTCTGCCCCCGTCCTTCATAGAGGGTATAGGATTCGGTGTAATGTGCAGGTGTTGTACTACCTGTAGCATCTACTGCCAAAATTAGCGCTTCATCAAATCCCGAAGGCCAGTAGGCAGAGTAAGCATGAGCCAAGTGATGACTGGGAATTCGCATCACCTTATCTGCAATCTCAGCAGGTAGTACTCGACGCAGAATGTCGGGAGCACAATCGTGACCTGGCATATTAGCAGTAATTGTTGCCAAATCGCTTAAGGTGATATTACAGGTATCCAAACAGTAACGCATAGCTTCTGCTGGAATCTGCATTTGTGCAGCCACACCAGGTGCATGGAGCATATAGCCAGGACTATATTTGTGGCGGTCAAGCCGTTCTTGTTCAATTGCGACCACAATTTCACCATCTTTAGCGATCGCGACTGAGCGCTCATGCCCTAAATTCATTCCCATATGGTATTGTGTCATTGTTTTATCTCCTCACTCAATAACCATCACTAAACCAAATATTATTTCTGCTAAATATTTTCAGCAAAAAGGTCTTATCAGATTGCTATCACCAGTAGACTCAATGGTTTTTAATTAAAATTTAAAAATCAAGTTTTAGTGTAAAAGCGATATCGGCAAATGAATTAAAAATTCTGTTCCCTTGCCTAACTCTGACGAACACTCCAACACTCCACTATGTTTTTCTACAATTATTTGATAGCTGATAGAAAGACCTAAACCTGTTCCTTTACCCACAGGTTTTGTTGTAAAAAACGGGTCAAAGATTTGCTTTCTGGTTATTTCATCCATGCCAATACCATTGTCAATAATCCGAATTGCCACATAAAGCTCGCCTACTACTTCAGTGTGAATCCGAATCATCGGTGTGAATAAAGCTATTTCCTCATCTTCCTCTGGCGATATCCGATGGGGAATTGCTTCGCTTTTACAGCGAGTCACAACTGCATCAATGGCGTTACTCAGCAAGTTCATAAACACCTGATTCAGTTGTCCTGCATAGCACTCTACTTGTGGCAATTCGCCGTACTCTTTAATCACCTGAATGGGGCTACGGTCTTTCGCTCCTTTGAGACGGCTTTGTAAAATCATTAAAGTACTGTTAATTCCTTCATGAATATCAACAGCTTTAATCTCTGCCTCATCCAGACGAGAGAAATTGCGCAGTGAAAGTACAATTTCGCTAATTCGATCTGCCCCCATTTGCATAGAAGACATGAGTCTGGGAAGGTCAGTTAGCAGAAAACTCAGATCAATTTTACGCGCTTTTTCCTGGATATCCTTGACTGGAGTAGAATAGTGCTGCTGATACAGACAGAGTAAATTTAACAACTCTTGGATATACTCATTTGCATGAATTATATTGCCATAAATAAAGTTGACAGGATTGTTAATTTCATGGGCAATTCCAGCAACTAACTGCCCTAAACTCGACATTTTTTCTGCATGTAGTAGTTTAGCTTGGGTTTGTTTAAGTTCTTGTAAAGTTGCTTCTAGCTGCTGAGTTTGCTGCTTCAATTGCTCCCTTGATTGCAAAAGAGTTGCTTCTGTTTGTCTGCGTTCATGATTTTCAAACCGTAGCTGCTCAATTCGCATTTGTAATGCTTCGTTTGCTTCTTTCAGTGCAGCTTGTGCTCGTTTGCGATCAGTGATGTTTGTTAAAGAGCCACTAATTTCTCCTTCATCTTCAGAACGAGCTGATAATTCTAGCCAGATAATTTCTGTACTTTTATGATGAAATCGTAATTCCCAACAGGCAAGATCCTGCTTAGTATGCATTTGAGTTAGAAAATTGAGCCAAAGCTGCCGATCCTCTGCATGAAGATAGTCATCTATTGGGTGATTCAAGCATTCCGATGTACTATACCCTAAAGTTAGTGTCCAAGCTTTATTTAAAAGTGTAAGATTCCCTGCTTTATCACACTTAAATACAATTTCCCGGAGATTTTCAACTAACTCTCGATAACGTCTTTCTGATTCTGAAATTTGTTCTATTAAACGGTACTGAATCTGAGTATGCAGTTCATTATCAGCTAAAAAATCTGGCTTCATATAAATATATAATCTGTTATTATGCAGGTGATATGACAGGATTAAAATGTATTATGTCTCAATATCATGCCTAATTAAAACACTTGCTTTAAATGCCTTTATTTTTCAAATTCCCCCTTGAATAATAAAGGTTTAGAGTAATGTGTTATTTACATTGTTCTTTGAAACTTAATAGCATTGAAAAACAAATTTTATTAAATAGCCCTAAAACTGTAATATGTTATTATTTGTATTGATTAATACCAAAAAAAATATCAAAAAGTTATTTTAAAATAGGTTTATTATCTAAGCCGAAACTCTGATTGCTAAATGGCTCAGTAATTCTGTGTGAGTCATCACTTCTGCATAAAGTGGAAAAATATTGCTACAGTAAAATCCTTGCTCAAATACAGTACGAGCTGAAGTGCAGTCAGAGAGAATTATTACGTGATAACCTTTTTCATGCGCAGAGCGTCCAGTTGAATCTATACATATAGATGTAACAGCACCTGCTAGCACAACATCTGTAATACCTTTTTGTTTGAGAATTTCATCAAGATTAGTATTAATAAATGCATTAAATCCTCGCTTACCAGGTACTTCCAAAATTCTGTCTTGGAAAGAGTTTAACTCTTCAATTGCTTCTGAACCTGGAGTTCCCATCTGAAAAGCGTTGACTTCTTTAATCGTTTTCAGAATACCAATTGGCTCGATTAATTCTTCATAGTTAGATGTAAAGAATATAGGAGTTGTGATAATCAGTGCAGGCGTAGAAGCAAGACAATTAAGTAAATGGACCGTGTTTGCAATAACATTTGTAACCTTGGATGATTCCTCTATTACTCCATAGAGAATTCCATTGGGTGAAAAGTAATCATTTTGATATCCAATCAAGATAAGTGCAGTCTTGTGAGATTCCATTATTGTATTTATTTAGCTAATGTAAACTATGAAGAAGGTTTCCCTTTTTATCAAAGTCACGAAAAGCAAGTTTGACGCGTCAAGCTCTACAGACTTTTGTCATGTAGTTAATAAAGAAACGCCACTAGCCTCAATTAGCAAAATTTTACCAATAGTTTTTACTAACCCGAATCAGTAATTTCTTTGAAGTTCAGGCATAATCGTACTAATTTTATATAAAGATTAACTTATGTAACGTTAATTTTAGCTAATGCCAACAATAATTTATTCGGTAAACTTATGGAAAATGTCCAGAGCGAAAAATAGCAAAAACTTATAATAATTAACTGTTATGTTATCAGCTTGATGCTAATGTTCTCTGACACATTCACCCTGAATAAATATGTTATTGCCAGTTTAACTTAGACCCTTGAAATAACGGAAATACAGGGTTTTTGAGATTGCTTGTTTACCCAGCGCGAGAACGCTTGCAGAGAACGGTAGTCATGACAGTTATGTGAGCGTATATGATATATTTACTATTACTTACCGTGTAAAAATAGCACTGATAATTTTTTTGAGTAGATCCTATTTTAAGCTTGTTTCAGTTGTCATCAATGCGTCTTCAAGGTAAACTCATATACTATTTTTATATCAATTCTTTTTTTGTTGTTAATTACATCTTTTTAACGAGTTGAATTTCTCATAATTATAGAATCAATTTCTGTTTTCACTAGCATTGATTTATTTCTAAGTTTTTATTAAGGAAACAAAATATTGAATTCGACAGTGTAAACAAGAATTGGGTTGGACAGATTATCGTTTTACTAATTTCCAGCATATTGAGAGGTGGTGGGAAATTATTTTCTGTATAGATATGAGAAAAATTATAGGTTGAGTTAAACAAAGAGCCACTCAACAAAATATAGCTAGATGTTAAGTTTAGTTGCTCAAATATCACTCGCTTTAATCCGTGAATCTGTCCCCGGAGGAGATTCCCCAAGCTATTGGGTTTAATGTTTTTTGAACTAACTAAACCGTATTGAAATATAAATATCTTAATTAAGAATAATTTTATTTTCAAGGAAAATTTAACTATGGTAATTTCCCATAAATAAAAAATTTTCCGTGACTGTCAACTGTTAACAGCCACAGATGAGTTTTATCCAATTCAATTGAGATTGGTATAGCAAATGATTTCACAAGCTAGTGTTTAATAGCTTTAGCAAGAGAAAGTTTACAGCTATCTAAACTCACTATTCCAATAACATATTTGGTAATATCTAACCAAATCTGCCACTGACATAATCTCTAGTATCTTCCTGCTTAGGATTATTGAAAATTAATTCGGTTGCATCGTATTCTACTAGATAGCCGCTACGACCTCCTTTATCTGTTTGTTGGACATTGAAAAAGGCTGTCATATCAGAAACTCGTGCAGCTTGTTGCATATTGTGAGTAACGATGACAATGGTGTATTGCTCTTTAAGCTCATGAATCAATTCTTCAATTCGTAGAGTAGAGATGGGGTCTAGAGCAGAACACGGTTCATCCATTAGTATAATTTCAGGTTGCACAGCGATCGCTCTGGCAATGCACAACCGTTGTTGTTGTCCACCAGATAAAGATAAGCCGCTTTGCCGCAGTTTGTCTTTCACTTCATCCCATAAAGCCGCCTGACGCAAACTCCGTTCCACCAATTCATCTAGATTTCCTTTGTAGCCGTTAATTTTCGCTCCAAAAGTGATATTGTCATAAATTGATTTGGGAAACGGGTTTGGTTTTTGAAATACCATCCCGATCCGACGACGCACCTCTACTGGATCAACATCGGATGCGTACAGATTTTTATCGTAATAATAAACTTTACCCTCTGCCCGAAAAGATTCAATCAGGTCATTGAGACGGTTGTAACATCTCAGTAACGTACTTTTACCACAACCAGACGGACCGATAAAGGCAGTAACCCGATTCTTTGGGATATTTAACCAAACGTCCCGCACAGCTAGGAAGTTGCCATAGTAAATATTCAGGTTCTCTGTACGTAATACAGTTTCGGTACCATTCACTGTGCTAATGTTAGAAACCATAAATAGTCTTGTGTAAGTTTGGGGGGTAGTAATGTACCAGACAATACTGCACTAAGCTTTCTGGCGAGTTGCCCAGCGTGCAATGATACTGGTGAGCAGTACCATCAACACTAAAATCAGAGAAGCTGCCCAAGCTAGTGACTGTAAATTTTTAAAGGGAGTAGTGGCGAAGTTATAAACTAAAACAGCAAGAGATGCTGTTGGTTTGAATAAGCTATTCGGCCAAAACGGGGAGAATAAAGCAGTAAATAGTAAAGGAGCAGTTTCTCCAGCGGCTCGGGCGATCGCTAACGTTGTTCCTGTTGCAATTGCTGGTAAAGCAGATGGCAATACCACTTGCGTCACAGTTTGAAATTTAGTTGCTCCTAAACCCACAGATGCTTGCCGCAAATCTTGTGATACTAACTGCAAGGCTTCGTCAGTGGTGCGGACAATAATTGGCAACATCAAAATCGCTAATGCAAACCCACCACCTATTGCTGAATAAGAACCTAAGTTGAGTTTTACCAACGTCAACACTACAATCCCGTAAGCAAATACCCCAGCAATAATTGACGGAACTCCACTGAGGATATTAGTAGCAAATCGGATCAATCTAGCTATTTTACCAGAACTAAATTCTGTCAAATAAATCGCCCCCAAAACGCCAAATGGGATGCTAATCAATGCTCCAATGCCTACCATCAGTAGCGTTCCTAAAATGGCATTACCAAAGCCGCCACCCTTTCTCAAAGGTGCTGGTGGCAACTCTGTAAATATGCTAGGGCTTAGACTGCTAAAGCCTTGGATGATAACGTAAGAAAGCACTGCCAGCAAAGGTACAAGCGCCAATAAACCACATATAAATGCTAAGACAGTCATTATTGTGTTAAAAAGCGTCCTCTTAGACATGGGGGCGCGCGTTAGGCTGCTTTCTGGATAACTAGAAGTCATAATTCATTCCACAACTACCCTAAATTCGCTTCATTCGGATAACGATTAATTCTGCAAAAATATTAACTATCAGTGTTAATACAAACAGAACTAAAGCTGCGTACATTAAAGCCGCTACTTGCAGTCCGCTAGCTTCCGAGAATTGATTTGCTAGTAGGGAAGAAATCGTATTGGCTGGTGCTAACAGTGAAATACTAATATTGTTGGAGTTACCAATCAACATTGTAACAGCCATTGTTTCTCCCATAGCCCGACCAAGTGCTAGCATTACAGCGCTAACGATGCCAGAAAAGGCTGCTGGAATTAAAACTTGAAAAATTGTTTCCCAACGAGTTGCGCCTAATCCCACAGATGCTTGACGCAAAGTCGGAGGTATAGAAATCAAGGCATCGCGAGATATGGCTGTGATAATTGGCAAGGTCATAATTGCTAAAATAACTCCCGCAGGTAACATTCCCGGACCCGTGGGAGGCGTACTAAAAATTGGTAAAAAGCCCAAGGAACTGTTGAGCCATTTGCCCAAGTTGGTTATAATTGGCACTAAAACAAAAATGCCCCAGATTCCGTAGACAACGCTAGGTATAGCTGCGAGCAGTTCTACTAAAAATACCAATACAATTCGCACTTTTGTTGGCAGAAAATTCTCACTCAATAAAACAGCAGTGCCAACGCCAACAGGTACAGCTAACAATAGACCGATAAATGAACTTACTAAAGTTCCATAAACTTGTGGCAGGACTCCATATTCATTATTAACTGGATTCCAACTGCTCTCGGCTAAAAAGCCCACACCAAACTGCTGGATAGCTGGCCAAGCCCCAATCGCAACCTGTACTGTAATCCACAATAAAGTCGCGGCGATCGCCAATGCAAAAATTCGAGTCAGCCAAATAAAGCTCCGATCTAGCGACTTTTCTATTTCTGAGCGATTTTTGATCGCTGATTTCAGATTCTGAGTATTTGTAGCCATGACTACTGACTTTAAAAATTAGATCAAGAAAAATGTGGGAGAAAACCAGATTTAGTAGAATTGTCGCTAGATAAACTGTTGAATCTGAAACTAGAATTTTAATTTGGGAGCAGCAAGAAAGCGACAAATCTAAGATAATTAGTCAAAAGTAAATTGACTTATAGCTCCCCATCCTCTAGCTCTTGACTTCTCTTACAAAAAATGCTATTTACTAGCACTAGTCGCACCGCCAACAGCAATCTTATAATCGGGACTGATTTGATCGGCAGCAGCAGCCACCTTAGCAATTACAGGTTGAGGTAAAGGAACATACCCTAGTTCCGTAGCTAGCTTTTGACCATCAGTTAAAGCGTACTCGATTAAGGCTTCTACTGCCTTGCCTTTTGCAGCATCATCATATTTTTTGTAAGCCAAAATCCAAGTATAGGTAACTATGGGATAAGAATCTGCACCTTCTGGATCTGTAATAAAAGCGCGGAGATTTTCTGGCAGAGTTACGGCTTCCAGGGTTTTAGATGCCGACTGATCGCTAGGTACAATAAATTTACCACCTTTATTTTCTAAAGCCGCAAATTTGAGATTATTTTGTTTGGCGTAGCCATATTCAATGTAACCAATTGCACCTTGAGTTTGTTGAATTTGGGCAGTCACACCTTCGTTACCCTTTGCACCAACACCCACTGGCCATTTTACACTTTTACCTTCACCTACCTTTGTTTTCCACTCTGGGCTAATAGCACTAAGATGTTTTGTGAACACACCCGTGGTTCCGCTACCATCAGAACGATATACAACTGTGATCGGCTGTTTAGGAAGCTTTGCGCCAGGGTTAGCCTTGGCAATGAGGGGATCATCCCAAGACTTGATTTTGCCTAGTAAAATATCGGTGTAAACTGTGCGTGGTAGCTTGAGTTCTGGAACATCAGGTAGATTGTAGGCTAGTACAATGCTACCTGCGGTCACAGGCAGCAAAATCACACCTTTCTGCACCTTCTGGATTTCTTCATCCTTCATGGCAACATCACTGGCACCAAAGTCTACAGTACCTTTGATAAACTGCTCAACGCCAGCACCGCTACCAACTGACTGATAGTTAACTTGCAAGTTAGGATATTTTTTGTTCAAATCGGTGAACCAACTTGTGTAAAGCGGTGCAGGAAAAGATGCACCAGCCCCTGTCAAAGAAATGTTTCCACCTAGATCCAATTTTTTGCCTGGGTTGGAGGCAGTAGTATCCGTAGCAGTACCAGGTGATTCCTTGGTAGCTGTATTTTCTGGGGTTTGCTGACCGCCACAAGCAGCTAGGCTAATTGTCAGTGCTAACACTGATATTGAAGCTGTTAGGCGATTATTTTTTATTGCACTTAAACGTGAGAGCATTGCTGTCAATTTTAGTCAACTTGCAAGTGAGCGCTTCTAAGATACCTCTAAAAGGTAAACTTGAAGGTAAACAAGAGGTTAACAACGTGAAAAATCTCTGTATTTTTTAGATGAATTTCCTAAAGGTAATTTTTTTATATTTAGATACAATTTATACATTTAATTGCAGGTGTAACATATGATGCTGAAAAAATTATGTAATACATATCTACAAAAGCTGTTTATATACTGTAATTTTGGTTTCTCAAGTCATGAAAAAAGTATTTAAATCAATATGAAGGTGATATAATTAAACGCTTCAATTTTTAACGATGAAGGTAGCTCTTAGCGCCCGATTAAATAGACATAGCAAATTCTGCATTTGGCGCCTGAGTTTATTTGAAACTACTGATTGCACAATAAAAATATTTACTGTTTAATGTGCCAGCACAAGTTTAATTTGAATGTTAATGCTTAGACTAGTTGTTTTAATCTCTTTTGCTTGCTTATTCCTTCCTCCTTTATATTAATGTTTGCTGCTTCCAATCAATTACTATGGTCCATGATTGGCTTACTCCTAACAATGGGTAGCACCTTCCTAGAAGCTTATGGCATTACCTTACCTTGGAATTGGAGTAAGCACGGTATTCAAACTTTTTCTTTAGGTGTCAGTTATCAAATTGGTGCGGTGCTTCTAGTAGGTTGTTTAGGAGGCAAAAATGCTGGCGCGCTCTCGCAAATCGCTTATTTAGTTATGGGTTTAACATTGCTACCAGTTTTTTCTGAAGGTGGCGGTATTGGTTATGTAAAGTTATCACACTTTGGTTATTTGCTGGGCTTTATTCCTGGAGCTTGGATTTGTGGCTTGTTAGCATTTAAAGCCAGACCAAGAGTAGAAAGTCTCGCATTTAGTTGTCTTTGTGGCTTGTTATCTGTCCACATCTGCGGTATTGCTTATTTGACTATCAGCTATTTTTTTCAGTGGAAAGGCACAGAAGATTTGACATTAATGCAAGCAATTCTGAAATATTCTTGGTCAGTACTACCAGGACAATTTACTGTAGTTTGTGCCGTTACTGTAATAGCATATGTATTAAGACATTTAATGTTTTACTAGTTATGCAGGGGCTAGAGAGCGAAAATCAAAAACTATTCTTCTCATCCCTACACTCTAGTCCTTAGTTCTTAGTCTCTAGTTCCTAATTTCATGCGTTTAAAAAATCACCTCTTCTGGCTCGCTGCTTTTATAGCTTTTTTCATTGACCAACTGACAAAATACTGGGTGGTGCAAACCTTTAAATTGGGACAAACACTACCACTTTTACAAGATGTTTTTCACATTACTTATGTTACCAACACTGGCGCAGCTTTTAGTCTTTTAACTGGAAAAGTGGAGTGGTTGCGTTGGCTATCTTTGGGAGTGAGTTTGGTCTTGATCGGACTAGCACTATTTAGTCCATTATTAAACTTGTGGGATCAGCTTGGCTACGGCTTGATTTTGGGTGGAGCAATGGGTAATGGAATTGATCGGTTTATTTTAGGTTACGTCGTTGATTTTCTTGATTTTCGGCTAATTAACTTTGCTGTATTTAATATGGCAGATTCATTTATAAGTATAGGTATTGTTTGTTTGCTAATTGCGTCTTTGCAAAAAACACCAACTTCAAGTCACAGATCGCGGTAATTCTCGATATTCAAATGTTGATTTATCTAATACTTTAGTTGAGGTTGAAGGAAAAAGAAGAGTAGAGAGTTATTTCTCGTATCTCATCTGCGGAAAAACTGCGATCGCACTACTACGCAAGATGAAAAAATACTACGGTAATTTGATTGTTAAACATCAACAAAACTCTTTAATGCTATTAAGCCTGGAGGTTTTTACCCCCAGGCTTATATTAGCTGAAATCTTTACTTAAAGATATTTAACCAGAACTTGAGATATTGGTTTTTGGAACTTTGCATTGCACAGTATGTAATTTTATTAACTGGTGCAAGATGTCAGATGAACTGACTATCTATGGTTGGCAAATTAATCTCAGAATTCGGTCTCAGCTTTTAGTTACCAGTAGAGGGAGCTTTTGGTAAGCCAGTACCTGGAACTTGAGTTGGAGAACTAGCACCTGGTTCGGTAGTGCTACCTGGGTTGCTAGAATCAGGTACGGTTGTGCTACCTGGCGCTAAAGTCCCAGGAGTACCAGAATCAGGGGTAGTAGTGCTGCCTGGTATTGGAGTTATTTTGTTAGTAGAGCCAGAATCAGGGGTGGTAGTGCTTCTTGGGACTGGAGTTAAACTACCAGGAGTACCAGACTCAGGTGTAGTAGTGCTGCCTGGTGCTGGAGCTGGAGTTATTTTGTTAGTAGAGCCAGAATCAGGTTTGGTAGTGCTTCCTGGTGCTGGAGTTGTATCTGGGGTAGATCCAGGTGTGGTGGTGCTTCCTGGTGTTGGATTTGTATCAGAAGGTGTAGGTCCAGGTGTGGTAGTAGTGTCTGGTGCTGGAGTTAATGTCCCAGATGGACGAGACTCAGGGCTGCTAGGGCTTCCTGGTGTTGTATTATCAGGAGTAGGACTAGTTGTACCGCTACTAGGCGCACCAGTGTTGACTGCGGTGCCACCTGGACAGCGTGAATTCAGCGGAAAATTCTCACACAGAACTTTCATGCCTTCTGGTGACATTTTAATTTCCGTTGGTGAACTAGTGGATGAACTATTAGACTGGGCAATGGAGGATTTACTAGACTGGGCTGCAGCAACATTAGCACTTAGCGCCAAAGTTAGGGCTGTACCAATCAGGCTCAGAGTTTTTCCCTTCATTCTGAATTAACCTCAACGGAACACTCCGCCCATTAAATCAAACAAAATTATTTATAAAATCTGTCTAAATGGGGATGTATATTTTTGCTGCAACATATGTGGATATGTTAAAGCGGTAAAATTTACATCCTTGATTTTGCGCTCGCTAGTTCTGACAAATACAAAAGCAAATTTACTGACTTGGATATTTATTCCTGTTAATAGTATATATAATAGGCATTCTAGAAGCGAAATCCAACTAGTAGCTTAGGTAAATAAGTGCTCAGGATGAATAACGTAAATATGCTGAATAGCTATTTTTTAGATGTAAAATCTATTCAAAAAAAATCAGTACAGCCAATTTCTGCTTAGGCTTATGAGTAAAATGGTGTAAGACTACCATTAAAATTGTAATTCTTCTAATTTTTCGTTAATAGGCGTGATGTAAATAGCCGATGAGTTCCCCGCAACCCCCTCAAAAGCCCCAAACGATACTTGGTCAACTGACACAAGCAGTACATACAATTCAAGCTAGGGTGGATTTTTCTAAACTAGCGCTCAAGCCTAATGCCAAAGTACCGGAACTCTGGGTGCAGGATGCGGGGGCAGATAAAGCAGAGGTGTATCCGTTGTTAGGCGATCGCTATATCCTAGGTCGCAGTTCTAAATCCAGCGATATAGTGATCCGCAACCCAGTAGTCAGTCAAATTCATCTTTCGCTATCGCGAGATTCTACGCAACGCACCCCCGTTTTCATCATTAAAGACGAAAACTCGACTAATGGTATTTACCGTGGCAAGCGCAGGATTGGTTCTTTGGAATTACGTCATGGTGATATCCTGACCTTGGGTCCACCCGAACTCGCCGCTTCAGTGCGCCTACAATATGTCGATCCACCAGCTTGGTATGTGAAAGCAGCCACTTGGACAGCTTATGGTGTTGGTGGGGTCAGCGCTTTATTCGCTTTGGTAATTGGTGTGGAATGGCTGAAGTTCTCGGTAAGACCTTTACCCACAACCACCCGCGCCCCAGTAATTGTTTACGCCCGTGATGGTGCTACTCCCCTGCGTGAACCAAGAACTACATCGCACGTAGACATGAAGCGATTAGAGGATTTTGGTCCTTATTTAGCAAAAGCTGTAATCGCTTCGGAGGATAGTCGTTATTACTGGCACTTTGGAGTTGACCCCTTGGGGATTTTGCGTGCTGTGTTGATTAATAGCCGCACTGGTGATGTGCAGCAAGGCGCTAGTACTGTTACTCAACAAGTTGCCCGCAGTTTATTCCGCGATTATGTAGGCAGACAAGATTCCCTAGGACGAAAATTACGGGAAGCAGTGGTTGCTCTCAAGCTAGAAACGTTTTATAGCAAAGACGATATTTTGCTGACTTATTTAAATCGCGTGTTTTTGGGTGCGGATACTTCTGGCTTTGAAGATGCGGCTCGATACTACTTTGATAAGTCGGCTAAAGAATTAACTTTGGCAGAAGCTGCAACTTTGGTAGGTATTTTGCCTGGGCCTAACGCCTTCGATTTTTGTGGCGATGGTCAAAATAAACTCCAAGCAGCTGAATACCGCAATCGCGTGATTAAGCGAATGGTAGAAATGGGGCAAATCAAAGCGGAGGATGCCAACCGTGCTAGACGTTCCACCGTCCAAGTTAGTCCTAAAGTTTGCGAACAGCAAGCCAAAACCATCAGTCCTTATTTTTACAGCTATGTCTTCCAAGAACTCGAATCAATTTTGGGCGAGGGAGCGGCAAAAGAGGGCAATTATATTATCGAAACCCAGCTAGATCCCGCAATTCAGGCTCAAGCAGAAGCAGCCTTACGCAATTCGGTAAATAACGCTGGGTCAAGTTTTGGCTTTTCTCAAGGTGCGCTCGTTACCTTGGATTCGAGCACTGGCGGTATCCTGGCTATGGTAGGCGGCACAGATTATAAAAAAACTCAATTCAATCGCGCAGTTCAAGCCAAAAGACAACCAGGTTCCACCTTTAAAATTTTTGCGTACACCGCTGCTATTCAGCAAGGAATTTCACCTTCTAAGAGTTATTCCTGTGCGCCTTTAACTTGGCAAGGCTTTACTTACAAACCCTGTCGTGCTGGTGCTGACACTAGTTTGGATATAGCTACTGGGCTGGCGCTTTCGGAAAATCCGATCGCTCTGCGGGTAGCGAGAGAAATTGGACTGGATAAAGTAGTAGCAATGGCCCAACGTTTGGGGATAAAATCTGCACTCGATCCGGTTCCTGGCTTAGTACTCGGTCAAAGCGTGGTTAATGTTTTGGAAATGACTGGTGCTTTTGGTGCAATTGGCAATCGTGGGGTATGGAATCCTCCCCATGCAATTAGTAGGATTTTAGATAGTAGTGATTGCCGCGATCACAAAGATTTAAAAACCTGCCGCGTGATTTACTCTTTCGATCAAGATCCTGATGGCAATAAGCGAGTGCTATCCAATGATGTAGCCGATGAGATGACTAGCTTAATGCGGGGGGTAGTAACCAGGGGTACAGGTCGCAGTGCTGCCATTGGATTAGGGGAAGCTGGTAAAACAGGTACAACGAATAACAACGTTGATTTGTGGTTTATCGGTTTTATTCCCAGTAGACGCTTGGTTACTGGGATTTGGTTAGGAAATGACAATAACTCCCCCACATCTGGTAGTAGTGCGCAAGCAGCTCAGTTATGGGGAAATTATATGGGGCGAATTGTTAAGTAAATAGTCAATTGTCATTTGTCAGTTGTCATTGGTCAACAGTCCAGTGTCCAGTGTCAAAGGTCATTTGTTATTTCTTTCCCTGCTCCCCCTTGTCTCCCTGTTCCCTGTTCCCTTTTATTGATATCCACGCCAGGGAGCTATTTCTAATTTGCCACTAGGCTGAAATATTATTTGGAAGTGTGCCAGAGGTTCTTTGGTGTTGGGAGCAACCAAATTTGAGCCGTAAGCTGCTTGTAATAACTGGGGAAGAGGAGTTTCTCTAGCATAGTCATAGGCAACTTGGTTGAGTGGTTCATAGTCGGCGATCGTACCATCTTTATTAACCGCCACCCGATACTTCAAATTTCTTTCAAAGTTGGGTGTACCAGCCCAGTTTTGGCGAACTGTATTATAAAGCTTCTGGCTTAAATCCTTGACTGCTTTAGGGTCAGTAATTTTAGCCCCAACAACTTCAGGTGTCTTAGCGTATCCTCGCCAAGGGCTAACTTCCAGCACACCTGATTTAGTCAGGACAACTTTAAATTGGGCAATTGGTTCGTTGCTAATAGAGCTACGATTGGCAGGATTATAAAGTAAGTTAGGTAGAGGCGTTTTTTGTATGTCCTCATTTGCCTTTTTATTCACCGCCTTATAGCCAACAATCGCACCATCCGCAGCTGCACCTACGCGATAAACTAAATCCTCTTTTAATTCTGAGCGATTAGTCCAAGCTGGATTAATTTGGTTATAAAGTTGACGATTCAATGCACGTAATTTAGACGCATCAGTAATTTCTGGAACAGTATTTAAAAGTGCTTCTAAATCTTTAACTGCGGGGGTTGCTGTCGGCGAGGGAGTGTTTGTAGGAGTTACAGCAGCCGTAGCTGTAGGCGTTGTTGTTGGGTTAGCTGTAGGAGCGATCGCTGATGCAGGATCTGTAGACTCAACAGCTGCTGGAGTAGCGCTAGGTGTCGCACTAGGTGTTGTAGAGTTAGTTTGATCTTGTGACTTTGGCTCTGGTGGACGTACTTGGGGAGATGGAATCAAGCTTAAAGCAAGTGCTGCTACCGCTAAACTTGAAACTCCAATACTAGCAGGTACTGCCTGCTTGAGCACAGCTTGACTGGCAATACTACTGCGTCTAGTAACGGGTTGTAATTCCAGGGATAACTCTGGTAAAGTTTGGGTGTCAGCAAAAAACTGATCCACCGCTTCTACTAAGTCAAATAGCTGTACAGTATTCAAATCTATTTGAACAGGCTCTTTAGTATGGTTAGGGTTAGCATCAAAACCTTCAGGTTCGCCCTCCGAATGCACAATCAATCTGTGGCGATCAATATCTAATTTCTGTAACTCTACTAATTCTGAATCTCGAATATGTGCTTGAGGATTTGGTACATTACTCAAAAATTCTTGAGCATAAGCACTAACCGCCCTCACCAAGCTTTCAAAAAATTCCCGTCCTCCCACTAAGGGCTGGTTATAACTAGATAAATAGCATTCTGCATTTACCAATATTGATAGTTCCGGACGCAATTCCTGAAAGTGTGCTGCCCTGCTGGCATCACTTAAACCTTCTAAGAGCAAAGTACAATTAGGTAAGCTATATTTACGTTGAATATTCATTCTACTTCCCCATCGAAAAGACTGATCCAGAACCGCTGCATTCCAGCTGTGCCAGTACAGAAGAGTAGTTGTCCCAATAAATTTATAGCCAGTTCATCTAATTTTTCATCAGAACTTAATGCCAGTACTCCAGAACGCCGGGAACTCATCCTACTCTTAAAATGCGTTCTAAATCGCTCTAGATAATTAGATAACCGTAAATTTTGTTCCAGTGGGATTTGCTTTTCATTCATTTGTTGATAAATCATTAGCAACTGACGAATGACAACTGTCAAACGCCGCGCTATGTAACAAGCAATAACCACCAAAGCTTTCGCTTCCATGATTGTTAAGGGACGGCGCATATGTGCTCTTCGTAGTGGGTTAGAACTACGCATTCGCCATAAATTCACTCGATCTTTAATAATTCCTTTTAGATCTAATTCTTCAGCAAAAGCTAGGATGGCTTCCGAACCACCCAGTTCTAAAGCTTCAATTGCCAGTAAAATTAGATCGATTTGTACCCGAGTTCTGCGGGGACATCCTTGTCCCTCTGTCGCCGGATCGGGTAAGGTATCCAGAATCATAGGCAATGAGGGCGGGGGAGGACTGTTGAAAGGTGTTAAACTTGCGGAGACATTCATTCTATAGATACCTTGTGCGGTTCCAACAGACTAGGTAAAACTAATTTAAGATAAATAGCGATACAAAAACATTAGGCTTGTAGCAGTAGTAGTACTGCCTGATATATACATTACTTCTTCTACTCAAAGGTTTCCGTATACTGAAATCTAAGTTCTTAACACATAAGTGTATCAACCTCATTTGGTAGTGCAATTCCATCCTTAGCTTGAGTTAGATTCAAGTTATCGTCAATGGATGGCGAAACTTGAGCTTAGATCCCCAGCGTATGACATTATAGTGTACGATTTGTCAGGTATCTGGAATTGGTGATTAGAGACTGGCGATCGCGAAAAAGGATGTTCTAAATCACCAATGCTCAATGCCTAATCTCTTATTCCCAATAATCAATCCCTAATACCAATTTTTATGGATTTGAAGTCGCTAATTCGTGATATCCCAGATTTTCCCAAACCTGGAATTTTATTTCGAGATATCACTACGCTACTGCGCGATCCTCAAGGGCTGCGCTATACTATTGACTTTTTCGCCCAACAATGTATAGACAGGGAAATGAACCCAGATTACATTGTGGGAATGGAGTCACGGGGCTTTATTTTTGGTTCTCCTTTGGCTTATAAATTAGGATCTGGTTTCATTCCCGCACGCAAAAAAGGCAAGTTACCAGCAGCAGTGCACTCAATCGAATATGAATTGGAGTACGGTACAGACTCCTTAGAAGTGCATCAAGATGCGTTACACCCAGGTAGCCGAGTTTTAATTGTGGACGATTTAATTGCCACAGGCGGAACGGCGAGTGCAACTGCGAAGTTAGTGCAGAAAATTGGCTGCGAATTAGTGGGCTTTGGGTTTATTATCGAGCTACGGGATTTACAAGGACGTAAACATCTGCCAGATGTGCCGATTATCTCCCTAATTGAATATTAGTCAAGAGTCCAAAAGTCCCACTTACAGACCCATGACTCTTGATCCTTGATTCTTGACCCTTGACTAACTGCATATGACATCTACAAGAATTTCTATGGAGACAGGTCGGGACTGGCTAATTAGGCTGGTCACGAGTGAGACTTTTATTTATGTAATGAAAAGGTTACTACAGGCACTGTTGACTTTATTTTTAGCGTCAGCATTGTCATTTTTCATTATTCAACTGGCTCCAGGGGATTATGTAGATACATTGCGGCAAAACCCAAAGATCTCTCCAGAAAGAATTGAGGAAATAAAGCGGCAGTTTGGTTTGGATAAGTCTTGGCCAGAGCAATTTGGCTTATGGCTGTGGCGAATCTTTACAAAAGGAGATTTTGGTACTAGTTTTGTTTACCAACGCTCTGTGGCTTCGCTGTTGGGGGAACGCATATCAGCGACTTTGCTGTTAGCGATCGCTTCTTTAATTATTACCTGGGCGATCGCTATTCCTTTAGGGATTATCGCCGCCGTTAAGCAAAATAAGTTAATTGACCGCATCTTGCAGGTAATTAGTTACACCGGACAAGGATTTCCCAGTTTCATAACTGCCCTATTTCTGCTGATTTTAGCTCAAGTTACCTCACCTCTGTTCCCAGTAGGTGGGATGACTAGCATCAATAACTCAGAACTGTCCTGGTTTGGCAAACTCCTCGATCTTGGTTGGCACATGATTTTACCAACGATCGCGCTTTCGATTACCAGTTTTGCTGGCTTGCAACGCATTATGCGTGGCGAATTATTAGATGTTCTGCGTCAAGATTATATCCAAACGGCTCGTGCTAAAGGATTGCCAGAAAACCGTGTGATTTATGTTCATGCTCTGCGCAATGCTATTAACCCTTTAATTACCTTATTGGGTTTTGAGTTAGCTGGTTTATTAAACGGTGCATTCATTGCCGAACAGTTCTTTAACTGGCCTGGTTTAGGCAGGTTAACTTTACAGGCTTTACAAGCTCAAGATTTGTACTTACTAATGGCAAGCTTAGTGATGGGTGCAGTACTCTTGATTCTTGGTAATTTAGCAGCTGACTTGATGCTGAAGGCTGCCGATCCACGCATTCGCTTGGAAAATTTGAATTAGCTCAGTTGCATTTATTCGCCTCTCCTCATCCTCCATTTCCTTATCTGTTCGCCATGCTGTCCGAAGTATATTATCTGCTGCGCTCAAGATCTGATGGTCGTTATCTCACAGCTCGTCCCAACGCTGAAGCATTGGGTTATCTGTTGTTGTTTAAGGAAAACTTTGATGCTTTGAGCTATCTCAACACCCACGCCGCAGAGGTGGCAAACCGCTTTGCTGTAGAATCTATTCCTGGTACACAGGTGAGTAGTTTACTCAAACGCTGGGGTTTTAACGGTGTGGGTATTGTTACTGACCCTTTATTACCTAAGGTTGAGTTTTTGCAGCATGGTTAATATTCGGTGTTAGAAAAGACTTCAGAGCAAATCTTGTCTTGAGGTGACAGGGTATGGATGAAGTTGTCAAAAAAGTCGCTGCATTGGGTTTACCAGGTGTAATTTTGGTAATCACAATGGCTGCTACAGGCTTTACGGGTGCTGCTGCTATCACCGCAGCTTTGGCTTTTTTGGGTGGCCCGGCGGGGATGCTGGGTGGAATTGCTGTGTTGGGACTGACAGGTTTGATTACCGATGCTTTGGCGAAAGTCAGTTTGGAAGATTTGCTGACAGGAGTTTATTGCCAACGCCGACAAACTGAACCACATGGCAAACTTTTAGATGAGATTGATTCTTTGTCGCTGTTTGACGGCGATATGAAAGACAGACTTAAGACGACTGTAACTGATGGGTGCGGTTGTGCAACGGTAGTTAGTGATAATACAACAGATGATGCTAGAGATGCGATCGCCATCCTAGAAAATGTCCCCGGTATAACTCGCGCACACCACAGAGATTTTAAGAGTTCCAACCCGATAATGAGGCTGAGAGATGGAAGCGTGGTGAGAACTTGGAAAAACCAGTTAGGAGTTGACCATGTTTTTATTAGCGATCGCAATGACAGAATGATTTACGGTGGCTTTGTTGGCTGGATTCACAGCGAAGCTTTAAACCAAGCACTCATTCGCATCAGGCGAGATTTTACTTAGCACCACTCTTCACAATCACCTGAGAAGAGAATAAATTATTAGGCTAATAGCTAAATTCGTCTAAAGACAACTGGTAAAGTTTTTAGTCCACTTGAGTGGACTTAGGCTATTAGCCTTGGAATTCATTCCAAGGCGGACGATGGTGTTAATTGAGAATCTTGCAACGTTTAAGAGCCAACATCCAAAGTAAAGTAGAAACTCTTATCAACAATTCTGTTGCTGCCATCATATTTGATGATAGGAATCATCGCTTGATGTTGCCCTGGCTCAAGTTTCCAGGTTTTTTGGAAGTTACCAATTTTGTGACAAACACCTGTATGAATCGGGAAGTCACTAAGAGTTAGCAGAACATCTTTATAACTCTCAACTCCATTTTTGAAGAGCAGAGCTTTTGCTTCTAATTTATTAAGGCTGACTTCAGATGGTATGCAATAGCTGAGATCCAAAATTTTTAAAGTATCTCCAGCTTTCAGAGGAATCCGTTGATGATTAATTACTTGCAGAGGTTCGTCGCTATTAATTTGCACAGTGAGATTAGCAACACAAATTTTAGATGCAAGATTTGGGTTGCATTGTGATGTAGGAGGCTTAATTTCTGGCTTATTATGAGGGTTTACAGTAATCCAGGCAGCACCTACAACACCTGCGAAGCCTATCAGGGCGACTACCACGGGCACGATTACTTTATCCATTGATAATCTCATATTAATTTTCCTCCTCCAACTTACTTTTTAAGCAAAACTCAATATCTTTAACATCAAAATCATAAAATTTTGCTTCGATAATGTCCCAGAAAGAGCTTTCTGGTTATTCTGAAAAATACCGGAAAAATTTTTCCGCATTTTCTCATAATTGGAAAAGCGCTATATTTAAATTCAGTTAAATTCAGCCTTGCTGCTAGTGAAGCCTCGCTTGCCAAGGTGTTGAGGAGTAGAGCATAACTATGAACTCTTGGCAAAACTTTCTACTTGTGGATGTATGTCTTCAGTATGGTTTGAGCCAGACGGAACAGGCGATTCTTTTGGCAAAATTTCCTGATGAGAATACTGTAAATGATAATAATCAGGTTGCAGACCAATCATTAGAAAATCCTCTACTTCCTGACTCGGAAGACACTGTGAGGAAGCATATGTGGAATATGTACCACAAGCGATTGTCTCCTCAGCCAGACCGCGAAGGCTTCCCCGATTACAATCAGAGAATTCGAGACAAAGATGCCAAATTTCTAGCTTGGCTTAAACCTAAATATTTAGAATGGTTGAGAACTCAAAACTATAATATTGCTCCTCCCGTTCCTGCTTCCACAGATAACCCATTTATTCCCCTCAATGACATCATCACCGAACAGCATTTATTGTTCGGTCGAGAAAGAGAGATTGCAAGAGTATTTGAAACCCTAAACAGTGGCAGTAGCGTAGCACTTATTGGAGAGAAAAAAATCGGCAAGTCTTCTCTACTCCAAGCTATTTACCAACAGGCACAATATCAGCTGCTCAAACCACGCAAGGCAATTTATCTCAATTTAAGCCTTATTTTTAATGACGAAGACTTTTATGATGAACTCTGCTATCAGGTGGGAATCCCTGTTAGCAAAGGTCGGCAATTAATTCGTGAGTTACAAAAACAGCAATTATTGCTGTTATTAGACGAAGTACAACAAATGACTTGGGATGGTTTTACCAGGGAATTACGCCAACAACTGCGCGGTTTGGCTGACGGACAAGCTAACCCACCTCTGCGCTTGGTGATTGCAGCTAGCGAACACCTGGATGTTTTGTTTCCTGATAGCCGAGATAATCCCTCACCGTTCCAAGGCGTTTGCATTGAAGAACTTATCCAGCCTTGGGACGAAAATATGGTTCGTGGGTTTATTGACAGTCGTTTAGTGAATACTCAGGTTAGTTTTACAGAAGAGGAAATCATTCAACTTACCCAAGAAAGTGGCGGACACCCCCAGCGACTTATGTATTGGTGTCATCGAACCTACTCGCGGTATATCGAGAGGATGAAAACTGAGTTATGAGTCAACACCCACCTGTACCGCGTTTAAATTTAGCGCCTAAATTACGCCGTCCCCTCTCACTGTGGAATCCCTTAGATTATCTACGCCTGTTGTACTGGGTATTTTATTTTCCCCAGGCTTTGCGGTGGTATGTGGATACTTTCGGGGGTGGGTATATCCCTGAAAGTGAAATGAATTGGCGAAAAGGATTAGAGTTGTTGCGTCAAAATCCTATCCAGCGCCAGTTACTTTTCCAAGGGTTAGTTTTAACAGTAGCTACACCAGTGGTTGTAAGCCTAATTTTTGAGACGATAGATGTTCGCGTTGACTGGTTCGGCGTGGTGGTAGGCGTGGCGTTCGGCGTGGTGGTAGGCGTGGCGGGAGGAGTGGCGTTAGGCGTGGCGGGAGGAGTGGCGTTAGGCGTGGCGTTCGGCGTGGCGTTCGGCGTGGTGTTAGGCGTGGCGTTCGGCGTGGTGTTCGGCGTGGCGGTAGGCGTGGCGGTAGGCGTGGCGGTAGGCGTGGCGGTAGGCATGGCGTTCGGCGTGGCGTTAGGCGTGGCGGGAGCCGTGGGGTTCGGCGTGGCGGGAGGAGTGGCGTTAGGCGTGGCGTTCTGCGTGGCGTTCGGCGTGGCGTTAGGCGTGGCGTTAGGCGTGGCGTTAGGCATGGCGTTCGGCGTGGCGGGAGGAGTGGCGGTAGGCGTGGCGTTCGGCGTGGCGGTAGGCGTCGCGGTTATGCGTCCAGAGAATTGGCTAGTTGGCTTACCTTTAAATTTACAAAAAATCCCAAATGGTAGTTTTTTACTTCCCCGTATCACTTCAATTCCCTTACCCAATCTTGATAAGCGCTTGCAGAATTGGCTCCAACAAGATTGGGAAACAGCTTTGCATAATACTAATGAATTGCTAGCTTATACTCTGCAATTTATTCCCGTTGTACAAGCAGTTAATAAAGTACTTGCCAAAATCCCATCAGAGGAAATTATTTGGCACATCTCTCGGCTAGTTGAAGCTCCTTTTGATTGGAACCTAGTACGTTTTGCTTCAGCTTCTCTAGAAGAACAACTAAAATCAGAGGCAGTCAAAGAGTTTTTTATTCTCCCTCGTTCTTGGAAGGGAATGTTGCAAGCTCGTTTGCTTACAGACATCCGCTTAGATACTTCTTCCCGTGCTGCTGCTGCTGGTTTTTGGTATCTACATGAAAAAGAACCAGTGAAAGCAACAGAAGCTTTTGCTGTAGTGCGTTCTCTTCTCTATGGCGAGGAAATGTATACTCTTGCTCAAACTCTTGCAACATTTTACGAAGCTAAAGAACCAGGCTCTATTGCTACTGTACAAGTACCTACTTTTCCGCCAGAACACCTTTTACGTCCAGCTACCTGGAGTACAATTACTAGCCTGCGTCGAGTCGTTGAGGATGTCCAATTTGTTAATCGCAGCGTATCACGTTCCGCTAAATCTTTGGCTCTCAATCGCGCTTTAGGTGAACTCACTAACATCCTCAATCAAGCCAATAATTTGCCGCAAGCCGAACGCGGACTAATTGTAGATATCGCCCAAACCTGGAAAGAAAGCCTGTTACAAATCGCTGGTGAGGTAGGGGAAGTTACCATCACCAAGCCTGTGATTAATCCTTATATAGTAGGCGACCCTGTTCAAGGTAATCTCTTCGTTGGGCGAGAAGATGTCATCAGACAGTTAGAAGAACTTTGGGTGATGGGTCATCAACTCCAGTCTTTAGTTCTCTACGGTCACAGGCGTATGGGTAAAACTTCTATCTTAGTTAACGCCGCTAATTCTCTAGGTTCAGGGATACAGCTAGTTTATGTCAACCTGCTGCGGTTGGGAGATACTCCGCAAGGAGTTGGCGAGGTGCTAATGGCAATTACTGATGAAATTTCGCAAGCTGTAAAAATTCCACCTCCAACTGATGCAGATTTGCTCAACCTCCCCTACCGAACTTTTGAACGTTATTTGAAACAAGTAGAAGCACAATTAGAAGGTGGGTTAATTATTGCTTTGGATGAGTTCGAGAAAATTGAAGAACTAATTGAAGCGGGAAGAATCCCCCAAGATTTTATGGGTTTTCTGCGGGGGTTGGTGCAAATGAGTTCTAAAGTTGCCTTTGCTTTTGCTGGTTTGCACACCTTAGAGGAAATGACAGCAGATTATTTCCAGCCTTTCTTTGCTAGCGTCATCCCCATCCATGTAGGCTTTCAAGAACGTGCAGCTACTAGGCAAATTTTAGCTAACCCAGATGATGACTTCCTCCTCGACTATACGCCGGAAGCGCTAGATGAAATTTATGCTTTAACATCTGGTCAACCTTATTTAGTGCAACTGCTGGGATTCCAGCTAGTGCGCCGCTACAATGATTTTGTGTTTGAGCAAGGGCGCTCCCGCAATCCGGTTTTTACGGTGGAAGATGTGGCAGCAGTTATCAATGATCCTGAGTTTTTTAAGCGCGGACGCTACTATTTTGACGGGGTTTGGGGTCAGGCGATGCGCGGTGCTGAGGGTCAGCAGGCGATAATACAAGTACTTGCACCGCACCCAGAGGGGTTAAGTTTAGATACTTTAGCTGAGTCTACGGCTTTGGCTGGCGAACAGTTACAAGCAGCGCTTGGTATTTTAATGCGTCATGATGTGGTTGCACAGGCTGAGGGACGCTGGCGAATTATTGTAGAACTGTTTCGCCGTTGGGTTTTGCAAAGTCATCCGCTGTTGGGGGAGTAAGGCGGAGGGCAGTGGTTCGACTTCGCTCACCAACCAGGCAGAAGGGGTTAGAATTTTCGTTGATTGATTGTGTAAGAAGTCTCTTGTGAAGAGATGCGGGGACGCGGAGAAGGGGAGAAAGTGTTGCGTGAGGTTTTCCTGATGCAGTTGGCTGTGAATTTGAAGGTAAGTGAGTAAGTATAGTCATTGCGAGCGAAATGAAATGAAGCGATCGCTGAAAGCGTTCCCGCAGGGTAGCAATCTCACCACCATTGCGATTGCTTCGCTTCGCTCGCAATGACAAGTTTTCAACCAGACATAATATCAGCACTTCCTGAATGAGTCTTTGATACTCGTGAGCGAGTCTTTGATACTCGTGGACGAGTCTTTGATACTCGTGAATGAGTCTTTGATACTCGTGAATGAGTCTTTGATACTCATGAGCGAGTCTTTGATACTCGTGAGCGAGTCTTTGATACTCGTGAATGAGTCTTTGATACTCGTGAGCGAGTCTTTAATACTCGCGGACGAGTCTTTGATACTCGTGGACGAGTCTTTGATACTCGTGAATGAGTCTTTGATACTCGCGGACGAGTCTTTAATACTCGCGGACGAGTTTTTGATACTCGTGAATCAGTATAATAGACCAGGCTGTCGGTCACAGCAGTGCTCATACGTGTCAACTTAACGTGAAACCCTTGTTAAAACGTGATTTTGTATTCACTCACCTACCATTACGATCCTCGTCACCCCACCCCAGTTTTGTCTAAAGCCAAAACTTCCCCTCCCCGCAGGCGGAGAGAAGTTGCGTGCGGGGGTTCCCCCCCGTTGAGCAAACTTCGGGGGAGGGGATTAAGGGGAGGGGTAAAACGTATGTGGGATAAGCGTTTGAGCTTAAGTTGACACCAATGAGCAGTGCTGTGCCCCTACGATAGATGTGGTTCAAATGCGTGATAATACTCGTGAAGCAATAATCTTGCGTTCTCCTTCGCGTCTATCGCGAGAAAACAAAGCGCTTGTAAATAAAATTATTAAATCCTCACAAGTTCCTCAAATTTGTTACTTAACCTCTTTCTATAGCCAAAACAAGGGTGACAACTATGGAAACCAAAAGACTGGCAAAATTTCTCCGTTTTTTGCAAGAAGAGTTGGCAATTCCGGCAGAGGGTTTGCAACTGGCGTTGCGACATCCTGAGCAAAATCCTAATTTGTTACCTATGATTCTTTGGCAGTATGGGCTGGTGTCATTAAGCCAGCTAGACGAGATTTTTGATTGGTTAAATGGAGTGTTTTAGCTGAAATTGCTATGACTACACAAAAGCGACTGGCATTCTTAGCAGTGGCGGTGACTGTCCGGGACTGAATAAGGTAATTTGCGCAGTTGTCAGCCATGCGACTCTTAGCTCTGGTTGGCAGGTGGAGGAAATTCCTTATGCTACAAAAGGTCTGTGGAAGTAATGGGAGGCACAGCAGGTCATTTAGCACTGCATTCTGGCATTGCAGAGGGTGCAGATGTAATTTTGATTCCGAAAATTCCCTATACAATTAAGGATACTTCCGAACATCTGGCAGAATTACGCGATCGCAGGGGACGCAGATTTGCAATTTTAGTTGTCGCAGAAGCTGCGCATATTCTAGAAGATTCATCTAAAATATGCATCCTGTGAAAAACTATCCTGTGGTATCGCACAGCGGTTTTGGCTAAAAGTCTGTCACTTGTAGATCCAAATAATTACACGACTTACGCAAGGACTACGATTTTACGTAATTACGAGCGAAGCGAAGTAATCGCAAAGGCTTAGTTTTTCGTCCCGAGTGCGTAAGTCCTAAATTATCTGGTAGAAACAGCGCGATCTGGTATTTATCTTGGGAATACTACTGCTGCATCTGCTCAATTAGCTCATGTTTTGATTTATCAATATTAGCCTTTGGTAATTCTGGAGATGGCGTTACCTCAGGCGGAACAGCATTTAGAGTATTCTCAACAACCCATGCATTGCCTTCAATCCAAGGATTAGCAAAGGTAGTTTCAGCAATCAGTAACACTGAGGCAATCAATAATATCAGTGTTAAAAACACAGTTCTCCACATAAAACTTTTCCCAGTTTGATGAGCAAGGTTTTACTTTCACTCTAAACCAACTGCTAATTAAATAACTCAGTAGACATAAATCAACACAACTTTACAAGTTATTAAAAACTGAGGGCTGAAAGGGGCATAAGCAGGATCAGGGGAAATAACCAATTCTCAAGTAACTTAGGCACAGTCGCTGAGAATATCGCCTGAATTTTGGGAATTAGAGAACAGGCGATCGCACTATTTAAATTAGTAATCATGATATGTACGAACGGTAATTTATTCCATCCCTACAACCTGAATGACTTTGACCACCGTCTCTCATAATACTTTCAAAATTATCCAATAATATATTTTTATATAGGAATTAGCTTTATTTTTGAAAGAATCACCTTTAGCTTGTTCTTTCTTCTTGCCCGTTTCCTAACTCTACAAATAAGTTTACAAATAAAATATAGGACTCGTATTTGATTTTTGTGAAACTAGGTACACTCCACCTGTATTCTTTCTTATTTCCGATTTCCCGTTACCTACAGCTACTTTGTAAGTTCAGGAATCAAATCTGATTATTATATGAACGCTATATGTCAATACGGTTCAGTTAAGGTGATAAGAGTTCTCATCTGTCGAACAAAAACCAAGATTTGGGAGATTCTCCCCCAAACCCCCGATTGGGGGACGGTTGCGTCCCCCAAGCCCCCTCCAAAATAATTGTTCGGTTTTTTGTTTAGTAATTATTTGTGAACTTTGTTGTCAATGAATTTTCTTAACTGAACTGTATTGCGCTATATGTACCTTAAGTTATATGCCAATCGGTAAGTAAATTATTTTAAATTCGATAATTTTCACCTATAAAGCATGAGGATTTTTATCGAATTCAGCCGCCAGCAGGATGAAAATAATTGCAATACTTCTTAGGCTGATACATAGATAATTGCAGCCAGTTTGGAATAACTTATGCCTCTCTACAAACTCGAAGATTTTGAACCTAGCTACCGAGAAATCTTTGGTGGTGATGACGTTAAAGCTTTGGAACTCTACACTGAAGGAGGAGTGAGAGTTGGCTCAGTTGCCGATGCTTTAGTTGATGACGATGGTCGTTTTCGGTATCTAGTAATTGACACAACCTTAGATGGTGGTAATAAGAAAATATTACTACCTATTGGTCTTGCTCATATTAATTATGCCGAAAAGCGTGTATTTGTGGATGGTTTGAGTAAAGAGCAGGTAGCGCGTTTACCTGAATATCACGAAAACATTGTTGTTAATGAAGATTATGAAAACAATGTCCGTAATGTTTATCGTTCACCCAATAGCCAATTGACCTCCGATCAGGGAAGATCTAGCTACCAAGCACCGGAGTTATATGAATTAAATGCGCAAGATCAACAAACTATCAAACTATATGAAGAACGATTAATTGCTCATAAAAATCGGGTTAAAGCCGGAGAAGTCACAGTTGGTAAGCATATTGAAACGGAAACTGCACAAGTTTCAGTACCTCTGCAAAAAGAGCGCGTTGTCATTGAGAGAGTGACTCCAACCACAGAAACTGTAGTAAATTCACAAGAATTACAATTCCAAGAAGGAGAAGTAGCACGCATAGAAGTTTACGAAGAAACACCTGAGATTCGTAAAGAAACGGTTGTGCGCGAAGAAGTCCGAGTTAGAAAAGTAGTAGATAGCGATACTGTTGAAGCACAAGAGACAGTGCGTCGGGAAGAGTTAGATATTAATACTTCAGGTAATTTGGATGTGAACGAAACAAATACACCTAGAGATACAGCTATTTAATTAGCTAGTATCTTAAGGTTGAGGCGATCGCAATCAGCTTAAAACCCAAAATATAAAAATTTTGCAGTTAGCGATCGCTACTTACTGACATATGTGAGTATTAAAGGGGATCTGCTCTCAACAATCATCGCTATAGTACAGGCAGAGTCGATTATTATATCTGCCTGTACTATTAATTTTTTAAACAAAAGTTAACTAAAAAATTAAGAAACAATAACTAAAAAATTAGATTTTAATTGCATAAATCAAATACCAAACTCATATTTATTTAATTTTAAAAAAAATTAAGTACATCTCTACCGCCCTGATTTTCTGTTTCCTAACTACACAATTAATTTTAGGAGTCAAATCGGATTGCTATATATACTTCTTAAGTTAAACATTCATAAATTTAATTCAGTCGTGAGAAAGATGGAAAAAAATTAATAAAATTCTAGTTTAGTTATTAGCAGATGAAAGTAAAAATTTGAGGGAAAAATATAATGGCACTTTACAAACTAGATGATTTTGATCCCAACTATCGCGATACTTTTCAGGGTGAAGACATCAAAGGGCTTGGGGTCTATGCAGAAGGCAGAGATGAAAAGATTGGCTCTGTCAGCGATGTTTTAGTAGATGATGAAGGGCACTTCCGTTATCTAGTTGTTGACTTAGGCTTCTGGATTTTTGGTAAGAAAGTATTGTTACCTATTGGACGTGCTCGAATTGACTATAATACTGATCGCGTTTACGCCATTGGCATGACCAGACAGCAAGCAGAAGATTTACCTGAGTTCAACGAACGCTCAGGAGTCGATTACGACTATGAAGAGCGAGTACGTGGGGTGTATCGCCGTCCTGTAGATGCAACATCTGCTGCTGTGGACACACCAGCAGCCTTGGATACCAACTATCAGCCATTATCAACGCCAAGCACTCCTACTTATAACCGCGATACATACACTTACGACCACGAGCCTTCTTTGTACAACATCAATGAACGTGATAATCAAACTCTGAAATTGTATGAAGAAAGGCTAATTGCTGGGAAGAGACGGCAGAAAGCAGGAGAAGTAGCCATTGGTAAGCGCGTGGAAACTGATACTGCAAGTGTATCAGTACCTTTAGAAAGAGAGCGTGTGGTCATTGAGCGGGTAACACCAACAGATGCTGGTCGTCCTGTTGCTCCTGGCGAAGCTAATTTCCGCGAAGGTGAAGTAGCTCGCGTGGAAATCTATGAAGAAACTCCTGAAATCCGCAAAGAAGCAGTTGTACGTGAAGAAGTCAGAGTTTCAAAAGTTGTAGAGCAAGAAACCTCTGAAGCTCAAGCAACTGTACGTCGTGAAGAATTAGATGTAGATACTACTGGCGGACTGCCAATTGAAGAACGCTAATTAACTGAGTTATTAGCACATAACTAATAACTAGTTAGACATGGTGCAGGTAGAGCTATCAGATAGCTTTGCCTGTACTGAGAATGAATCAGGAATATCAATTCTGAATTTTAGATTTTGCTTTAACTAGAGCCACATAATTGGCAAATAGTTGAACTATTAATATTTTTTCTTTTTTCAGTAAGAGTGGCTAACACTATAGTTTAGCCGAGCCAAAAGTAGTTAATAATTTTTGCCTTATGAATAGCCAAACTGTGGCAAGAAAACCAGAGCTAGCAAATCCAGCAGCAACTATTAATCAACGGGTTAGCAAGCTGCTGGAAAACTTGGGAAGCAAAGTGAGAAATTTTGCTGTATTAGATAAAAAAGGACAACTGGTAGGTGAAGTCCGAGAGCTAGTTTTAGACGCAGGAAATCGGCTAAACTTAGTTATATCTCAACGAGTAAATCAATACAGTTTAGAATTTAGCGGCAAACACTTAACAGATAGATATAAGTTGTTAAAATTGCGCAGCCAGAGAATTCAAAAAATTGATCATGCTACTCAATCAATTTTTGTAGATTTAGAAAAATCTGAAATAGAAAATATGCCTGAAAATTTAGAAGTTAACAAAACAGGTGAACAGATAATATCAGATAGCTCAAGTGAGCAAATAGTTAATAATCAAACTCTAAATGGCAGCCTGGAAACTAAAAATGGTAACCTAGAAGCTACAAATAGAGCAGAGATTAGTGAAGAAAATATTATTAATTTACTAGAAGAACGATTAGTAGTTAATAGTAATAAACGTAAAGTTGGCGATGTAATTGTTCGCAAAGAAATTGAAACTCGGATGGTACAAGTTCCTGTCCGGCGAGAAAAACTGATTGTAGAACAAGTCAGCCCAGAACACAAACAGCTAGCAGAAATAGATTTAGGGCAAGAGACAATCTCTAGTATTAATTTGACTGAAGAAGAAATATCTGAAGTTGCAAACCTTGACAATGGTTTAACTGTCAATGGCTTGTTTACTTCTCCTAAGATTGCTAGCCTACTTTTAAATGCGATCGCTCTTGAAAAGCAACCTGGTTGTCAACAGGTGCGAGTGACAATTGTTGTTGACAATGAGGAGTACCGTCAGAAATACCAAGAGTGGTTTGACCGCTGTTCTCAAGGTCAAGCACCAAAAGCGTAAAAATCAGTTTTTATTTAAGTCAGCTAGTATTAGGGTGAGCATTGCTCATCCTAATTTTTTATTACAGCCTTTTCTATTTATTTGAACTGCATATTTTGTAAGGGCACAACAATAGACCTGCCTTGAAAATAAGGCAGGAGGCAGGAGGAAAAGACATTTTCATTGTTCCTTGTGAGTTGCACTCATGAAGTCTCTTGCATAAGTCGATTTTTTGAATATCGAACCACAGATAAACGCAGATGAACACAGATAAATATCGGTGTTTATCTGTGTTCATCTGTGGTTTTTTTATTCTTATTCAGATTTTTGCAAGAAGTCTAATGTTGTGCCCTACTTTGTGGTTTACAGGACTTACGCAAAATTATGAAAAAACGAACCGCAAAGACAGGTTCGCCGAAGGCGTTCCCGAAGGGTAGGACACAAAGGAAAGAGGGTTTTAGAGGGTTCTTGCGTAAGTCCTAGTTTATTCACCTGAAAATAGTTTGCGGCAATTATTCGTCATCGGCTGTTCTCTTGTGTTTCGATGTATCTACACGCTGTATAGGTGTATGGGGAATTACAGCGTTAGGTTAAAATCGTAAAACTGAGTGAATTAATCAAAGCTATGAAAGTGCTAATTTAGCAATTTGAATTTATCAGCAATAGATAACCACCTGGTTGTTACTTGCCCAAGCAAACCTAGTCATTTCAACAGACAGCAGTTCTTTTGGCTAATTCCAATGAGATTTCGATTGCAGAAACTTTTTCGGAAGCACAAGCCGCATCGGTCCCAGCGAGTTTGCATCAAAGTCAGGGACGGACAATTCCATATTGTGGGCTTAGGTGCTTGGTATTCTTACTGGCGCGACCCTTATCATCTGCTGTTAACAATTCCCTGGACTGGATTTTTGCTGCTAGCTGGTGTTGGGTATATAGCTACTAATGCCATATTTGCTTTAGCTTACTTGGCTGGAGGAAACTGTATTGAAAATGCTCGACCTGGGTCTTTTTTAGATGTCTTCTTTTTTAGCGTACAAACCCTGGCATCCATCGGCTATGGGGCGTTGTATCCTAAAACACTTTACGCCAATATAGTTGTCACTATTGAAGCAATGGCAGGTTTGATGGGAATTGCGGTCACTACAGGACTGGCGTTTGCGCGATTCTCCCGTCCGACTGCGCGGGTGCTTTTTAGCCGCGTCGCTGTAATTACACCCCATGATGGTGAACCAACTCTCATGTTCCGCACCGCCAATCAGCGTCGCAACCTAATTCTGGAAGCACAAATGCGAGTGTACATGATGCGGGATGAAATGACCTTAGAGGGGGATTACATCCGTCGGATCTACGATTTGAAACTGCGCAGGAATCAGTCACCTAGCTTTACATTAACTTGGTTAGCGATGCATACCATCGATGAGTATAGCCCTCTGTTTGGGATGACCGCAGAATCTTTAGTTCAATCAAATACCACTCTTGTTATTTCGGTAAGTGGTATTGATGAAACAGTGGCACAAGTTGTCCATGCTCGTCATACCTATGGTGCTACTCAGATTTTGTGGAATTATCAATTTGTGAATATCATGCACGATACAGAAGATGGAAATCGCTACATTGATTACCAAAGCTTCCACGATGTGTTATCTCTAGATGAAGTGAGTTAAAAGTTAAACAGAAGTTTCAGTGGGTAATGGTTTAACTACAACTCGACCATTTTCAACCACAGTACAATTTTTGACTACACTTTTGCTGTGGTTGTCTGGAACATCTTGGCACTGTTTTTGATGAGAGATGTTTTGCTCCTGTTGTTGATTAAGGGTAACAACACAACACGAGCATGGTGTTGGAGACATATAAATTATTTTGACCTCTATATTAATTATCGCGCTACTAATAGCATTCGGCTAAAAAATTTGCTAGCTTGACACGACGCCGACACCCTAGAAGGGTGTGGCTACACGAACAAAGCCCACCTCCGTGGGCTGAGAAAGATCAGCCTGCAAAGACAAACTTGATTGATGAGTTCACTCATGGGGGAAATCACGTCAGTGTCTACCCTACGGCAAGGCGTCTCAGGGTGTCTACAACAAAGGAAACCCATTCAAATAATACATATCTTCAAGAGCTTCTTAGATTCTGCCCGTAATTCTCCGTAACTCTGCTGTAGTAAACTGCATCTAGAGAGAAAGCCTAGTTGCAACATTTAAAGGCAGTGTGAAAAAAATCCTGATTTTATCAGCAAATCCCAAGAATACGGACAGACTGCGCTTGGATGAAGAAGTACGAGAAATTCAGGCTGGTTTAGAACGTGCCAAGATTCGAGAGCAGTTTGAGATGATTACTAAATGGGCTGTGCGTCCTGAAGATTTGCGGCGGGCGCTTTTAGATCATCAACCGGAGATTGTCCATTTTTCGGGACATGGGGAAGGGGATAAAGGTTTGGTTTTGGAGGATGATAACGGACAGTTGCAACTGGTGAGTACAGAGTCACTGGGCAGACTGTTTAGGTTATTTCAAGACAAGATAGAGTGTGTGCTGTTAAACGCCTGTTATAGTGAGGCGCAAGCTGAAGCGATTCACCAACATATTAATTATGTAGTAGGAATGAATCAGGCGATAGGCGATCGCGCCGCAATTAAATTTGCTGTCGGGTTTTATGATGCACTAGGCGCAGGTAGATCCTACGATGATGCATACGAGTTTGAGCGCATTGCCATTGAATTAGAAAATATCCCTGAATATTCCACCCCAATCCTCAAAAGCCGCAAGCTATCAGTTGCACAACAACCAACACAACCAGAAATCTTACCCTTTCCCCCTTCCCCCTTTCCCCTTCCCGTTCGGCTGAGCGAAGCCGAAGCCCCTTCCCCCAACTCCCAACCCAAACGCATCTTCATCAGCTACAAGCGTAGCGTCACCCCCGATGAACAAGTTGCATCGCAAGTCCATCAAGCGCTTGCTCAACATCACACAGTTTTTATCGACCAAATTATTACAGTAGGTACACGCTGGGCTGAACGCATTGAAGCAGAACTTCACCAAGCCGATTTTCTGATTGTTTTCCTTTCCGAGCATTCTGTCCACAGCGAGATGGTGGAGGCAGAAATTGCTACAGCCAACCGCCTGGCTAAGGAACAAAGCGGAAAACCGATAATTCTCCCCGTGCGGCTGGCGTATCTAGAACCGTTTCAGTATCCTTTGAGTGCTTATCTGGATGGGATTAATTGGGCAATCTGGCGAAATGCGGAGGATACACCGCGCTTGATTGCGGAATTGATGCAGGCGATTTCTGGGGGTGAATTGGCAATTGGGGAGGCGAATAAAGCTGAATTACTTCAGCCACGTCAAGCATCAGCGTTACCTCAGCCTTTTGCTTCCGCACAGCCGATATCCCTGGAAATGCCAGAAGGGACGATGGATGGCGAGTCTCAGTTTTATGTGGAACGCGCTTGTGATGTTCTGGCTTTAAATGCGATTCAGCGTCAAGGTGTCACCATCACCATTAAAGGCCCCCGACAAATGGGCAAGAGTTCTTTGTTAATTCGCACTTGTAACGCGGCGATGAATGCAGGTAAGCGCGTGGCTTTCTTAGATTTTCAATTATTTGATCAATCAGCCTTAACTAATGCTGACTTATTCTTTCGGCAATTTTGCACTTGGCTAACTGATGAAATAGAAATGGCGGATAGAGTTGCTGAATATTGGAATTTGCCTTTGGGTAATAGTCAACGTTGCACCCGCTATATTGGGCGCTATTTGTTAAAAGAATTTGGTCAGCCTTTGGTGTTAGCAATGGATGAAGTTGAGAGGGCTTTTGATACCGAATTCCGTTCCGATTTCTTTGGAATGCTTCGCAGTTGGCACAACAACCGCGCCACTACACCAATATGGAAGCAACTCGATTTAGCGCTGGTGACTTCTACCGAACCCTACCAATTAATTGATAATCTCAACCAATCGCCGTTTAATGTGGGCGAGGTGATTGACTTAGAAGATTTTACCGCCGCACAGGTTGCTGACCTTAATCGCCGTCATAGTTCACTGCTTAACGCTAATGAAGAACAGCAGTTAATGACGTTGCTGAATGGACATCCTTATTTAGTCAGGCTGGCGCTTTATTTAATCGCCAGTCAGCGCCTCACGACTACTGAATTATTTGCCAAAGCTACGGCGGATAATGGCCCCTTTGGTAATCATCTGCGGAACCATTTGTTTCGGCTGCATAGTAAAGCGGAGTTAGTGCCAAGTATGCTTCAGGTAATTCGCCATAATAGCTGCGATGATGAGCGTGTTTTCTTTCGGCTGCGGGGTGCGGGTTTGGTGCGGCGGGAGGGGCGAACAGTGATCCCGCGTTGTCAACTTTACGCCGATTATTTCCGGGAGAACTTGCGTGGGTAAACGGGAAGCCTTGGTAGGGTGCGTTATCACGAAGTGTAACGCACCGAAAATCTCGGACGGTGCGTTAGCTACGGATTTAGATCCCCGACTTCTTGAACTCGACTTTAGCCATTAAAGAGCAACGAAACAAAATGTAAAGAAAATGGAGCC
>NZ_MTAW01000011.1 GCF_002154725.1 Nostoc sp. 106C | reverse complement strand
GAAACATAGAATTTTTAGGAAGGATTGACCAGCAGGTAAAAATTCGTGGCTTCCGAATTGAATTAGGCGAAATTGAAGCCGAGCTCGCTCAGCATCCTGTTGTCCAACAAGCAGTGCTCATGGTACGCGAAGATACTCCAGGCAACAAACGCCTTGTAGCATACATCGTTGCCAAATCTCAACCTGCACCAACCACAAGTGAATGGCGGAACTTCCTCAAGCAGAGCTTACCAGAGTACATGATACCGAATGCGTATGTAGTCATAGAAACACTACCATTAACACCGAACGGGAAAGTAGACCGCCGCGCCCTACCAGCACCAGAGACAGAAAGCGTTAATTTAGCCACAGACTATGTAGCACCACGCACCACTACAGAAGCAAAAATCACTGCAATCTGGTCGCAAGTATTGGGAGTCGAAAAAATCGGCATTAACGACAACTTCTTCGAGTTAGGTGGACACTCCCTACTAGCAACCCAAGCCATCTCCCGCATCCGCCAAGCCTTAACAGTAGAAATCGCCCTGCAATCACTATTTGCCCAACCGACAATCGCCCAGCTAGCCGAGTTCATCGCACAGCAAGCACAAAACACACAGCAGCTACAACAAATACCCAAAGCCAACCGCAGCTCACTACCCCTATCATTCGCCCAGCAGCGCCTGTGGTTTTGGGAACAACTACAACCAGGCAACTCCATCTATCACATCGCAGAAGCACTGCAATTACAAGGACCGCTCAACATCAAAGTCCTGCAAAAATCCCTAGATGCCATAGTTGCCCACCACGAAGCCCTACGCACCAACTACATCACCCAAAATGGCAACCCAATACAGGTGATTCAACCACCCCGTGCCGTAGAACTACTGGTGTTCAACCTCCAAGCTTTACCAGCCACACAACGCAGTGCCCAAATCGAGCAACTACTACAACAGCAAACACAAAGACCCTTCAACTTCGCCAGCGACCTGATGCTGCGTGCTTGCTTGCTGCAACTAGATGAGCAAGAACACATCTTGTTGTTAGTGATGCACCACATCGCCAGTGATGGATGGTCAATGGGCATCCTCTGGCAACAATTAACACAGCTCTATCCAGCCTTTACCCAAAACCAACCCAACCCCCTAGTCGAATTACCAATTCAGTATGCCGACTATGCCGTTTGGCAAAGGCAATGGCTAGAAGCACAAGTTCAACAAACCCAACTCAACTATTGGCAACAGCAACTAGCAACTGCGCCACCAGTCCTAGAATTACCCACAGACCACCCCCGACCCTTAATCCAGACATATCAGGGTAAAAGGCAAACATTCACCCTATCCCAAAAACTAACTCAAGCCCTGCAAAAGCTGTCACAGCAACAAGGCGTCACCATGTTCATGACCTTGTTGGCAGCGCTGCAAACTCTGCTGTACCGCTATAGCCAACAAGAAGATATCCTCATCGGCTCAGCCATCGCCGGACGCAACCATGCAGAAACAGAAGGGCTAATCGGGTTTTTTGTCAACACCTTAGTATTGCGCACCCACCTCGGCGGTAATCCCAGTTTTCGCCAACTCCTAGAACAAGTGCGAACAGTCGCCCTCGATGCCTACGCTCACGCCGACCTACCCTTTGAAAAACTCGTCGAACACCTGCAACCAGAGCGTTCCTTGAGTTATCACCCTCTATTCCAGGTGATGTTTGTCCTCCAAAATGCCTTCAACCAAGAATTGGAATTGCCCGGCATCAATATCACCACCTTACCAGTGCATACAGGTACAGCCAAGTTCGATTTAACATTTGAACTCAGCGAAACAGCAAAGGGCATCACAGGCAGCGTCGAATACAACACCGACCTCTGGGAAGATGAAAGCATCAGCCGGATGTTGGGACATTTCCAGACATTATTGGCGGCAATTGTCGCCCAACCAGAACAACCCATCTGCCAACTTCCCTTACTCACAGCCAGCGAACAGCAGCAATTATGGCAGTGGAATCAAACTCAAACCAACTACCCAAAACAAGCGTCGATTCAGCAAGTATTTGAAACCCAAGTAGCAGCCACACCCGATGCAGTAGCCGTTGTCTTTGGACAGCAACAACTAACATACCAACAATTAAATCAGCGTGCCAATCAATTAGCCCACCACTTGCAAAGCTTGGGTGTCAAACCAGAAGTCATGGTCGGATTGGCTGCCGAACGCTCATTAGAAATGGTAATTGGGTTATTGGCGATCCTCAAAGCCGGTGGGGTGTATGTCCCCTTAGACCCGAAATATCCCCAAGAACGCCTCAGTTGGATGTTAGAAGATGCCCAAGTCCAGGTATTGCTAACCCAACAACATCTAGTCGATAGGCTACCGCTATATGCAGCCAAAGTAGTTTACCTCGATACTGATGCTGAGGTATTAGCGCAATACTCTGTGGCAAATCCCCAAAGCCTGACCACAGCCGAAAATTTAGCATACATCATCTATACATCGGGTTCCACAGGCAAACCCAAAGGCGTCAGCGTCACCCATCGGGGTGTAGTGCGTTTAGTTAAAGACAGCAACTATGTCAGTATCACTGCCGCCGACGTGTTTTTACAGTTAGCGCCCATCTCCTTTGATGCCTCCACCTTTGAAATTTGGGGCTGTCTGCTCAACGGTGCTCGGTTGGTAGTCATGCCACCCCAAACACCATCACTACCAGAATTAGCACAAGCGTTGGCTGATGAGCATGTCACAATACTGTGGTTGACCGCCGGACTGTTCCACCTGATGGTAGACGAGTACGTTGACCAACTCAAACTTGTGCGGCAAGTGTTAGCAGGGGGAGATGTGTTATCTGTACCCCATGTGGAAAAACTCTTGCAAGCAGGTGGTAATTGTCGATTAATTAATGGCTATGGACCTACGGAGAACACTACCTTTACTTGCTGCTATAGTCTCGACAATAATAGCCAAATTACCGGTTCGATTCCCATTGGTCGTCCCATCGCCAATACCCAAGCCTACATCCTTGATGCTAACTTGCAACCTGTGCCGATTGGTATTCCTGGCGAGTTATATGTCGGTGGTGATGGTTTAGCTAGAGGTTATCTGCATCGCGAACAACTCACCCAAGAAAAGTTTATTGTCAATCCCTGGGAGAATTCAGCATCACAACGACTCTACAAAACTGGAGATTTGTGTCGCTACTTGAGTGATGGCAATATTGAGTTTCTTGGTCGCTTAGACTATCAAGTGAAGCTGCGGGGTTTGCGGATTGAATTGGGAGAAATTGAAACCATACTTGAGCAACATCCCGTAATTAAGCAAACTGTGGTCATAGCTAGAGAGGATGTTCCCGGTGACAAACGCTTGGTGGCATATTTGGTGAGTGAGTCGCAACCATCACCCACTCCTGAACAATTGCGGCAGTATTTACAACAGAGATTGCCAGATTATATGGTGCCCTGTGCCTTTGTCTTTTTACCACAGCTACCGCTGACGCCGAATGGGAAAGTAGACCGCCGCGCTTTACCAGCACCAGCACCAGCGAGTGGAAATCAGGCAATAACTATTGTCCGACCCCGCAATCAACTCGAAGCCCAACTAGTGGAAATTTGGCAACAAGTTTTGGCTGTGCAACCGATAGGAGTCACAGATAATTTCTTTGAGTTGGGTGGACATTCGTTGTTGGCAATTAAGCTGTTTTGGGAAATTGAGAAGGCTTTCGGGCAAAAGCTGCCGTTGGCGACACTGTTTCAAGCTTCAACAATCGAGGCTTTAGCACCAATAGTCAAACCGCAAATAGCATTGAGTACAGCAGTTGAGGCTTGGTCATCTCTAGTTCCAATTCAACCCCAAGGAGAGAAACCACCGTTCTTCTGTATTCATGGATTGGGTGGAGAAGTGCTGTGTTTTCGGGATTTGGCAATGGCTATGGGCAAAGACCAACCATTTTACGGAGTGCAACCACTGGGGTTAGATGGTCAACAGCCACCGTTGACGCGGGTGGAAGATATGGCTGCGCATTACATTGGCTGTATGCGAGCGCTGCAACCTCAAGGACCTTATTATTTTGGTGGCTACTCTTTTGGTGGGATTGTCGCTTATGAGATGGCACAACAACTTCATCGCCAAGGTCAACAAGTCGGGCTGTTGGTGATGTTAGATACTAGTGTTCCCGGTTCTGACCGCCGCTTGCCGTTTGTGCAAAGAATTGGTCAGCATCTGAATAATCTCATGCAAAAAGGACCAGCTTACCTAGCACAAAGACTGGTGATTTGGACTAATTGGGCAAAAGATAGTTTTGAGCGCAACCGCCGCCGCCTGAAAAATAAATACAAGGGTTATTTGAAGGTGCAGCCAACTTATCTGTTAGATGTTTCTCAGCATTTGTCTGATACTGACGAGCATATTGAAATTATGGGTGTGAATATGCAGGCGATTCATCAGTATCAGTTGCAGGTTTATCCTGGGAGAATGTTGTTGCTGCGGACTACGGATCTATCTCGGGCGAATGCTGTGGGTTTGGAGTATGACCCGCAGTTTGGCTGGGGTGATTTGGTCAGTGGCGGCTTGGATATTGAATATGTTTCTGGCTCTCACAAGACTATGCTTGTTCAACCTCATGTTCATCTTTTGGCTGATAAGTTGCGCTCTTTTTTAGCTCAGGCT
>NZ_MTAW01000192.1 GCF_002154725.1 Nostoc sp. 106C | reverse complement strand
TCAACCTCATGTTCATCTTTTGGCTGATAAGTTGCGCTCTTTTTTAGCTCAGGCTCATCAATCATAAAAATCCCTCAGGTTGAAGTATGAAGTGATTAATAACGATGTTTAATCACTTCGTACTTTACCTCAAGGCGATCGCATGATGGCGAATATGGTCTTCGATAAAACTGGCAATGAAATAATAACTGTGGTCATAGCCTTCTTGGTAACGCAAGTTTAGGGGCTGCTTCACTTGCGTACAAGCCTGCTCAAACAGTTCTGACAATAATTGTTCAGCTAAAAATTTATCATCAGTCCCTTGATCAATGAAAATGGGGCTGTGATATCCTACTTGCTTAACTAATTCACTAGCGTCATAGCTACGCCAAGTTTCTCGATTGGCTCCTAAATAACGACTGAATGCTTTTTCACCCCAAGGACAGCGTGTAGGTGCAGTAATTGGTGCAAAGGCTGAGACAGATTTAAATAGTTTAGGGTTGCGCATCGCGCACACTAAGGCCCCATGTCCCCCCATTGAATGACCAAAAATACCTTGTTTTTCAGCTTGGACAGAAAAGTTGGCGGTAATTACAGCAGGTAATTCTTGGACGATATAACTATACATTTGGTAGTGCGATCGCCACGGTTGTGTCGTAGCATCTACATAAAAGCCCGCACCTGTACCAAAATCCCAATCATCATCTTCACCAGGAATACCAGTATTGCGAGGGCTAGTATCTGGTGCAACTAGCATCAAACCGTACTCAGCCGCATAGCGTTGCGCCCCCGCTTTGACCATAAAATTCTCTTCAGTACAGGTCAACCCAGAGAGAAAATAAAGAATCGGTACAGGTTCTTGAGTAGCTTGTGGTGGTTGATAGACAGCAAAACGCATTTCTCCGTTACAGGTTGAAGAGAAATGGGAGTAAAAGCCGAGTTTGCCACCAAAGCATTTATATTCTGATATGAGTTTGAGATTAGTCATTTAGACAATACAAATGTAGCAGGCGTACGATTTAGCGTAGCGCACCAAGCTACCAGAGATAGATATCAGTCTGGGTTACAAAATTTTACTTTATCTACTAGCTAACAACTATGTTGATGAAACTCCGATATGGGAATACTAGATCCGAAAGTCTTAAGGATTCAGTAATATGGTTAGTACCCAAGTTAGTATCCCCGGATATTCCATCAACGAAGAACTTTACAACGGTTCTCGCACCTTGGTTTATCGTGGATATCGAGAAACTGACCAACAGCCTGTAGCGATCAAGCTGCTGAAGAATCCTTATCCTAGTTTCAGCGAATTGGTGCAGTTTCGCAACCAGTACACGATCGCCAACAATCTCAACTCTCCTCTAATCATCCAAACTCACAGCCTGGAACCCTACCAAAATGGCTATGCGTTAGTGATGGAAGACTTTGGTGGTGTTTCCCTCAACAAATGGCTGGCTAAAACAGGAAATGGAAGGATGGGAGAAACTCCACAAGCTTTGATGAAATTTTTGCAGATAGCGATCGCTCTGTGCAATACCTTAAATATTCTCTATCGTCATCACATTATTCATAAAGATATTAAACCCGCCAATATTTTAATTAATCCCCAAACCCACGAAATTAGATTAATTGACTTTAGTATTGCATCTTTACTGCCACGAGAAACTCAAACACTAATGAGTCCCAATGTCCTAGAAGGGACACTTGCTTATTTGTCTCCAGAACAAACCGGGAGAATGAATCGGGGGATTGATTACCGTAGTGATTTTTATTCTTTAGGTGTCACTTTTTACGAATTATTAACAGGAGAATTACCCTTCCAATCAAACGATCCAATGGAGTTGCTGCATTGTCATATTGCTAAAAAACCACCATTATTAGAAGGCAGAAGCGATAAAATTCCGCGAGTAATTTCAGAGATAGTGATGAAACTGATGGCGAAAAATGCGGAAGACCGCTATCAGAGTGCATTAGGCTTGAAATATGATTTAGAAAATTGCTTAGAACAAATACAAACAAAGGGAAAAATTGAAAACTTTCCCATTGCACGCAGGGATGTGTGCGATCGCTTTCTCATCCCTGATAAACTTTATGGACGAGAAACAGAAGTAGAGAAGCTTCTAAGTGCGTTTGAACGGGTTAGCACAGGCAAGAATGAAATGGTGCTAGTAGCAGGGTTTTCTGGAGTTGGCAAAACTGCTGTTGTCAACGAAGTTCATAAGCCGATTGTGCAAAAGCGGGGATACTTCATTAAAGGCAAATTTGACCAATTTCAGCGCAATATTCCCTTCTCTGCTTTTGTGCAAGCTTTGCGCGATTTAATGGTGCAATTGCTCTCTGAAAACGATCGGCAACTGCAACAATGGAAAACTCAAATATTATCAGCATTAGGTGAGAATGCACAGGTAATTGTAGAAGTAATTCCTGAACTTGAACAGATTATAGGTTCACAACCTTCTGTACCTGAATTAGGAAATAATGCTGCCCACAATCGCTTTAATTTATTATTTCAAAGATTTATTGCTACCTTTACAACACACGAACATCCCCTTGTCATTTTTCTCGATGATCTGCAATGGGCAGATAGCGCTTCGTTAAAATTGCTGGAATTGTTGATGAGTGCAACAGAGAGGGGTTATCTGTTAGTGATTGGAGCCTATCGAGATAACGAAGTTTTTCCTGCTCATCCTTTAATGTTTACTTTAAATGAGATTGGCAAAACTGGGACAATTTTTAACACTATTACCTTAGCTTCTCTGAAGATATCACAGATTAATCAACTGATAGCCGATACCCTCAGTTGTTCGCCAGAATTGGCTTTATCTTTAACTAAGTTAGTCTATCAAAAAACTCAAGGAAATCCTTTTTTCAACAATCAATTCCTGAAAGCTTTGTACGAGGAAGGGCTAATTACATTCAATGTTGAGATGGGGTATTGGCAATGTGATCTTGCTAAAATTAATGCCTTAGCGCTGACGGATGATGTAGTTGAGTTTATGGCAATGCAGTTGCAGAAATTGCCAATAGTCACTCAAAATCTTTTGCAATTAGCAGCTTGTATCGGGAATTCTTTTGACTTAAATACTCTTGCTACTGTCCATCAAAAATCCCCAGATGAAACGGCAGCTAACTTGTGGAAGGCTTTGGAATTAGGTTTAATTTTACCTACTAGTGAAGTTTATAAATTCTTTCAAGAAACTAAAAATAAGCCTCAATCAAACCTCAGCAAAAATCCGAAATTTCCAGATCCTACTTTTAGGTTTTTACATGATCGCGTGCAGCAAGCTGCCTATTCTCTGATTCCCGAAGCTCAGAAACAGTTTACTCATCTCAAAATTGGTCAATTACTCTTGCAGAATACGCCTAAATCTCAGCAAGAAGAACGGATTTTTGAGATTGTCAGTCAGTTGAATTGTGGAATAGCGATAATCACCCAAGCAAGCGATCGTCAACAATTAGCTCAGTTAAATCTCAATGCTGGTCGCAAAGCGAAAGAAGCAACTGCATATGGTGCAGCCATTTATTATTTGAATCATGGTATACAGTTACTAACAACTAATAGTTGGGAAATTGCCTACGATTTAACTCGCAGTTTATACGAAGAAGCCGCAGAAGCTAGCTTTCTCAACAAAGAATTTGAGCAAATGGAATCTCTAATCCAAGTTGTACTCGAACAAACAACCAGCTTATTGGATAGAGTTAAGGTTTATGAAGTCAAACTCCAAGCTTATCAAGTACAAGGTCAACCATTCCAAGCGATCGCAACTGGACGCGATATTCTTCAGCAACTAGGGGTAACAATACCAGAGATACCAACACCTTCAGATATTCAGCAATCTATAGAAAACACGCTTTTGTTATTGGCAAACAGAAATATTGAGAGCTTAGCACAACTACCTTTGATGAAGGATACCAAAGCCTTGGTTGCTTTGCGGATTATGGCTAGTATCGCTCCCTCGATTCACCAAGCTGCTCCCTATCTATTGCCAATTCTTGCCTGCGAAGAAGTAAATTTATCTCTCAAATATGGCAATGCACCACTTTCAGCACCAGGATACGCAGATTTTGGCATTGTACTTCATACGTTGAACAAACTAGAAGAAGGTTACGAATTTGGGCAGTTAGCTTTAAAAATTGTAGATATCTTGCAAGCAAAATCTGTGCAAAGCATGACTGCATTTAAGGTTGCTGCATTCAATCAATGCAATAAGCAACATATTAGTAGCAGCATTAATTTATTCCAAGAAGCTTATACCAGTGGCTTAGAAACAGGTGATTTCTTTCATGTGCTAGCATCAATGATTTTCAAATTCTTTTACACTTATCTTAGTGGTGCAAAACCTTTAGAAACTTTGTTAGAAGATATAAAATCATACGAATCTAATTTTGCCAAAAATCAGCGCTTATTAAATTGGTCTAATCTCATCTGCCAAAACATTAGCAATTTGACCAGATCTAGAGAGAATCCAGAGTCACTTATTGGTGAATACTCTCATGAAGAACAACTCTTGCCAGTTCTCCTCAACCAAAACGACGAGTTGACACTTCATATATTTTTCTTAAATAAGTTAATGCTTGCTTATCTATTTGATCATATGCCTGAGGCAATTAAGAATGCAGATCAAATAGAGCAATATCTCAAAGGTGGTGTGGGAATGCTGTCCGTGCCAGTTTTCTACTACTACGATTCTTTGTGCCGACTTGCTGTGTATCAAATGGCTGAACCGTTAAGCCAAGCTCAACTATTGTTGCAGGTTAACGAAAACCAAGAGAAATTGAAGTATCGCGCCAAATGCGCACCGATGAATTTCCAACACAAATACGATTTGGTAGAAGCAGAAAAACATCGAGTGTTGGGACAGAAAACAGAAGCGATGGAATATTACGATCGCGCTATTAACCTAGCTAAAGAACATGAGTACATCCAAGAAGTAGCACTAGCTAACGAACTCGCAGCCAAATTCTATCTAGAATGGGGCAAACCAAAGGTGGCTCAAGCATATATGCAAGAAGCTTACTATTGTTATGCCCGTTGGGGTGCAAAAGCCAAAACTAATGACCTAGAAAAACGCTATCCAGAACTGCTAGCTCCCATCTTACAAGCACAACAACATCGCTTTCACCTCAGCGACACCTATATTTCCACTGTCGATTCATCCTCATTTCTGCATCAAACCATCCAAACAAGTAACTCTAGTAGTGGCAGTATTTCTAAAAGCCTCGATTTCAGCACTATCCTCAAAGCCTTACAAGCCCTCTCCAGTGAAATTCATTTAGAGCAATTGCTCAATACCTTGATGGAAGTGTTGATGGCAAATGCAGGAGCTAAAAAGGTGGCCCTGTTGGTACTCAAAGATGAAAATTGGGTAGTTGAGACAATTTCCACCATCAATGAAGGTACAAGTCAGCTATCTGTATCATCTGACACCAGCCAAATCGTTCCGATGACGCTGATTAACTACGTCAAACGTAGTGGTAAAACCCTGGTGTTGGATGATGCGACTTCCCAAACCAATTTTATCGCTGATCCCTATATGATGCAGCAACAACCCAAAAGTGTGATGTGTACACCGATTTGGCATCAGGGTAAACTGATTGGGCTGTTGTATCTGGAAAATAAATTGACGATTGGTGCATTTACCCGCGATCGCACTGAAGTCATTCAACTATTATGCGCCCAAGCTGCCATCTCTCTGGAAAATGCTCGTCTCTACCAACAATCTCAGGATTATGCCCAACAATTAGAGCAGATGCTACAGGAACTCAAAGTTGCACAATTACAAATGGTGCAAAATGAGAAAATGGCTACCTTGGGTAACTTAGTAGCGGGGGTAGCACACGAAATCAACAACCCTGTGGGATTTCTCAAAGGCAGCCTCAATAATACTGAAGAGTATATCCAAGACTTACTTGCCCATGTGCAATTATTTCAACAGCATCATCCCCACCTTGCCGCCCCAGTCATCGAGCATGGCGAAGAAATTGACCTAGAATTTATCAGTGAAGATTTACCCAAGTTAGTAACTTCGATGAAGGTGGCTTCCGAACGCATTAAAGAAATTAGTAACAGCTTGCGCACCTTCTCACGGGCGGACACGACAGAAAAAGTCGCTTGTAACCTGCATGAAGGAATTGAAAGTACGCTGTTGATTTTAAAGTATCGCCTCAAAGCATCGGAAAAACGCCCTGCCATTGAAGTAATCAAAGATTATGGTAAATTACCGCTAGTTAAGTGCTTTTTAGGACAGTTAAATCAAGTATTTATGAACATCCTCGCTAATGCAATTGATGTATTGGATACATCAACTGAGGGACGTTCTTTTGGCGAATTGCAAGCCAATTCTCAGCGAATTACAATTTCAACAGCAGTCTCCACTGATGGGCGTACAGTTGCAATTCGCATCCAAGATAACGGGCCGGGGATGTCAGAGGCAATTCAAGCTAAGGTCTTTGACCATCTGTTTACCACTAAAGAAGTTGGTCAAGGCACAGGATTAGGGCTGGCGATCGCGCGTCAAATCGTTGAAGAAACCCACAATGGTAAGTTGAGTTGTAATTCTGTTGTTGGTGAAGGTACAGACTTTCTCATTGAGATTCCGGTGTAAGCAGAATCCAGAATTTAGGATTCAGAATTCAGAAAAACTTTAAGGGGCGATCGCATTAATTACTGCTGAATTTGTTCTCGCAGCGTTGTACGGAAAGCACGTTTACTTTGGGTTTCTCCCTGAGTTTTACATTGTAGTAAAAAGTCGTATACCATTGATTTAGTTAATATCGGAAATGTTGCGCTAGTCGCTGATTCTTGATAATCACCTTGCTGCAACAGATAAATAATTAATTTTGTACCGTTGTAGCGCCAAAATTCTGGAACTTTCATTTCCTGATACATTTGTTTTTTATTAATATCTGTATGAGTTATATCTACTTCTAATATCAAATCTGGAGGTGGATCTACTGCTAAGTTTACTGTTTTACCTCTCACAGTAGGCTCATTTTGAATGTAGTAACATTTATCAGGTTCTGCACCAATTTTTGACTTTGGTATTTTTAGCGTCGTAGAAGCCATGCTTTTGATATTGAGATTGAACTCCTCGGTTAAAATTTGAATCAACATCCCAATATTTTCACTACCAGTTTCATGTTCTTCTAAGGGAGTCATAATCTCCAACATACCGTTGTAATATGTGAGTAGGGCTGCTCGGTTATCACCCAAAGCATCAAGAATTTGCTCATAAGCACCCCAACTAATGTTATTAAGAGTAACGCGCTTTTCTGCAAGTGGTTTTTCTGTAGGAGTGCTGTTTATCGCTTCACTAGTAGTAACCATTTAACTCTCCTAAGTTTGTTGAATTCGTAATTCATAATTATGAAAATCGAACATAATCTATTATTTTGTAGGGTGTGTTGTCGCGCAGCGCAACGCACCGCAAACAATCCAAGGTGCGTTAGCCTAAGGCATAACACACCCTAAGGATCTCGTTACTCGTTACTCGGTACTCAGCACTGTTTTTGTGAGCTATGCCCACCTTAATCAAAATCTAACAACTAAAACGTCACAATGCTGCGAATTGATTCACCTTTGTGCATCAATTCAAAGGCATCATTAATCTGTTCAATCGGCATGACATGGGTAATCAAATCATCAATATTTATTTTCCCATCCATATACCAATCAACAATTTTTGGCACATCTGTACGTCCCCTTGCACCACCGAATGCCGAACCTTTCCAGACACGTCCAGTTACTAATTGAAATGGGCGAGTACTAATTTCTTGTCCCGCACCTGCAACACCAATAATCACACTCACGCCCCAACCTTTGTGGCAGCATTCCAAGGCTTGGCGCATCACTTTGACATTGCCAATACATTCAAAGCTGTAATCAGCACCGCCTTTAGTTAAATCAACTAAGTAGGGTACTAAATCACCTTCTACTTCCTTGGGGTTAACAAAGTGCGTCATGCCAAACTTTTCTGCTAAGGCGCGTTTGCTGGGATTAATATCTACCCCGACAATCATATCGGCTCCTACTAGCCGCGCTCCTTGAATGACATTTAAGCCAATACCACCTAAGCCAAAAACTATTACCTTTGCGCCTGGTTCCACCTTGGCTGTATAAACAACTGCGCCAATACCTGTTGTGACGCCGCAGCCAATGTAACAAACTTTATCAAATGGGGCATCTTCCCGAATCTTGGCGACGGCGATTTCGGGCAACACTGTATAGTTGGCAAAGGTGGATGTGCCCATATAATGATGAATCATCTGCCCATCAATGCTAAAGCGACTTGTGCCATCTGGCATCACACCGCGTCCTTGGGTAGGGCGAATTGCTTGGCAGAGATTAGTTTTGAGGCTGAGACAATATTCACACTGGCGACATTCTGGAGTGTACAGGGGAATGACGCGATCGCCTGGCTTTACACTGGTAACACCAGCACCTACCTCCACCACCACACCAGCGCCTTCATGTCCTAAGATGGCGGGAAACAAACCTTCAGGATCGTCACCAGAAAGAGTGAAAGCATCGGTATGGCAAACACCACTGGCTTTTATTTCAACTAACACTTCCCCAGCTTGTGGTCCTGATAATTGAACGGTTTCTATAGTTAACGGCTTACCTGCGCCGTAAGCTACTGCGGCTTTAACTTCCACGCGTCAGCCCTCCTGTCTAGAGTTTTCTCAAATAGCTATTTGAGTTTATATCGGGGAGTGGGCGAAGAAATTTTTTGTAACTTTTCTGCAATCTTTTTCATACCTGTGACAGAGAAATAGACAATCAATTTCCTCCTAACGAGCACGTATTGATTGGTAGAAGTTGCGCGATCAACTTTGGAATCAATTCATCTTAGCTTTTGCACAGAAGAAACTTTATAAAAATATTTTGACTTTGTTAAAATGTCATTCTCTAGTTAGATTAATAAAAGGTGGAAATAACTGTTTGAGCAACGACGTCAACTTTGTGCTAACAGCATCCCCCCGATAAGAATTTGTCAATACTGTAATAAATTTATTTTCGTCACAGCCTATGAATCCTGCCCTTACTAAAATTGGCGCTCAAATGTCCAACCTGACCGGCGTTCGCGCAATTATGAAAGATATTGTCGAAACGTTACAATCTGGCGCGGGGCAGGAATTGATTAATTTGAGTGCAGGTAATCCGTTGATTTTGCCCGCAGTAGAACGATTGTGGCGCGATTGTACAGCAGATTTACTCGCAAGCTCCGAATATGGTGAGGTGGTTTGCCGTTACGGTTCTAGTCAAGGTTATGCACCATTTATTGAAGCGATCGCTAATGATTTTAATCGCCGCTATGGGTTAAATTTAACTTCTCGCAATATTTTGGTTACTCCTGGTAGTCAAACTCTCTATTTTTACGCTGCTAATGCTTTTGGTGGTTACACTCGCACTGGTGAACTTAAGCAAATTGTCTTACCTTTAAGTCCTGACTACACCGGTTATGGTGGGATCTGCTTAGTTCCAGAAGCATTAATCGCTTATAAACCAGCTCTAGATATTGATGCACCTGCGCACAGGTTTAAATACCGTCCCGACTTCAGCCAACTGTCAATTACAGAAAGTACAGGTTGTGTAATCGTTTCTCGTCCTTGTAACCCCACAGGTAATGTGCTTACCGATGAAGAGGTAAGAAAAATTGCTGCTTTGGCTGCACCTTACGATGTGCCAGTATTAATTGACTCAGCTTACGCCCCTCCTTTCCCCGCGCTGAATTTTACGGATATGTCGTTGATATTTGGCGAAAATATCGTTCATTGCACTAGCTTATCCAAAGCTGGGCTACCAGGGGAAAGGATTGGGATTGCCATTGGGAATGAAAAAATTATTCAAGTTCTAGAGTGCTTTCAAACCAACGCTAGCCTGCATTCTTCGCGTTATGGACAAGCGATCGCAGCTCGTGCTATTAACTCTGGAGCGTTGGCTGAAATTGCCGAACAAGTCATCCGCCCATTCTACCAAAACAAGTTCAGCGTATTAGAAAATACATTAGATGCCGCCATGCCCAAGGATTTACCTTGGTTCCTGCATCGCGGTGAAGGAGCTATCTTTGCTTGGTTGTGGTTAGAAGATCTACCCATTACAGATTGGGAATTTTACCAAGAACTCAAGCAAGTAGGTGTAATTGTTGTACCTGGTAGTACCTTCTTCCCTGGTTTAAAAGAAGATTGGCCGCACAAGCAGCAATGCTTACGTATCAGCCTTACCGGAAGCGACGAGGAACTGGTAACTGGTATGCGACGTTTGGCTAAGGTAGTTGAACAAGTTTATGAGCGTGCGGCTGTGAGTGCTTAGTATCTTAGAAGAAGTGGTAGACCGTCATAAAACTTCCCTCCTCGCTTGCGGGGAGGGGTTAGGGGTGGGGTAAAAGCTTACTGCATCCAAACAAAGAACGCTGTAATTAAATAGTGGGAATGAACCGCGAAGACACGAAGAACGCGAAGAAAGGAAGGAAAAAAGTTACCAATCCAAAATCTCAAGTTCAAAATCCAAAATTGGATGATTGGCTAGATATTGGTAAGATTGTTGCAGCTCAAGGGCTGTCTGGGGAGTTGCGGGTTTATCCAAATACCGATTTCCCCGAACGATTTGAGGTAGCAGGAAAACGCTGGTTGTTGCGTCCGGGTGAGACAGAACCGCAACCTATAGAATTACTGGAAGGGCGCTACATTGAAAACAAAAATTTGTATGTAATTAAATTAGCTGGTATAGAAAATCGCAACCAAGCAGAGGATTTGCGTGATTCTAAGTTATTGGTGCCAATAAGCGATCGCCCTCATTTGGCAGAAGATGAATATTATGTCCCCGATTTAATTGGCTTGGAAGTCTTTTTGCAAGCATCGGGTGAACTTGTGGGTACAGTGGTAGATATAATTCCCACTGGTCATGATTTATTAGAAGTAGAATTGCATCCTGATTTTGCACCTGAGAAAAAACACAAGAAAGTTTTAATTCCGTTTGTGGAAGCGATCGCACCTGTAGTAGACATACAAGCACGTCGAATTGAAATTACACCACCACCTGGGTTATTAGAAATTAATGAGTAAAAGGCAAAGTGTTCGCTCCTGCAATAAACTTTTGCGACTCGTAAACTAAGTTTCTGACTCATATTTTAATTTTGCGACTCGCAAACTAAGTTTCTGACTCGTATTTTAACTTCACAACTGATAAACCTGTGTATATAAACTTATTTAAGCAAAGATAGGCAAATTTATCCAGTTTGCTAATACTTATGCCTCTAAACTTCTGTAGCTTCACTGTGGCTAGTACATTTGGTTGTTGGCTATTTTAGCCCCATCTATTTACCTTTGCATCAAATAACATCAATATTGCGATCGCTGCTTTCAATTGATTTATACTAAATTCAACTTTAGATTACACCCTTTCCTGTAATCAACCTCTGTCAAAAGAAATAGCTTCACAGCTATAGCATTACGTCTTTTCAGTAACTACTAAAACAATGATGATTAAATCATCAATCTCATAAATATTAGTTTTATTCTTAAAAATAATCTTAAAAATTAACTAGTCTAATATTGTATCTGCTAGCCTTTCAGTGAGGTCATCATCTGTATTGCTTCAGATGAATTTTAGATTTGAGTAAATAACTGAATGTATTGAATGGCTCAGACTGTCAAATTTTCCAGGTGAATACTGGAAAGTTTTGTCGTGGGTATGATGACGCTCATACCATAGACAACTAAACTTGCATACTGAATGAATTAGTCAAAATCTATTGTTGTAATGGAGTTTTGATATGACTGTAGCAACTCCGACTCAATCAAAGCCTTTATCAGATGAAGAATTGCAGAAAATAAACGCCTACTGGCGTGCAGCTAACTATCTTTCTGTAGGACAAATATATCTCCTCGACAATCCACTGCTAAAAGAACCGCTGAAGCTAGAACATGTTAAACCCAGGCTTTTAGGTCACTGGGGAACAACACCAGGACTGAACTTTATCTACGTGCATTTAAATCGGGTCATCAAAAAGTATGACCTCAACACAATCTACATTGCAGGCCCTGGTCATGGCGGCCCTGGATTGGTTGCCAATACCTACTTGGAAGGCACTTACAGCAAGTATTACCCCAACATCTCCCAAGATGCTGTGGGTATGAAGCAACTCTTCAAACAATTTTCCTTTCCTGGTGGGATTCCTAGCCATGCGGCCCCAGAAACTCCTGGTTCTATTCATGAAGGTGGTGAACTAGGTTATGCACTCGTCCACGCCTATGGTGCTGCTTTCGACAATCCTGACTTAATTGTTGCCGCTGTTGTGGGTGATGGTGAAGCTGAAACTGGAGCTTTAGCAACTAGCTGGCATTCCAACAAGTTTATCAATCCTGTGCATGATGGAGCTGTACTGCCAATTCTGCACCTCAACGGGTATAAAATTGCCAATCCAACTGTACTAGCACGGTTGAGTCATGAAGAGTTAGAGAGCTTGTTTATCGGCTATGGTTACAAACCTTACTTTGTGGAAGGCACTGATCCCGCAGATGTCCATCAACAGATGGCAGCAACTTTGGATACAGTAGTTACAGAAATTCAAAGTATCCAAAGGGAAGCGAGGATACATGGTTTTACCGAACGCCCGCAGTGGCCGATGATCGTTCTCAGAACCCCGAAAGGTTGGACAGGCCCCAAAGATGTCGATGGGAAAAAGACTGAGGGTTTTTGGCGATCGCATCAAGTTCCCTTTGGGGAAATCGCTAAAAAGCCTGAACACCTAAAATTATTGGAAGATTGGTTAAGAAGTTACAAAGCAGAAGAACTGTTCGATGCTAACGGCAAGCTGATTCCAGAATTAGCAGAATTGGCTCCTAAAGGGCATCGGCGCATGGGTGATAATCCTCATACAAATGGCGGTATCCTACTGCGTGACCTGAAGATGCCTGAATTCCAACACTATGCAGTAGATGTTCCCCAACCAGGTAAAGTTGAAGCCGAAGCTACCAAGGTAACAGCGAAATTCCTACGGGATATCATGCGGCTTAACTTAGACAGCCGCAACTTCCGTATTTTCGGACCCGACGAAACCCAATCGAATCGTCTGGATGCTGTATTTGAAGTCACAGACCGGACTTGGACTTCTCAAATCCTCCCAGAAGACGAACACCTATCCCCCAATGGACGGGTGATGGAAATTCTCAGCGAAACTAGCTGCCAAGGTTGGTTAGAAGGTTACCTACTCACAGGCCGTCATGGGTTCTTTTCCTGCTATGAGGCATTCATCCACATAGTAGACTCAATGTTTAACCAACACGCCAAATGGCTAAAAAGCACTAATGACATTCCCTGGCGTCGACCAATTGCATCCCTCAACTACCTGCTTACCTCCCACGTTTGGCGACAAGACCACAACGGTTTCTCTCACCAAGATCCTGGTTTTATTGACCTTGTAGCTAACAAAAAATCAGAAATTGTTCGCGTGTATTTACCTCCTGATGCCAATACTTTACTGTCAGTAACTGACCATTGCCTCAGAAGTCGGCATTATGTCAACGTCATCGTTGCTGGGAAGCAGCCAGCGTTGCAGTACCTAGACATGGACGCTGCAATCAAGCACTGTACTAAAGGTCTCGGCATTTGGGAATGGGCAAGCAATGATAAAGGTAGTGAACCAGATGTAGTGATGGCTTGCGCTGGGGATATACCCACCTTAGAAACCTTGGCGGCTGTGGACATTCTACGCCAGCACTTCCCAGAGTTAAAAGTGCGGGTAGTCAACATAGTCGATTTGATGACGCTACAACCAAAAAGCGAGCATCCTCACGGTTTAAGCAACAAAGACTTTGACACCATTTTCACCAGCGACAAACCCATCATCTTTGCTTTTCATGGCTATCCTTGGTTAATCCATCGCTTAACCTATCGCCACACTAACCATCACAACCTGCATGTGCGCGGATTCAAGGAAGAAGGAACTACCACCACTCCTTTTGATATGGTCGTCCTCAACGATCTTGATCGCTTCCACCTCGTTATGGACGTGATCGATCGCGTACCCAAACTAGGATCTAAAGCGGCTTATGTCAAGCAAATGTTGCAAGATAAGTTGATCGAACACAAGCAATACATTGAGCAGCGCGGCGAAGATATGCCAGAAATTCGCGACTGGAAGTGGCCTTACTAAAAAAAGATACGCTAGGGGATACGGTGAGGTGTAGCAAAACATTTTCGCTGTATCCCCTTAATTTTGGCGATCGCCTTCCGTAAGTTGTAACTTTTCCACTTGTTCCAGCGTTAAACCCGTTACTTTTGCCACAACTTCAGGTGACATTCCCTCTGCTAACAAGTTGATGGCAATTTGTTGTGCTTTTTCTTGAATACCTTCTTCTCGACCTTCAGCGCGACCTTCGACGCGACCTTCCTCTAAAGCTTCATTTATAATCGATTGATAAATCACTGACTCGCGCATCATCTCCCTCCTGAGTAAACGTTGTATCGCTCTTTCTTCCAATACTAGCCCAGCTAAAATTGCTGTTGATGCTGTGAGATTATTTTGCATTCTGCGGTCAGCAATTTTGTCAATTTGAGCCGCTACTTCTTGCAAAGTGCCCGTTTTGTTATCCGTGTCACTCAAAACTGCAAATGGCAGTAATCCTGGAGTTCTCAAAAATATCTCCGTCGGTTCTTCCCACAAACGAATTACTGTAAAGTCATGCCGCAAATTTTCTAGTCTAAAACTAGTTTGATAGACGAGTTCGGATGTGGTTTCAGTTAAATAAATCACTACTTGACGCATTCGTTTCTGAGGAAAACGTCGATACACACGCAGGCGATAATCTGCCATGCGAAAAGGAATATTCGCATCTGGTTGAGTTTGGAATTCCAGGTGTAATACCACTTCATCTGATTGCAATAAGATTAATGCATCAGCACGGATAGGTTCCAAAGACAATTCTTTCGGACTTAACTCGGTGAAGGTAATCGGTTCTCCTAGCAGCCAAGCAGCGAAATCTGTAGAAAATGTTTCAGCGATGAACTTGCAGATATTGTCGAACATGAAGCAATTTTATCAGCCGATGAGCGATCGCTTTTTTGGCAACAATCAATCATACCAATTTGGATTTTTGGTTGAAAATCGCTCTGCTAAATGTAACTGAATGTAACAAAAATTGTAGCGTTGGTTATGACAGGCGTGATCTTACTAAATATCATATAGCTCACCAAAACCCGAATATAGTGCAATACAGTTCAGTTAAGAAAATTCATTGACAACAAATTTCACAAATAATTACTAAAAAAAAACGAACAATTATTTTGGAGGGGGCTTGGGGGATTCTCCCCCAATCGGGGGTTTGGGGGATTCTCCCCCAAATCTTGGTTTTTGTTCGACAGATGAGAACTCTGATCACCTTAACTGAACCGTATTGCGTTATATCTAAAAACTGCTATTAAAAAAATGCTCAATCACAATATTCGCTTAAGCCAAACTGTGATTGATTTTGCAATCAAGGAAGCGGGGGAATAATCAGCAAATATCATGAATTTAAACTACTTGCTTTACCTTTGATTTTGCTAGTTCGCCAGGAGCGAATGCACCATTTTCTGTGATGATGGCTGTAATCAAATCTGCTGGGGTGACATCAAAAGCCGGATTATAAAATTCAACACCTTCAGGCGTAAGAATAGTATCACCTACTTGATAAATTTCTGTAGGATTACGTTCTTCAATGGGAATTTGGCTGCCATCGGATAATTCAAAATCAACGGTAGAGAGGGGAGCAGCGACAAAGAAAGGAATATTATGGGCTTTAGCTGCGATCGCTACGCTATAGGTGCCAATTTTATTAGCTGTATCGCCATTAGCAGCAATTCGATCGGCACCAACAACAACCGCATGAATTAATCCTTGCTTCATGCAATGAGCAGCCATATTATCTGTGATGACTGTAACAGGAATGCCTTCTTGAACACATTCCCAAGCAGTGAGTTTTGCACCTTGTAAGCGGGGACGGGTTTCGTCGGCAAACACACGCACTAAACGCCCTTCTCGCCAAGCAGAACGCACCACACCCAAGGCTGTGCCGTAACCAGCAGTAGCTAACGCCCCAGCGTTGCAATGAGTCAGAATTGTCAGCTTGGCAGGGTTTTTAGGCAATACTGCCAAGCCATTGTCACCGATCGCCTGACAAGTTTGCAAATCTTCAGCATTGATTGCTTGAGCAGTTTGTAGCAGAGTTTGTTTGAGTTCTGCTACTGTTCCCAAGGTTTCATAGGCAGTTTTCATCATGCGGCTAATGGCCCAAAATAAATTTACCGCTGTCGGACGTGTGGAACGCAACAATTGGGCAACTTGCTCTAAGTGTTGTAAAAATTCATTACGGTTACTAGTTTCAATCTCTCTCGCCCCAAGATAGATTCCATAAGCTGCTGCTACACCAATTGCTGGCGCACCTCGGACAATCATCGTTTTAATTGCCCTTGCCATATCTTCACTGCGGTGAATCTCCACAAAAGCATACTCGTTGGGTAAGCGAGTTTGATCGATAAGTGATACCGAGTCGTTGTGCCAAATAACGGGATAAACCTGGTTTAAGGAATATGTCATAGAAGCTGAGAAATATTGCAAGTAGGCATCAACTACTTATACTATTTCACTTTATGAACAGTGTGGCTGATGGTCGCGATCGCCAAAACAGCAGGGGGGTGTTACACTCTGAAGCGATATGAGGATATCTCAATTAGACTGCTGAATACTAAATAAAATTACAAATCATCACCTCAGTCCACTGTGAGCAGTTTAATGAACTAGGAATACTGAGATGTATTAAAAACCTGATTGATTATCTCAAAGCCCACAGTATTTTCATCCTAGAAATTGGTTTCTGAGGGCTAAATCAAGAAAATATCAATTTGACGGCAAAGATACATCAGGTTTCTTCGTCTCTATTAGGTAGCTCAGAGATACTCTTACAATAATTTATGCGCTTATTTAAAATGTCTTGGAAACGCATCAGCAAGAGGTATTATTATCCTTTGCTATCTCTGGCGCTGGTGTGCTTCTTACTATTCACTTCTATAGCTGTGGGTGAAGTACAGAAAAATGTTAGCACTACTGAGCCAACTAATCTCAACTCTACTCAGATAGATAGTACAACTTATCTTGCACAGAGTAATAATGAAGCGCTAAGTGCACCTGATGTAACTTCGATCAGGAGCATCAGCCCGAAGGAATTGTATGTCAGCATTCCTCAGTCACTTGTACCAGAAAATATTAGAGGTTACGCCCAAGAAAGACTCAATTTAGTAGTCACAGGAGACAACTTTCCTCAACCAGATAATTCGCTCAAAAATAAAATCGCAGTCACAATTGGTAATCCTCCTGATGCTGCTACTAGTACTAATATCAGAGTTGCGGAGGATAGAAAGGCAATTTTTGCCACCTTTAGTAGCGATCAGCTGAAGAGATTGAGCCGGGGTACACATCCTGTAAGTGTGGAAGTGGGAGGAAATGCAACTAGTATTGACCCCCAAACCACTGAGGAGCAACTTCAAGTCAAGGTAATGCGCCCTGTAAGCGGTTTGACAACGTTGATTGTGTTTGCGATCGCCGCATTTGTGACACTTATCCTGATAGGACTCATCTACGCCTTAGCGAGAGAGTCGAAAAAAGCCAACTTGGCATCGAATTCACTCACAAAGAGCAATCAAAAAAACCTCAATTCATTAGAGTGGCTGCTTCTCGATCGGCAGACAAACACCTTTAGTCTGGCACGTACGCAGTTTGTCTGGTGGCTGACCATCATTGTTTTTGGCTATTTATTTCTGTTCATCGGCCGCGGAGTCATCCAAGGCATTTGGGAGTTCATAGGCTTATCAGGATTCGCCTATACTTTTTTGATTAGTTTGGTAACACTGGTAACAGCACAGGCAACTTCTACAATTCGTGGTAGTAAAGGATCTGGAGATGTTAATCCTGCTTGGTCAGATCTAGTGGTTCATGGTGGCGTAGTAGCCTTGGAACGCGTACAGCAGGTAGTTTGGAACCTAATTATTGGTATTGCTTTTATCGTCATTCTCTTAGTCACCTATACAACTGCATCTTCTTTACCATCCATCCCCTCGGAAATTTTGGTACTCATGGGTATTAGTGCTGGTGGCTACATTGGTGGTAAAGCTGTCCGCAAAGCTGGCCCCAATATTAGCCAAGTAGTGTTGTTGGGTGAACCGGAAGACTACAATTCAGATCCGCAACTTAGCCTTGCGGGAGAGCATTTTTCGCAAGCAGGGGGGGTAATAGTTCAAATGGTCTACTTAGACGAAAACAAGAATGAAAAACCGGATACGCGGATAGAAGTCAAACAAGACAATGTTTGTACACTGGAGCCTGACCCAGATAATCCTGGTGAGTTTTGCAAAAAATTGCAAATTAGTTTCAATGGACTAAATGCACTTCCAGAAGACCAATGGTTAGTATGGCTACACGATTTTGCTGATAATTTCACAGCAACAAGAGTAAAAATCACTCTCATTAATGCCGATGGACAGCGGGCTGTTTGGGACGGTACTAACCCCGTACCTGAAAGAAGAAAGGCTCCCGCATTACAATCACCATATTAGAAAGAAATGTAATAGACCTGTTAAATAAGTCAATGTTTTTGAAATCAAATCACAGATAAACACAAATAAACAGAGGTGTTTATCTGTGATTTGTTTGAATCTGAATCGAGATTTTGGGCACAAGTTTAGTCCAAAAACCCTCACAGTACACGCAGTAAGCTAGGAATGCTATCTATAGCTTCCAAGTTCCGAATTTCTGTCAAAGCTTGCCGAAAGTTACCTTCTTTAACGTCATGGGTAACAACCACAATCTCTGCGAGTTCTTCTTGAAAACCAGTTTGGACAACTGACTCTAAGCTAACGCCGTAATTGCCAAAGCAAGTACCTAATTTGCCGATTACTCCTGGTTGATCTTTAGTTAGGAACCGGGTATAAAACCGAGTTACTAATTCTGCTATGGGGGCAATTTGACAATAGTCTTGATGTCCACAAGCTAATAGAGGATTGGGTTTAGTAGGGCTGGCTTTTTCTGTTTTTAGGGTTGCCGCTAGATTTAAGATATCTGATGATACGGCACTGGCTGTGGCACCAGCACCAGCACCAGGACCAAAAAACATTACCTGTCCTATCGGTTCTCCTTCCACGAGAATGGCGTTATATACACCGTTGATGCTAGCCAAGGGGTGTGCGTGGGGCACTAAGGTTGGATGGACTCTCACAGATAGCTTTGAGGTATCGCTAGCATGAAGTTTAGCGATCGCTAGCAATTTAATCACAAATCCCAATTTTTCAGCATAGGCAATATCTGTTTTGCTGACTTGCCGAATGCCCTCACAATAGACATCTTGCAGGTGAATGCGTCCGCCAAAAGCTAATGAGGCTAGGATGGCAATTTTATCTCCTGCGTCTAAGCCATCCACATCAGCAGTGGGGTCGGCTTCAGCGTAGCCCAATCTTTGAGCATCAGCCAAAACATCCTGAAAATTGCTGCCTTCTTTCTGCATCCTTGTCAGGATGTAGTTGGTAGTACCGTTGACTATGCCTGTGACAGTGTGAATGCGGTTCACACTTAAAGATTGCTTTAAGGGTTGAATCACAGGGATACCACCACCTACTGCGGCTTCTAGCAAGACATATACTCCAGCTTGATTGGCAGTTGTAAAGATTTCATCTCCAAAGCGGGCGATCGCAGCTTTATTAGCGGTGACAACGTGTTTACCGTTTTGTAGTGCTTTGAGAATCAGCGATCGCGCTGGTTCCAATCCACCCATAACTTCAACAACTATATCTACCTCTGGATCGCTTACTACAGATTCTAAGTCTGTAGTTATCACTCCTGCTGGCAGTTTTACCTCACGGGGTTTATCAAGCGATCGCACTCCCACTCGATATATTTCTATTTCCTGCAATAACGGGTGACGCCCAGTGGTCTGTTGTAACAACTGTACAGTACCCGTCCCTACAGTGCCTAATCCCAGTATTCCTAGCTTCACACCCACAACTTTTGCACCAAATTCAGTTTTGAGTCCTGAGCCTTGAGTGCTGAGTACTGAGTAATAGTGTTTTACTCAGTATTTAGAACTCGTTTCTCAGCTATTCATATAAAACAATTGTAGGGTGGGCAATGCCCACCCTACACACTCAAAACTTAAAACTCAGCACTTAGAACTTAGTAGGTTTCTACGTGCCAGCGGCCAGCTTTCTTGAGATCCTTCTGGTAAGTACTCCAAGTTACGCCTTCCTTAGCAGCAGCAGCAGTTAAGGCAGCATCGATCCCATCTTCCATACCCCGCAAACCGCAGATGTAGGTGTGGGTTTTTTCATCTTTAATCAACTGCCACAGTTCATCTGCATGTTCTGCAACTCGGTCTTGGATGTACATTCTGCCACCTTGGGGATTCTTTTGTTCCCGGCTGATAGCGTAGGTGAGGCGGAAGTTATCAGGATATTTCTCCTGCATTTCTTCCAATTCTTCTTTGTACAGGATGTTGGGAGTTGTGGGCACACCAAAGATTAACCAAGAAAATCCCTTGAACTGATACTCTGGATTAGCTGCTCTTTCTGCATCCTTAAACTGACGCCACAGGTAAGCGCGCATTGGCGCAATCCCAGTTCCGGTTGCCATCATGATGACGTTAGCATCGGGGTCGCTGGGTAGTAACATTTCCTTACCCACGGGACCTGTAATTTTTACATCTGCCCCTGGTTCCAAGAAACACAGGTGGGTTGAGCAAACACCGTAGACTGTCTCGCCGCTTTCTGGGTGCTTGTACTCTAACTGACGCACACACAGCGATACTGTTTTGTCATCGACATCATCGCCATGACGAGTTGAGGCGATGGAATAAAGTCTGAGTTTTTCCGGCTTACCGTTCTTGTCTAATCCAGGTGGGACAATACCAATACTTTGACCTTCTATATATTTCAAATTACTACCAGAAAGGTCAAACTTGATGTGCTGAACAATACCAATCCCACCTTCTTTTACTAAAGGCTCATTAGATATACATTTGCCAATAAAAGGTGCATTGGGACGATAAGTGTTTACAGGGACATCAGCATGGGCGTCTTTTTTGGCTTTTGCTTGAGTCATGGTGTTGCCTTTTTGATCCTTCTTCTTAAGCTGTTCTTCAGCTGGTGATTTAGCAAAGCCTTTGGCTTCACTTTTCGCATTCACAGGTGTGGCTTGACCATTCCCCTCACTGTTAGCAGTCTTCCCAGAGGTAGCTGTATCGTTCACTTCACTGTTAGCAATCTCCAATGAGGCTGTTCCATTGAATTGCTGTAGAGCACTTGCAGGTTGAATACTAACAATTTTGCCGCCTAGGCGAGTGATACGTCGCATTTCTTGATTCATGCGGTTGTAAGGCACTCTGATGAACACACTGCCACTGTTACGAATTTGGTAGTTCGTTTGATCAGTTGCTTCGTTCTGACGCAGACCCACCACTTCGTAAACGAAGACGCGGCTACCTGATTCTGTGTTGGCAGCACCCTCAACAGCACCTTGCTTGTACATTCGTTCTATCACTCCGATGTTTACTTAACCGTTTTTCAAAAAAAACTTTTCCTATCAAAAGCCAGCTTTAGTTTACCGGATTTTCGCTTCATAAAACTGGCGCTCTAGGAAAGTGGCATTATTAACTAATGCCTTGCTAAGTACACTCACCAAAGACATGCAGGCAGCGCAAAAACACACCTGTTCACCTTCTAAGTTAGAGGATAAGTCTTCTGGAGAATGTTAATAATGAGTCAATTTAATCTTTTTTTCGTGAATTAACTTACCCCCATTAGGGATATAGCCATTTACTACCCAAAGAACAGTTCGTCACAGCAGACCTAGAAGTAAAGCTGTTTTGATTGGTAGAAGCTACCACTCAATTGTTGCTACTAAAAGTTTTTACTGAGCTTGCCTGCTTTAGGCAGATACACTAGGTAACATCAATCGCGGAAGCTTTCTTCCGATTGGTGTTTTTTCCCTGATTACACCCTTGTCCCTCATCCGACAGAAAACTTTTTTGCGACATGCATCCAAAATATTTTGAGCTGCAACTATCGCCCAACTATAAATAGTCCCATGACTAGGGTAAGTTAATCTGTAAATATCGAATGATACAGGGACAGAGTATATAAGCAATTATAATAAGTTTTACTTGATGTGATACATCTGTCAACCTCTAACAACACTCTTTCAGACATTCTCTAGTTGTAATTGAGTATCTCAGAAACCTACCACTAAGATTTTTTTCTCTAACTTGCGAACTCATTCTTTAGATAGATCTTGGCTCATGAATTTGTGAACTATTACTTAATCGCAAATTAAAATTCCAAAATCGCAAAAAATTTGCGGCAGCCCAAAACTATACATTATAAACTTGAATAATAAAGTCACAAACACCTAGCAGTCGTTACCAGACAGTTTGCTGGGTGTGAAGAGATGTCTTTTCAAATTACTAACTAAATCATCAAAATGATTGATGAACCACTAGATTCTTCCTGACAGTAAACTTGTATAGAATAACCCCTTCTGTTAAAATCAAATATACCACTAGGATTAAATACTTACCAGCAACAAACTCAGGCTAGGCAGGCGAGTAACAACTATTACTTTGTTGTATACCCGTCTGAATTTCTTTATGGCGCTGTGGGTAATAAGAACGCCGGAAAAACCAATCGGTAAACTCTTGGCTTCAAAATCTGCTGTGTGAAAAACTTTTGATTGACACATCTTTTAGTATCTAGAGGAGATTTATGACGAGTAAGCCGGAACGCGTGGTACTAATTGGAGTAGCTGGAGACTCTGGGTGCGGTAAATCTACATTTTTGCGTCGTTTGATCGATTTGTTTGGTGAAGATTTAATGACGGTCATCTGTTTGGATGACTATCATTCCCTAGATCGCAAACAGCGCAAAGAAACCGGGATCACAGCACTTGATCCTAGGGCAAACAATTTTGACCTCATGTATGAGCAAATTAAAGCGCTCAAAAATGGTCAAGCAGTTGATAAACCGATTTACAACCACGAAACCGGCATGATCGATCCGCCAGAACGGATAGAGCCGAATCATATCATAGTGGTTGAAGGACTGCATCCTTTATATGATGAGCGGGTGCGATCGCTAATTGACTTCAGCGTTTATTTCGATATCAGCGACGAAGTCAAAATTGCCTGGAAAATTCAGCGCGACATGGCTGAAAGGGGACATCGCTATGAAGATGTCTTAGCTCAAATCAATTCCCGTAAGCCTGATTTTGAAAAGTTTATCGAACCACAAAGAGAATTTGCTGATGTGGTTCTGCAAGTATTACCCACTAACTTAATTAAAAACGACACAGAGCGCAAAGTCCTGCGGGTACGGATGCTCCAACGGGAAGGTAAAGAAGGCTTTGAGCCAACCTACCTCTTTGATGAAGGGTCAACAATTAACTGGACACCTTGCGGACGTAAGCTGACTTGTTCTTACCCTGGTATGCAACTGTACTATGGTTCAGATGTTTACTACGGTCGTTACGTCTCGGTGTTAGAGGTAGATGGTCAATTTGACAACCTAGAAGAAATCATTTACATCGAAACCCATCTGAGTAATACATCCACTAAATACCAAGGTGAGATGACTCATTTGTTACTCCAGCACCGCGAGTATCCAGGTTCCAACAATGGAACTGGCTTGTTCCAAGTACTAACAGGGTTGAAAATGCGCGACGCTTACGAGCGTTTAACAGCAAAGGAAGCCAAATTAGCAGTTCAGGTTTAAAACAGCAGTATTTGTGTCAAAGCTTTGGGGGGTGCTTGAGGGTATCCCCCTTTTTTTTGTGTTACAAAAAACATTTTTATTTAAAAAATATTTTTTCTTTTACAAAATATTTAATACCAGTAGTACTTTTTGAGAAGTTGAGAACACACTAACCTATTTAATGTGTAAATATTGTTATGATTTCAGAAATTAGAGTAACTGAACTAAATAATCACATTTAGTCCGGTGAAACACTCTTAGAAGGAGGAATGCCTTTGTCTCGTCGATATCTATTTACCTCCGAGTCAGTTACCGAAGGTCATCCAGATAAAATATGCGATCAGATTTCTGATACAATTCTGGATGCCTTACTGACACAAGACCCGACTAGCCGAGTTGCGGCTGAGGTAGTTGTTAATACTGGCTTGGTACTAATAACAGGTGAAATTACCACTAACGCCAATGTCAACTATGTCAATCTCGCCCGCAAGAAAATTGCCGAAATTGGCTATACCAATGCTGATAACGGCTTTTCATCTAACAGTACCAGTGTATTAGTTGCTTTAGATGAACAATCACCTGATATTGCCCAAGGTGTTAACACTGCTCAAGAAACCCGCGAGGAAGATAGTGATGAACTATTCGACACCATCGGCGCGGGCGACCAAGGGATTATGTTCGGTTTTGCTAGCAACGAAACACCAGAATTGATACCCTTGCCAATTAGTCTTGCTCACCGCATTGCTCGTCGGCTAGCAGCAGTTCGCAAAACAGGCGATTTGCCGTATCTGCGCCCCGATGGTAAAACACAAGTTACCGTTATCTATGAAAATGGGCGTCCGGTAGGCATTGATACAATTCTGATTTCTACCCAACATACAGCTAGTATCGGGGGAATCACAGATGAAGCCGCAGTTCAAGCCAAAATCAAAGAAGACCTTTGGACAGCAGTAGTTCAACCTGTATTTGGCGACATTGACATTAAGCCAGATGAACAGACGCGTTTTTTAGTCAATCCTACTGGTAAATTTGTCATTGGTGGTCCTCAAGGCGACTCTGGTCTAACAGGACGGAAAATCATTGTTGACACCTACGGTGGTTATTCACGTCATGGTGGCGGTGCCTTTTCTGGCAAAGACCCCACAAAAGTAGACCGTTCTGCGGCTTATGCAGCGCGCTATGTGGCTAAAAATATTGTCGCCGCTGGGTTAGCAGATAAATGTGAAGTGCAGCTAAGTTATGCAATTGGTGTAGCACGTCCTGTGAGCATTTTGCTGGATACCTTTGGAACTGGCAAAGTTGATGATGAAATCTTGCTGGAATTAGTCAAAAAGCATTTTGAACTGCGACCAGCAGGAATTATCCATGCCTTTAATTTACGTAACTTACCAAATGAACGAGGCGGACGTTTTTATCAGGACGTCGCGGCTTACGGTCATTTTGGGCGGAATGATCTAGATTTGCCGTGGGAACGTATCGATAAGGCCGACTTGTTAAAGCAAGCAGTAAACGAGTCACTTTCAGCAGCGATCGCTCAAGCACTCAAGTAAACTGCTGTATATATTCTGAATCTCACTGGATATAGGGGTATGGGTAATTCTTATGCAGTTACCCATACCCCATTTTCTACAATTTTGGCTTTAAGTTTTTAGATTAAAATTCCTCAATATTCAGGCTTCTCCAGCATCCCAATTAACATTAAGTACCTAAACAAAATTAATTACACATTCTCTATGCTGTTCCCTGTTCCCTGTTCCCTTGCCTTTACTTAGATAAAGCTCATATAGCTCATACAGATTAAAAAAATGATTGCTACATATTTATTTTGGGTAGAACTTAGGTACTCGTAGACGCTAAGATTTAGTGCGGAATCAATTAGTGGCAGGACTGAATCCCTCACTAATTGATTCTGTATTCTTCTCGATCAATTGATTGAGCTTTGATTTGTTGCTCTTGGTGAAATTTCCATGTCGCAAGGCACTCAGAATTCACAACCTCCCCAAAAACCCAACCAGAGAGATCAGCCAATTTGGAAGTCTACTATTATCCAATTTCTGAGAGGGACAATTAGGATTTTAGAGACTGCGGTGGTGAAACTGGAAACAGCACCTTCACCGGGAACTGAAGAAACTCCTGGTTTTTGGGGAGGATTGCTAGCTAAAATCCGTGCTTTTTTACCAGCAAATTTGTCTGCAAAGTTGTCAGATACAGCTTTGACAGGGATTATTGCTAGCATTGCTGTAATTGTAGTTTGGACAACTACGAGCGTTTTTACGAATAAACCTGTTGAGGTAGCAACGCTTCCTCCAGTTGAGGAAGTTCCTGCACCAACACCCACGCCAACGATAACTACTCCACCAGAGTTAGCAACGCCAGAACCTCAACCACAAGAAGAAATTACGCCGTCGCCATCAGCAGAAGTTCCACCACCGGAACCGGAACCAGAACCAACGCCAACACCGGAACCCACACCAATACCAACGCCAATTGTGCAATTGACACCAGAACAAATTTTAATTGCAGGAATCGAAAATCAAGTAGCGGAAATAAGCGATCGCATTGCCTCTGGTCTTATAAAATCAATTCAAGCCAATTTTCGTACTAGTAACCTTACTGTCAAAATTAGTGATGATTGGTATACTCTCACCCAATCCCAACAAGATAAGTTGGCAGCGGATATTTTACAACGCTCTCAAGAACTGGATTTTAGTCATCTAGAAGTTGTGGATTCTCAAGATAGGCTAGTAGCGCGGAATCCAGTTGTGGGGAATGAGATGATTATTTTTCAACGACGGGTGAAGCTGGCGAGCACAAATCAAGAATAAAAAACCCGATTTCTCAAAACCGGGTTTCTGATGGAAATATGTAGAAACTGAAGTGCTAACTAAATGGCGAGAAATTCTAAGCTACAGGACTGGTTGCTTTAGTTTCTAGAGTAGCCAATCTGTTTGCTAGCAGTTTTTCCAGGTCTTCCAGCGCCTTGGTGAAACCTTGAATACCTTCTGCTAGTTTGTCAGATGCCATACGGTCAGCGCTGTGCATCTTGTCAAAGGTTGCTTTATCAATAGAAATTTTCTCAATTTCCAAGCTGGCTGCATTAGCGGGGTCGAGTTTGCGTGGTAGTTCGCCAATAGTGGCTTGCAATTCAGCTAACAATGAAGGAGAAATGGTGAGCAAATCACTACCTGCCAATTCAGTGATTTCGCCAATGTTACGGAAGCTAGCTCCCATAACTTCGGTTTTATAGCCGAATTTCTTGTAATAGTTGTAAATCTTAGTAACAGACAATACTCCTGGATCTTCCGCAGCAGGGTAGCTGTCCCGTCCGGTATCTTTCTTGTACCAGTCAAGAATGCGACCGACGAAGGGAGAGATTAGGGTAATGCCAGCTTCTGCACAGGCGATCGCTTGGTGGAGTCCAAACAATAGAGTCAAGTTACAATGAATACCTTCTTTCTCTAGGATTTCCGCAGCGCGAATACCTTCCCAGGTGGAGGCGATTTTAATCAAAACGCGATCGCGAGAAACTCCCGCAGCTTTGTATTGGGCAATTAATTCTCTAGCCTTAGCAACAGTGGCATCAGTATCGTAAGACAAGCGGGCATCTACTTCTGTAGAAACACGACCGGGGATGATTTGTAAAATCTTCAGCCCGAAAGCTACCGCCAAACGGTCAAAAGCGATGGTAACAATTTGGGCTTGGCTTGCACCTGTGCCTGCATCTTTTTGAGCTTGGAGTAAAGTCTGATCGACAATTTCCTGATATTCAGGCATCTGCGCCGCGGCGGTAATCAACGAGGGATTGGTGGTGGCGTCTTGGGGTGTGAACTTTTCAATCGCTTGGATATCTCCTGTATCCGCGACTACAACAGTCATTGTGCGCAATTGTTCAAGTAGATTTTTAGACATAAAACTCCGTGATGGTTGTTTGTTTAGGATTTACTGCGCTTCCCTGCGGGACGCTATGCGAACGCGTGTCCTTTGTCGTTTGTCCTCTCTTACAAAGTTCAGATCGCCAGAAGCCGACGCTCCGACGCCACGTGCTACAACGGGGAGGCAGTCCGTTGGGCGGCTTTGCCGACTTGAAGGAACTGCCGTGGGAACCCCCGCAACGCAGTGGCTCGACTTTGCGCTTTGTCATTTGTCAATAGATTTCTTTGCTACTGACCATTCACCACTGACAAAATCAACATTCTCCTTGTAGGCGGGAAATTTTACTTATTCCCCTGTTGTTTACACTCTTTGCTGCTGCTTCAATTCTGATTCTGGCAACTTTTCTTAATTTTGCCCAAGTTTGCTTAGTGTCTTGAGCCTCGGCCTTATTCTAGGTGCCTTATGCCAAAATCGGCTGTCCAATAGAATGCACTTTAATTAAACTCGTTGTACCTGATTTACCAATTGGAACGCCGGAGGTAATCACTACTTTATCGCCGTCCTTTGCTAAACCCATGTCTACAACTGTGTTTACCACATTCATAAACATCTCTTCCGCATTGTGGACGGGTGGAATTAGCAAGGGTACTACACCCCAAGAAAGTGCTAACTGGCGGTAAACGGTTTCATCAGGGGTAAGGGCAATAATCGGCGTTGATGGTCGGTATTTAGAAACCATTTGCGCTGTACTTCCCGAAGAAGTGTTACAGAGAATTGCCCTTGCGCCTGTTTCATAGGCAATCCGACATACTGCTTCTGCCACAGATTCGGTGACGCTTAAACTACCTGCCTCATGACACCAGGAATGGCTACTACCTTCTTGCAAAGACTGTTCTGTACGCACGGCGATGTTATGCATAATCTGAACAGCAGCGACGGGATATTGACCCACAGCAGTTTCACCAGAAAGCATGACAGCATCCGTACCATCCCAGATGGAGTTAGCAACATCTGTTGCCTCCGCCCGGGTAGGATCGGGGGCGCTAATCATCGATTCCAGCATTTGAGTGGCAGTAATTACTGGCTTACCTGCCCGATTGCAACGGCGAATAATATCTTTTTGAATCAGGGGAACTTCGTGAATCGGCATTTCCACGCCTAAATCGCCACGGGCAATCATAATCCCGTCGGCAGCTGCAAGAATGCTGTCAAACTGCTTGATTGCCTCTGGGCGTTCAATTTTGGCGATTACCCGAATCTTTGCTCCCGCCGCTTCAATCATTCTTTGGGCAGGTTCTAAGTCTTGGGGTGATTGCACAAAGGAAACTGCCACCCAATCCACACCTAACTGAATGCCAAACCGCAAATCCAGCAAATCTTTTTCGGTAATGGAACTGACAGGTAGACGCGTTTCTGGCAGGTTTACCCCCTTGTGCGTGGAAATTAATCCGCCAATTTTCACATGGGCACGAATGCGATCGGCATCGCGATCGCTTACAACTAGCTTAACGCGACCGTCATTAATCGAAATCGGTTCACCTGGTCGCACCATTGCAAACAAAGTCGGTAACGGCAAAGGTAGTTCATCAATACTCTCACCCTTATCCTGTAAAACAAAGGTGACTTCGCTACCAGCTTCCACCATTAGCCCTTCTGGTGGTAAAGTTCCCAAGCGAATCTTAGGACCACACAGATCTTGCATAATTGCGATCGGCTTTCGCTGCTCGCTACTAATCTGCTTTAGATAACGAGCAGTTTGGGCGTGGAATTCATAGGCTCCGTGAGAAAAATTCAGCCGTGCCATATTCATCCCAGCTTCTACCAACGCTTCCAGCCTTTCAGGAGCAGATGTAGCAGGTCCAACAGTACAAATAATTTTGGTTCGACGCATAGGGATTGGGGATTTAGGAATAGCCTGGTAGGTGTTCTCCAAAACCTGCAACATGAACGCCTAACGCGTCCAAATTCACAAGTGCTTCATATCACTTTGCTGCTCAGTAAAATCACTTTTTTATCCAGTTTTCCTATCGAGGTATACGCCGTTTGACCAATCCCAAAAGTCAAGAGTCAGTGGTCAAAAGTCAATAGTATTTAAGCTCATAACTAATGACCAATGACCAATGACTAATGACTAATCAAGCCAAAGCAACTGCTGGGGCGAGTTTTTCTTTTTGTGCCATTGACAACATCAAATCAACTACACGATTCGAGTAGCCCCACTCGTTGTCATACCAAGCAACCACTTTGAAGAAGTTTGAATTCAGTTCAATCCCAGCACCTGCGTCAAAGATACTAGAGTGAGTATCACCCTGAAAATCTGTAGAAACTACTTCTTCGTTAGTGTAGCCAAGTATGCCTTTTAGGTCGCCTTCAGCGGCTGCTTTCATCGCCGCGCATATTTCTTTGTAACTAGTAGCTTTGGCTGTCTTAAAAGTTAAGTCAACCACAGAAACATCGGGAGTAGGAACTCGCAACGCCATACCAGTTAACTTGCCCTTCAATTCTGGTAAAACCAGTGCTACAGCTTTCGCTGCGCCTGTAGAAGAAGGAATGATATTCTGGGCTGCACCCCGACCACCTCGCCAGTCCTTCTTGCTGGGACCGTCTACTGTTGGTTGGGTGGCAGTCATGGCATGAACTGTGGTCATCAACCCTTCGGTCAAGCCGAAGTTGTCATTGATCACCTTAGCTACAGGAGCCAGGCAGTTTGTCGTACAGCTGGCATTGGAAACAATAGTGTGCTTGCTGGGATCAAATAGGTGATGATTGACACCCATCAGTAAAGTAGGAACTAGTTCTGGATCTTTGGTAGGAGCAGAAATTACTACACGCTTTGCACCAGCCTTAAGGTGATTTGTCGAGCCTTCTTGACCTGTGAAAAGTCCTGTAGATTCCACTACATAATCTACACCCAATTGACCCCAAGGCAACTCTGCTGGGTTGCGAATCGATACGCAAGGGATAAAATGTCCATCAATAACGAAGCCATCTTCCCTAGCTTCAACTTTACCTTTAAACTTACCGTGGGTTGAGTCATATTTGAACAGATAAGCAAGATTATCTGGTGGTACTAGGTCGTTAATCCCTACAAACTCGATATTGGGATTATTAATGCCAGCGCGAAGCACAAGCCGCCCGATACGACCAAATCCATTAATGCCAACTTTCAACTTCGTCACAATTAACCTCCTGTTCTTATAACCCGAACTCAGGGCTATTACCCTATCTTCAACGCTGCATTCAGCTAGTAGGATAGTTTTGGTCTGACTTAGCTGATCGTTACAGTCAACAGACGCTTAAAGCCTATTTTCTTGGCATATTTTAAGGTTTTGGGAATGGGCATTGAGCATGGGGCATTGAGCATTGTCCACTATATTCCAATACGGTTCAGTTAAGGTGATAAGAGTTCTCATCTGTCGGACAAAAACCAAGATTTGGGGGAGAATCCCCCAAACCCCCGATTGGGGGACGGTTGCGTCCCCCAAGCCCCCTCCAAAATAATTGTTCGGTTTTTTGTTTAGTAATTATTTATGAGCTTTGTTGTCAATGAATTTTCTTAACTGAACTGCATTGAGATATAACGGATATCCTTCCCGTTTAGCACGTAGCAAAATCCCTATTGAGCCTGTGACCAAAAGACCGCTTAATCTAGCAATTCCTCGCCCAACTGCCTCATCAATACAAACTGTAGGTATGTTTTTATTTAATGCTAGTTGAATTACTGATGCTTCACCTAAATCTAGGGAGTTGAGTAACAAGGGAGAAATTAATAAAGCAGAAGTTTGTATTTGTAACCAAGATGCAGCTTAAAACTCAGTTACAGCAAATCCTGTTTTTACCCCTAAGATGATTTCTTGGGAGACTTCAAAGGGAACAAGAACTTCCTGATAAAGAAACGGTAAAATCCTTAAGTCTCCTAAAGCTGCAACAAGAGCGATTAAGGGAGAAGTATTAATAACAATTTGACTAGTTTTAGGCATTTGTTAGATCTGATCATAATTCCTCCTCAATCAAGTCAATCAAAGGAACACTATAATCATTTAACTTTAGGATAAAAGTAACGCGATCTACTCCGATTAATGCAGCAGCCATGCCAGAAGAGAGGCGTTTGATTTCATAAAGCTTAACTGCCATTGCCCATTTTGCTTCTTGTTCAAATTGTTCCCTGGTTTTGCCAATAGCATCTGGAAAAGTTGCAGGGTAGGTAATTGTGAGTTGTAAAGACATATGTTTCTGATACTCTTGACAACAAAGAATATAGTCAGTTCTCAGGCCAGATTCTGTCACCATTATTTGAATTAAACACAAATAACTGACTTAAATCTAGTTGTAGAGAAAGGCGATCGCCTGGACGCAAACGCACACCACCACCAATTTGCACATTCAGCAACGCTGATGAATCGGGTAAACTGACGCGAATCAAAGTTTCCCTTCCCAAAGGTTCCACCACCTTCACCTCAACGGATAACAATCCTAACTCTTCTTCTTGGGGACGGACACTTTCTGCAACGGGGGGAACCCCCGCATAGAAGTTTCCTCCTCTTGGTGGTTCGTTAATATAAATATGCTCTGGACGAATCCCCAAATCCACAGTTTGTCTTTGACGCAGTTGTAAATTCTCCTGTAAATTTGCCGGAATTTCTAATAACTGTCCGCTGACATCAAAACCTTCATTCTGATAAATTGCAGGCAGAATATTCATAGGTGGATTGCCTAAAAAAGACGCCACCATTTGATTAGCAGGAAGCTCATAAATAGTTTGAGGATCGCCAATTTGTTGAATCCTACCGCGATTCAGCACCACAATTCGATCAGCCAAAGTCATCGCTTCTACTTGATCGTGGGTAACGTAGATAGTTGTAATGCCTAATTCTTGATGTAGCTGTTTCAACTCTGCCCTAGTATCATCGCGTAGTTGAGCATCCAAATTAGACAAAGGTTCATCTAGTAAAAAAACTTGTGGCTGACGAGCGATCGCTCTTCCTAATGCTACCCTTTGTTGCTGTCCCCCAGAAAGTTGTTTGGGTTTGCGATCTAGCAGCTTGTCTAGGGAAAGCGATCGCGCTACATTCAACACTCTATCTTGAATTACCTTCGAGTCAACTTTCCGCATCTGCAACCCAAAAGCGATGTTCTGTGCCACCGTCATATGCGGATAGAGAGCATAGTTTTGGAACACCATCGCCACATCCCGCTGTCTAGCTGGGATATTATTTACCAAGCGATCGCCAATAAAGAGTTTGCCAGATGTGGCTGTCTCCAAACCTGCGATCGTTCGTAAAATTGTAGATTTACCACAACCCGATGGCCCCACCAAAACCCAAAACTCACCATCGGGAATTTCAAAAGAAATATCCTCGATAGCAGTAACGTTATTGAATCTTCGCTTAATGTCTTCTAGCCTAACGTTTGCCATTATCTAATTTGAAATTTTAATTTTTGAATCTGTGGTAAAATCCCTATTTTCTCATTTCAGCAATGCTATAAACTCGTCTGTTGTAAGTTCAGCATCGCGTAGTATTTTACGTAGTAAGTAGAACGGTGTGGAAAAACAAAACTATGTTAAGAAAAATCAAATAGGCTTAAACCTTCTTTCCTTCTGCCTCCTGACTCATCCCAACGATAAATATTCACGCCGACCTACTTAATTTTCTGCCAATTGTTTTTCCAGCATAAACAGGAATAGTTACAAAACACCCATCTTCATGTTCCATTTGCACATGATTACCTTTTTGCGGCACTGCGTTAAATCCTATTTTTGTAAGGATATTAATCACTATTTTTCCTGTTACGCTTGGTAGTTTTGGCATTAAATTACTACCTTTTGAATACCAATAAATTCTGGTATTGGTTCATCAATTTTCGCTTCTAGGCATAGTTCAATAACTTCTTTAATATTTGCCATCAGATCATCAATTGTTTCTCCTTGACTGTAACAAGCTTTTAACTGAGGGACTTCTCCCACATAGTAGCCATCTTCATCGCATTCGATGATGACGTAAAATTCTCGTTGAGTGGCATTTGTCATAATTTTTAATTACCTATACTCACGATCATTGTTCTAGCTTATTCAACCAAGTAGGATGAGCAAATAAAGAAGCAATTACTCGCACTCCGCGCAGTTGATTAGACAAAGGTAAATGACCTCTAGGAGCACTCAAATCCCAGGTAAACTCATGGGGATATCGCGTCCAATTATTACCATTTTTCCAACCAATTTTTGACCAAAAATTATCCCAATTTTTTCCCAAACCTAACCAAATTTCTCGCTGTACTGAAAAGCCAAACTTGCCTTCAGAGTGGACTAACCAAAGATGGTTAATGGTTTGCAAGTCAACAGAGGGGAAGTTATCTACTTCAGTAAAATACAACCATTTGCGTTGTAATGCCGTAGGGCCTGCTAATTCACACATTTTTTGAATGGTTAGGCGATCGGCTGCTTGGAAGTCTTGGATAGCAAGTAGCTGTTGCAAAGGATTGTAATTAATCCCGCACTCTGATTTTAGAGGTACAATTCCCTCAGGAAAATTAGTTTGTAGAAATTCTTTGGCTTTAGGTGCATCAGAGTTGTAGAGTACTTGGTAAGCTTTGCCATCAAGCCAAGTTGCTGGGGTGTCAGAACGTTTCAGTAAAAATTCCATCAACACATCTAGTCCCTCATTACCCAAGTCAGCTAACTGTGGGATGATCTTTTGTTGGACTTGAAGAGACCCAGCGATTAACTGGAGGCGGAGGGAGTCGATGTCACTAGCAGGGCCTGATACAATCATTGGGTCTGTCATGCCATTACTCGTTTTAGCGGGAGTGTGAAACTGCGATCGCTATGGGGTGTTATCAAAGGTGAAACACTGATAGCGAAAAGTAGTTTACTATTTTTGATCGTACAAAATAGCGATCGTTTCACTCAATCCCATCCTCAAGTCCCAAATAAGGTACAAGGTGAATAAGGGGAAAATCTGCGCCTCAAAGGACTGGAAGGGACTGGGGATTAAGGAACAAGCTTTTTAAGCCTTATCCCTGCGTCTATCTTTATTCCCTGCTTCTTAATCCTTAATCTCAAAGCAAATACACAGTAAAATTTGCAAGCCTCCCATAGAAAAATTTTCTGAATTTGACTGGCCGCCAATCGATCAGGAGTGTGCGATTTATGTATGAAAAGATTACCCCCCCGACAACTGGAGCAAAAATCACCTTCAAAAATGGTGAACCAGTTGTGCCTGATAACCCTATTATCCCCTTTATTCGGGGCGATGGAACGGGTATAGATATCTGGCCTGCTGCCCAAAAAGTACTTGATGCTGCGGTAGCAAAGGCATATAACGGTAAGCGTCAAATTAGTTGGTTCAAGGTTTACGCTGGAGATGAAGCCTGCGATTTATACGGCTTATACCAGTATTTACCTCAGGATACGCTAACAGCAATTGCAGAATATGGTGTTGCTATTAAAGGACCGCTGACTACTCCTGTTGGGGGCGGTATTCGTTCCTTAAATGTGGCACTAAGACAAATTTTTGACTTGTATGCCTGCGTGCGTCCTTGCCGCTACTATGCAGGTACACCCTCACCTCACAAAAACCCCGAAAAACTTGATGTAATTGTTTATCGGGAAAACACAGAAGATATTTATTTGGGGATTGAGTGGCGACAAGGCAGCGAAATAGGCGATCGCCTCATTAAAATTCTCAACGAGGATCTCATTCCTGCCACCCCAGAACACGGCAAAAAGCAAATTCCCCTGGATTCTGGCATTGGCATCAAACCCATCAGTAAAAAGGGTTCTCAGCGCTTGGTACGGCGTGCGATCAAACACGCCTTGCTATTGCCCAAACACAAGCAACAGGTGACTTTGGTGCATAAAGGCAACATCATGAAGTACACCGAAGGCGCTTTCCGCGATTGGGGTTACGAACTCGCAACTAGCGAATTTCGCGCCGAGTGCGTTACCGAACGGGAATCTTGGATTTTGAGCAACAAGGAGAAAAATCCGAATCTTTCCTTGGAAGAAAACGCCCGTCAGGTTGATCCTGGATTTGATAGTCTCACCCCAGAGAAAAAAGCGCAAATTGTCAAGGAAGTTGAAACCGTTCTTAACTCAATTTGGGATAGCCACGGCAACGGCAAGTGGAAAGACAAGATCATGGTCAATGACCGGATTGCTGACAGTATTTTTCAACAAATCCAAACCAGACCCGATGAATATTCGATTCTGGCGACGATGAACTTGAATGGCGATTACCTATCTGATGCTGCTGCTGCCATTGTTGGCGGTTTAGGAATGGGACCAGGGGCGAATATTGGCGATGCCTGCGCCATCTTTGAAGCTACCCACGGTACTGCACCCAAACACGCCGGCTTAGATCGGATTAATCCCGGTTCAGTGATTTTGTCTGGTGTGATGATGCTTGAGTATCTGGGTTGGCAAGAAGCCGCAGACCTAATAAAAAAAGGTTTAGGAGATGCGATCGCCAACAGTCAAGTCACCTATGACTTAGCACGTTTACTAGAACCACAAGTAGAACCCTTAAAGTGTTCTGAATTTGCCGACGCAATTATTCAGCATTTTGGCTAATTAGGGGTTAGGGGCTAGGGCTAGGAATAAGCAGGGGAGCAGGGAGCAGAGGAGAAATAACTATTGCTTATTCCCTTCTTGCCCCATGCCCAATGCCCCATTCCCCATTTCTTAGTTTTTTGCAACCTGAATCGAAGAAAATAAAATTTATCAAGATATTCAATTGATTCGCTGCAAAAATTTTTATGAGTATTAATCGACGCCATTTCTTGTTTTTACTAGCAGCAGGTACGGGTAGCTTTGCATTAGAAGGTTGTGCTTCAGCAGAGCAATCTCCTAGTGGAACTCAAACAAGTCCTGAACCAAAAGCAGCTACCACTAAAGGGGCTATTCAATTACCAGCTTTGCCTTATGCCTATGAAGCGCTGGAACCGCACATTGATGCCAAAACGATGCAGTTTCATCATGATAAGCATCATGCAACTTATGTGAAAAATCTGAACGCAGCCTTAGAGAAACATCCACAACTTAAAAGCAAAACTGTTGAAGAACTGTTACGTAAACTTGATACTGTGCCCGCAGATGTTCGTAAAACAGTACGTAACAATGGCGGTGGGCACGTCAACCACTCGATGTTTTGGCAAATTATGAAACCCCAAGGTGGTGGCGAACCCACAGGCGCGATCGCATCCGCAATCAATCAAAATTTTGGTAATTTTGCTGCCTTCAAAAAACAATTTAACGAAGCTGGTGCAGCTCAGTTTGGTAGTGGTTGGGTTTGGCTTGTCCGCAACAACAATGGCAAGCTGGAAGTAACTACAACAGCTAACCAAGACAGTCCCATAAGTGCAGGTAAGTATCCTATTTTAGGTAATGATGTTTGGGAACACGCATATTATCTCAACTACCAAAACCGCCGCGCCGATTATTTAGAAGCTTGGTGGAATGTGGTTAACTGGGATGAGATTAACAAGCGATTTGCCGCCGCGAGTAAGTTTGCTTAGATAGAGATAATCGGGAGAAACGAGAATTAGCTCTTAAAGAAAGCCCCACCCTAAGGGTAAGCTGTGCCTATGGGCAGGGCTGGAGAAGTTAGGGCTTAGTATATGTTTGCGCAACCACAACTCCCATGTGTTGTGCGCTGTAGTGAATGCTGTCATCTTGAAGCGGGATTTGCTGCTCTGGAGTAGTAACTAATGCAACTTGTACGGATACAATTTGAGGCGCATTGCAATGTGTGAGTATTGCCAGTGTTGATTATTTGAGCGTTCGCGGAGTGGGACCACGAGTAATATCTAGTCTTGATACAGGGGGTAGTGTAATCGTCTGATGAGTCTGGGCTGCCTTGTAAATCAGTGCCATCAGCTTTTGGTCTTGCAAACCCTCTTCTCCTGGTGTGTGAGGGATGCGATCGTGAATCACACAATCTGCCATGTGATCCATTTCTAAGGCAAATTGATTTTTTTCTGGCATCCGCACTTGTGTTATGTTCTCTGCCATGCTGTTGCTGGAGGATTTACGCCCGATCGTCATTTGCAAACCGTTGTAGGTAAATGCTGGATCTAGTTGTCCCCAAGCATCAGAGCCAAAAACTCGAAAGCGGCTAGCTCGATGGTAGCCATAGCTAGTAGAACAGATGGCCAAGACTCCGCTGGGATACTGGAGTTGGAAAGTCACATTCTCTTCAACTTCCCGAAAGCGGGGATCGTTGGGAGTGCTAAAGAGATTGGCGCTGATGGCGATTGGTTCTTCTCCAGTTAAGTAGCGCGTAGCATTGAGGCAATAAATTCCAACGTCTGGTAATGAACCGCCTCCGGCTAATGATTTCTTGAGCCGCCATTGATTCAAGTCACCGCCTTGGTTCTGTCCGTTGTCTGCCTGAATCAGCTTGATCGTACCAAATTCCTTACTGCGAACCATTTGGATCGCGGCACGGTGGTGGGGTTCGTATTGACAGCGATAGGCAATCATCAGCTTACGATTTGCCTGTTTGCAAGCGTCAATCATCTGCTGGCATTCTTCGACTGTATTTGCCATCGGCTTTTCGCAGAGAATGTGTTTTCCAGCGCGCGCGCCCCGCACTGTGTATTCGGCGTGCATACTGTTGGGTAGCACAATGTAAATGACATCAACTTCAGGATTGTTGCGGAGAAGATCGTAATTTTGATAGTTGTAAATGTTTTGAGGTTTGATGCTGTACTGTTGAGCCACCTGTTCGGCTTTTGCCCGATCGCCACTCACTAGAGCCACAGGTTTCGCCAGTTTGCACTCACCAAACGCAGGCATGATTTCTTCCAATGATAATCTGCCAAGACCAACGATCGCAAATCCTAATCGCCGTTCGCGTGGCAAGGCAGTAGGAGGGCCGCCTGTCTCTTGTTCAGTCGGAGCTTGAATAGGTGGAAACTGAATCTGAGGTGGCAGTTCTCCACCACGTGGTATGGATTGAGGTAATGCTTCTGATTGCTGGGCAGTGGCAGTGTCTGATAAATTGGCGATCGCTGTTGCTGAAACCATTCCTAATCCTGCACTAGCCAAAAACTGACGGCGTGACACATCTCCTTGAAATAGATTTGACATAGAGTTCTAAATACTCAGATTTAAGGTCTGCCTTACATTGGAGAGATCTTCACCATGTATTTCCTCAATCTAAAGAGATATAGTACTCTGTTAATTTTGAATTGATGGGTAATACCTTTTCTCTAAAATCTGGCTACAAATGAATCTTCCTGTCTCCCCGTCTCCGCGTCCCCGCGTCATTCATCATCTGTTGTCTACTTTTAGAGAATTGTTATAATGCTTGGCTGTAGGCAACGATCGCCACTTTATTTAAAGAGTATGGTCAAAGTGGCTTTTGTGTGGGTACACCAACAGCACGAGGAAAATTAGCTGGCGTGGTTGCTATTTTACGCAAGTACAAGCAATGACGAACGCTTTTACTTAAAGGAGTGGTAAATTGTGCGATCGCTTCAATGACACCGCCCAACTGGCTAACTGCATTTTCTAAAGCTGTAGTTTCTTCCTCAGTCCAATTACCACGGTAAATCACCGCTAAACCACCTTGTTTGAGCAATGGTAGAGCATATTCTGCACAGGCGGAGGCTGTCCCAACAGCACGAATTAGGGTAACATCATAACTTTGCCGATGGTGGTGTTGCTGACCAATTTCTTCAACTCTGCCAACGAGAGTTTTGGTATTGTCTAAAGCAAGTTCGGTCAGAATTTTTTCGAGAAAAGTAATTTTTTTGCGCGTTGAATCTAAAAGCGTAATTGTGCAATTAGGTACAGCGATCGCCACTGGAATACCAGGAAAACCCGCACCTGTGCCAATATCAATCACAGATGCACCCTCTTGAAGCGAAGAAATAAATTGCTGCTGTGGTGCAATTCCCCGTAGAGAATCCCACAGATGTTTTTCCCAAAACTCTTGCGGTTCAGTAATGCGAGTTAAATTTAACTGGCGGTTCCCTTCAAGAATTAATTCGTAAAGCTGCTGGAATTGTAATTGCTGCTGGGCTGTAGGTTGCCAATTGAGAGTTTCCTGCCAGATTTCTGCCATTTCAGGCAATGAATTAGTCATTTGTCAAGAGTCAAGAGTCATTTGTTATTGGGATTGTGGGAATGCTGGAAAGCTTTTTTATCATCTCTCCCCACACTCCCTGACCTCGCCCATCACGCCGCTGGTTGGGGTTCTTGAACTTTAGCTTTCAGGATTGCGGGGTCAACTGATTTTAGTTCACCGTGGTTGAGTGTCCAACAACTGTCTGCGATCGCTAACATATCCCCGGCATCATGTGTTACTACTAACAATGTCCAATCTTGTTTGAGCTTTGCTAATAAATTTACCAACTGCCGACGCATTGACCAATCCAAGCCGGCTGTAGGTTCATCTAACAACAGTAGATTTGGCTGGCGAATTAACTGCACCGCCAAAGCTAAACGCCTCTGTTGTCCACCACTCAACGCATGGGGTTGTGCTGACAGCGATAAATGCTCTAATCCTACTTCACTGAGTGCCTGCCTAACTCGCTCTGAGCCAAGTTCTGGATGCCCTAAGCGCAATTCTTCTAAAATCGTACCGCCACAAAAATGCCGCTCTGGAAACTGAAATACCAACCCAGCTAATTGTTGTAGTTGTTCAGCTAGCAGTTCTTGTTCGCGCCAGAACACTCCACCAGAAGTAGGTTCGGCTAGTCCAGATAAAATTTCTAGTAAGGTACTTTTACCAGAACCACTCGGACCAATAATCAAACCTAGCTTTTGGGGTGCTAATTCCAAGTTGATTGCTTTGAGAATCGCTGTTGGGCAGGCTGTCGGATGATAAATCAGATTTCTGAGATAGAGCATTTGTTAAGATTACCAAAAAGTTGGCGAATAACTGATCAACTACGCTTAACTACACGAAGAGCAATTAGAAAATTCCGAAAACATTCATAGCCTCTAACCTGCCTTCAAACCCTAATCTAACAGCAAGAATCACCTATAGTAGTCCGATTTGATTCCTAAGCTTATTTGTAAAGACAGGAAACAGGAAACAAGGAAGTTAGAGGAGTAGGTCATTTTTTGTAAAATCAAATAATAGTCTTAATAGATTCTCGAAGTTACCAGTTTGTCTTTGCAAAGTTTGGCATTAAAAACAAAAGCCAATCTAACCTTGCGAGAAGACACTGCGCATCCAGATACTTTGTTCCATTGTGGCAGACTTACCCTCGAGCAATAGCTACAACTAACATGGGAACCTGTAACAATTACGAAAGTCGATCTCTGTAGACAATTCTGGCTAAAACAGACACAAGTTCGGATTAATCATTTTTTTGCATTCTAAGTAACATAAACAACTATTTCAACCGCAATTATTCTGAGGGTCACAATGAATAAATGGTTTTCGGCTTCTCAGGCAAGTGTGTTTGCTAGAATCACAAGCCTTGCTCAAGTAACTTTTACCGCAGCGATCGCATTCAATCTATCGATAAATTCTGCGTTTGCTGGCGATCCATTTCGGACTAGCAACCCTCATAACATTGGTGACAAAACAGAAGCGGTTTTTAAGGCAGTTTTTCAAAATGGTAACTACCGAGAGGCTGAAAGCTACCTCCAACAAGCTTTATCTAGTGAGCCAAATGAACCTTTAGTGTATGCTATGAGGGCATCCTTAGCATATGCGAATAAAGATTTAACCACACTAGACACATACAGTAAAAAAACCCTAGAAACCGGACAAAAGTTGATTGCTAGCGATCCATTACGTGGTAATTTATACACCGCAGTCGGTAATTTTTTAGAGGGAGCATTAATAATCACTCGTGAAGGTACAGGCGGTGCAGCACAAGCTTTAGGTAAGCTGCGGCAAGTCTATCAATATTTAGATAAAGCAGAAGCAATTTCTGCTAACGATCCAGAACTGAACCTGATTAAAGGTTATATGGATTTACTTCTAGCTGTGAACCTGCCTTTTACTAACCCAGATGAGGCAATTCAACGTTTAGAAAAAAGTGCTGCGCCTCAATACCTAGTAGATCGGGGTATTGCGATTGCCTACCGTGATTTAAAAAATTACTCCCAAGCCCTGGATTATGCCAACCGTGCTTTAAAAGCTACATCAGATAACCCAGAGGTGTATTATCTCAAAGCCCAAATTCTCCATGAACAAGGAAAAAGACAAAATAGCCGACAGCAGATCCAAGATGCGATCGCCAATTTTGACAAAGCCTTGAGCAAAAAATCTCAACTTCCAGCCGATTTAGTCAAACAAATTGAACACGAACGTAGTAGCGCTAACAATAGCCTCAAAAATCTAGGTTAGTTATTGGCTATTGGGCATAGAGCATCGGGCATTGGGCATTAGTAATTGCTATTCTCCCCTTGCCCCCTTCTCCCCAGCCCCAACCCTTATGCTGCTATGCTAATTTTCAGAAAACACTAACGCAGATAATTAACCACCATGCACATTCAGTTTCGTGAATTTAACCCTTTTGATGTATGGATTTGGCTAAAGTTCAGCACAATTCCTTCTGCGCGTGAAAAGCAGTATGTGGAAGAAATTTTTAATTCTTGGTTTTATCTAGGCAAATTAGGTGCATATAACGCTGAAAATCTCCAGGTACAGGAAACAGGGCTGGATATTAGCTACATGAGTTATGACCCCCAAGGTTATGATAAAAGCTTGCTAGCGCTAATGCATAACATGGGTGAATTTGAGTATGAAGGTGAATGGGGACGCTGCTGGTTTGATTTGGGAACCAGTGATGCGATCGCCTTGGATATTTTAATTAACGCTCTCACACAGCTAAGTGCAGAATACGTCACTATTGAACAATTGTATCTCGGCGGCGAAAATGAAGATTGGCCCGTAGAAGATAGCGACAGTCGCTCATACTCTATCTACGATAATTAGTTAGTTAAATTACAAAAATGAACAAACCAGGGGAGATAAGGGTGTTAGTCTTAGGACTAATTCGGGATGGCGAACGCATATTTGTTTCCGAAGGCTACGACCCTGTAAAGCAATCAACATTTTATCGTGCTCTTGGAGGTGGTGTTGACTTTGGCGAACCTAGCAGTTTAGCTTTAGAACGAGAATTCCAAGAAGAAATTCAAGCAGACTTAACTAATATTCGTTATCTAGGTTGTATAGAGAACCTGTTTATATTTAATGGTAGGCAAGGGCACGAAATTATTCAACTTTACCAATGTGATTTTGCTGACCCCAAGTTTTATCAGTTGGACAGCTTAACATTTTCTGAGTCTGAAACTCATAAACATCGGGCACTGTGGATCAATATTGAGCGCTTTCAATCAGGAGAATTAAGATTAGTGCCAGAAGAATTTTTCAATTATTTGTAAAATTAAAATCGCCCATCAAATTTAGGTAAGTTCTTAGGTTATAACTAATTGCAGGGTAGATTGTTGAGGTGTCTCCAGGAAGCGAACATCATGCAGTTGTATAGATAGTCTACCCATAATAGAAAGAGCGATCGCAAGTCCAAAAGCAGAATTTTAGCTAAGACAACAAGTTAAATGTTGTCAGAATGTGTTTCATGAGCAATTTGAAATTCTGCTTAAAAAGTTTGCTGAGTCGAAAACAGGCCTAACACACCTCTATCGTTAAAGAAGCCGCCATAAGGGCGTCTATGCATAACCAGCCTACCTCCCTTAAAACTTCTATGGTCAGCAACTGGCTCAAATTTTTATAGAATTCGCTCATTCAGAAATCTATTTAAGCTTAATATTCAAGCACCTGATGCTCTGCAATTTAAATGCAGACTATTGCAAAGTCGTAGAAATAAAGACCTAGGAAAAAATAGCTAAAAAATTCTCTACTCAGCTTTATCTTCTTCTGCCTTATTTCAGTATCTTAATTTCTTCTATCTCTAACTTTTACCTCAGCTTAAAGTAGTATAGCTTCTAGCCTATCTTAAGACTTTATTTTAGGTATTATATGAGCTTATATGAGCTTGAACTAGCAAAATTTGATTTGCTAGTTATTTAGATAAATTTTAGATAAAGTTTTGTAACATAGATAACAATTTCCTAGATATCAATACCTTAAAATCGATTGTTTTTATAGCATAGTCCTAAGGAAATCTGGCTGTAGTAAGAGCAAAACAGCGCTTATACACACAAAAGTCCATCTCAGGATACTGTGCATTTTCATAACTGAAGATTTAAATTTAATATATAAGATTGGTATGTGGAATATAAGCAATCAATAACTTTAAACGATACCATCTTTATAATTTCTTTGTTATTTTGTATTTAACTGGACAGTTCTCCAGGGTATGGTGCGTTTAAATAACCATTAGTTGCACCATTTGCCCGCAACTATCTTGCGAATTAGCTTTTTGTACTTGCTTTTTATTGCCAAGCACAATATAAATTGCATAGCTAGAAAGCCTAGCTACAATTCAAATGGCTAATTATAGTTCATCTACAACAAAAAACCTGACTTATGAATATGATTAAGACAACTAATCGACGTATTATTCTCTCCGCTTTTGTTAGCCCTGTCAGCGAAAAAGACCAATCAAATAGTCATCCCCAATTTCCTCAACCTAAATTTGATTTACTGCAACCACTACGCCAATGGCTCGATGAACTCGAAATCCAGAATCGTAAATTAGCTAAATTTATTGCTAAACTAATTCCGGCGCAGTGTCCTTTTGAGCGAGATGTGATGTTGTTTGGTCGAAAAATTGCCCATATTCCTCCTATGTGCAAGCTCAATCCCCTTTACGATCAATTTGTCGGCTTGCGTTTTCGCGCTCTGTGCTATTTAGTAGATAAATGTGGAGAAGATATTCAGTCTTATTGCTAAAAGTAGATAAATAGCAGCATGGAAATTAAAATTGAGCATCAACCTAGTCAAGAACGCCTTAAACAGTTGGGTGTGACGAAATGGGAAATTTGGCAAAAGGAAGTTTCCACATTCTCTTGGAATTATGATACTCAAGAAACTTGCTACTTTTTAGCAGGTGATGTGATTGTTACACCTGATGGTGGGCAACCAGTGCAAATGGGTAAAGATGATTTAGTAATCTTTCCGGCTGGAATGTCTTGTAACTGGTAAATCATCAGTGATGTAAAAAAGCATTATTACTTTGATTAAGCAATAACTCAGAGTGATTCGAGTTGTCTCCTCACATTATTTTGTAAATAAACTTCTGATAAATCAATCCTGATTAAAATTGTAGGGGGGTTCGCAACGATTGTTATAGGATAAAGTGGCAGAATCTGTAAATTGCTTGTATCCGTATCTATCAAAACTCGTTGCAACTCCATCTCCAAGGCAATATTCGTAAAAATATATTGTTTCATTACCGCTAAATTTGGTTGAAAGTTCTTGCCAAATAGGCGGCTGATAGCCAAATATATAGTTATAAAATTTTGTAGCCTCAGCTTTATCATAATTGTAGCTACCTGGGTATTGAAAAAAATCGCCGTTGAAGTTTAAAGTAATAAATTTTGCTTGATTTTTGATAAAACTAATCGAAAAATTACTTTTAGGGAACTGGGGAAATAGCCTTCGGAAACTTTTGGGAGCATAAGTATAGGTAACTTGCGCACCATTAGTTTTTTTGGTACTGTAACGCCCAAAATAGCGCTCGATTGTTTGGGGTGTTTGATTCAAAACATAACGTCCTGCTAAAGCAGGAAGGGTAAGAAGACTGTTGAGTAGAAGAAATGCAACAGTTAACCCAGTTAAAGTTTGGTACAAATGACAAAATTTCATAGTCATTACTGCATCTCCCAGCAAGGGAGTTCATAATCGTGTTAGTAGAAGGCTCATGATTCATGATGCCACCTAGTAGATAAATGTTTCTTTCTACAGCAATTTTAATGAGGATGTTGGCTAAAAATGTTACTACATTTGAGTACCTGGACTGAGGTTGAAGCTTATCTACAGCAGTCTGGAGGTATTATTCTTCCTATTGGTTCCACAGAACAACATGGGCCAACCGGATTAATTGGTACTGATGCTATTTGTGCAGAAGCGATCGCTCGTGGTGTCGGTGAAGCAACCCAAGCAATGGTAGGACCGACAATTAATGTTGGCATGGCACTGCACCACACCGCCTTTCCCGGTACTATAAGTCTGCGTCCCAGTACTTTAATTCAGCTGGTACGAGATTATGTAACTTGTTTGAGCAAAGCAGGTTTTACCAAGTTCTACTTGATCAACGGACATGGCGGCAATATTGCCACCCTCAAAGCAGCTTTCTCAGAAACTTATGCTCACTTAGAAGATTTGCAGATTGCTAATGCACACCGAGTACAATGTCAAGTTGCTAATTGGTTTATGTGTAGTTCAGTATACAAACTTGCTAAAGAATTATACGGCGACGAAGAAGGCTCTCATGCTACACCTAGTGAGGTGGCTGTAACTCAGTATGTTTATCCAGAGGCGATTAAGCAAGCACCTCTCTCAAGCGAAGTGGGAAAAGGACACAATATTTATAGTGCAACAGACTTTCGCGCGCGTTACCCCGATGGACGCATGGGATCAAATCCCGCTTTGGCTACTCCAGAACACGGTAAGCAGTTTTACGATGCGGCTGTGAAGGAACTCAGCAAGGGATACTTGGAATTTTTGAATGCAGAATAGACGTTTCGCAAAGGGACTTTTAATTAAAAAAATCTCATGGGGAGCCACTGCGCCGTTGCAGTTCCCCAGCTTGAAGGAGGCAGTGCGTTGCGGTGAGACCAGCACTGCAGGAGGGTTTCCAACGGACAGTTCCTTCAACGGGGGTTCCCCCCGCAACGGACTGTCCTCCTCCGCAGGTGACTGGCGAACCCGAAGGGGGATTCCCACGGCAGTCTGCTCAAGTCGGGAAACCCGCCCACGCGGCTGCTTCCCCGTTGTAGCAACTGCCGTCAAATGGCGTGGAAACTCCCTGCGTACTCGTCACTGCTTCACCTGTTCCCTCCCTACACAAGTAAACCACATCTATATTGAGAACCATAGTTATAAAAGTAGTGGGAGCATCTTGCTCTCTACTGGTAGTAGCGGGTTTCTAGCCCGCACTACTCCAGGTTTCAAAATGGACAAGGTTTAATTTCTCCGAATCAAATCAGATTGCTATAGAGATTGGAGAATCAAAAGGATTGGTGATAAGATTGGAAAACAGTAAGCCTAATGATAAAGAGCGTGGTTTTGATCTCTTTTATATAGGAAACTAGATTAAAATACTTTAGACGGCTTGAGGGTAGTTTATGGAAGGCTGGAGAAGAGTTAATTAGTCGCTTACCCGATAACTCAATATAAATACCATCAAGTGCAGGTCAAAGTAAAGTGATGAAAAAGATATACTTATAGGAGTGCATTTTCTTTAGGGAAGCGCTTTTTATAGAAAAAGCGATTTTTATTGACTGTTAGACCTCGTACTAATAATTCATATTAGAATAACTCAAATATAATAAAGGTCATGCCAATTATCTGGTGAGCATTAATTTGCTCTTGTCATAAAAAAAAGATAATTTAGGTGTTAATCTCTAGTTAAATTGTTTGCCCAAGTGAGAGTAAATTGGTGACTTTTACGGGAGGGTAAGGAGATTTGAGGGATGCAAACTCAAAAGCCAATCCCTGTTGACAGTAGTTCAGAAAGCAAAACAGTGCCAGCGGAAGAGCCATCGACAGACGAACTCCCGACTATTGAATTTCCCTCGCGAGGGAAACTCAAAGCTAGTTCCTGGCGCATACATCAAAAAATTGGCTATGGATATTTTGTAGCCATTGGAATTGGTTTTTTTGGCTCACTTACTGGTTTGGTAATTGCGAACTATTATCGGGGAAGAGAAATTAAACAATTAAATCAAGCTCATGAGCAAGGACAACTACTGACTAATTATAAAGATGCAGTAATTGGAGCACAATTATATAGCTCTAATTTAGTTTCAGTATTAGAAGATCCTAAACGGCTGCAAACTAAAAAAACCGAATTTCTCAGAAGTGTTGATAAAGCTAAACAATTAGAATCAGAAATTACCAATTTTATCGATAAAAAACCTAAAAGATTAGCAGCAAACAGTGGCACTTTAGTAGCTTTATTGCAAGATTACACGACTAACTTAGAGTCTTATGTCAAGCAGATAGAGTCTGTATTGCAGGAAGTTGATGCTCGCCAAGTGCAGACACAGGAAGTTGCTTCAGCACGTGAGCAGTTACTAAAAATTATGCGTGGCGAAACAGCTATGCGGCTAGAGCAGCTTTCGCAAACACTAAGTAACATTTTACAAAACGCTGAATTTCAAGAGCAGGAAAGGACACAAGGTGTAGAGCAGGCAAAAGGAGTTGAGAGATTAATTGTAATCATGAGTATGCTGGTGTCAGTGGCGATCGCAGCCATTGTAGCTTGGCGTACCAGTCGCGCGATCGCAGAACCAGTCATCACGGTTACCCAAGTAGCTGAACAAGTGGCGAGAAAATCTAATTTTGATTTGCGCGCACCAGTAACCACAGAAGATGAAATTGGCTTATTAGCTAAATCTCTAAATCGTTTAATTGAACGAGTATCTGAGCGGACTAAAGAACTACAACAAGCTAAAGAATTAGCCGAAGCTGCTAGCAAAGCAAAAAGCATATTTCTGGCCAATGTAAGTCACGAATTACGTACACCATTAAATGCTGTTATTGGCTTGAGTCAACTACTACAAGATGATGCTACCGATTTAGGTTTATCGGGAGATTTTATTACCGACTTAGAAACAATCAATGCTGCTGGCAGACATTTACTAGAACTAATTAATGACATCCTCGACTTATCAAAAATTGAAGCGGGGAAAATGACTCTCTATCCAGAGACATTTGAGATTGCGTCACTAATTAATAATATCGTTTTAACAGTTAGATCGGCTGTAGAGAAAAACGGCAATATCTTAGAAGTAGATTGTGATGAACAACTGGGTACAATGTATGCCGATCAAACGAGAATGCGGCAAGTATTGTTAAACCTACTCAGTAATGCTGCCAAATTTACGACAAACGGCAAAGTAACGCTAACAGTGAAGAGCGAAAAAGCAGGCTTATTACAAACAACTCCTTTTGAGATTATTACTTTCACGGTAAATGATACAGGAATTGGAATGTCACAAACTCAGCAAAAGCAGTTATTTCAACCTTTTATCCAAGGGGATACATCGACTACTAAAAAGTATGGTGGTACTGGGTTAGGGTTAGCAATTAGTCGCCACTTTTGCCAGATGATGGGTGGTGAAATTATTGTCAAAAGTCAGATTGGAGTTGGTTCTACTTTTACCGTTCGCTTACCCTTGACTGTACAAGAATAAGTTGGTTCGAGATGCGATCGCACTATACAGATGATGGCACAGAAGAAATTTTTTATTAGTTATTAGCTTGGCATAATACTTAACTTGTGCTAGCTCCTATTTATTACCAAAAAATAGAAGCGATCGCCTCAATCATCATCAGATTCCGAAAACAGAGATTGCAGGTTGCCATATCCGCTCACTACAGGCACAATCTCTATCCCATCCGCGATCAAACGGTAAAGAAGAATATAACTCTCAAGGGGAATCCCTCGTAAAGATGGCTCTATATCGGCATAACTACGTCCCATATTGGGATATTTAACTAAATTTTCGCACTTTTCTTCAAAGCCTTTAACAAAGCGATCGCCAGCATCTAAATTGCGACTAGCAAAATATTCAGAAATTTCATCTAAATCTTGAATAGCTTCTGGAGAAATTATATAGATGTTCATGCTTGATAATCGCGAGCTTGGCGGAGTTTTTCCCGCAATTTAGCAATAGCAATTTTTCCATTAATTCCTTCTCCCCGATCAAGCTGTGCTATGCCAACTGCTACTTTTTTACGGGTTTCTTCGACCCATTTCTCATAATACTTATCTCGCTCTTCTAGGAGTCGTAAAGCTTCAACAATTACCTCATATGCAGTTGCATATTGACCAGTTTCTAGCTTGGCTTGAATAATTTGCTCTTCTTCAGGTTTTAGGTTGATATTCATAGTTTTAAAACTTATTACGATTGATGAATACTTTCTCTGTTATTATATCTATCTACTTCCCTATGAAACCATAGATATAAACTGTATTCTGACAGTTGTTGCCCAAAATAATGGTCAACCCTACTATTAACATTCCCCAAAGCTTTAAAGTAAGTCACGAGCAGTTTCAGGAATTGGTAGTATAAATTGTGATTTGAAGGCTGAAGAGAACTGCTACAGGAGAGTTAATCATCAAGCCTCCTACTGGCAGCGATACAGGTAACTATAACTTAGATAAGGTGTCACGCAGAGGCGCAAAGGCGCGGAGAGTAAGAGTTTTATCAGGAAATTCGGCAAGGTCGAATTGAAATATTTTAATTAACCTAGAATAATATGCGTTGATTACGATACTCTCAAAAGAAGCGGTTCTTTGCCCAGTCACCTTGGCTATCCATGACCACAACTATTGACTTCCTCAGCCATTTAAATCCCAGCCAACGTCAAGCCGTAGAACACTACTGCGGCCCGCTGCTAGTTGTGGCTGGCGCAGGTTCCGGTAAAACGCGAGCGCTGACTTATCGGATTGCTAACCTGATTCTTAAACACCGCGTAGCTCCCGAAAATATTTTGGCGGTGACTTTTACTAACAAAGCCGCTAGGGAGATGAAAGAGCGGATTCAAAAGATATTTGCTGAACAGTTGGCCATCAAAGAACATGGTCAGCGGTTTGATTTATTGCCAGAATACGAACAAACTAAACTGCGATCGCAAGTCTATCGGACTACAATCAAAGATTTATGGTGTGGTACTTTCCACAGTCTGTTTTCCCGCATCCTACGCTTTGATATTGAGAAGTACCAAGACGAAAAAGGCCGCCGTTGGAGTAAAAATTTCTCCATCTTTGACGAATCTGATGCTCAAAGCTTGGTCAAAGATATTGTCACCAAACAGCTAAACCTAGACGATAAGAAGTTTGACCATCGTTCTGTGCGCTATGCGATCAGTAACGCTAAAAACCAAGGCTTTTCACCCCAAGAATTTGAGAGTGAGCAGCCTAATTATCGCGGCAGGGTAATTGCTCAAGTCTATAGTTCCTATCAAGATAGGCTGGCACAAAATAACGCTCTCGATTTTGATGATTTAATTCTCATTCCTACTAAACTGTTTCAGCAAAATGAACAGGTATTAGGTTACTGGCATCGCAAATTCTGCCATATTCTTGTTGATGAATATCAGGATACTAACCGTACTCAGTATGACCTAATCCGCCTGTTAGTGACAAATGGCGAAGATAGAAAGAGCGAATGGGAATGGCAAAATCGCTCAGTGTTTGTTGTGGGTGATGCAGACCAGTCAATTTACTCGTTTAGAATGGCTGACTTCACCATTTTGCTGGAGTTTCAGAATGATTTTGGCGACGGTTTGCCAGATGACGACACCCGGACAATGGTGAAGTTAGAAGAAAACTATCGCTCTTGTGAAAACATTCTCCAAGCTGCCAACGAACTAATTGAAAATAATACTCAACGGATTGATAAAGTCCTCAAGCCGACGCGGGGTGCAGGTGAACAAATTTATTGTCACAAAGCGGATAATGAACTAGACGAAGCCGAGTTTGTAATTCGTCAAATCCGCACTTTAGAACAACAAAACCCAGAATTAAATTGGGGTAGTTTTGCCATACTTTATCGTACCAACGCCCAATCTCGTCCCTTTGAAGAACTCTTAGTGAAATATCAAATTCCTTATACCGTTGTGGGAGGAATGAGGTTTTACGATCGCAAAGAAATTAAAGATGTCGTAGCTTATTTAAGAGCGATCGCTAACCCCGCCGATACTGTAAGTTTATTGCGAGTGATTAATACTCCCAGGCGTGGTATTGGCAAAACAACAATTGATGCTTTGATTAACGCTTCCCAGCAATTAGGCACAACTCTTTGGGAAATATTGTCAGATGAGACATCAGTTAATACCTTGGCTGGACGTGGTGCTAAATCTGTGAAAAGCTTTGCGGAAATGATTAGCCGTTGGCAAGGAGAAGTAGGAACGCTTCCGGCTGCGGAAATTGTCCAAGGTATACTAGAAGACTCTGGTTATGTTCAAGACTTGCTAAATCAGGGTACGGATGAATCGCAAGACAGAATCCAAAACGTCCAAGAACTTTACAACGCTGTACTGCAATTCCAAGAAGAGAACGAAGATGCTACCCTGCAAGGATTCTTACAAAGTACCGCCCTCAGTTCCGATTTGGATAATTTAAAAGAAGGGCAAACAGCAGTTTCCTTGATGACTTTGCACGCTTCCAAAGGCTTGGAATTTCCCGTAGTCTTTTTGGTAGGTTTAGAACAGGGGCTATTTCCCGGTTACCGTTCACTGAGTGACCCTGCATCTTTAGAAGAAGAACGCCGCCTGTGTTACGTGGGAATTACCCGCGCCCAAGAACGGTTATATTTATCACACGCCCGCGAACGCCGCCTTTATGGTTCTCGCGAACCCGCTATGCGATCGCAATTTCTGGAGGAAGTACCAGAAGAATTATTAACCACTCAAAGTAAGATTCGTCAAACATATACTAAACCTGCTGCCGCTAGCAATGGCAAGCAGAATTGGCAAGTGGGCGATCGCGTTTTACATAAAGCCTTTGGGATTGGTGAAATTACCCATGTTTTTGGGGAAGGAAATAAGGTTTCTGTGGCAATTAAATTCGCTAATTTGGGGCAAAAAATTATCGACCCCAGAATAGCGCAACTGCAAAAAGTAGATTAATAATTTGTAATTAAATTAAGTATGCTTAGGGTGAGCATTGCCCACCAAAAATCGATATGATGAGCAATAGCTTAATACGAATTACAAATTTTTATAAATACGATAATTTAGGTTGTATTAGCTAAATTTCAACTCCTTCAAAGTGCTCAACAGTGGGAAAAGGCTCATAAAAATGGTGCAGCAATTTTTTCCACTCTTGATACTCCGTAGAACCTCTAAATCCAACCTTAGAGGGTGACAAGGCAACTCTAAGCTATGCAGGACAAAAATTTGAGAAG
>NZ_MTAW01000069.1 GCF_002154725.1 Nostoc sp. 106C | reverse complement strand
TATAGCAATCCTAAATGGTTCATGAGAAAACACCATATTCATGGAGCTTAGGAAAGTTAAAAATTTGACAATTAAGTGATAACTCAAAAAAAGCCTTGACAATAGAGAAGGAATGACAAAAAAAATAAAACTCTCGAATCAGTCTTTTCCCTTGCAACCAAATATCTTCTACAGGATTTTGTTGAGGTGCATTCGGGGCAAATCTTTCACAAGTTATCAACCATTCTTCTTTGTCTAAGTTAGTATTCAAAGAGTCTAAATAATCTTTGATCTGTTGCGAGCGATGATAACTAGCGCCATCCCAAATGATTAAAAGTTTTGCGCCTGGACGTTGTGAGCGGAGATACTCCAAAAAAGCAATTGTGTTTTCCGAGTTCCCTTTATTGGCAGTATGGGTGAGAAATTCTTTCGTTTTATAGTCTAACGCACCAAAGTATGTCTGTTTATCACGAGCATTGACAACTGGAATTGAAATGCGCTCGCTCATTTTACCCCAGATATATCCTATTATATCTCCCCAGAGTAAGTGACATTCATCAATCATGAAGACAACTAGCTCTCCCGACTCAATTTCGGCTCGTCTCGTCTCCAACAATTCACAAATTTCTTTTTTTTTGAGGCGACTAATTCTGGGTCATGCTTTGGATTCTTAGCTTGAGCTTTTTTCCAACTAATACGTGCTTCATTAAACAAATCATAGTAACTTTGTTTAGACTCAAATATCACTCCATACTTAGATGCAAGTTGATACTCTAACTCATTAAAAGTCCATTGCTCCTTCGTTTGCAACCATTCAATCACAGCCCTATGTTGTTGTGTATCCAAAAATCCTTTGCTTCCTTTATATGCTAACTTTAAACCCTCAACTCCGTTTTGAAAAAATGCTTTTTTCCATGTACTTATAAAGCCTGACGAAACACCCAAAATTGGCATTATCTCCTTATGTTTATATCCACATAGCAGCATCTTGACTGCCATTGCTCGTATAATTTCACGTTTATCCTGGCTATGTTTGATAAAATCTTCTAATGATTGTATCCACATCGCTATATCCAAATACCTGTTGCAAAAATTACTTTAATCTCGCTTCAGTATTTTCTCACAAATGATTCCGGATTGCTATA
>NZ_MTAW01000018.1 GCF_002154725.1 Nostoc sp. 106C | reverse complement strand
CTTCTTGTTGCTGATGAACACTCACACCTATGTAATAAACCTACACCTGTCAGGGAGAAGGGGTTAGGGGATGAGGGCGCGAGGTATTTGTACAACGCCCGCCGTATATAGCTTTTAGCTTAAGTTGACACGTATGGGCACTGCCGTGCCCCTACAATCTGTCGCATTCTTTTTTCAAATTGGTATTAGTCATCTAAAGATGACTTTTGCTATTAGCAAGGAACTTCAGTTCCTTGCGGTAAAAGGGTTTCGCGTTAAGTTGACACCAATGGGCATGGCAGTGCCCATACAATTTGTATTTGAACGGTATTGCACAATATCCAGATTGCTAATTCATTCGTGGATGATTCTGTATTCTCAATTGTTTTTATGTTTGAGATGGATTAATACACTTGAGATGATCGCAACCAAAACGTTGAGTCATCATTGCAGATAGCTGTTGAGAAGCTTGGCTATCAAGATTTAATTCTTGCTGAATCTGGTCATAAGTCTGTCCCTGCGTTATCTGCTTTGCTATTTGCTGAAACTGTGCCCAGGTTAAATCACTTTCAACAAATGCTTTGGCAAGGGTAATCACTAGTTCTTCATAATCATTATCTTCTAGTTTGGTCATCATTCGGTGTTCAATGTGCAGCGAATCATCAAAGCAGTAATACCAAGATTTTGTTTGTTGCTTGAGTACCATTCTAAAAAGATCCTGCTGTTTAGATAGACTAACAGCGCGATCGCTTTCACTAGACACCATTAATATAGGAGCAGAAACACGAGTTTTAGCCTGTTTTAAAACCTTCTCTCCCAATTCGAGAAATATGCGTAATGCCGGAATCTGAAAACCTTTATAACCAAAATTACCGGATGCGTCTTTGTTGAACCACTCAAAGTAAATTGGCAAGATTTTGATCAGTCGATCAAAAAATGAATGATGACTCCCCAAATAAGGCGTGAACAATAAAGCGCGATCGATTAGTTGTGGATATTCTAAAGCTAACCAAGCAGCTAAAGTTCCACCAGTTGACAATCCACCAACTACGACTTGTTGACCTAAACTTTCGGCAATCTGCAACCACTTCAAAACAAATTCCTGATAAGTCTGAATGTCTGTTGGAAGTGGTGGTGGATTTTGGCGCTTCCACTCACCTGAGATCCCATGACCGGGTTGTAGGGGAATTAAAACGTTGTATCCTTTGTTGAAGAAGGCTTTGCCAATCGGCTCAAACTGGTAAGGGCCTGCTGTGAAGCCATGCAAGAACAGACAAACTTTTGATGTAGTGTGAGGATAAACAAAGAATTTGGAACGACAAGCTTCGTTCCTCAGTCCCAGTGTGGTTTCTGATTGCTGAATTTGTTCAAGGATTTCTGCTGTCGTCTGAATGCCAAGTGTCATCTTCTTACTTGCCGTTCTGGTGCATGTATTTATACATTGTCTTAACTTAATTAGCTTTGCGTATCTAACATCTGACATATTGTTGATTACAACCTGTCAAAAGTCGTAAACCGTTCGCAAGAAAGACATTAGCTCATTCCTAAAGGAGCAGGAAAATTCATTGAAGTTGAAGGATATTAGTTTTTGTTGAGTTTGTATTGACGGATGTAGACCGAGGATTGACGCAGAGAGTCAGAAGTTTCTCGATTGGTCTCCATTGCTCAAAGTTGACAAAGTGCTAAACATGGGAGCAGGTCTGTGGTTGACTACGATTTGTTTGTGATTGGTGGAGGTTCTGGAGGACTAGCAGCAGCCAAGCGAGCAGCTCACTACGGCGCGCGAGTGGCGATCGCAGAACCGTCTTTTTTAGGCGGTACTTGTGCAGCGCGTGGTTGTATTCCAAAGAAGTTAATGGTTTATGCGTCAGGCTTCTCCCAGCTATTTGAAGATGCTGTAGGTTATGGTTGGAGTAAATCAGAATCACAATTCAATTGGCAACGGCTGATCGCTGCCATCAACAACAAAATCCAGCAATTAGACAAACTTCACGCTCACGCTCTGGAATGTGCTGGCGTTACTGTACTTCATGCTAAAGCAACTTTTATCGATTCTCATACGGTAGAAGTTGGCGATTGCAAAATTACCGCCGACAAAATTCTGATTGCAGTCGGTGGAAAAGCAATTAAACCAGACATTCCCGGCAACGAATATGCACTAATCTCAGATCAAATGTTTCAGTTACCGCAACAGCCTCAGCATCTGGCAATTGTAGGTGGCGGCTATATCGGAGTAGAATTTGCAGCCATCATGCAAGGTTTAGGAACTCAGGTGACTCAGATCGTTCGAGAAGAAACAATTCTAGATAAGTTTGATGAAATCATCCGTACTGGTGTTCACCAAGGTATGACCCAGTATGGTGTTCGCTTTTTAATGAATACAGAAGTAAAGTCCATTGAAAAAACGTCCGAGCAATTGCGATTGTCACTCTCGAACGGTTCTCTAGAAACAGTCGATGCTTTGTTGATTGCTACGGGTAGAACACCCAATATCAATGAGTTGCAGTTGGAAAACGCGGATGTAGAAATTGACCGTAAGGCGATCGCCGTGAATGAATATAGTCAAACCAGCCAACCTCATATCTATGCAGTGGGTGATTGCATCAATCGTAAACAACTCACCCCCGTGGCGATCGCTGAAGGAAAAAGCTTTGCTGATACTGTCTTTGGTAATCAACCGCACACAGTCCGCTATAGTAACATTCCTTCATCGGTATTTGGCAAACCCCAAGCAGCGTTTGTGGGACTAACAGAACTTGAAGCTAGGGAACAGTTGGGAGCTGATAACATCACCATTTATTGCACCAAGTTCCAGCCATTGTTTCATAGTCTTACAGATAGAGAAGAAGAAACAGCGATGAAATTGGTAGTAGACAAAAATAGCGATCGCGTACTGGGAGCGCACATGGTTGGCGAATCTGCCGCCGAAATCATTCAAGCCGCCGCGATCGCACTCACCGCAGGTCTGACGAAGAAAGACTTCGACGCCACAATGCCACTTCATCCAACTTCAGCAGAAGAATTGGTCACGTTGCAAATCACCGAAATGCCAGAAGAACCAATGCAGCCTTGCTGGATGGCAAATTAGACTTTTTTATTTCGTGGTCTTGAATTGGAAATAGGCTTGCAAAATTAGCGAATTATTAGTGCTCAACATTTTGACAGAACTTAGTGCTTAGTTGACTAAATAACACCTTAAAATCCATCCTGTTATTAGCATTAAAAAAATCAACCGTAAATCTAACCAAATGTACAGGTTTTTTATATGTTGAAACAGAGATGGGCAAGCCAATACAAATACACTCAGATACTTTGCAGTATTTTGTTGATGCTGGCAATTTGGAACATACCGCAATATGCTCTAGCAGATACTAATCAACAGGAAATCAACGCGATTATTCGCACGCGGGAAATTGCTCTGCAAGCGCTAAACAATCGAGATTTTTCCAAAATTGAACCTTACTTGCATCCCAGCTTTACGATTACAACAGTTGATAACCAGGTTTTTCACAAAATACCTGAATTTGAGAAGTACTGGAATCAGCAGTTCGCCACTACGATCAAAGATATCAAAATGAATCTCAAGGGAGAGCCTGTGAGGACATTTCTCTCGCCAGAAACAGTAGTTTCTTCTGGAGATGCGATCGCAACTTTCGCTTTTAAAGATGGTAACGCTGCTGATATGGGAATGCGGTGGACAGCAGTACTACAAAAACTCCAAGACAAATGGACGATTCAATCGCTGCATTTCTCGTCTAACCTCTTGGATAATCCGGTATTAAATGCTGCGCAACGACTGAGATGGATTATGGCAATTGCCGCAGGCGTGGGCGGCTTTTTATTGGGAGCAGTCACGATGCTGCTATTACGTCGTCAGTCTAAGCAAAAAACCGAGAAGGTATAGTAAATAAAGTGGGAAGAAGTACTTATCAGCCCAGCAATAATATCAGCATTCATCGCGATCGCCGTCTCAAGGCAACCTTAGTAGTTCTACTAACTTGGGGTTTTGTAAGTTTGCTGCACTTGCTACCACAGACACAGTGGTTCATCGTCGGATTAACGTTTGTGCTGACTCTGCAAATGCTGCGAATGCTGATGGCAAAACCAGCCAGTTTGGTAATTGAGAATGACGCTTATTTACCGCTAGTCTCGATTTTAGTTCCTGCTAAAAATGAAAGTGCAGTCTTAGCTGATTTAGTCCACAGCTTATTTCATTTGAACTATCCAAGCGATCGCCTAGATATTTGGATCGTTGATGACGGTAGTACAGATGAAACTCCGCAGATATTGAGGAAATTACAAACTCAATTTCCGGCGTTACAAGTTCATCGACGGGAATCACAAGGTGGTAAATCAGGAGCATTGAATACCGTTTTTCCCTTCACCCAAGGAGAAATTCTCCTAATCTGCGATGCTGATGCTTTGCTTACTGCTAATTTTCTGCGGCAAACATTACCTCTATTCCAGAAGAAAGCTATCGGTGCGGTACAAGTACGAAAAGCGATCGTCAATGCAGACACCAATTTTTTAACTCGTTGTCAGCAGATGGAAATGATCTGTGATAGCTTTCTACAAACCCATCGCATTGCTGTTGGCGGAATGACTGAGTTGCGGGGTAATGGAATGTTAGTTCGGCGGGAACTGATGGAAAAATGCAAGGGTTGGAATGAGGACACAGTTACTGATGATTTGGATCTCTGCTTTAAGCTTTATTTAGTAGGCGTTGAAATTGAGTTTGTCACAGTTCCATCGATTCAAGAAGAAGGCGTGACAACCTGGAGACAGCTTTGGCATCAACATTATCGTTGGGCTGAAGGCGGCTATCAGCGTTTTTTAGACTATTTTCCCCAAATCTTGACTTTGGGTTGGCAAAAAGAAATCGATTTATTATTGTTTTTTCTGCTGCAATTTCTACTTCCAATTGCACTAATTCCGGATTTACTTTGGGCAATATTTTACAGTGATCGCCCGGTTTTGTGGCCGCTGCAAACACTACTCAGCATCATTCTGACAGTTGCTTTCATCGCTGGACTTTACCAATTTCAAAGTCTACGAGGATTGTCTTTGCTGTGGGCAACAATTCAAGGCTCCTTCTACATGGCGCATTGGATTCCTGTGATGATGGTAGTAACTTTAAAGATGTGTGTGCAAAAACAGCGATCGCGCTGGATTAAAACAGAACATCGCGGTAAAACTATTTACAGTGATTCCGGCAGTAAATAAGGTAACGCTTTATATACCTGCAAAAGATATTTATCACTATGGGGTTAAGAATGCTTTAATTCAAGACGGCTGGATAATTACAATTACAGATGACCCTTTACATTTAAAGTAGGGTCAAAAAGATATGTATGTAGATTTAGGAGCCAAACGACTCTTAGCAGGAGAACAATGCACTAGAAAAATAGCTGTAGAAATTAAAAGTTTTGTGAGTCCTTCAGAAATGGCAGACCTCAAAGATGCTATTGGAGGATTGATCATGTATCGTGCTGTTATCAATCGTTTAGAACCAGAAAGAACATTATATTTAGCAATACGTGATAGTATATTTATTACTTTGTTTGAGGAACCAATTGGTACTCTTTTAATGGAAACTGAGAATCTGAAATTACGTTGCGTTCCCAAAGTTATAAGTTAGAAGATGTACAGTTATCTTTGCAAAGAGTGCGATCGCGTGGTTAACACTATTCAATCACAAGCGATCGGGTTGGGTTAAAACTGAGTATTGCAGTATAACTATTACGGTGATTATCTAGTAATACTGTTATTTGCTGCTTTTACTCATGTTGCAGATAAAACCGTTCAACAAGGTCGACAATTAAATCACAAGGATCTTCCCCGCGTTCTTTAATGAAGAGCATTTCCTTCAGATGCTCCTTCGTCATAAACAGAATAACTCTGCGACGCCGACTGTAAATATTATTTCTTTGGATATGAGCACCATTATTAGGAAGCTTGTTGCACACTATTATTGCAAGCTTACCCATAGGCTCTGTCAAGTAATTATCAGTTTGAATTACTTCCTCATGCCCAATATCTGTTACATCATAATTTTTGAATTCAAATAGCACCAATCTTGCTTCAAGTTCACGAAGAAGCAAGCCCCAACCATGCTTTTCGTCAAAATTTCGATTTGGAAATACTGCATCGCGTCGATTTGTACCAGAGTACGTTCGCGGCTGAATAATTGGTCTTACCAATGGCGGGACAAATAAAAATTCCAGAATTTCTACACACAGATCTTCAAACTCTCGCCAACCTTTCTGACCAGCAGGACAGTTATCAAGCCGATTAATAAAATCAGTAATTCGGCTCATTAAGCGTGACCTAAACTGGTAGCAAAGTACTTGGAAACTAGCTCGGTGTTATGAAGAAGAAGCCGCTTTAACTCTGTTCCATCAACGACACGGATTGGGATACCAGTTGATTTAGGAGCATCGCTTACCCAATCGAGAGCAACAGATGTGAGATTTCCATTTGTAACAAGCAGTGCTTTATCAATCTTTGGATTTTTCTTGACATAGCCAATCAATTGCTGGAGTGTTCTCAAGTCAGCACGCGAATCACGGTAAAATTTTGTTTCAACTGCATATACTTCCCGATTTTCAGCCCCAAATGGATCTTTGTGTCGGAATTCAACAATAGCATCAATACCTGAATCACTTTGCTGACTCTCTGATTGCAGATTGATAAAACCTAGTTTCTGAAGAAGATCTGTAACCAGTTGTTCAAAGGTTTGTGGAGACAATTTTTCAAAATCAATCTCCGCAGTAAATCTAAGTGCATTAGCAAGCTTTTCTAAGTTGTCCTCTATTCCGCTTCTCATATCAAAACACTGATACGTAGCAAGTGATGGCGGAATATCACAATCTTCCAAAAGGATAGGCAAGAATGTAATATCTCGGTTTTGCAGTTCTTTTAATACATCTTCAGTTTCTTTGCTTACCCAATGGGAGTTGACCAAATGTTTGGAAACTAAAAGCAGAAAATAGGCACTTGCTGAAACTGCAGAGCGCATAGATTCAGCCCAATTGCTTCTAGGATAGAGTTGATTGTCATCTAACCATACATTTAGATTGTGCGATCGCAGACCCCGCACAATTGCTCTAGCAGCTTCTCGATCGGCAATTGCATAACTGACGAAAACTTGTGGTTGTTTCTCCAAGTTATCAATATTGGTCATGTTCCAGTCTTTTAGCTAAATATCATCATACAAATACTCATCTTACTTAACAGCCTAACTCATCAGCCTCATATCATCCTATTAAAAACTTGCAAATAAAAAAATAGTGAAACCGATGACTAAACAAGCGAGATCGCTCCCAATCTCTGCCTTCAATTGCACTAGGCAAGGTTAAAACAAGAATAGGTTAACCGTTACAGGTCGATGCAATGGCATAACAGACCGACGTATTAACATAACAGACCGATGTATTGGCATAACAAGCCGACGTATTAACATAACAGAGCGACGTATTGGCATAACAAGCCGACGTATTAACATAACAGCCCAACGTATTGGCATAACAGCCCGATATATTAACATTGCAGGCGGTTGCGTTAATATTAAGACCGGGATGCAAATAAGCTAATCCGCCTTTCAGTTGCATAATGCTTAGCCTCGGAAAGACGCGGGGACGCGGAGAAGGGGAGACATGAAGATGCAATTTGAATGATGATTAGCTTACTAAACTCCAAGACGGGAGTAATTGCCAATTAACCAGAGCCGATTCACTAGATTTCGCAGGCGATCGCTCTTTTCAATAAAATTTCAACCTATAATGGCACTAAATTTTATTTAAGAGTAGCAGTATGCTGCTAAATGAACTGCTTCCTGCCGTTAGTCAGCTGTCACACCAAGACAAGCTACGCCTCATTCATTTTCTGTTGCTAGAGGTCGCTAGAGAAGAAGGTTGCGATTTAGAACCAACTGAAGTACAAGAGCAAGAAAACGCACTACTAAAGCAACTAGAATCCACAGAAGCAGTTGTCTGGTCTCCTTATGAGGCTGATGAAGCTGCTCAAACATTATCTGAACTTCTGGAGGCAGCAAAGCAGGAAAACGATGCTTGATGGCAAGAGATTTCCTTTCATTGAACGGAGCAACAGTCTCGGTATATCTAGTACAATGCAATATTTGCCAATTACACTGGTCTACAGAAATTGTTCTTTGGAAGTTATGGCTTTACTAGATACAGGTGCAAGCATTAATGTGTTGCCCTATGAAGTGGGTTTGCAACTGGGAGCAGTTTGGGCGGAACAAAAAGTTCCAGTTCAATTAAGCGGTAATTTAGCTCGGATGGAAGCACGCGGTTTGGTGTTATCAGCTAGAGTTGCCGAATTTTCACCCGTTCTTCTTGCATTTGCTTGGACAGCATCCAGGGAAGCACCAGTGATACTATGACATATGAATTTTTTTGCAGAGTTTGATGTGTGTTTTTACCGCTTTGATTTAGCTTTTGAGGTACGTCCAAGAAGAAAATAGCGACTAGAAGGAAACAAAGAATCATGCTAGATTTGCTGATTCAAAACGGGTTAATTTTCGATGGTTTAGGATCTGCACCTGTTCGTGGGGATATTGGCATTCAAAATGGACGAATTGTGGAAATTGCTCTTTCCTTACCCGTTGCAGCCCGTGAAGTAGTTGATGCTTCTGGGTTGTGGGTGACGCCAGGATTCATCGATATTCATACTCACTATGATTTAGAGTTGGAAATTGCACCAGGACTGAGTGAATCTGTGCGTCATGGTGTTACCAGCGTTGTCATTGGCAATTGTAGTTTGTCGATCGCGATCGGTGAAGCTCAAATGCTGGCAGATATTTTTCAAAGAGTGGAAACGCTTTCCCATCGCCTAATTGCTAAATGGCTCTTAAAGTCGCTTTCTTGGCAAACACCAGCAGAATATTTACAGCATTTACAACAGTTACCCCTTGGCCCGAATGTTGCGCCTTTGTTTGGTCATAGTGCTTTACGCGCTTATGTAATGGGATTGGAACGCAGTTTAACTGTTCAGCCCAGCAAATTTGAGCTAAACATCATGCAGCGAATCACGGCGGATGCTTTAGATGCTGGATTTGTTGGCGTTTCTATTGATATGTTTCCTTGGCATCGGATGAGTGGGGAATGGCAAGGTTACACAATTCCTTCGCAACACGCCAAGTATAAAGAGTATGCGATGCTAGCCAAACTTTGTCGAAAACGCGATCGCGTTTTTCAAGTCACTCCCAATTTACAAAAGCTGGCTTCCTTTGTAGATATTCTGCGGATGGGTTCGGGGATTGGCAAACCACTGCGGCTAACTGTCCTCTCAGCTTTAGATGCTGTCCACGATCGCAAACTATGGCGAATATTTTCTCCCCTCTTGTTTATTTGGAACCGCATTCTCAATGGGAATGTGCGCTTTCAAACATTAACCGAACCTTTCACAATTTACTCTGATGGCCCCGTCACCCCCTTATTTGAAGAATTCTCCACAGGCGCACAACTTAATGGTTGCAAATCACGACAGGAACGGCAACAACTGTGGCAATCTGAAGTTTTTCGTCGTCAATTTCGCCAAGAATGGAACAGTAAATGGCGCAAATCGTTCCATCGTCAATTAGATTTGATGGAAGTTGTTGACTGTCCTGAAGCAAGTTGGCAAGGGTTGAGTTTTGCGGAAATTGCCCATCGAAAGCAACAAGAACCAGTAGATTTGTTTATGCAGGCGTTGCAGACTTACGACACAGATTTGCGCTGGGTAGCCACAGGAGCAAACGATCGCTTAAAACCCCGTTTGGCGATGATGCGACATCCTGATATTTTCCCTGGATTTACTGATGCTGGCGCTCATGTGCATAACCTTGGCTACTATGATGGCGCTTTATCGTTGCTCAAACAAGCAGTTGCAACAAATTTCCTTTCACCGGAAGTTGCGATTTCTCGCGTTACAGGAGAACCAGCGCGTTGGTTTCGCCTGGATACAGGAGTGCTAAAAGTTGGCGCGAAAGCAGATATAGTTTTACTCGATCCCCTTGCTTTAAATCAGCCAATTAGCACGCAAGTGGAAATATCAGATCCAGTTTTGGATGGCGAACCGCGAATGGTGAAGCGTGGTTCGGATGAGATTGTGCAAGCAGTTTATATTAATGGAGTGAGGGTTATTTGTAAGGGTAAGGTGAGCGATCGCTTGGGACGTGAAAGATTGGGAAGCGTTTTGTCTCCTTGTTAGGGAGGGTATTTATTCACGCAGAGACGCAAAGACGCAGAGAATTGCCTAAACTTTTGGGCAAGTAACTCAGATTTTCCTCGGATTGGTTGCCTTACAATGGACTCTAAACACTTGAAGTTGCAAAGCAGGCGATGAATAGTACCGACAATTCCCCAATCGATGATAGGTCGTCAGAAGATTTGGTATCTGTGACAGAGTTACAGCGCCAGCTTAATGAATTACTTAAGCAATTATCACCAGAGCGATTACGGGTGCTTACTGATTTTGCAGCTTACTTAGCAAATGCTGAAAGCGAAGCTGCAACCCAAGAACTATTGGCAATTCCAGGCTTGCTAGAGCGAATTCAGCAAAATCAAGCAACTCCTAAAACTGATTACACAAACTGGAGAACTCTTCGCTCTGATGTATGAAGTTCTTCTGCACCCAGATGCTCAAAAGGTTTATATCAATGCTGACAAAGCCCTAGCGAAGAAAATTGACCGATGTTTGCAGCAGCTAGAGCAAACTCCCCAGTTGCTCCCCAACATCAAAGCCCTCAAAGGAGATTATGCAGGGTACTATCGCTACCGAATCGGGGACTACAGGGTAATCTATTCGATAGACGATGAACTGATGCAGGTATTTGTTGTAGCGATCGCCCATCGCAGTGAGGCGTATGAGCCGTGAACAGGCTAACGTTTGCTAATATTAAAAGCGAATATCTTGGTATTGCTTATGGCATTAGCAATTGTAGCTGAACCTGCACCACTGTAAATTACTGCTGAAGGTGTAGTTCGGGTAGGCAAAACTCGTGTAACATTAAACACCGTAGTTGCAGCCTTCAAACAAGGAGCAACCGCAGAAGAAATTGTTTTCCGCTATCCATCGCTTCAGCTTGCTGATGTATACGCTACTATTGCCTTCTATCTCAATCATCAGCAAGAAGTCGAAGCATACCTACAGCAACGACAGCAGCAAGCCCAAGAAATTCGCAAAATGAACGAAGCAAAGTTTGATCCACAAGGATTGCGTGACAGATTACTTGCTCGCAAAGCTCAACGGGAAGTATGTTGAAGTTGCTAGCTGATGAGAACTTTGATATAAGTTAGCGATCGCTTGGGGCGTGAAAGATTGGGAACTTGTCTCCGTGTTAAGCAGAACTCACGCAGAGACGCAGAGGCACAGAGAGAGAGTAGAGGGAAGTTAATAATTTTCAGGAAATGGCATAGAACCCATATGTGGATAGCTCAAAGCTAACAATCCATTACCTTCTTGTAAAACTGTAGAAAAACATGACAGAATCAAAGATTGAAGCATTTCTGCATAACTTTCATTACAGTTCCCTCTTACCCCAATTGTACGCGCTCCTTGAACAAATTCATCAGTACTAACTTCCGCAAAAACTTCCTGAATAATTGCTAAAACAGTAGCAATATCTTCTGGTAAGACAAACATATTACCCAAGTATCCAGGAAGTCTACTTGCTCTTTTCCAACCTAAACCTCCCCATAACATTTCAGTTGCACTCACGCGATTAGTTACGATCAGCTCTAATAAAGCTTGACTCATTGGCATAGAAATTATTGGAGCATCACCCATAAAAAGATAATCAAACATTTCTATAAAACTGCGTGGGAAGAAAAGATGATAAACGTTATGTAAATCTTCCCAATCAAAAACATCTTCATTCTCTGCTTTATTAACAAAAGCTTTAGGAAAATAACTATTAAACGTCTCTTGCTCCTGCGGATGAAATTGACTTTTATGTTCTGTCCGACTTTGCAGATAATTTTGTAGTTTATTTAAGATTTGTGAATTCTCTACAGCTTCATCAAATACCTTTTTAACCTTAATTACATCAGATGGCTGTACTCTCAGCAAACACCAAACTGGATCTGCACTCATAATCTTAGCCAATGTTCTTTTATTGTAGTGTATATTAATACCAATATAATTAGTGTTTACTTGTATCGACTATCTGACAGATCGCGATGATTACCAAGTCATCAATAGTAAAATTTAGTTTCATTACTTATCCCTTATTTGTACAAACAATCTTTTATGGATCAACTCAATTTTAATACTCAGCAAAATTTAAGAAATAAGATAAACAATCAAATACTGGAGCATCCTTTTACAGATTATTGGGATATTTTTGTTCTTAAACATCAGCATCCTGTTAATATCGCTCTACATATTGTGGGGATATTATTTTTTTATGGATTGCTCTTTTCTACTTTGCAGTTGCAAAACTTTTGGTTAATCTTAGGCTTACCATTAACTCAACTAATTGGATTAACCGGACATTTCTTATTTGAGCGTAGCCATATCGATTTGCAAGATGCTGTGTTTTCTTTGCGGGCTTCTTACTGTTTAGGCAGAATGCTATTTAGGGTTGTAATGGGCAAATATCAAGATGATATTCGACAACGTCAAGAGATATTAAATAATTATCAGTCAAGTAAGTATGCAAATATTTAATAACTGGAATATAGTTGCTAAGGGTTGGTATATTGCCTGTTCTAGTAACGACTTACCTAAAAGCAAAGCAAAATCTGTAGAATTATGCGGTCAAAGAATTGCTATATTTCGTGGTGAAGATGGACTAGTACGTGCTTTAGATGCTTACTGTCCGCATTTGGGAACAGATTTAGGAATTGGACAAGTTGATGGTAATTGGATTCGTTGTGCATTTCATCATTGGGCATTTGATGAAACAGGATTATGCCAAAATATTCCCTGTCAATCAGAGATTCCGGCTAAAGCAAAAGTACAAGCTTATGCAACTATAGAAAAGTATGGATTTATCTGGATTTATCCTGATGCTGTAGCACCTGAAGGTGTGGCTGATTTTGATGAATTAAAGGGTAAAGAAATTATTGCACAACCCGATCGAGCATTTGAAAGAAGTTGTCATCACCATATTTGTATGATGAATGGTATTGATGCTCAACATTTAAAAACAATTCATCATTTAGATATCAAAATGGATTTGTCGCTACATCGCAGCGAATTAGGTACGCAAATTGACTTTACAATGCAAGGAAAATTTCCTCAAACAACGTGGCGAGAACGTTTAGGTCAAAGATTTCTGGGTTCTACATATGAGTATTCCATGCGGTATGCTAATGGTTGCATTGGCTTATTAACAATGATGAAAAAAGTGCGACTTTTTCCGCCGTTGCACATGATATATGCTTATACTCCAATTGCCCCAGGTAGAACGCGAATTCAACCAATTTACGTAACAGAAAAACGTAAAGAAATTTTCGGTTATTTGCTGAGTAAGTTTTTGTTATTTTGTACTCGCTTGGCTTACTATATGCTCAGAGATGAAGATGGCAAGATTTACGATAATATTCGCTTTAATCCAAACTTACTCCTGAGTATTGATACGCCATTAGCTAAATATATGGAATATGTTAATCAACTAGAACCTTCTCAGTGGTCGCAGAATGTAAATAAGGCTACTATTGAGCATGAAATACGGTAGCTGATAGAAATTGTTTAGAAGTACAGACGAAAATTTATGATCGCTAGACTAAGCAGTACAAGCTAAAAATCAGTCGGGAAAAGGTTCTGCGGATTAATGAGGCGTTTTTTCAAAAATACACTCGGTAGAGTCTTGGGAACTAATGGAAGACTATACAGCAATTTATCTTGAGGCATCTCAAGCATTAGCGAATGGTGAATCTCAGCAGGCGTTTCAAAGATTGCGTTGGCTGCTGCACTACCCAGGACACTCGGAACTATACTAAAATTGGCGAGAAGTGTTGAGTTTATTTGCTCAAATTGGCGCAGCGATCGCACCTGCGAAATCTGGGATATAAGCTAAAAATTAGCTATTTTACTGAAATTTACTCATTGATGTAGGAAATTGGGATTACTAATTGCCTAACATTTCTGGCTGGTACTATTGAGAAAATATTTACTTGAGCGAATTAAACATTTCTGATGCTTTTTAGCAAGAATTAGGAAAATTTTAAGAAAGCTTGATACTTGACAAACATACGCTTAGTTAAATGTTATGGTCCGAACGATGAGTTATATTAGCAATATTAGTGAGAATAATTGAAATTATACAGGCTGTAATTCTGATAATTTATAAAATCCAAAGATTGTGATTGGTCTAATTTTAGACAGGCGTTATAAAATTATTAGCTCTTTGTCTGCGGGAGGATTTGGACATACGTATCTAGCGGAAGATACGAAGCGTCCTGGTAATCCTATTTGTGTTGTTAAACAGCTCCATCCCCCGGCTCAAGACCCAAATACGATCAAAATTGCTCGTGACCTGTTTGCTAAAGAAGCAGAAACTTTAGAAAGATTGGGGCAATACCCGCAAATCCCCAGATTATTTGCCTATTTTGAGCAACAACAAGAGTTTTATTTAGTTCAAGAATTCATTCCTGGTTCTACTTTGGCAGAAGAAATTCAAGTTGGACATCCTTGGACTGAAGAAAAAGCCCGTCAACTCTTAATTGCAGTTTTGGAAATTTTAACCTTTGTTCATGGGCAAAGGGTGATTCACCGGGATATCAAGCCGGCTAATTTAATCCGCCGCCAGTCTGATGGCAAACTCGTATTAATTGATTTTGGAGCGGTTAAAGAAATCGCTACACAAACCGTCAATTCTCAAGGACAGGTGACTTCAACAGTGGCAATTGGCACTAGAGGGTACATGCCGCTGGAACAATTGAATGGTTATCCTCAATATAGTAGCGATATTTACGCTTCTGGGGTTATGGGGATTCAAGCCGTGACAGGTTTAGGAGTTAATGACTTATTAAAGCTGAAAGACCCCGATAATCTTAGTGCTGGTGAGATTATTTGGCAAAATCGCGCTCAGGTAAGTTCTGAGTTTGCCGCTATTGTCGATCGGATGGTGCGTGTAGATTACCGCCAGCGATATCAGACAGCCGCAGACGCGCTGACAGTTTTGCGAGATACTGTGAAGATAGCGACCCGTCAACCTTCATCTTTACCTGCTAAACAGTCGGTGAATGTGGCTCAACGCTTGCGCCAATTGCCTAAGCGAGTTTGGTTGATAGTTGCTTCTGGGCTGACTGTTGTCTTACTGAGTGGGCTGGGAATTGCATCCTGGCAGAATTATCAGAAAAACGCTCAGGCTTCAGTCCTTCTAGAACAAGCTAGAGAAAAAATTAACAGAGAAGACTATGGAGCGGCAAGCTCAGATTTGAACCAGCTGCTGCGGATTCAACCCCAAAATGGTGAAGCATACTTTTGGCGGGCATATAGTCATAGTAAATCGTTCGATCTAGATTCCACCAAAAAAGCGATCGCTGACTATACGCAAGCTCTACGTTACCTAAAACCTGTGACACCGCAAGTTGGTATCCAATTTAGTGTCGATTCTAACACCAAGCTGCCAATTATTACTGATGTTCCTTATCAATTGCCTGCGGCTCAAGCAGGAGTGAGGCAAAACGATCAAATCTTAGCCATAGACGGTCAACCGACAGTCAATAAAACAGATACTCAATTACAGAAATTGTTACATGGTGAAGCTAATACACCCATAACTTTACGACTTACTCGCAAAGGAACAAGCGAATTTGAGGTAACATTCAAACGAGTTATGGCTCCTAATCAGCAGTTAGCAGTTATTTACGGACAAAGGAGCTTTACTCGATGGAGAGAGAAAGATTATGCAGGTGCGCTTCAGGACGCTCGTAAAGCCCAAGAGATCGTCCCTGGTTCCAAATCCACAGGCTTGTTTCACTACTATGAGGGACTGGCTTTGGCTGGTCAGGGTAAGAAACAGGATGCACTATACGCATATGGAAAAGCTATTACTGACGACCCGAAGCTCGAAAAGCCATACATTAAAAAAGGAGAAATTCTCCGACAGTTAAATAAACCCTTAGAAGCAGTTGAAGTTTATAATCAAGCGCTTCAAGTCAATCCCAACTTCGTCGAGGCTTATTCTGAGCGTGGTGAAACCCGTTTCAATTATTTGGGACAAAAACAAGCTGCGATTCAAGATTTTACCAAGATAATTCAGCTCCGTCCTCAAGTTCATTCTATTGTTGAGCCGAATTATCTTGCAAATGCTTATTTTCAGAGAGGTAGAGCGTATCTTGATTTAGGAAAATCTCAAGCCGCGATCGCAGATTTTAATTCCCTACTGAGTCAAAAACCTTTAGCACGCCACCCGTGCCGATCTGCTGCGCCGCATCGGAGCCTCAGCATCAGCTGCGCAGAGCTATGCGCTTGCACTCGTGCTGGTCACTAATGACAGCGAACGCCGCTTTCTGGAGCGTCGGCTGCGCGAAGTTCAACCTTAAGATTACGTTGAGGAAGATGCCAAAGCGTGGCGACATATCTGTGCGGTCAGCACTGACCATTCATCGGGGTACTGCCAACCAATCTCAAAAATCGCGCTTGGTGCTAGTACTCGGCGTCGATGCTCCAGATGCCCAAAACGCAGAGCGGCACGATCTCCAGTTTACTCGTGCTTACTATGAGACTATCCCAAAAGAGTACCAAAAACACTTTGCCTGCCGAATTGTTGACGAACTAAAACCTATCGTACAAGCACATACTATCGAGGGACTTGTCATGGGGGAGGCTTGACTAAATAGCACTAGTACATTGAGATTGTGCGGTCTTGTGCGGCTGAATGGATGATACTTACTATACTAAACAGGGGTATGAGAATCATTAGAACAGAAAACCAGGTTAAGCTTAAAAGTCTTACTACATAAGGATTTTATTTAGGGTTGTAGCTCATTTGGATAATCTTTAAGTAACGACTTGATGGTAAATTAGGGGTTTAGCGTCTAGCGTTTATTTCTCCTTCTACTGGTAGTAATTCTTGTAATAATTTGCTAAACAGTCCCTAGGACATTAGAAATGCAAATTTTGATTCTAAGTAGAGTAATTCAGATGTTGTTTTTATGCGCCGCTAATTCATCGGGCTAATGCCAAGTACTACTATATTTAGTAGATAGATGAATCTTTTATAAAAATCAGACATTAGACTTCTTGCAAAAATCCGAATAAGAATAAAAAAACCACAGATGTAGATAGGAGAATCTAAGAACACAGAGCGCTCACTGGTCGAATAATAAAAATCAGCTGTAACAAGGAAAAATCATGCAGGTTGTTTATGAGCGCTGTTGTGGTTTGGATGTTCATAAAAAGAGCGTCACTGCTTGTTTAAGCATCAGTAACGCTGGGAAAATTAATAAACAGATAAGAAGTTTTGGTACAACTACCCCAGAGTTATTGCAACTACTGGATTGGTTGGTAACAGCACAATGTACTCATGTAGCTATGGAAAGCACAGGCTCATACTGGAAGCCAATCTATAACTTATTGGAAGGAGGGTTAGAGCTTTTGGTAGTCAATGCCCACCATATCAAAAATGTACCTGGTCGTAAAACTGATGTACAAGATGCTGAATGGATAGCTGATTTACTCCGACATGGTTTGTTGCGCTCCAGCTTTATTCCCTCTCGGTCAATGCGTGAATTACGAGAGTTAGTGCGTTATCGCATTTCACTGGTTCAGCAGCGTGCCGCTGAAGTGAATCGAGTGCAACGCCGTTTTAGAAGGAGCCAACATCAAACTTTCCTCAGTAGCAACTGATATCATGGGTGTATCAGGTCGAGCCATTCTCGCACAAATCGTTGATGGTAACTCTGACCCACAAGCAATGGCAGAGTTGGCGAAAGGACGCTTACGCTTGAAACTCTCACAATTGCAGCAAGCACTGGCTGGTCGAGTTCAACCCCAGCAACGTTTCATGTTGGCACAGATGCTAGCCCACATTGATTTTTTAGATGAAGCACTCCAACAATGCAGTGCTGAAATTGAGGTACGAATGCACCCTTTTGAGCAGGATTTGGAGCGATTATGTACCATCCCAGGTATCAAGCGTAAGACGGCACAACTGCTCAGGGCAGAAATCGGTGCGGATATGAGCCGCTTTCCTACTCATAAACATTTAGCTTCTTGGGCTGGACTATGTCCTGGTAATCATGAAAGTGCTGGCAAACCTTACTCTGGTAAAACTCGTAAGGGTAGTTGTTGGTTACGTGCTGGACTTGTTGAAGCTGCCAAAGCTGCCGGTCGTACACGTACAACTTACTTGGGAACGCACTACCGACGGCTGGTTGCACGTCAGGGTAGCAAAAAGGCATCAGTTGCTGTTGCTCATACCATTTTAGTCATTGCCTATCACTTACTTAAACACAAAACTACTTATCAGGAATTGGCAGCTAATTACTTTGATCAGCAAGACAAGGAACGTATTTCTCGCCGACTGACTAAACGTTTAGAGCAACTTGGTTACCAGGTTTCTCTTGAGCCACAACCCACCCCCTCAACTCCCGCCTAAGTCTTTATTTTCATAGGAGGTCTATTGAGCCATCTTACCGGGTTGTGTCCCTCATCGCCCCGAAATTTTTAGCTCTCAATTTTATGAGAAAACTAGCTGTTAATTGAGGTCAAAAACGAAGTTTGTGACCGTTTATTAGTGAAGCATAATATCCATCTAAGCTGAGAAGTTCTTCATGGGAACCTTGTTCAACAATTGTCCCTTGATCGAGGACTAAAATTTTATCTGCATTGCGGATAGTACTCAATCGATGAGCGATCGCAATCCGTGTACATGAAAGATGATGCAAATTCTGCTCAATCAAACTCTCAGTGACAACATCAAGATGGCTAGTTGCTTCATCTAATAAGAGAATAGCAGGTTGGTGAGCTAAAGCACGCGCCAGTGCTAAACGTTGGCGTTGTCCTCCCGATAAACCACTACCACCTTCTGCCAGCCTAGTTTCGTAACCCATAGGCATTTGCATAATATCATCGTGGATAGCGGCCAGCTTTGCTGCTGCCATGATTTTCTCTAGAGCCAGGCTAGGATTGTTAACGCTAATATTTTGCCGAATTGAACCGCTAAACAGGAAAGGCTCTTGCAGTACTACACCAAATTGATTGCGTAATGTGCGCCAGTTTAATGCTGACAAGGGTATTCCATCATAAAGAATTTCGCCTGCTGTTGGTAAGTAAAGTCCAAGTAAAAGTTTAGCTAGTGTACTTTTTCCCGATCCGGAGCGACCAACTAAAGCTATTTTCTGTCCGGGTTCGATTGTGAGTGAAATATCGTGTAAGACTGGTGGGGCATTTAAATCGTAATGAAAACTGACCTGGTTTAATTCTATTCGACCTGTGATTTGTGGTGCTGTTTGAACTTTCTGTAACTTCTGCTCTGACTCAGCTGTGAGAACATCAGTTAGTCGCTCAAGATGTGCGCCTACCAATTGTAGGCGCTGACCGTTTGATACTAGCGAGGACAGAGGCATTAAAAAGGACGCTGCGATCGCATTTAATGCCAACATTGTCCCTAAGCTCATAGTTCCATTTAATACATACATCGCTCCTACCCATAACAGCAGCAACGGAGAGAATGTACGCAGCGAAACCATTACTGTATCAACCAATGCCCCTAAATGATTGCGTTGCAGCGAGACATTCAATTGCTTAAAAAATAAATTAGACCAGTAATCAAAAGCACGGTCTTCACTGCCACAGGCCTTCAGAGTCAGGATTCCAGTTAATGCTTCAACCAAGTAACTTTGAGATTCTGCTTGTGCTAACAAATCGCGTTGCATTAAGTCATGAACTCGCCTGGTCGTGCCCAGCAAAAGTATTACCTGAAGCAGTCCGACAAGCAAAACAGCGCTTCCAAAAGTTGGTTCTTGAACGAACAGTAATACTAGGTATCCCAACACAAACATACCATCTAAGATGATTGATAGCGTCTGACTAGTAAGCGTTTCTCGAATCATGGCATTACTACCAAGACGCATCAGCAGGTCGCCCACTGTACGTTGCTCAAAAAAGCGAAACGGAAGTGTCAGTAAATGCTCAAAGAAACCCAGCATTAAACGGGTATCAATGCGTGCTTGCAAATAAATTAGCAGTGCTGCGCGTAAATAACTTGTCACCATTTGCGCTAGAACGAGAATCAGCATCCCCAATCCGAGAATTGGCATGACATCAGCAATCTGAAGCGGCAAGATGCGATCTACAACTACTTTGGTCAAGATGGGTAGCGCTAGCCCTAAAATTTGTAAAAGCACAGAAGTGCTGAGGATTTGCAACAGCAAGCCTGGGGTCTGGCCTATGGATTGCAGCAAGTAGTCAGACCAGGATAATGAAGCTTTTTTGCGGCGGCGTTGGAATTGTACTCCAGGCTCGAAAGTCAATACCACCCCTGTAAAGCCCTCATTAAATTGATCGAGAGTTAATCGGTATCGTCCACTAGTGGGATCGACAATTTCAACATACTTTTTTGACCAGCGTTCTACAACTAAAAAATGCTCGAAGTTCCAATAAACAATTGCTGGTAAATGAATATATTTAAAATCCGCAAGTTCTTCTAGAGAGTATGCTTTGACACGCAATCCATAAGCACGGGCAGCTTGGGCAATGGTTTGTGCAGTCACACCATCTCGACCAATGCCCATAAACTCCCGACATTCATTAACGCGAGTCTGCCTGCCATAGTAACTAAGAATCATTGCTAGACAAGCTGCACCACATTCAACAGCATTGAGTTGTAATCTAATCGGAACTCGCCGTTGGTAATGCTGCAAAAACTTCAGCCAACGAGTAGGCGAGATGAGATATTTCAGTCCCCAAGCGATCGCTTCTAGCTGTAAATTTATTCGTTGTACTTTCTTGAGAACATTCATGGTCTATTGCTCAAAGAATTGCCCAATTAGTGGTAATAAAGATATGAGGCGTTGCGATCCAACTTCCGCTTGTGCATGACCGACACTACCCAGATATGCACTAGCAGGCAAGTTTTTGTCTATCGGCTCTAATTGTGCGATCGCTATTGCACTGGGCCGCGTAATTTGTGCGATCGCAAATCGTTTTTGGATAGTGTCGGGGCTAAAAATCTCTGGTTGAACAGTAATGATGGCAGCAGTGCGAGCGCCCCGATCAGCAAAATTTAAAAATAATTTTTTGGTTTTTCGCAAGCTTGAAAGATGTTGAGGTTCAAAAAAGGTGGCTACTACAATTCTTTGATTGCTCGAACGAACAATGATAGCTTTACCAGAAGCATACATTGGCACCTTGGTAAACCAAGCGATGATACTACTCATCCCTAGCAACCCCAACAGAAACCATAGATAAATAAACGTGCGTGGAGAAACCAGTCGCGGCAAGATAGACTTTTCCCTACCTTCCAAATAACGACGAACAGCATCTTTACGAAAGATTGAGCGAGGTGGATTTGTCATTTGTCATTTGTCATTGGTCATTTGTCATTTGTCTTCCTTGTCCCCCCACACTCCCCACACCCCCAAACAGCCCTCACTCCCACAGCAAAACTGAAGGTAATTGTTCTGGTTGTGCTAGACGAAGAAGTTGATAACCAATTCCAGCTGTACCGGGGAAGAAGCCAGGATTAAATACAGAATTAGGTAAGTTGGGGAACAGTTTATAAGCTCCGGTACGCTTGGCTTTAGCTATAATATTCGTCGCATTCTGGAAAGCACTTTCATACCAATCGGGACGGGAGTAGCGTTGACCACCAACTAACAGCACCTCAACCCGACCCATATTCCCACAGCATAGATGATCGATGGCTTGCAATGCATAGCGCTGAGTAGTTTGCAGCGCGATTTCAACCTCGCGTTCCATGTCAGGTGTGTTCGCAATCTTGAAACTACCTAAGCGAGCTAACCCAATTCCGGCTGCACCATGACACCACTGGACGGGAAACACAGGCTGTCCTGTTTGTGCTAATCCACGAAAGTCGGGCCAATTGGCATGGGATTCAGAAAAAACGCTGCGTTCATACTCAATCCCTTCTAAGGCGGCTTCTAAATAGTTGCGGTCTTCGGTGACAGCGTAGAGTTGTAGCAGGGCATAGGAAATGCCAGCGGCTCCGTGAGAGAAGCCAGTAAAGGGTGTTTCACCAATGGTAAGCCAGGCTTTAGGCCGACCTTCATGGCTGACTCGGTGAGTAAGTAAATGCTGTCCGCAAGCGATCGCTTTTTCCAATACGGTTGCTTGTTTTGTGACTCCATAAAGGGACAACAACCCTAATATGGCTCCAGCCGCACCGCTAATAATATCTAAAAATTTATCTGCTGCAATTAATTCCGGTGTCATCCAATCGCACAAAACTTGAGCATCTTGCAAGAGGGTTTCATCGCCTAGAAATTGGCTAATCTTGACGAAGGTATAAATTGTAGAACCTAAACCTGTTGTACCCCCAATTCCACTGAGACGGGCTTTTCGCTGCTGAGATTCTGGATCGAGAGTTTGAATCTGTTTACGTAACGATTGTAATGTCTGCAATGCCAGATTACGGAAACACGGTTCACCGCATACCTGATAGAGGGCGGCGAGAAACAACGCTATTCCACTGCGTCCGTCATACAGACTGTCGTTTAACACCTGTAGTTGAAATCGTTCTGCTTCCGGTATATAAACTAAGCCAATCCAGTTAACGCTACCATCGGGGTCGGGAATGGCTCTGGCTTCGAGTTCAGACGCGATCGCTCTGGCTTCCGCAATCAACTGTTGTGAGTTCAGCAATGGTAAGGACTCAACATTCCATTGTTCGCTTTCTTTACTTGCGGTTTGCGCTACCTTGGCATAGTAAGAGCCTTGAACGATCGCAACTTGTCGGGCTAAGTCAGTTTCATCCAGGGCTTGTAATTGCATTAGAACTTGTTGATAACTAGGTTGCTTAAAGTACTGCCGAATAGTTTGATTCTTAGCTACGCTCAACTCATCGCTAGCGGCACTAGCGGTAAAGAAAGGAATATCTAACTGCTGCATAGCTTGCAGTTCCGCACTCAGGATCGGCCAAGCATGGGGTTTTTCCTGAGCAACTAGAAAAGCATAACTGAGGCGATCCAGTTCAATGCTATAGTCCACTCCATTTTTGAGGTAATCGGGTGCCCACGCATTTTGGAGAATAGTACCGTAAATCTGGGTGGCGCGGAAGATAAAGCGGACTTGTTGATTTTGCATCGCAGCAAGTGGGCTGTCCGGAGCTAGAAGCCTATCCTGATTTACCATCAAGAAACGATACATCTGCTCAAATCCAGTAGCAATTTCTACCTGATAATCGTTGGCAGATAAAGCAACTTCACCCAAGCGCGGCAAATTTTTCTCTGGAGGGAATGTCACAGACTCATAGCGTTGGTGCATATTGTCAGTGTTAATTGCCTGCCAGCGACGTAATTTCCGGGGAGCTTGCTCTGAATCGATACTGCCTAACCCGCTAATATCATAAGCAATGCGGCGATCGCTGCTAAAATCCCACCGAGGTAACATCCCAGTGCGGAGTACCGAATCCCAGAGGCGTTGTGCGGCGGCTGTCTCAAACTCTTGAATAAAGGGTGAATTGTCAATGAGATTGGCTTCATGATGCAGCAGGGTTTCCATATCGATTAACACTAAATGTTCGCCACTAGCAATTAAGTTTTCGCAATGGCAATCGGTTCCCCTGAAAGCATAAAGTACGCACAACAGCATTCCAGCACGTTGATAAAAGCGTTTGACAGCGGCTTCATCAATGCAAGATTGCTGCTCAACATATTCCACCCAACCATAACTCTTGCGGTTAAGCACCTGAATTATTTTGAAATCTAAAAGCTGGCTGTGTTGGTTACACCAAGATAAAAATTCGTTAAAAGCAACTTCTAATCCTAAATCCTTGGGCTTATAGACGAGTTTGAGTCCAGACTCAAAGGTGAGCAAAATCACGCTTCTGCCGCGCTTATGTGGGTCAGAAAGAGAGGTTTGGATTTGTGCAACTTTGTCTATATCAATCGTTGAGCCAAAAACTCGCTGAATCTCGGCTCTATCCTCAGCCAATCGTTGCAGGAATTCAGCCGTGAACTCAACCCAGAAACTGACTGCTGTTGCCACTAATCGACCGAGGACTGGATACTTCTGGAAAAAAGTCAGCAATCCACTTTGCAGCAGTCGCTCAACGAACTGGGTGTAGTGAGTTTTGCGATCGCTGTCTTCTGTTTCTAGCCCTAGCAAATTGAGCAAATTCTGACCAAAGGGACGAACCTGGGAGAATTCAAAGTCTAGTGTCTTGGTGCAAAGTTCTACGAGTCGTTGCAGTAAAGTACGCTCTAAAGCTTGATAAGCGGTTTCTGTGAGCATAGAAAGAGGCAGGCTATCTTCCGTGAGTTGCTCAGAACCCAGACGAATCAGAAGTTGTTGTCTGGCAACTGCGATCGCAGGTAAAAGAATATCCTCGAAAGGAAGCGGATTGTCTGGATCGGTTGGCAAAAATGATCCAGATACAGATATAAATTCTGTCGCCGTCTGCATGATTTGTTGCAGGGTTTGCGCCCATTCTGGCAACGGCTGATTGTCTGTAATTCGCACAGTTCCCAACATCGGACGCACAGCATCAAGATTCAAACCTTCCCACTGTAAGCGTTTTTGGAATGTATCTAAGTTACCCTGTGCTGCAACTTGACACCAGCGATCGCAGCGACGCTCAATTTCTGATTCAGCCTGTTCTCCATCCACAGTAAAACCCTCTGAATCGAGACGTTCCCAAAGGAAACTGGCATTAGCAACAATTGAGGCTAAATCTGCATTGGTATAATTAACTGGAGGTGCGTAAGCGTAGTCCGTTATAGGCATCGAAATCCGAGACATAATGTAAAACTGAGGGATAGAGGAGTACTAAATGAATTGAAGGGTTTTCTATCGCCAATATTTTGTAAAGTAGGGGAAAGACACTTTCCCCCAGATTTAAAAGCAATATCACTCTTCACTTTGATTCCCAAAAATAACCCAACTCAAACAGAAACTAAAAACAATATCTATTATTTGTGTAACCAAAAGCGCCAGCAACTGTAAGTAAGTCAGTCTCGCGAAGTTCTAGCTTCTCTAACATTAGTTCGCTAGCTATTTGCGCTACCTGTTGTTCGGTCAAATAGTAACCTTTTTCAGTACCTGCTGTTGTAATGAGTTTAGTGGTTTCTGCTAAGTTGGTAGCTTCTTTGACTTGCTGTTGTAGTTCGATATTTTGCAATAGTTCTTCAATACTATTAATCATGAGTTTACTCTCCTTTTTGAAGTTAGAGAGCTACTTTAAAAATATTTAAGTAGCTCAGAGTTTTATTCAAATACATTATCCAATCTGTCTTGATAAGAAATATTGAAATTACCTAATTTTGGCAAATTCATAGCATTTCTTCACTTAAAGAAGTTTTTTATTTTGCCACTTTGGAGATAATATTCAAGAAAAAGATTGGAGATTTCTAGGTTATTCTGTGCAATAAATCAAGCCGCATTTACAATCAGGCATTAATCCACCAGCAACCATAAGTAAGTCCGATTCCGTAAGTTCATGGCTTTCTAACATTAATCCACCAACTACCTGAGCTACACTCTCTTGGCTAAACGCGTAGCCCTTTTGTGCGCCTGCGGTTGTAATTAGTTTAATGGCTTCTACTAAATTGGCAGCTTCTTTAATTTGCTGTTGCAATTGAGTATTTTGCAATAGTTCTTTGATGTTTTGAATCATGAATTTATTCTCCTGATTGAAGTTAGACAATTTCTCTTGTTTAAATTGATAGCTACTCAAATCAAACATTATTCAAGTAGCTCAGGTATTTAGTGAAGTATCAGCTAATGTATCTCGATTGCAGACAGTTAAAATATCCAAACTCAGACGCATTCACAGAAAGTTCACTCATTTATGTTCAGGATTTAAAAAAGTAAATCCTGCTAAATCCAACACGAAGTATTCCTCATTTTCGTATTACAAGGAGGAGGTAATGCTCCAGCAATTGAGAGTAAGTCAGATTCTGTAAGTTCGTGACCCTCTAACATTAGTTTGCTGACAACTTGAGCTACAATCTCTTGGGTAAAAGAGTAGCCCTTTTGTGCGCCTGCGGTTGTAATCAGTTTGATGGCTTCTGCTAAGTTAGCAGCTTCTTTAATTTGCTGTTGCATTTGAGCATTTTGCAGCAGTTCTTTGATGTTCTGAATCATTAGTTTATTCCTATTTTTGAGATTATTTGAGTTCTGAATCTATTGGCATTGAAGCTAACTCCATCAAAAGCTTACTAGCACCACATAAAGCTCTCAAACCCCGTGAAACTATTCTTGCCTCCAGCAACAGAAAGTAAGTCAGCTTCCGAAAGTTCGCGCTCCTCTAACATGAGCTTGCTTACTACCTGAGCTATACTCTCTTGTGTAAAAGAGTATCCCTTTTTTGTGCCAGCGTTTGTAATTAATTTGATGGCTTCTACCAAGTTAGAAGCTTCTTTTACTTGCTGTTGCAGTTGAGCATTTTGCAACAGTTCTTTAATATTCTGAATCATTAGTTTATTCCTGTTTTTAAGATTAGTTAATTTTGGGAAAGATAGCAGTTATTACACTAATTATTTCCCAAAAATTCGAGCTAGGATAAGCACATTTCCAAGGCGTGACAATAGCATAGAAAAACCATACAGCTTCGCCACGCCGCTTGGCACAGTTCGATTAACAACAACTCAAAATGCTTCTAGTTATAGAAGAAGCCCGCAACCCACCAGCAACTGCGAGTAAATCAGCTTCTGAGATTTCGCGCTCTTCTAACATTAACCCGCTTGCTGCCTGAGCTATATTTTCTTGGCTGAAAGAGTAGCCCTTTTGTGCCCCTGCGGTTGTAATCAGTTTGACAGCTTCTGCAAAGTTGGCAGCTTCTTTAATTTGCTGTTGTAGTTGAGTATTTTGCAGCAGTTCTTTGATGTTCTGAATCATGATTGTATCCTCATTAAATGATGCTGATAAATTTACTTGAACTAAGTACTTATAAACGGTTAGTTAAAGTATTTCGCCTTCCGTTAGTCATGCTCAAGTAGTTAATACTAGAATCTCTTGTAAATTCAAAAATGTAAATGTGGATAATTTAAGGAGTTTTATTTAATCCAATTAAGTAAAGAGAAAGCACGATTAAGTTTAAGTAAGTAAATTTAAGTTGGGTGGTTTTTGTTAGACAATGCTATTTTTAATATGGAAATTCTCATTTGCTTGAGGCATGAAAAATAGTAACTAGCTATAGACAATAACAGATACACACTGATATTTATCAATAGACCTCTTGCATAAGTCAAAATTTTGAATATCAAACCACAGATAAACACAGATGAACACAGATAAATATCGGTGTTTATCGGTGTTCATCTGTGGTTCCTTTTTTGCTGATTAGCATTTTTGCAAGAAGTCTAATGTGTATCTGTGTGAATTTGTTCAACATATCGACTTATGCAATATGTCTAATATCAGGTGGCAGATTAACGTTGAGGGGACAAGTCAAAGTTAACCAAAAATTTCGATACCAGGACTTGTTGCAGTGAGACTAACATCCTCAACCACCGCAATAATGTCATTGGAAGCAGGCGAGCCAAAGAAGATAACAGTATCTTTGATAGCTGAGGAATTTGTACCCGTACTCGTATTAGGGAAGTTTTGTTGTACGAAGGTGAAATCGCTAGCAGAGCCTTGGAAAGGAAAACGCAGACGGATTTTGTCCCCATCTTGTATAGAAAAGTCGCTGATAACAGCATGACCAGCTTGGCGATAGCCATCCAATATGAGGAACGTATCAGCAGATTGAACTCCTACGGAGGCATTTCCTCCTATTAAAATATCCACCTCTCCGGTATTAAAGCCGCCATTTCCGGTGAGGGTATCGTTACCTGCACCTCCTGAGAGAGAGTCATTGCCAGAAAATGAACCTGATAGGCTATCGTTACCACTACCACCTTTCATAGAGCCACCACCACCGCCAGCAATCAGAGTAACGTTTTGGTTGGCTTTAGAAGCATCTATGATATTGAAGCTATCGCCTCCTTGAATTGTGACGCTTTCAATACCTTTGAGGGTATCAATGCCTGTGACTGTTCCATCTGGTATGCCTCCTATAGACTTACCACCTTTGAGTGTGCTTGTGTTTGGGTCATTGACAAATGAGAATAGCTCAAAGTTAGTATCGCCTTGGATAAACAAGAAATCATCGCCTGCTCCCCCGATGTATTGGTCATTCCCTGCTCCATCAAAGTTACTATCAGAAAAACTATCGTTTCCTGTTCCGCCTTGGACAAAGTCATTCCCTGCGCCACCATTGAAATTATTACCGTCATTTCCACCGATTAGGGTGTCATTGCCATCATTACCACGTAGAAAGTTAAATCCCGAACCTCCTACTATGCTGTCATCACCCCGACCACCGTTAATCTGGTCAAGTCCACGGCTACCTGTGATGGTGTCATTGCCATCACCGCCAAAGAGAAAGGTTCGCCCTGACAACAAAGCTTGAGAGGCATTAATCGTGTCATTACCCGCAGTACCAGTGAGCCTGACATCCTCAATCTCAGAAAACTTGTGAGCTAAATTACCCACAAACAGCTGATTATTAGTCAAGAAATAATTTGAGGCTCCCTCAACACGTAGCTCGTCATTACCTGCACCGCCAATCAAGGTATCGCCAACATCGCCTGCACCTGGAAAGTTTCCGTTTTGAGCGATGAGAATATCGTTACCTGCACCACCATTAACGAGATTGTTTCCAGTTCCACCAGAAAGGGTATCGTTGTCATCGCCACCGTTAAGAGTGTCGTTACCCGCACCACCATCAAGGGTGTCTCTGTTGAATCCACCATCGAGGGAATCGTTACCAAGTCCTCCTAATAGAGAATCGTTGCCGAAATTGCCTATGAGGATGTCGTTTCCCGCGCCACCATTAACGGTATCGTTACCTGCGAGAGCATCGATTGTATCGTTCGCCCCATCAGCTAAGATTTTGTCGTCAGCAGGGGTGATAGTTCCACTAATAATTGCCATAATTTTGTGTTTCCTGTGATTTACTTATGAGTTTGTGTATTATTTTCAATCAAGCTAAATTTGACCAAGCCGAATCCCAAGCGATCGCTGTTATTACCAGGTTGCCTTTTACACTCACAAAGGTAAATGTGGATAATTTAAGGAGTTTGAGCTACAAAGTTGAACGAAAAAAGATATTAAGTAAGGTTAAGTAAGAAAATTTAAGGAGAGTCATCTTTAGCGAACTATACAAGGTGTAGATTTCAGCAATTTGAATATTGTTTGGTAAAAAATCTGGAAAGTAAAAAATTTAGACTGTAGCTCAATTCATAAATAGTTGTGATTCAGACCTGAGCAATGGACTTTGAAACAGCATTCAAAATATTAGATGCAGCAGTTGTTGCCCAGACAAAAAGACATCTGAAAGATATTGAAGTGGCAATACTTCGCTGTTCTTGGCAAGGGAAAAAGTATGATGAGATTGCCCAAACTCATGGCTACACTACTGAATACCTACAGCATGATGTTGGCCCTAAGCTATGGCAGATGTTGTCAGAAGCCATTGGGGAAAAGGTTAGTAAAAAGAATTTTCAGGCAGCATTAGAGCGTCAGCGGCTTTCGCGTACTGCGGCTTCGGCAAAGCAGTTAGAAGCAATTTTTTACTCACACAAGCTGATGTCAACTTCACCATTAAAAATGGAGAAAATGACAGCAAATAACTCAGCTTCTCAAGCAAATGAAGAAGTATTACTAACTGTTAACACAAATGAACTCACCCAACTAAATGCAGAACCAGAATTTCCTGTAGGACAAGTTCCTCTGGCTTCTAACTTTTATGTTGAACGCCCTCCAATTGAAGAGCGCTGTTATCAAGAAATTTTGCAGCCAGGTTCCTTAATTCGCATCAAAGCACCCGGACAGATGGGTAAAACTTCGCTGATGGCAAGAATCCTTGATGAAGCCAGAAAGCATGGTTGTCAAACAGTATCCCTAAGCTTCCATTCAGCAGATAAAGCCGTTTTCACTAGCTTAGATACATTTTTACGCTGGTTTTGTGAAAGTGTTGGTAGGAAGCTAAAGCGGCTTCAGCAGTTAGATGATTATTGGAGTATTTATGGTAGTAAGGACAAAACTACCGCTTACTTTGAAGAATGTTTATTAGAAGAAATTGATACTCCATTAGTAGTGAGTTTAGATGGAGTCGATCGCATTTTTCCCTATCGCGACATTGCCGAAGACTTTTTTAGCCTGTTACGCGCTTGGTATGAGTATGCCAAATATGGCGATCGCAGTAGCGAACTCTGGAAAAAACTTCGCCTAGTTTTGGTACATTCCAAAGAAGTTTATATTCCGCTAAATATCAATCAATCTCCGTTTAATGTTGGGTTGAGCGTTGAATTACAAGAATTTAGTTCCGAACAAGTCGAAATTTTAGTTGAGCGTCATCAGGGGCTAAATTGGACTAATACTCAAGTTAAACAACTGATGAACATGGTAGGGGGACATCCTTATTTAGTCAGGCTAGCTCTTTATCACGTCCAACACCAAGACATCACGCTTGAACAATTGTTACAAACAGCCCCAACAGAAGCGGGAATTTACAGCGATCATCTGCGAGGACATTTGTGTAGCCTCGAAAATCATCTCAATTTAGCAGCAGCTTTTAGCCAAGTTGCGAACAGTTTAGCACCGATAGAAATAGACTCGGAATCAGCGTTTAAATTACACAGCATGGGACTAGTTGTATATTGTAATGAAAACAAAGTAATGCCACGCTGCGATTTGTACCGCCAATATTTTCAAAATCGTCTGAGTTCTTAGGGAGGATAGGAGGGTGCGAGAGGGTGGGGAGTGTGGGGAGAAATGACAAATGACCAATGACTATTGAATGTACAAATATCAAGTTGGGGGAAGTCTACAAATTGATGCTCCTAGCTATGTACAGCGCCAAGCCGATCGCGATTTTTATGAGGCGCTCAAGGCTGGGGAATTTTGTTATGTTTTTAATTCGCGACAGATGGGTAAGTCTAGTCTGCGAGTGCAAACAATGCATAAACTGCAAGCTGAAGGTATTGCCTGTGGTGTAATTGATATTACGGCGATTGGGAGTCAGGATATCACTTCATCTGAGTGGTATTTAGGAGTGCTGCGGAGGCTGGCGCGTAGCTTCATTCCTAAATTTAAAATATTAAATTGGTGGAGCGATCGCACTGGACTTTCACCGCTAGAATGCTTGAGTGAGTTTATCGAGTCAGTGCTGCTGGTAGAAGTTTCTGAAAATATTGTGATTTTTGTAGACGAAATAGATAGCATTCTCAAATTAAACTTCAAGGATGATTTTTTAGCTTTAATTCGGGCTTGCTATAACAAACGCGCTGATAATTCAGATTACCAGCGCTTGACTTTTGCATTGCTAGGGGTAACAACTCCCTATGATTTAATTCAAGATAAACACCGGACGCCTTTTAACATTGGTCGAGCAATTGAACTCAACGGTTTTCAATGCGATGAAGCTCAACCATTAGCTGAGGGATTAGCGGGTAAATTTGTTAACCCTCAGATAGTTTTACGAGAAATATTAGCTTGGAGTGGCGGTCAACCTTTTTTGACTCAGAAGCTTTGCCAGTTAGCGATTGCATCTTCTTCTATCATTCCACGAGATGATGAAGCAGAATATGTTGAGAAAGTGGTACGTTCTCAAGTAATTGAAAATTGGGAATCTCAAGATGAACCGGAGCATCTGAGAACAATTCGCGATCGCCTTTTTTGTCGATGCGTTGATGCAAATGGCGTTTTGAGAAACGAACAGCGCATCAAGAAGTTACTAAAGCTTTATCAGCAAATTTTACAAATAGGTCAAATAACAGCAAATAATAGTCCTGAGCAAATGGAATTGCGGCTATCAGGATTAGTAGTTAAGCAACAGAGTTACTTAAAAGTTTATAACCGCATTTATGCCGCTGTTTTTAATCAAAATTGGCTGGATAAAGCGTTATCGGACTTACAATCAGTCGAGATATCACCTGTACCCAGGAAGCGCCGTTTTCAAACTGTGCTAATTTTAGCTGTGGTTGTCACAGCCTTAGTCATGGGCGTGCGACATCTGGGATTATTACAAGCTGCGGAGTTAAAAGCTTTCGACCAAATGCTGCGGTTGCGTCCTAGCGAACAACCAGATCCTAGGCTTTTAGTAGTTGCGATCGCAGAAGATGATTTTAAGCTACCAGAACAGCAAGATAGAAAAGGCTCGCTATCAGATCGCGCACTCGCTTTACTTGTACAGAAACTCGAAAAATTTCAACCACGAGCCATTGGTTTAGATATTTACCGCGATTTCGCTGTAGATCCCAAGGAAGCACCTCTAGCTGCTTGGATGCGGCGTAATGACAACTTCATTGCTATTTGCAAAGTTAGCGAACCTCAAATTAATGAACCAGGTGTTTCTCCTCCTCCAGAAATCCCTACAGCACGTCAAGGTTTTAGCGATTTTATCAAAGATAGCGATGGTATTCTCCGCCGCCATCTGATTGCGATGAAACCAGGCGAATCATCCCCTTGTACTACACCCTACGCCTTCAGTGCTCAATTAACATTTCGTTACTTAGAAAAACAGGGTATCTCTGCCAATTACACCAAAAACAACGAGTTACAAATTGGCAAAGTTGTATTTAAGCGATTGCGTTCACGAAGTGTCTCCTTTGGAGAATCGCACATGGGTGGTTATCAACAATTAGATGATCGGGGCTATCAAGTATTGTTGAATTACCGTTCTTTTAGCTCACCTTTAAAGGCTATAGAGCAAGTTACGTTAAAGGATGTGCTTAGAGGTGCGATCGCTCCCAATAAAGTAAAGAATCGTATCGTACTCATCGGCATTACTAACCAAAGTGCTGGCGATTATTTTCCCACGCCTTACACTAACGATCGAAAGCAAGAAATACCAGGAGTTATTATTCATGCTCAAATGGTAAGTCAAATTCTCAGTGCAGTTTTAGATGGGCGAACTCTCTTGTGGGTTTGGCCTGTTTGGGGCGAGGTTTTGTGGATATTTTTCTGGTCTATTTTTGGCGGGATAATAGCATGGCGCATTCGTAATTTCTTGCTATTAGTATTAGTAGGAATTACTGTAATTGTTGTTATATGTGCAATAAGTTTTATTATCCTCCTGAAAGGCATTTGGATACCGCTAATTCCTGCCGTAATAACGTTACTAGTTACAGGCACTAGTGTAGTAGTGATTCGTAATTCGTAATTAAGAAAGTGTAGATTCCGACAATAAGTTTCATGTATTTGATGAGAACAATAGCCTTCATGAGTTCGCTGGTTATATTGATCTAATAACTATAAAATTGAACAATTACCAATATAAGGATGTCAAAAATTGAAGATAAATTATTTGTAGAGAACACCAACAAGATAATTTAATATACCAAAAGATTTTGGATGCCGTGCCCCTACGAGTTATTAAATACGACTTTATTAATTTACTAATTATGAATTACAAATCACGAATTATATCATGTCCGCCAAATTGCTTACGATATGTCATTGCGAGCGCAACGCAGTGGAGCGTTCGCCGAAGGCGTTCTCGCAGAGTAGCAATCACAAGGACTCTGCGATTGCTTCACTTCGTACCCTTCGGGAACGCCAAGGGCGAACGCAATGACAAGTGTTTAACCGGACATGATATTACTATCAAACTTGCCTGCGCGTTTGCTTTCATATTGCTTTCCTCCACACAGATGGCAAAATCTCAGATTCCCGGAACGGAGATTTTTAACGCACCGCCGCCGCCACCTGATATTAACGCACCTGGTAATCGCACATCCGGAGGAAAGCGCGGCTGCGAGAGTATAGTTAAATCCCAAGAAAAGCTGCTGACAGCCTTAGTTCCTATTTATCAATCTCCCAATGCAGAACTAATCTTTGGATTAACAACTATATCTCATCCAACTTTCTGGTTTTACGTTCCTTATCAAACCACAGCTACCGCAGAGTTCGTACTACAGAATCAAGTGGGGCAAACTGTATACCAAAGTCCTGTTTCCTTGTCTGGGACACCAGGGATTGTCAGCCTCTCTCTACCATCAACAGCTGCTGCGTTAAAAATTGGCGATCGCTATCATTGGTACTTTAATATTTACTGCAATCCACAACAACCACCTGTTTTTGTTGATGGTTGGATCGCAAGAATCGAACCCAACACTGCTTTGAAAAGTCAGTTAGAAAAAGCAACATTAAAGCAGCGCGTTACTCTTTATGGTAATCATGGTATTTGGTACGATTTAGTGACTGCTTCAGCCGAACTGCATCGCCTCGACCCGAAACGTAATGATTGGGCTAACATCTTGCAATCTGTTGGTCTAAATGACATTGCTTCAGAACCGATAGTAGATTGCTGCCGATAGCTATAACCAATTCCCCACTAGGACGTAAGCTGCCCAAAATAAGGGATGTTGGTACTTAGGGTTGTTTAACAAAGCAAGCTGGGCTTGGCGGAGTGCTTCAGCTTTAGTCAGCTTTGTAGAAGTTAATTCTCGGTAGAACTGACTCATCAATTCTGCTGTAGATTTATCGTCCACATTCCATAAAGAAGCAAGGGTACTGCGTGCGCCCGCACGTACAGCTATCCCCGCCAGCCCCAAAGCAGCGCGTTTATCTCCAGCAGCAGTTTGACAGGCGCTAAGAACGAGTAATTCAATGGCATTTGGTCTTTCTGTCTCTCTAATCCGCAGTAAAGTATCGAGTTGATTGACGTTAATTCGACCATCCCAGGTGAGAATAAAAGTATCGTTAGCGTTGGAACTAAATTGACCGTGAGTTGCCAAATGTACTACAGGGAACGGAACAGAATTGATTTCTTGCTGAAAAGTTTGGCTGGTAAATTTTTGATTGAGCAGAACTTTAGTAGGCACTTCAGACTTAATTTGATTTAACTCCTGCGCCACATTGCTGAGGGCAGAAAAACCTTGGCGGGCTTCGGTAATTCCAGCAGTCAAAGCTTTGATTTGTTGTTGTGATAAAGCTTTGGGAGTTAATAACTGTAACCCTGGAGTTAAAGCGATCGCATATTTCTCGATCAGATACTTTTGACCGTCGTAAAGCGCAGCCATCGGAATGTTGCGCAAGGAACCATCCAGAACAAATACCAAAGTTTTGATTTGAGATTTAGCTAAGTATTCTTCCGCAGGTTGCAGTAGCCAATTATATACTTGCCTAGATAATGCCTGAGTTTCTTGCAGTGTATAAGGTTTGATCAGTTGTTGGCGCAATTGCTCTAGAATTTTTTCTACTTCACTCGCAGCGATGTTGGTTTTGTAATGGCGTAGCGGTTGTTGAGGTAACTTGAGAATAACTTCTAGTTTATCGTCCAAGATAATGGGATAGATAACTGCCGCAGTTGGATCTTGGCGATCGATAACAGAGTCAATTTGTATGGGTCTTCCCTCTAAGCAAGCTACGCGAAAGAAGTTGTCGAGTTCCGCTAGTTGTAGGGATTCAATCACAGCACGGGCTTGAACTAAGTTATCTTGACTCGGTTGGGAGTCGCCAGGCGATCGTAACAGCAAATTGACTAACTGACGATAGATAGGCTCTACTTCATCTCGAAAAGAAAACTGTACCTCTGGATTAACTGCAACTAAATCGTTGCGGAGAGATTGCAGGATTTTAACTGATTCGCTATAAGCGGCAATTGCACCTTTAAAATCTCCCTTAGCTTTGAGCAAGCGTCCTAACTGCCATTGCCAACGATAGGTAATATCAGGCACATTGATGGCTTGAGAAATCGCTAAGGCTTGCTGGGTAAGTTCTTGGGCGCTATCAAATTGTTGCGTCTGTTCATATAATGCTGCGAGATTTCCTAAAGCATAAGCAATTGAGCGTTGGTCTTGTAAATCTCTTGCTTGTTGAACTGCTGTCGCTAAAAGCTGGGCTATCTCTGTGACTTCTTGCCCTGTTTTGAGTTTCATTAAACTCTGAGCAAAGTTAATCCGAGCGTAAACCGCCTTGCGACTGACAGGTAAATTAGGAATTTGAGCTTGGATTTTAGACACCAATGCTTGAGCAGCATTGAGTTGATTGTCATCCAATAACAGGTGCAGTTGATTTAAATCGGCTTGGATGCGTGTAGTTGGCGAAGTAGACCTAGCAGCCGCTTGTTGATAATAATTGATCGCTGCGGGGATATCCTGCTGGGCTGTGGCGGTGTTACCTAAACTCAGCCAAGTTTCACTGATAGCTTGAGAAGATTGCAATTGCATTCGCGTTGCTACTTCTAAACTCTGGTGTAAAATCTTTCGTGATTGTTCTAAATCCCCCACGACTCGCAGTACATTACCCAGACTACGCAATCCTGTAGCTTTGAGCGTTGAGTCTGGTTGGTTTTGCAGAGTTTGATTAATTTCAGTTAATGTTTTCTGGGCTTGACGATAATTTCCCAAACTTTGTAGAGCTTGAGCAGCGTTAATTTGACTGCGAATTGACCCAGTGCGATCGCCTATTTTTGCATAAATTGCAGCTGCCTGTTGCCAGGTATTGAAAGCTGATTCAGCTTTTCCCTGTGCTAACTCTAGCCGACCTTGAATATCTAAAGCTTGGGCTAAGATTTGCGTTTGGGAATTTTCTCCAGTCTGTAATAAGTTTAGGCTTTGGGCGATCGCTTGACTCGCTTTTGTCCACTGTCCTAATTGCTGGTAAGTCAAGGAAAGATTGCTCAAGATTATGGCTTGCTTGAGTTTATCTCCTTGAGTTTTCAAAGCAATTAATGCTTGTTCAAAAACTAAAGATGCTCGCTCGAACTGTTCTGCTTCATATAAGTTTCTGCCCTGTTGCAATAACTCTTGGGCAGAGTTTTCCGCAGTCATGAAGGCGAAGCTGGGCGGTAATAAGCTTATGGTTAAAAACGTAGCTAAAAGTATCAGTATTACATAACGATGCGCTTCTACGTGTAAACGGCGGACTCTACGGAAACACGAACGTTTTCTTTTCATGTTCTTGTCCTCAATGCGTAGACGCGTTCGCGTAGCGTCTCGTAGAGAAGCGGCTTGTCGTAGACATCGCTTTATACCAACCATGCAACTACTTATGCCACACATGGCATGATTCTGAAGTTAACCCCGAATGATTGGGTGTAGCAGTGAGCAGCACTTGACCATTCTTACTCATGACCAATCCTTGCGCTTCTACAATAGGAGCAGGTGCGATCGCGGAAACAGTTGCACTAGAGTGATTTGCCTTCGGGTCGAGAGTAACTAAATTTACCTCAATGGCATCATCGTTTAGCATCTCGTTGGGACTTTCTGATAACCCGCCCCGTCCTGTCACCACAAAACTACTAATTTGTTCGCCTCTGGGAGTACAGCCTTGAGCAATCTGCTCTTGAGCGTCAACTATATTGATCGGCAGTTCCACTAATCCTTTGCTTGGGTCAACATCGGGTGTATTAAGTTCTACATTGCCACTAAACTCCGGACTTACCCCTGTAGCGGTGATGTCACTTGTGCGATCGGATAGCATATCGCGGAATTGAGTTCCAAAAATTCCTTGGGCATTAATTCTCACATTCCCGCCACGGAAGTTAGCAGAATTAGCGCTGATATCGCTATTTTCAAAAGCAACCAGGAAATTAGTGTCAATATTGATATTGCCGCCGATAACATTTTCTCCAGTAGCATTAGTTCTGATATTGCTATTGCGACTCACTATTACAAGTGGTGAGTTAATGTTAATTGTCGCCTGCTCAGAGTCGGGTTCCATTTTGACGCTGCGTGTATTAGCAGTTAGTAAGGCATTTTTGTCTAAACGGATAGAACGTGCATTTACTGTCATATTACCTGCGGTTCCTGTGCCGGAACTCTGTACAGATACTCTAGCTCCATCTCGCACTAGTAAGGTATTAGTTTTAATAGTTAAATCTCCCGCGTTCCCTGTTGAGTTGGGCTGTGCAGTAGCATACAAGCCACTGGCAAACTGACCATCTGTGCTTCTGCCAATCAGCTGCACATCAAAAGCATTAACGGTTAAATTTCCCCCTTTACCTGCACCGAATGTACTGGTAATGACCTGTGCCCCACCTTGAATGAGCAACTGACCAGTGCTAATAGTCAAATTCCCGCCCTGACCTGTAAGCAGTGTACCAGTAGTAACCGTTGCTCTATCTTGAATAATTACTCTGTCTGTGTTGATAGTTACATCACCCGCCTTGCCCGGCCCAAGTGTGGAAGCGCTAATCCGTGCCCCTTTCTGGATTAATAACTCAGGAGTATTAATCGTTAGGTCGCCTGCATCCCCTGTTGAGCCACGTGCTGCACTACTAAACAAACCAGTGTTACCTGAAATTTCTACAAAATCTGTAGCGTTTACTGTCAAGTTCCCTGCCTTCCCCTCACCAAAAGTTGCAGTAGTAATTTCTGCTCCACTTTCTAAGACGCGTAAATGCTGAGTATTAATTGTCAAATTTCCTGCATTCCCACTTCCTGACTCAACTGTAGTGAATAAATCGCTACTAATCACTTGCACAGAATTTTCAGCATTAATCGTTAAATTCCCACCTCTACCCGCACCTAATGTACTAACAGCAACTTGCGTTCCATCCTCCATTAGGAAGTGAGGGGTATTGACGATTAAATTCCCTCCCTTTCCTTGAGCTTGTTCTTGCACGTTATTGAAGACAAAGCTGCCTTCTCCTGCAACTTTGATTTCTCTTGTGGCATTGAGCGTAATATCTCCGGCAACAGAGTTAACAGATCCCAAACCTTTGCCAATACCAGCGCTGAGAAAACTTCCTGCCGTAATCTCTATATTTCGGGCATTGACTGTAATACTACCAGCATCACCAGCTTCTACGCTGACACCAGCACCGTTAGTTAAAGATATATCTGCTGGCGTAACATTCTCAGGAAAGTCCAAGCTTAAATTGTCGCCATCCACTTCTAGGGATACAGTTCCACTGGCAGACAATCCTCCTAACTCGACTCGACCACCATAAGCATTGAGTTTACCGCCATCCATGCTGACATTCCTGCCTACTAGTAGCAAACTGTTACCATCTACAACACGCAGACCAAAGGAATTTTCGCCTGCTGGAGTTAGCCCGGCGGGAGAAGTTGAGTTATTTTGAATGGATGCAGCAATTTGGTTGAAGAGTAAAGCCGAAGGATTGATTGTCAGCAAAGACGAGGGTGATTCTAAATTGTCAGCACTGAAAATACCTTGGGTTCCAAATTGTAGGGCATTGGCAGTAGTGGCAACAAACGAACCTCCAATATCTAAACTGGCGTTTTGCCCAAAAATAATTCCATTCGGATTGATGAAAAACAGATTAGCTGCGCCGTTGGCTCGAATCAATCCATCAATATTAGAGGTAGATGAACCTGTAACTCGGCTAAAGATGTTCTGAATATCCGCCGCATTATTAAAGAAAGCTGTACGTCCTGTTTGGACGGAAAATTGCTCAAAGCTATGAAATAAATTTGCGCCTCGCGTCGCGCCACCCGAAATCACATCAACGGAAGGATCGGGAGTTTGAGGCGTAACTACAGAACTTTCAGATCCCAAAGTGCGATCGGGTACAATCTGAGCTAGTGCAGCATTACATGAAGCGATCGCTCCACCCATTGCCAAGCAACTTGCTAAGTAATATTTCCATTTGCAGCTGCGATCGCTTGTAGCCATTTGAGAAATTACGCCTAATATCAATTATACCAATTTGAAAAATAATAGCGACAGATGGAAATCTAAAACGCTTATCCAATAGATGTTTCACAATCACGCCACTTGCTACAACGCGGCGGCACTTCCTACCCTGCGGGAAGCCACCCTCCGGGTGTCTACAAGTCGGCGGAGCCGCCCAACGGAGTGCCTTGGGAACCCGCGCAACGCAGTGGCTCCAAAATCTGTCTTGAAAAGTTTGCTCAAGTCGGGAAACCCTTTCGGCAATTGCTCATGGGGGACTCGGGGTCCCCTCTGGGGATTGGGGGCGAACCCCCAAGACCGCATTGCCTCACCACGCAACGCCAGTTGCTTTAAGCCGGGAAGAAATCCCTTAAGCCCTCTGTGCGATGCGCTGCTGGAAGATGACAACCAGAAGCAGGAAACCGCCCCGAAGGACAAGCTGCCACCACGGGGTAATAGTTCCCTCAAGATTCAGCAAGTTGTACATCATTCCGAGCAAAAGCACACCAGCAAGCGTCGGAAACACGTTTCCCTGTCCCCCACCAAGAAACGTTCCTCCCATGACAGCCGCAGCGATCGCATCGGTTTCCCAGCCAAAGGCGGCCACAGGTTGACCCGCCCCTAAACGACCTGCGAGAATCACACCAGCCAGCCCAGAAAGCAGACCGCTAATTGTGTAGACTGCAAGTTTTACCCGATCTGGACTCACGCCCATGAGTCGGGAGGACTCTTCGTTGTCACCAACAGCGAATATGTGCAAGCCTAATAAACTTTTGTGCAGCATAAACCAAGTTGCATAATATAACAGCGCAACTAAAAGCACTGGGACAGGAACCGGGCCAATGAACCCCCTACCCAGCCAAACCAGCCCTGATACTGTCGATGATACTGCAATCGACCTCTCCCCGGTGATGCTCAATGCCAGTCCCCGCGCCGCACTTGCGGTGAATAACGTCACCACAAACGGCTGGATTCTGGCGCGGGACACGAGAAGACCATTAACGACACCGAGTAAGGTGGTGCTGGCAATACCGCCGACGATTGCTATAATGCTTCCTTGTCCCGCCAGCATGGCAGCAACGACACCGCCTAAAGCCACCAGCCCACCTACAGATAAATCGATTCCTCCACTCAAAATCACAACCGTCATGCCCAGCGCCACGATCGCCAGCATACTGTTCTGCCGCATAATGTTCATCAGGTTAAGCGGTGTCAGAAAGGTTTCATAACGCAAGGATGCAAACAGAGCTAAACAAAAAAGCAACAGTAGCGCGCCCTGGGAGGTAAGTACTCTCGCCACGCGCGTACCGATAAGGGCAATCCTGGTGGCAGCCATCCCGTTAGACCTCCCTTGGGCGCTGTAGAACAACAGCAAAAAGAATAATTACAGATTTCAAAACTAATGACCAGGTGAAGGGAATTAACAGCATATTGAAACTGGTAGAAATTACCTGCATAATTAAGGCTCCGACAACAGTTCCCAGCACATTTGCACGACCACCAGAGAAGGGTGTACCACCAACAACCACAGCCGCGATCGCATCGAATTCGGCGTTGACACCAATTTTGCTCGGATCGCCCATCGCCAGCCTTGCTGTCTCGATCAGTCCAGCTAACCCAGCCAGTAGAGCGCTAATGATATAGACGATAGATTTCACACGCTCCGCACGAATACCCGCCAACCGTGCAGCCTGTTCGTTGCCACCAACTGCAACGATATAACGCCCAAAAATTGTCGAGCGGATACAGAAGAATGCGGCTGCAATTACAACTGTGGCGATCGCAACCTGAATGGGAATAGGGCCGATATAACCCTTACCCAAGGCTTCAAAGGTGGGATGGGCAAAGGGAACAATCTCGCCATCCCCGATTACCTGAGCAATTCCTCGCCACACAATCAAAGCCGCCAAGGTGGTAATTAAAGGCTCAAGTTTCAGTCGGGCGATCAGATAGCTGTTGAGAATACCAATTAACAGGGCACTTCCTAAAGCAGCTATAAGAGCGATCGCCATGCCATACTTAATCAGCAATGCCACAATAATTGAAACCAATGCCATAGTGGAACCAACCGTGAGGTCAATACCCCGTGAAGCAATGACAAACGTCATCCCAACGGCAACGATCATTGTCGTAGACACCTGAAGCAACATATTTAAGGTGTTGCTAAAGGTAGCGAAACGCGGAGTAAACAAGGCGTTCGCAACATAAAGAATCAGGAGCGCCGCAGGTGCGCCGAAGTTTGGGTTCCACAGAGTTCCCCAAGATAAACCGAGCTTCTTAATATTCATTTGCGTCTTGCTCTTCCTTGGCATCTGCACCTTCCGCCATAGCGTGCAGAATTGCTTTGATGTTCTTCTGCTCGCCACTGAGTTCTGCAACTGACTGCCCATCACGCAGAACCACGACACGTTGTGAGCCTTCAACGAGTTCTTCCACTTCCGAGGAAATCATCAGCACTCCCAGCCCTTGCTCTGCGAGTTCAGCAATTAGTCGCTGAATCTCGCTTTTTGCCCCAACGTCAATACCGCGGGTCGGTTCATCGAGGAGAAGCAGTTTCGTATTCTTGCACAGCCATCGCGCCAGAAGCACCTTCTGCTGATTACCCCCCGATAGTTCGTGAATCTTCTGCTCGGCGCTGGCAGCTTTGATACCAAGACGCTGCATAAAACGGTTGACGAGTTCGCCTTGTCGTTTTTTGGAAACGATACCCCATCGCGTCAAGGATGGTAGAGCAGCGAGTGTGAGGTTTTCGCGCACCGAAAGTTCAGGAATGATACCATCAGCCTTACGGTCTTCGGAAAGGAAAGCCATTCCTGCGTTGATGGCATCATGGGGACTATGCACTTTTAGAAGGCTACCTTCGAGTTTTACAGTTCCAGCGTCGAGTGGTTCAGCGCCAAATACAGCACGCGCCGTTTCGCTGCGACCAGAACCGAGCAAACCCGCCAGCCCAACGATTTCACCATGTCGCACTTCAATTGAGACACCAGCGAGTCGGTTTTGATATTTCAGGGCTTCCGCCTGGAGTAGCACTGGCTGACCTGCGGCGTTTTGCGATCGCTCTGCAAACGCCGTGACTCCTTTGCTCACCTCATCAGGCTGGCGACCCAGCATATAACAGACGAGATCCAGACGATTGAGGGTGGTTAGCGGCTGCGTTACGATGTTGCGTCCATCACGCAAAACCGTCACGTGATCGCACACGGCATAAAGTTCTTCAAAACGGTGGCTGACGTAGACGATGGCTGTTCCTTCCAACTTCAGACGACGCATAACGTTAAATAGAACAGCAACCTCAGTTTCCGTTAGCGAACTCGTCGGTTCATCGAGAATCAGCACCCGCGCCCCAAAAGATATAGCACGGGCGATCGCCACCATCTGCCGATGCGCAATATTAAGCGAACTCACAAGCGATCGCGGATCGATATCTAACCCCAAGCGCTCTAAAATCTCGGTCGCAAGAGCGTTCATGCACTGTCTGTCAACGATGCCAAAGCGATGCGGCTCTCTACCGAGAAAAATATTTTCGGCAACGGTGCGGAAACCCACAAGCTGAATCTCTTGGTAAACGGCTACAATGCCTACTGCCTGAGCTTCGGTCGGGTTCTGGAATGCAACAGAATTATTTTCATAGTCTATAACGCCTGAGTCCCGCCGATAAGCTCCCGTCATAATCTTGATTAGCGTTGATTTGCCAGCACCGTTTTCACCAACCAGCGCATGGATTTCCCCAGCCTTTAGTTCAAAATCAACGCCCCAGAGCGCTGGCACACCGGAAAAACTTTTCTTAATGTCCGTCATGTGGAGGACAGTTCGAGTACCCTGATTCATCGGCTTTATACCAATTGTTGAAAATTTCGCCAGAGATTCAAACTCTAAAACCTAGATTCTGTAAGACTTCACTAATTGCATCCAACAATGTACTTTACGTAAATACGCTTGAAACCCTTACAAATGACAAATGACTAATGACTGCCCTCTCCTATCGGAGACGCTACGCGAACACCAGCTATCTTTAAATTGCATCGCTCTACTTAATATGCTTCATTCACAAAATCCTTGGCATTTGTTGCGTCAAAAAGTCTGTCCTTGAGAATGATTCGCGGTGGAATTTTTTCACCAGCAACATACTTCTCCAGCGTAGCGAAAACAAGCGGGCCAAAACGCGGGTTTGACTCGACGCTCACACCAAGCTCACCCCGGATAATCGCTTCCAGCGCAGTTTTCTGACCGTCAATTGAACCGATGATGACATCCTTACCCGGCTTCATACCTGCGGACTTGATAGCTTGGATTGCACCCAATGCCATTTCGTCATTGTGAGCATACACTGCGGTAATCTCAGAACCCTTAGCTTGAATGATGTTTTCCATAACACGCTGGGCCGCAGCCCGGGAAAAATCTGCTGTCTGCGAGGCGATAATCTTCATGTTGGGATAATTGGCGATCGCATTACGAAACCCCTTAGCCCGCTCAATTGCAACCGATGAACCTGCCGTTCCTGTAAGTTCCACAATAGCTGCCTTACCATCGGTCGCCTTGGCGAGCCATTCGCCAACACGGCGGCCTTGGGCGATAAAATCCGACCCCAGAAAACTTACGAAGTCCTCGCCTGGTTTTCCCGCAGCTTCACGATCAATGAGAAACACCGGAATTTTTGCGGCTCTCGCAGCCTCCAACGCTGGTGTGAGGCCTTCATACTCCCGTGGTACGAGGAATATGGCATCAACTTGTCGTGCAATCAAATCCTCAATGTCAGAAAACTGCTTCGATGTCTGCCCTTGCGCGTCCGTCATCAAGAAGTCGTAAGTTTCCTGACGCTTGGCGGCTTCAGCCTTGATACTATTCGTTTCCGCAACGCGCCACGGGCCGATGTTCTCGGTTTGCGAAAATCCGACAATCTTTTTCGTTTTCTCACGTACGCAGCCAACTAGCGATAAAGCCGCTATGGTAATCGCAACATAGACGCTAAATACTAAAAACCTTGACATATAAACTCGGAAAGTTGAATATCCGAAACAGGTGTCATTTTTCATCACCTCAAAAGAATATTTTTAATCCTTGAAATCGTGAAAACCAATATTAATTCTGATTCTTTAAGTATATTGATAATTTACCTAAATACTAGGCAAAAACAAGCCCTAAAAATACATTTATCTTCTTATTCTTGAGTTTGCTATTTCAAATTTACAGCAGAATACAAACCTTTTATATTAAGCAGGCTTGATGTGTAGATTACATATCAGCTTAATAAAGGTATAAGTATAATTAAATCTCAACGATAATAATAATTCACTAGTTTCAGCCGTTAATTATATAAATTTAGGATTTCAGATCATCCCCTGAACAATAGCAATAGCAAAAGTGATATTAGACAGCTAAGGGCAAGCTCAGGTAGCTGAGTGCAGAATTAAGTAGTAATAAATGGCGATCGAACTAAGATTAGATGTTTTTTCAGCGAAATCATTCCCTGATTAAGGATGAAATCGGCTATAAGGATGAGGTTTTTAATTTAATGCTCCGCTTAAATGTGACTTGTATCAAGTTGAGAAGGCAGGAGGCAGGAGGCAAAAGGGAAACCTTATAAATAAATTTACGAGATTCAATAGGGACGTAGTATTTCTTGCGCCTACTCGATGGAATATATATTTTTTCTTTTTTCATAAATAAATTTATTTGCTCTAAACCCTTTTGGCACAGAGCAAAAATTATATTTTCTTCCTTCTGCCCTCTGCCTTTCTTCGGTAAGTGTTTCATCTGTAACATCGAAATTATGAAAACTGACCCAGGTATCAGTAAAGATGTCAATATTCCTAAAATAGAACCTCAAAAAAATAGATGGCGAACTATTGGCATATTATTATTTTTAGTGGTTATTGTGAGTTTTTTCGCTTACAGGCTAGAAATTGTTTTAGGTAAAACTCCTAGTCTAGATAAAACTTTTACACCTGTGACACAGGCGGCGCCTCAAGAAGTTGGTGATTATGATATTTTGGGATACGCGATTAACAAAGAAGAGGCAACACGCTTACTAGAAACAGAAGCAGGGCGCAAACAACTGTCAAGAGAAAATGGGGCGTTTGCTGTGACTGAGGAAACTTTAAAGCTAGGACGGGATGCTTTTTACTCAGACACTTTTGGTAATGAAATTTTTCAAACTGATGTTGTGGGAGCATTGAACGGCCCGATTAATCTGGTCACCGTGGGTCAGGCGATCGCAAAACTTGGTGGTAAGCATACAACTAACCTCCAAATTCCCATCAATGAAGATGTGACCATTGGTGGACGCACTTTTAAAGCTGGCACATTGTTAAATACAGGCTTAGACGTACCCGCCAATTCGGTTGTACCACTGGGTATGCGTGCCAGCTTCACTAAAGGTAAGCTGAGATTTGGGATTACCTGCGCTTTATGTCACGCTACAGTTGATGATAAAACCGGACGCATCCTCGAAGGCGCACCAAACAATGACGTGAATACAGGTTTAGTTCTGGCATTTGCAACTAATTCCGCAGCCATGTTTCGCCAAACAGATGTTAATCCTACCCAATTTCCATTGAGAGAACATAGTTATATCAACGCTGATGGTGCAGAGTCGCGCTTACCAGATGCCAAAGCTTTGGAGGATGCTGTTGATGCCAAATTACTAACTTGGCCGCCAGGAAACTTTGATTCTACTGGCACTCTAGTAAATAATCCCTCACAAATTCCTTCATCTTATACTTTTGATGCTTGGCCTTATGGTTGGAGTGGTCATTCAGCAATCGGTTGGTTTCATGGTTTGACTACCTTAAATAGCAACGTCCACGCCACTAATTCAGATGGGACAAATGGCGCTGATGGGAGTCAAGCTTTATTGGGAATTGATAAAGAAACTTATTTAGGTGTAATTCTGCAAAATGCCGCAAACCCAGATTTTAGGTTGCCTGAAGGTGCAAAACCATCAGAATTTTTCGATAAAATCGACCCCACACCTGGAGAACCTGCAATTAATGAAGTGATTCGGATGCCTGGATATCCCAAAGGTTCGCCGTTTATGTTGGATGGATTAATGGCATCTTCTCCTGGTTTACCTGTTGGCGAACAACTCAATGGAATGTCTGCTTGGCAGAATACTCTAGCACCACCACCCATTCAAGTGAGTGATGTAACTTCTTTAGAAAAAGGTGCGGCTGTATTTACTCGCGCTGGCTGCATTGAGTGTCATAGTGGACGCTACTTTACTAATCATGATGTGATTGCTCAAAACGAGATTGGGACTCAACCATCACGTGCTCCCACACTAGCAGCATTTGCAAATAACTTCACTACACCTCAAACCTACCCCAATAGCATCTCTGTTCCCTTACCACCTAACCCTCCGGTGTTAGAAGTTCCTACAGATATTACGCCGCTAAAAGCACAACAGTTAGCTTTTGCTATTAACAATCCCGCAGGTGGTTATAAAGTACCAAGCTTGATTGGGTTATATCTAACTGCACCTTATTTACATGATGGTGGCGTGGCTGCTAGTGCCTCAGCACTCAAGCAAGATGAACAGGACGGACATTTTGTAGTAGCAAATCCTGAACAGATTGGTATGGCGGGTACATTAATGCAAAATATTTTACCCAATCCAGAAGCAAGCTTACGTGTGTTAGTTGACCGCAATCTTCGGGAAGCGACAGTTGCAGCAAACCAAGCTCATCCAGATTTGAAAAAATCAAATGTAGACGGTAGTGGACACGCTTATTGGGTAGATACAAAAGCTGGCTTTACCACTGAAGAACAGACAGATTTAATTCAATTTCTCTTAAGTTTAGACGATCAGCCAGAAGTTTTACCCAGTTCACGTTAAATCAAACAGACATGGAAAGAGAAGTTAAAGATACCGATGGCATTACATGGAGCTGTCTGCAAGCATTTTCCGGACTATCTGATAATTCGGAAGCTCAAGATGCAGCTCAAGTTAAAGGAGAACCAGATACTTACTGGGTTGTCTGCACTCCTAGCGGCGGCGCACAGTCTGTGCGGCTGAAGTTACAAGGCGACTGGGAAAAAGAATACTCTGATGAGGCGTTACTCCAGGAAATTAAAACCCACCAATAATTAACTTTGGGTCTCTTTCTTGCCCATCCGTAATTTTTTCGGACGGGCAAGATGCTCATCCTGTAAGCATATTCAAGCCATTCCTACACCTGAATCGCGAATTAAGCCGCTTAGTAGATCGTTACCACCGATAGTGATGAGTGCAATCGCTCTTCCTTCCACTCGCAATCCTTGCGCCTGAGATGGCAGACCCTCAACCGTTGCGCCATAATGGGCACGATGCTCAAGGCGAGCAGCCCCGCGTGATTTGAGATCCTGTCCTTGAAATTCAGGAAATAGGCGATCTTTACTTGTTATAACTTCTCACCTTTAATTGGCTCAGATATCAACTCCTGAATTACTTGTGCAAATGCTTTAACCCAAATATCAGCTAGCACTAACTGATAGTCAAAGCTAGCCTTAGATAAGTTTATCCAAGCATTAATACTTTTAAATAGTTGATTCAGAGAATTGGTAGATTCTTGCTGTGCCACTATCAATTACTTCCTATTCTTTATTCTGAAAATCGTGTTTTACATCAAATTTGGCAATAGTTTCTTCCAATTCTTTAAGGTGTTTTGGGTTCACTAGCCATCGCTCTACCAAATTAGATTTATGTAGCTCATATCTACTTTTTTGCTGTTTTAGAAATGAACTAAAAAGTTCGATAGTGTGGATTTGCCAGAGTTCCACGAGCCGTAAACTGCAATCACAAAACCTTCAGAAAGGTCATTTTGCAAATGGATACTTAGCGAAGCTGGCGTGTCCTAGCAAGTCTTTTTCAGAAGCAACTAGAGAGATATGTGCCGATATATCGTTAATTTCTGCCTGTCGCATAAAAAATTTTCTTACTCATAGTGCGATCGCATCCCAGTAATACCAATTCACTAAAACTGTGATACAGATAAAGAAGGAATAAATATCAACGA
>NZ_MTAW01000004.1 GCF_002154725.1 Nostoc sp. 106C | reverse complement strand
ATCGCAATCATAAAACCATGACAGCAACTCTACAACAGCGCGCCAGCGCCAACGTATGGGATCGCTTCTGCGAATGGATCACCAGCACCAGCAACCGTCTATACATCGGTTGGTTCGGCGTCCTGATGATCCCAACCCTATTAGCCGCTACCACTTGCTTCGTAATCGCCTTCATCGCTGCTCCTCCAGTAGACATCGATGGTATCCGTGAACCTGTTGCAGGTTCCTTACTTTACGGCAACAACATCATCTCTGGTGCAGTAGTTCCTTCTTCTAACGCGATCGGTTTGCACTTCTACCCAATTTGGGAAGCTGCTTCCTTGGATGAGTGGTTGTACAACGGTGGTCCCTACCAATTGGTGATTTTCCACTTCTTACTGGGTGTATTCTGCTACCTAGGTCGGGAATGGGAACTCAGCTACCGCTTGGGTATGCGTCCTTGGATCTGCCTAGCATTCTCTGCACCTGTAGCAGCAGCGACCGCAGTCTTCTTGATTTACCCCATCGGTCAAGGTTCATTCTCCGATGGTATGCCTTTGGGTATCTCTGGAACCTTCAACTTCATGATTGTGTTCCAAGCTGAGCACAACATCCTAATGCACCCCTTCCACATGCTCGGTGTAGCTGGTGTGTTTGGTGGAAGTTTATTCTCTGCAATGCACGGTTCACTCGTAACTTCTTCTTTGGTTCGTGAAACCACCGAAAACGAATCACAAAACTACGGTTACAAGTTCGGTCAAGAAGAAGAAACCTACAACATCGTTGCTGCACACGGTTACTTCGGTCGTCTGATCTTCCAATACGCTTCTTTCAACAACAGCCGTTCTCTGCACTTCTTCTTGGCTGCATGGCCTGTAGTCGGTATCTGGTTTACCGCGCTGGGTGTGAGCACAATGGCGTTCAACTTGAACGGTTTCAATTTCAACCAGTCTGTGATTGATTCGACTGGTCGCGTCATCGGTACTTGGGCTGATGTGATCAACCGCGCTAATTTGGGTATGGAAGTGATGCACGAGCGTAACGCTCACAACTTCCCTCTCGATTTGGCTGCTGGCGAAGTTACTCCTGTAGCTCTGAGTGCTCCTGCTATCAACGGTTAATTTCTGAGAAATCAACAATAGCTTCTGTGTGAGTTAAAAGCGCTCTTCC
>NZ_MTAW01000221.1 GCF_002154725.1 Nostoc sp. 106C | reverse complement strand
TGATACTCCCCCTCAAGTGTTCCCTTTGTCAATAATCCTCTACCTGAATCCTTACGCAAAATGTTCAATTGCTTTGGGAATATCGTCCGTTAATAAAGTAAATTTTTCGTAACAATGCTTGGATGAAGAGACATTTTACTTTATATATTAATCCTATTTCATTTGTAAAAAAACAAAGTACATTTATATATCCTTCTTTCCTGTTCTCTATTCCCTATTCCCTGATTCAATAAGTAATTTCACAACTCCTATACGGATTGCTATATATTATCTCGGCGGATATTAAGCTGGAAATTTCCAGAAAAAACTTGAGTAAAACATTTATCAAATGCTACCGTCTACAGGTGAAATAGGATTTGAAGGGATTCTCAAAAATGAAGTCTAGACAAAAACTGGCTTGTGGACAGCAATCACTGATCAGTTTCAGCTTAATATCGGCTTTGCTTGCGCCTTATTCTGCTATTCTTGCCGCACCACCAAGAACCCCAGATAAAACTGTAAATTGTGAAATTTTAGTTGTCGGGGGTGGACTCTCTGGCGTCGCCACAGCTTACGAGGGCTTGCTAGCTGGACGAACTGTATGTCTAACAGAAATTACCGACTGGCTAGGGGGACAAATTTCTGCTCAAGGAACATCTGCATTAGACGAACGACCAACTCAGCGCGCTCTCAAATTCTATTCTCGCGGTTACTTGGAACTGCGCAACCGAATTCAACGCAAGTACGGTAAACTCAACCCTGGTAACTGCTGGGTAAGTGACTCTTGCTTTCTTCCCCGTGATGCTCACACCATTTTGGCTCAGATGCTCAAAGATGCCGAAAAAAAAGGCAAAGGCAAGTTGCAATGGTTTGCAAACACGGTGATTAAGGATTTAGAAATTAGCAGTGATGGGAAAATAATTAATAGTGCGATCGCTATTCAACATCAACCAGCAAAAGGTGCACTACCTCTCAATACTTATCCTTTATCTCAAACCATTGAAGATGCCTATACCTACGGCAATTCATCACGGTTTAGCAAAACTATTATTCGCTTAGTACCTAAGCAAAATCAAAAAACAATTCCAAATTGGTATGTCGTAGATACCAGCGAAACTGGGGAAATAATTGCCCTTGCTGATGTTCCCTACCGATTAGGTATTGATGAGCGTTCTTACCTTGAACCTTCTGCTTCTAGCTCCCAAAACGACCCCTATTGTCCTCAAGGTTTTACTTATACTTTTGCAATGGAGGCTACCAAAGATCCGCAACCCCAAACAATCCCTCCATACTATCCTCAATACGCTCCATACTTCAGTTATGAATTGCAACGCTTGGCAAACTTTGACTTAGTTTTCACTTATCGTCGCATTTGGAATCCCAAACAAGGAAAACCAGCAAAATTTGGTGGTGTCAATTTTACTGCCTCCACCCCTGGCGATATCTCCATGCAAAACTGGACTTGGGGTAACGACTACCGCCCCGGAACTGCTGCCGATAATTTAATTTATACTCGCCAACAGTTAGAAAGTAGTGGACAGTTGCAGCCTGGTGGCTGGATGGGAGGACTAAGAACAGATACCTTGCGCAAAGCTGAGGAAAATGCCCTCTCCTATTACTACTGGCTAGCTGCTGGGACAACAGATTCTCAACTAGGAAATGGTGTCAAGCAGCCGCAACCAAACAACCGCTTGTTAACAGGCCTAGATTCCCCAATGGGGACAGTGTCTGGTCTGTCGAAATATCCTTATATGCGGGAAGCACGAAGGATTATTGGCCGCCCTAGTTGGGGGCAACCTTCTGGCTTTGGCATCTGGGAAATTGATATTTCTCGCCGCAATTATAATGATGAATATTACCGCAAAACGCTGCCCGCAGATATGTATCGGCAGTTAAGAGCAGCACTGGCAGGCTTAGAGGCAACATCGGTAATTTCGGGGCAAATTTCACCAGACAAAGCAATGCGGCGGACTCGTTCTACCGTCTTTCCCGACGCTATCGGTATCGGTCACTACGCCATCGATTTCCATCCCTGCATGACACAAAGCCCTCCAGAAACACCTGGTAATACAGAACGTGCGGGTGAAAGACGGGGCGCGGGGCAAGCTTATCCCTTCCAAATTGCTCTTAGGGCAATGATTCCCCAGAAAATTGACAATTTAATAGTAGGTGGTAAAAGTATTGCTACCAGTCATATTGCTGCTGCGGCCTATCGAGTACATTCCTTTGAATGGTCTGCGGGTGCGGCTGCGGGAACAGTTGCAGCTTTTGCCCTCAAAAATGCTGTAGCACCTTACCAACTTGTAGATGACTTGCCCAAAGCAGAACCGCAATTAGAAGCACTCAAACGCCTTTTGGAACAAAACGGTAATCCTACTGCCTTTCCTGATACTTCGATTTTTAACGAAAACTGGGAGAATTGGAAGTAGAAATTAACAATAACTACGCATATATAACCCCTCTTTGTCCTAGTAAATATATAAACAAAGTTCGCGTAAGCGGACTTTAGAAAAGGGGGGTATTTAAAGCAATGCAAAATTCACATACCAGAGAATGTAGATTTATCATTATTTGTTTTGATCATTGTGCTGATTGGCTGGGGTTTCCACTTGCAAAGTATCCCCCTGTTTTTTAACTGAAAAATCAGGTTCACTTTTGCTAGTTTGCGCCAGACCAGCAGCCCCAGCAATTGCGGTTCCTGCAAGACCAAGACCAGCAGACCATTTTGCATCAGTAGTGTTGGGTGAAACTAAAACAGCAACACCAATTACAGCTCCAACACCAGCCATAAATAGGGGCGTGATGGCTCGAATTAAATCTGGGGTAAGAGATTTCATAGAAGTTCAATTATAGAGTTGATTTTTATCTAGACTTAAATACGCACTAGCCGATTCAAATTCCCGAATCTTCTCACTTTTTTATTAGTTGATAGTAATACCATTTCTTGATGAAGATGTTATTCAAAGGAAACAAAATACAACAGCATTAAGTCTCTATCACATCAAAAAATTGGCGCGATCGCTTGTCATACTTACTTGCTTGTAGTACTATTGTACTAACAAGAGATTGCTTTCAGTATCATCTTCCCCACTACCCCAGTGGGGTTTTTATTTTTGGTGCGGCATTTAAGAATAAGAAGATAGCTTAACTTGCTCAATCTTTCGCCAGGGAATCAATTCTCAGGCTAACTTTCGCCGGATGCTAACTTTTGCAGCCATCTCTGAGCTTCTGCATATAATTTGAATCGGCTTTCATCAGCACGAAACTCTGGAGTATGAACCATTCTTCTACCATTTACCCACTTTGTGCCGTGGTACTTATGCAGTAATTCGTGAAATAACACAAACTCAGTAACAAACTCAGGTATATTGGCATTATCCAGAGTCAAACTCATTACCACCCTATCTCTAGCTGGCTCATAGTGTCCGAACTTACGGTAAGTATTAATTTTGCTCCATGCAAGACGAGGTTTAACAAGATTTGCGCCAAAATACTCGTAGTTCAGTTTGTTAAATAACTCATCCAAGTTATAAAATTTACCTTGTGGGTTTTCTGAGATAACTTCAGCAATTAAATCAATCATCAGTACTACACTGCTGTATTCTTCGGAATTGGCAAACGAACGAATCAGTCGTGTACTATCTTGACTTTTACCATCAAGAACAGATTTGACTAATGCTTGTAAAACTTCATCGGACGCATTGATAAACCCTTCACTGATTGAAATATGAGCAAAGGTGCTAGATTTTTTACCTTTGTATAATCCTGCTAAATTAGTTAATTCAGTCGTAAGTTTGACCGAAGTTTGTTGATGTTTGTTGAGTATTTCTTGAGCAATTTGCCGCACTCTATAAGTGCTGATTAGGTGAAGTTGCAAATTCTGTTCATCTGTTAAAAACTTCATCCAAGAGTAGATTTGACGGGATGAACGAGTCAGGTTTGCTGGTGTAGTTTGTTGGTTAAAACATATTTTTTCAATTGTTGTGACTGTTTTAATTAAAGTGTGAGCTAGTTGTTGGATTTCGGCAGAGTTCGGATTTGCAGTCGAGGCTAAGTTAAAAATCTTCTCTAAAATAGTATTTTGTTGTGCTTTGATATTTTTGATGCTGATACTTGCAACCTGTGTTTGGGTTGCTTGACTTGAAGCGATGGGCAAATTACCCAAGTCAATACCTTTGAGAAAATAATAAGCTTCGCGGGAGCGTCTTGGTAAATTGTGAGGGGTGGTTTTGGCTTCAGCACATAACCGCTCAATAGTTTCAACTGAACTTTTAATAAATTGTTTAAATTCAGCAACCTTCTGGGTTGATAATCCATTTCTCAAGTCGTCTTGTACTGTTTGAGCAGTTTTCAAAATTCCGCGAATTTTTATCATGCTATTTTCTGTTTTGACAACTCCTATGTATTTGTGAGATCTCAGTTACCAAGAGACTAAGATAAACCAATAAGACGAAACCATGAAGTAATTTCTACCAAAACAAGCCTAGATTACTGTACCGGAACCTCACCCTTTACCAATTCTAGGGCGCCAAGCTATAGTCACAAGTTTTGCCAAAGACTTTATTGTCCCCCGTTGCGCTTCCCCGCGGGTAGCAGAATGTAGACGCTCCGCTCGTACTATAAATATTTTTATTCATCTACTTAAAAATAGCCATTAGAGATTAGGCAGAATTATCTTACAACCTATATTAAAAACTCTATAATTAATTACTGATAAATTACTTACTATTTACTGTGCATGATCTGTTTGGCGATCGCGTTTACTTCCTGCGTCCAAGCATGTTCGGGATAGCGCAAGCTGAAAATATCACTGCTACCTAGATGAAACATTTCCTCACATACAGGTAATATACCCGCCACAGTTGTGCTATAAGCAGTTTGTAACTGTTGCCGCAAAGCCGGAAAATTTAACTTTGGTAGTGCTTTATTCACTACCAACATGATTTTAGGAACATCTAACTTCCGTGCTACATCAATGGCGACAGCAGTACCTTGATAATCTTGGTGGTCTGGACGCAGGATGACGACTAAGATATTGGAAATAATGATCGAAAGCAGAGTTTCTTCGTTAATGCCAGGATGAGTGTCAATAAATAGATAGTCCAATTTCAACCGACGGCTGAGATCGCGAAAGCCATCGTTGAGTAACCGAGCATTGTAACCCTCACGCAGAATCCGAGATATTTCACCAGTCTTAATGCTAGAAGGAATTAGATAAATAGCACCACTCATACCAAAGTTAAAAGGTTTTGGTTTAATCTTCACCGTTTGGCTGACATCGTAAGCAGCCTGTTCTATTGCACAACGTCCCCAAAGATAATCATTAAGAGTGTAGCTAATTTTGTTCTCATCAAGACCAAAAAGGACGTGAATTCCAGGTGATTGAATATCAGTATCGACAATGCCAACCCGCTTACCAGAACGAGCAATCATTGTTGCCAGGTTTGCAGTTACGTTTGACTTGCCAGTACCACCACGGAATGAATGGACAGACACGACTTTAGACATGATGCCTCTCTATAAATTTAAAATTAAAAATTAGGTTGCACAACCTCATTTCACAACCATAAGTACTAAATTACTCGTCGTTATCTGACCATTTATTTCTAATATCTTTAGCTTCTGCATTTAATTTTTGGAAGTAGTCTGAACCTGCAATTTCTTCGACTTGCTGATTTTTCTTCGTTTGGTCAATTTGAACACGGAGTTGTTCCATCTGTCGTTTCCAGGCTTGCTCACGAGTTTGGATTTCATGCACCATGCGATAAAATACCTTGCCCAGCTTGCCTAATTCATCAGTACGCTTGGCAATCACTGCCAATTTTGTAAGTTCTAAATCTTTATCTCCTGTATCACCATCAATTGTATCCATACTAATTTTCTCAGCCAATTTAGCCATTGGTCTAATAGGCTGGAGGACGTTCTTTTTCAAAGAATAATTAATTAAAAGAATTACTATTGTAAAGATGAAAATAAAAATTCCGATAACTAAAGAGAAAGTCTGATGGGCACTTTCAAAAACTTTACTAGCTGGAACATAGATAATTTGAGTGGCAATAATTTCATCGAGCTTCCAGTTAAACCCATTTTCAGTGCCATAGGTTGCCACTTGACTTTTAGGCGCTTGGTCAGGTGTAGAATGACAGCGCAAACAACTCTGTTGTTTAATCGCCAGTGGTCTACTGCTGTAAAATAATTGCTCTCCAAATAAATTCCTAAAACCTGATAGAGTTTCCAATTTTGGATCTTGGCGAAAACTGTCTATCAGATTTGTTTCAAAATCGTCAGCTTTATCCCGTAAATTTGTCGGATTAATTGTGGCATCTTTGTAAAGAAAATTTGCATATTCTTTATGATTGCGCAGATTTTCAAAAACTTCTCTTGCGGAATAGCTGGGTACTACTTCTGGTGTAAATTGTGGCTGTTGTTCGGAGATGGACGATAATAAGGGACTGATATGATCATTAGTATAGTTCGTGACAGAGTTCATCATTTGTATTAGAACTTGTCCCCGATAATTGACTTCATCTTCGGCTCTTTGCTCAAGTACTTTGGATAAAGCAAACCCACTAATTAAGATGGTGCATAGGAAAACGACAAATAGGAGCAAGGTAAATTTTGTTGCCAGCTTGAGATTACCTAACATGGCTATAATCTTTTTTTAAGAGTAGTAATTGCAACATTGGGTGCGAGTAAATTTGTCAGGTATAGTTGCATCAAATATTTCTCTTCCAATGTCAGCAAGTTGCTAAACAGCACTATATTTACTTTATTGATTGTTGTTAATTTTGCGTAAATATGGTTTTAATTCTTTAAACAACTATCTTTATACTAAAATTTTTCTTCATAATATACATCTACAAAACGTCTTGAATTTTCCAACCAACTAAATAAGGACGCAATCTCTAACTTTTGTTGAGCAATTAGGCAAATATTCCTACAACTTTCGTCATGCACTTAGCCACGATCGCAAAATAGCGCCGTCACTATAGAATGTTGGGGCTACTCAAAGCCAGCCTGACGACCCGGACTGAATTGCTTTAGCCCATCTCTGTGGCTACCCTTAGGGAAGCCTGTTTGCACGTACATTTTTATAGCTCCATGCTTCCAGCCTTTGCCTTTACTTACATTTTTGTAACAGCTGAAGTATCGTGCTCTTGTGTAATCTTACTTAGAACTGAAGTTCTGTGTTATTAACCTCGGAATTGAATTCCAAGGTTCTTTAGCAACAAAGCGAGGTAGAGGAGTAGTCTATTTTTTCAATAATCAAACGGTAATACTAGTTGAAATAAAATAAATTTGATACGAATTTGATGATTTTTATTGGCAATTAAGAAATTAGGAAATGCTATATAAGAACTTGAATATCCAAAACTTGGCACAAATTTTAATTTTTGTTACTTTTCTAGGATTAGTTGGGTGGACGATTTGCGATCGCTTTGGTCGAACTCAACTCCAAGTGAAAAGTCGTGAAGATTGGTTACTAGATGCTATAGGCTTAACCATTCAAGGGATGTTAATTCCTTTACTACAAGCGACCTTAGTTTATTGGCTTTACAATAATTTATTACCCAATCAACAAGGTTATTTAAAATTATCACCAATTCTTAGTTTTATTATCAGTTTTGTTTTAATTGATTATTTATATTATTGGAATCATCGTTTACTTCATAGTAAATGGTTTTGGCAAGCGCATCAAGTGCATCATACAGTTACACAGATGGATGTATTAGGAACTTCTCGTAACACCCTCTGGACAAGTTTGCTAATTGTTTATTTATGGATACATACTTTGTTTGTATATCTATTAGCCGATCCAGCGGGTTATTTAGTTGGAGTTAGTCTTACTTCTGCGCTGGATTTATGGAGACATAGCCGCTTGCTAGTTTCTAAAAATCACTGGCTCTATCAATTTTTATTTCCTTGCTTAATTCTACCCCAGGATCATGCATGGCATCATTGTAACGAAGTTTTTAATTGCAACTATGGCGCTAATCTGAAAATTTGGGATAAGTTACATGGAACCTATTATGAAAGTCAGGAACCACCATCTGCAATTGGGATTTCTATGTCATTAAGCTTTACTCAAAAACTCTTGTTCCCATTTTCATGACTAATCTTGAAGCGCCATATCTGGGTTTTGCTGGACAATACCCACTCTACTTACTGACTTATTTTCATGACATTTTTAAGTACAATTCTTTCATTTTTTCCAACTTTTATATTAATGCTAACTGGGGCAGCAATAGTATACCTCGCCTATTCACCTAGCATTTTCAGTATTCTCGCTGTGTTGCTTTCTATTTACGGTTTACCAGTGATAGTTTACCGCTGGCATCAATGGGTATATCCTGTGCCGGAGGGCATTACTTATTTATGTGGGAAAGAATATAGCCCTTGGTGGGGTAGTCATCAAATTCAGGTAATTTATATTACAATTCCTGTTTTGGAAGCAGTTCTGCGGCTGATTCCGGGAGCATTTTCGTTTTGGTTGCGATTGTGGGGTGCTAAAGTGGGGCGAAATGTCTACTGGACACCAGGATTAGAGATTGCCGATCGCGGTTTGCTAGAGATTGGCGATCGCGTCATTATGGGTCATCGTGTCGGTATCTCTTCTCATGTGATCAAGCCCCGTAAGCAAAACTTAATGTTGTATGTCAAGAAAGTCAAGATTGGCAACGATGTCTTTGTGGGAGCCGGATCTATTTTCGCACCTGGTGTAGTCATTGGGGATGGCACATTCTTAACAATGGCCACAAACCTTTCTCCTAACCAGCAGGTGCCATAATACTAATTCGTAATTAAGCTACATTCAAATTAATATCATGCGTCCGATTAAGTACCTAAAAAGAATTAATTACACACCTTGTTTCTCTGTTGCCCGTTCCCCGTTCCCTGTTCCCTCTATACACCAATAAATTTAATTTTGTGCAACTATTTATTCAGCTTTTTGGGCAACTCCTCGCAGCAAGTGCAGGGCGATTCCACCAAGCATTAAACGCTCCTGAATCAATGCAGATATCTGTACAGAAAGAGATTTGCGATCGCCTGATTAAGAGTGAGTACGGTAAAGCTTTGGGAATTCGTTCTGTAGCAGATTGGCAACGTGTGCCGATTGTTGATTATGACGCACTCGAACCTTGGATTTTAGGACATAACAAACCTCAGCAAATTCCCCTCACGCCCGAACCAATTTTGTTCTATGAAAAAACCTCTGGTAGTAGTGGGGTGGCAAAATGGATTCCTTACACTCAGTCTTTGCGGCGATCCTTCAATCAGATGTTTTGTGTATGGGCGCATGATTTGATTGCACATGGCCCTAAATTCTCCACAGGTAAGCTTTACGCTTGTATCTCACCACAATTAAATCCTCCTGATTCCCAATCTTTACAGGATGATCTAGATTATCTAGATGTTTGGCTGCGGTGGGTACTGCGTCCCTGGTTGGTGATGCCAAATGGACTCAATCGCTTACATGACCCGCAGCTATTTAAACATCAGCTGGCTTTGGCATTATTGCAGGCTGAATCACTGGAAATTATTTGTATTTGGAGTCCTAGTTTCCTGCAAGTACATTTAAAACACATTCAGGAAAATCAGGAGTTATTGCAAGCCGAATTACACAACCGCATTTCACGCGATCGCTTGCAACTCCTCAGCGAAAGTAGTATTCCTTGGACACAACTTTGGTCAAACTTGAAGCTGATTTCTTGTTGGGATAGCGCCAATGCAGCAGATCAAGCTAAGGGATTGCGATCGCAGTTTCCAGGTGTGTTACTTCAAGGTAAAGGGCTACTAGCAACCGAAGCCCCAATGACGATTCCGTTGATTGTAGCTGGGGGCTATGTTCCGGTTCTTGATGAAGTTTTTTTCGAGTTCGAGGATGATACTGGTTCTGTGTATGAGTTACATGAACTCAGTATTGGAAAGGAATACACGATTATTTTGTCACAGAAGGGAGGTTTGTACCGTTATCGAATAGGCGATCGCGTCCGCGTGACTCATTGGTATCGCCAAACTCCTTGTTTAGAGTTTCTTGGGCGACATCAAGCCATCAGTGATTTGGTTGGCGAAAAGTTGCACGAAAGTTTTGTGGGTGATGCTTTAAATAGCATGAACTTACAAGGAACTCATTTTAAGAGTTTAGTTCCCGTTGCCAATCTACCGCACTATGTTCTTTTACTCGATTCGGCCAAAGAAACCCCAGAAATTATTGCCCAACAACTGGATCGTGCCCTATCACAGTCGCATCACTACTATCGTGCGCGATCGCTTGGTCAACTTGCTCCACCACAGGTTTTAATTTCCCATCAAATTCCTGAACTATTAGCCTTGCATCGCGCCTGCACTGGAAATATCTGGGGAGGCATTAAGCATCAAATTCTAGCAACATCGCCCATTAATACTGAACTTTTACAACAATTGAAATTAGATAATTCCTAATTGTTAATGAAGATATTTAGTCATTAGTAAAGTTGAGTAGGGTGTGTGTTACGGCTATATAAATGCTTGAGCATTTGTGCAAGTGAGAAATAGCCGTAACGCACCGTATTTCTGATTGCGTTACTATCTACATTAACGCATAGCTACACATAAGTCTCTGCGTCATCATCTGTTCCTTTCTTTTAGAGAATTGGTATAACTTGGCTGCACTAGTTTTTTTTGATTTCATGCATACTTTTGACAACTTTTGTTACCAAGCTTCTGGGTGTAAATCTTACACTTTCAGCCAATATCTTATTTCTTAAGCCAGGAACTACAACTGTTTTGTTTGCCATTAAACTGCGATAACCAATCTTGGCAACAGTTTCTGTATCCATCATTCTACTAACGCTAGAAATCTTGGAATCTTTCATCGCAGCTGCTTGTTGGAATTCCGTTGCTGTTGGCCCTGGACAAAGAGCAGTTACGGTGATACCTGTACCCTCTAATTCATTGGCAATTGCTTCTGAAAATGATAAAACATAGGCTTTAGTAGCAAAATAAACTGCCATTAAAGGTCCTGGTTGAAAGGCAGCAACTGAGGCAACATTTAATATTTTTCCATAACCTTGCTCTACCATATCCTTAAGGAATAACTTTGTTAAATGGGTGAGACTCACTATATTGACCTGTAGCATATTTAGTTCAGTAGTGAGGTCTGTTTCAGCAAATACTCCATAAGTACCGAATCCAGCATTGTTCACCAACACATCAACCTTGATAGATGCTTTTTGTAAATCTCGAAAAATTTCTTCTGGAGATGTTGGTATAGATAAATCCTTAGCAAAAATTTTGACAAAAATGTCAAACTTTTGTGGGAATTCATCCGCCATTTCATTAAGTTTTTCTTCTTTTTTATCTACTAACACAAGATTGTAACGATTCCGGGCAAAAATATATGCTAGTTGGTAGCCAATACCGCTAGAGGCTCCAGTAATAAGAGCAGTTTTTTGACGTTGACTTTTATTCATGTATGGTATTTATCTCAAAAATTTAGTGAAGTCGAGTTGATTAAACTAAGGTAGATGAGTAAATAAATAACAGTATTTCACGTAGAAATATCTTTGGTATAAATAGCCAAAGATTGTTAGTTTGCTAATAGTAATAGATAAATGCAACTAATTCAGTCAAGAAATTAACCAATAGTTAAAAAAACTGCGATGGAAAAAATCTTCCATTTTACAAGCCAATCTGCCCAACAAGATTGTTAAGCATAAATACTTGCTATGAATGTAGAAATTTGTCTAAAAGGATTTAAATTTATGGCAGCGAAATCTTAACTTTGTTTGAGGCCTGTGAGGCTAATATCGTAGCCTGTGCTACCTGCGATCGCTTGCAAAAATGATGGTATTAGGTGAAAGCTATTACTACTCCTCTATCTATCGAGAGAAGGCAGATATCTCAAGTGAGAGATTGTTAGATGACGGGATAGTGCCTATTCTACCGTTATAAGAAAAAACCACCTTTCCTTATTTTACTAAAGGTCTCAATCATGTCCAAAACAAATGGCGTGATGATGCATAGGAATAAATAATAGCAATGGCAAATTCTAGAGATACCGACAATGGATGGTCTCAGTTCACTCGTGGTGCACCATTAGCAGTAATGCTTGCGGTAGCATTTTACATCCTGTATCAACTTTTGCCAGTGTTAGAGCTAGTAGCTATTGCGGCATTAATTGCTTTAGTTTTGCGAACAATGCTGCGTTTGTTGCAAAATCTGGTTAAATCACAGGATGTTGCTGTTGTACTATTAATTGGATTAATTTTGGGCTTTGGCTTATTGCTTGCGACTGTAGTCATTCCTAGCGTGACAGTAGAGTCTCAAAAATTACTAGCTACATTGCCAACTTACCTCAATACATTAACAGGAGATGTTGAACAACTGCGCCGCAGATTCACTTTTATTCCTGACATCTCTCAAGCACTAATACAACTGCGGAATTTTACTAACCATTTATTGGGGGGAGTACCAGTCTTTTTGGGACAAGCTTTTAACTTAACACTAGAGTTATTAGCAACGCTAATTCTAGCGCTATACATGGCTTACGACCCTAATTCTTTAGTCAATGGGATTTTAAGGTTAGTACCTCGCCGACATCACCAACGGTTTAATCGAATCCTTAAAGCTTGCGAGACAAGACTGCGTGGTTGGATTTTTGGCACAGGAATTGCCATGTTATTTCTTGGTGCTAGCGCAACTTTTGGACTTTGGATTTTGGGAATTCCGTCAGCGCTTCCTTTTGGAATTATCGCGGGTTTATTCGAGATTATTCCTTACTTTGGTTCCATTGTCGGTACTTTTTTACCCGCTTTAGTGGCACTAAGCATTTCACCGTTAAAACTGGTATTTGTTCTGATACTATTTTTAGTGATGAATCAGATAGATGCCCACATTATTCAACCATTGGTAATGGGTCAGCAAGTTAATATCCACCCTGTGATGGTGATTTTGACGTTTCTAGTCATGGGTAGGTTATTTGGATTTATTGGTGTGCTGCTTGCTGTTCCAGCTGCGGCTATTATTGTGACGCTTATTGATGAGTTTACACTGAAAGAACCTACTTTAGAGGAAGCAGTCGCTCACAGGTAATTAGGAAATTCATTTTCTCTGGAAGAAACTTTTAAGATTTGATAAGCTAATAATCATTAAAATTGCATCTTTGCGTCTCCCTTTCTCCGCGTCGCCGCGTCTTTCTGAGGCTAGGGATTCTGCAACTTAAAGGCGGGTTAGCTTATTATCCATGTGTCGCATTCTTGTTTTAAAGTATAAACACAGATAAAAAATAACCCGCTTGTGGTAGCGAGTTGACAAATTTATTGGATTTCAAGCAACAGTAGAACTAATTCTTCATCACTGCATCCAACAGGACATTAGCGTCAAAACGTACTGCATCAGTACAGGGTAAACCTGTTTGTTGTGTGGTTTGTGCGATCGCTTCTTTAGCCGCAAGCTCATCTAAATGAGCAGTATTCAACGCTATAGCGACTACACGTACAGGTGCAAAGGCACCGGCAGCACTAGCAACAGTTTCATAAAGCCGAATCACTTCTGGTAAAGGCGGAATCGGTACATGAGGATTATTGCGGTTATGAGTTTGTCCCACCCGATGAACTAATATGAGTTGAGTTGGTTGGGAACCACGGATTAAAGGCAGAGTTGCCGTTGAGCCTGGATGCAACAGTGAACCTTGTCCTTCCACATGCACAATGTCATAGTTTTTGCCATAGCGCATCAGCATTTGTTCGACAGCACCAGCAGCAAAATCTACCCGCACGGCATCCAAGGCTATACCATCTCCTTCTAACATCACACCAGTTTGACCAGTGGCTAAGAATTTAGAACGCCAACCCCTAAGTCGTGATGCCCAATGCATTTCTAGGCTGGTTGACATTTTACCAATTGCCATGTCAGTTCCCACAGTCAACACCCGCCGACAAGGGAGGGTGCGCGCTAGTCCACTAGCAACACCTATATTAGGTGGTTCTTTGCGCACATCCCAAATTAATTGCCCCGGTTTCAGCAGTGCATTTAACTCTGGCATGGTTGCCAATGGTGTGTGTAAACCGTTCACCAATGACATCCCAGCTTCTAGGGCATCTTTAATTTCATGCCAGTAATCATCTGGCACAGCACCGCCTTTGGGAGCAATGCCAATTACCAAAACTTGTGGCTTGTATTCCAAAGATGCAGCTACTGATGTCACAATCGGAACATCACGCTTAATACCTGTAATTTCTGGTAAAGATTTTCCTGCACATTCGCGATCGATAACGGCGACGATTGGGGCTTCACTGTAGCGTAAAAGTGACAACCCTGTTTTGCCCTGAGTTCCAGCAGTTCCCTCATGCAGCAAAATAGCTATTCGTTGATTAAGTGGCAGACGCACTATGTTGTACCCCCAAACCTGGTAAATCGTTGGGCAAAACTCTCCCTTGTTGAATCGATGCACCTGTAAAAGGATCGTCGATTAAGTTGAGATGACTATCTAAATCTAAATAATTAGCTAGAGGTGCTAGCTGTGCCGCTGCTGTATTCGCTAGCGAACTATCAGAATAGCAACCAAACATAACTTGCAAACCATAGGCTTTTGCTGTATGTACCATTCGTATTGCTTCTGTTAAGCCTCCTGATTTCATAAGTTTGATATTAATGCCATCCACATAGTTTGCTAGTTGGGGAATATCAGTGCTGGTAAAGCAACTTTCATCAACAAAAATCGGCAGAGGCGTATGCTCCTTTAATGCTGCTAAACTTGTTTCCTCTCCCCGTGGCAGTGGCTGTTCTACATACTTTATACCTAAATCAGCTAGCCAACTACACATTTCAATAGCATCGCTCAAACTCCAACCACCATTAGCATCAACAAAATAATCCAAATTTGGTGCTTCTTCTCTGAGTGCTAATAACATTTTCCGATCTGCATCTATGCCATCCGGATTACCTAGCTTCACCTTGAAAAGACGGACATCTGTAAATTGTAACCAGTCTCGTGCCCTAGCTCGCGCTCCTTCGGGAGAATTTATACCAATGGTTACTGAAGTTGGTACTATGACATTGCGATCTAGTCCCCAGAGTTGCCACAGCGGTAAGCCTACACGCTTACCTAGCCAGTCGTGCATGGCCATATCCAGCGCCGCCCTAACTGAAGAAGGAACCTGCACTGTTATTAACTCTTGCTCAACTTGCTGCCGTTGCAACGGGCTAAAAGCTTGCAACATCGGTGTAAGTTGCTGCAAAGCATATTTGATTTTATCGGTTGATTGCGAATGATTACCGACACCAAATGGTGACGCCTCCCCCCAGCCTTCAATCCCATCCTGGGAAACACTCACCCATATATTTGTTGTCTGTGCAGTTGTACCCCGACTAATCGTCAAGGGAAACCGCTTGTTGACAGTAAATATTTGAACCTGAATTTCCATAAATATTTCTATCTAAAGCTAAGGCAAATAACACAAATATCACAGTGTAAGTCTAAAGCTTAGTTAGTTTTATACATCTGTTATACTTTTTTACACACTTTTAATTACCAAAATTTATAGATATTTCTGCCAGATTATATAGTAAACCTAAATCAGGCTCTAAAAAATATATTGCCTACCTCTATCAGTAAGTAGACAAATCAAATAAAGTATTTATGCAAAAACTCAAAAAATGGACAATCCTAAAATCAAAGATGGTATTGGATCATCCTTGGTGTAAGGTGAGAAAAGATGAAATAGAATTACCTAATGGGACAGTTATCGATGATTATTTTGTTAATCTCAAACCAGAAGTAGCTTTAATTTTACCGATAACTAGCAATCAAGAAATTGTATTTGTTCGTCAATATAGACACGCTGTAGGTGAATTTTTTATAGAACTTCCAGCAGGCAGCTTCGATCCAAAACAAGAGAGCGCCGAAGTAGCAGCAATTAGAGAATTGGTAGAAGAAACTGGTTATATTACTCAACAAGTGAGAAAAATCGCCACACTATACGATAAGCCCAGTAAAGATACTAATCAAATCCATTTATTTTTAGCAGAAAATGTCATAGAAGTTAGAGAACAACAGTTAGATATTACAGAAGAAATAGAAGTTATATTAATTCCTGTAGAAACAGTTTTAGAGAAAATTGCTCAAGGTGAAATTGCTGTAGCAGGTAGTGTGGCGGCGCTTTTCTTAGGTTTAAATTTTCTCAATGCAAGCAAGTACTCAGGAGGTAGAAAATGACGGATTATCCTCCCACAGATCGCGAAGCTTTTAAGCAATTCGAGCATGACGGATTCTCTAGAGTGGCGCAAAGATACGATCGCGCGATCGCACAAGTTACATCTCAGGTAAATGAAACCATCTTAGATGCAGTCAAGACGGGGTATGGTACTCAATTACTGGATGTCGCCTGCGGGACTGGGTGGCTTAGTGCTGCCGCAGTGAGAAGGCAAGCCATAGTTACTGGATTAGACTTTGTAGAAAATATGGTATTCATTGCGCGATCGCGGTGTCCAGAAGCAGAATTTTATACTGGAGACGCTGAAAATCTGCCTTTTGAGTCTGGTAGGTTTGAAGCGATCGTCTGCAACTTAGGCATCCTCCATTTTCCCGATCCAGAAAAAGCGATCGCTGAATCCTGGCGAGTACTCAAACAAGGAGGGCGCTATGCCTTTACCTGCTGGACACCGCCGACGCGTAATCCTTTCATGAAACTGGTTTTAGGCTCAGTGCAAACTCACGGTAGCATCAACGTAGATCTACCTCCGGGACCGCCCCTGTTCCGCTTTGGCGACCCCGCAGAATGTGAAACAGCCTTGAGAATTGGCGGATTCACATCAGTATCTGTCACCGAACTGCCTATATTGTGGACTTTCCCCACACCTGAAGATGTAATACTAACGGTAGTTTCAAGTACGGCGCGCCTTGGGCCGATGCTAGCAAAGCAAAGTGAAGAACAACGAAAAAATATTGAAAACGCAATTATCGAGGGAGCAAAGAAATACGCTACTGACAGTGGTATTGAAATTCCTGCTTCTGTGGTGCTAGCCGTAGGCTCCAAAGCATGAGCTAAACAGTGATACACGCAAATTTATGCAGCTTCTTCAGTTGTAGCTGTGCGATCGCCTAGGTTGAGCGTTGCGCTATTGCTCTTAGTAATGCAACTTTTCCTCTCAGGATTTTTTATTAACTAGGGCGATTGCACTCAGGTTTAGGGTGGGCAATGCTAGCCCAGTTAATATCGCATTCCCCAAAGCAAGTAATTGATGAGATACTGATTGCTGGCTATAAGTGCAAGCGCACACAAAAACCAAAATTCACCGCACTCGATGACAGCAAGCGCGATGTTATGTTATCCAATCTCCAAGACAGCTAAGGAGTCGTGTAAAAATAAGTTGAACAATTTAATATTTGTAATGCGAGCATCTTGCCCGCGCGAGCAAGATGCTCGCATTACTTATTTTTATTTGATGCCTAAAAAGGCTAGAAACAGCTTTTAACCTGTCTCTAGCCTTAATTAACGTGATGGGCAGTACCAGACTCGAACTGATGACATCCTGCTTGTAAGGCAGGCGCTCTACCAACTGAGCTAACCGCCCATTGCATTCACAATTAAACAATATAGCAAAATAATTCTAATCGCGCTAGTATTTTTGAGAAAAAATTTTTGAGAACCTTCAGATGCCCTCTGGTCGAACGCACGATAGCATTACGCTGTATGCTCTGCCGTTTGTGGCGGGTGTGACTTTCTGGCAGACTCGCAGTAGCAATGTGACTTTACTCGTTTCCGGCGGGTTTCTGTTTGGTGGGCTGATGTTCGGCCCAGATTTAGATATTTACTCGATTCAATACCAACGCTGGGGTTTCTTACGCTGGATTTGGCTACCTTATCAAAAAAGTTTGCGTCATCGCTCTTTTTTATCCCACGGGCCAATTATTGGGACGACGCTACGAGTACTTTATCTGAGTTGCTTGCTAGCTATTGTGACAATTTTCGTATTAGCAATTGCTGAAAAGCTCTGGAATATTGCATTTATTTGGCAAAACGTCGGTGGAACAGTCAAGCGATCGCTAACGAGTTATAGTACTGAATTCCTCGCCTTATTCTTGGGTATGGAACTCGGTGCTATGAGCCATTCTCTCAGCGATTGGGGCGGTTCGGCATACAAGCGTGTCAAAAAACAAGGCATCCGTGCTTTACTTCCCAGTGGCAAAATTAAGAAACGTAAATCAACTAAAACAGGTCGGCGGGTTACGGGGGCGAAGACGCGGAGACGCGGGGACGTAGGGACAAGGGGGACAAGGGGGCAAGGGGACAAGGGAGAATAATGAATGATGACTCTTGCCTATTGACTCTTGACTAATGACAAAGGACTAACAACAAATGACTAATAACAAATGACTATGAATAATACTTTAGCGGCGTTACAAGAATTAATTGAGGTGGTGGCAAAGTTGCGATCGCCTGATGGTGGTTGTCCTTGGGATTTAGCGCAAACACCGGAGAGTTTGACACCTTATGTAATTGAGGAAGCTTATGAAGTGGTGGATGCGATCAAGAGTGGCGAGCAAAAAGCGATCGCAGAAGAATTAGGAGATTTATTATTACAGGTAGTATTGCAAGCTCAAATCGCTAGCGAATCAGGACAATTTTCTCTTAAAGAAATCGCTGAAGGCATTTCGCAAAAGTTGATTCGCCGTCATCCCCATGTGTTTGGTGATGTGACGGTGGCGAGTGTCGATGAGGTGCGGCAAAACTGGGAAGAAATCAAAGCCGCAGAAAAGGGTCAACCATCTCCAGAAAATCAAAAACTCAGTGCTAAACTCAGTCGCTATGGGCGTAGCCTTCCGCCATTAATGGCGGCGATGAAGATTTCCGAAAAAGCTGCGGCGGTGGGGTTTGAATGGGAAAATATTGACGGGGTGTGGGCTAAGTTTCATGAAGAGTTGGCAGAATTTCAACAAGCTTTAGCGGAAGAAACCCCGGAAGCACAACAAGCAGAATTAGGCGATTTACTATTTGCAGCTATTCAGCTAGCCCGTTGGCATGACCTCGATCCTAGCGCTGGTTTGCAAGGCACAAATCAGCGATTTATCCAACGGTTACAAAAAATGGAGGCAGTTGTTGACCGCCCCCTTTCAGATTACAGTTTGGAAGAGTTAGAAGCTTTGTGGCAACAAGCAAAAGCGCAAATTGCTCAGGAAGGGTAAGTTTGGAAAGGCAGTGTTTCGACTACGCTCAACAACCGGGCAGAGGGCAGAAATAAGTTATAGGCTTGTGATGTTAATGCATCGCCCTGTAATTGAATTGCATCGGCTTGTTATATTAATGCATCGCCCTGCAATGCGATTGCATCGGCTTGTGATGTTAATACATCGCCCCGCAATTCAATTGCATCGGCTTGTGATGTTAATGCATCGCCTTGTAATTGAATTGCATTGGCTTGTTATGTTAATGCATCGCCCTGTAATTGAATTGCATTGACTTGTTATGTTAATGCATCGACCTGCAATGCGATCGTTATTCCCAATGCCTAAATTAAGATTTCTTGGCATCGAACCACTTATCATAAAGCGATTGATAAGTGCCATCCTCTCTGAGACTCAACAATGCACTATTAATTTGTTTGCGGTACGAACTGTTATTAGGCAGGACAATACCGTAGTTTTCTTCACGGAAAACACTACCAACAACCTCTACTTTGCCTTGACCTTGATTAGCAGCATAAAACAGAAGTACGGGAGCATCAAACACCACAGCATCAGCTTTTTTAGTTTGTAGAGCATTGTAAGCTTGCTCAATTTTAGGTACTTCTAGGACTGAAATCTTATGTTCACGCAGATATTTCGCTGCTGTACTACCAGCAGTTGTTGCTACTACCTTACCCGGTAAATCGTCTACACTCCTAATATCTCCTTGAAGCTGCTGCACAGTTAGCGAAGTGGTAGCGGCGGCTGTAAAGTAGGCTACGAACAAAACGCCGATAAACATCCAAATAATAGCTATTACCCGTCCCAGTACACCCTTGGGCATTTCGTCGGCTTGAGTTGCTAATGTTGCAGCTGCCCACCAACAGGCTTTGAAAATTCCCGGGAAGTATGATTTATCAATCATTCCTTCTTTGTGATTGCGTTCAGACAACCAAATTACATGAGCTGCTACGACAATCAGCAGCAAAGCAATGCCAAATACCTGCAAAAGAGTCGTAGAAAACAACAATTGCAAAATATTAGAAAAGGCACTGCCATTAGCTTCTGGGGGTCGTACCATAATCTGAAGCCCAGCCGCAAACATCGGTAAAGAGAAATCAAAATTTTCCTGTCGTTCGGCGGTAATGGAGATTGCTGCAATTCCTAAGTTTGCTTGGCCATCTTTAACAGCAGAGAGCAAATCCGGTACAGTTGAATACTCAACAAATTTAGACTCCATACCTAACTTAGTAGCAATGCTGCGCCAGAGGTCAATACTGAAGCCAGATAGTTCACCTTTATTGGCAAATACAAAAGGTGGGATTACACGTGTGGCTACTACAAATGATTTTGTTGATGGTTCAGGTGGTTTTTGAGCTAGTCCGGGGTTCACTACCGACAGCACCAGCAACATCGCCATCAGTCCGCTTAATAATGCTAGCCAGATATGCCTTGAGGAATGTCTGCTTTTGTTTTTACCGTAACCTCTGTACAAGTAGGCAATCTGGCTCTTCCACCCAATCCTAAATTGGCGAAATCTACTAGCGATTGCAGTTATCATAATAATTTTCTTGGGGTTGTATGCAATATCTATATATCATTCCCAACCCATCACAAATATCACATTCATAACCCCCCTTACACCCAATTTTTCAAAGGGATAAGGGGGGATAAATCAGGCTCAGACTCAACTAACGCTAGGGCATCAAAAAACAGATTTACAATTTGATGGTAACGGTTTTAACTTCGGTGTATTGTTGCAAGCCGTACTCGCCCAATTCTCGACCAATACCAGACTGCTTGAATCCACCAAAAGGTGCGGCGGCGTCGAAAATGTCGTAGCAGTTGACCCAAACTGTACCAGCACGAACATTATTTGCGATCGCGTGGGCTTTGGTAATATCCTGAGTCCACACGGCGGCGGCGAGTCCATACATGGTGTTGTTTGCCCGTTGAATCACCTCATCAATGCTCTTAAATTTGATGATGCTCATCACAGGGCCAAAGATTTCTTCTTGAGCAATCTTCATGTCATCGCGGACATCAGTAAAGACTGTGGGTGCAATAAAGAAACCTTTATCTCCTACACGGCTACCACCGCAAAGCATTTGGGCACCATCTCGCATTCCTGACTCGATGTAACCCATTACTTTGTCGAATTGTTCTTTGTCTACTTGCGGGCCTTGTTCTGTGTTTTTATCAAAAGGATCGCCAACAGCTCGCTTTTTAGCTCTTTCTACAGCCAAGGCGACAAAATCGTCGTAACATTGTTCTTCCACAAATAACCGCGAACCAGCGCAGCAGCATTGACCTTGATTGAAGAATAAAGCTTGGTGGGCACCTTCTATTGCTTGACGCATATCAGCATCAGCAAAGACGATGTTAGGACTCTTACCACCCAGTTCCAAAGTGACGCGCTTCAGGTTACTCTTGGCAGCTGCTTCCATAATCAGATGCCCGACTTCAGTTGACCCAGTAAACGCTACTTTGTCAATATCCATGTGGCGAGCGATCGCCGCCCCGGCAGTTGGGCCGTATCCTGATAACAGATTCACCACACCAGGCGGGAAGCCAGCCTCAACAATCAACTCCCCTACCCGCAGTCCTGATAAAGGTGTCTGTTCAGCCGTTTTCATCACCACAGTATTACCCGTAGCCAAAGCTGGTGCTAGTTTCCACGCCTGCATTAATAGTGGGAAATTCCACGGGATAATTTGACCAACCACACCCACAGGCTCATGGCGTGTATAGCAGAAATAAGGGCCGTTAATCGGGATGGTTTTGCCTTGCACTTTATCCGCCCAGCCTGCGTAGTAGCGGTAGCAAGCGATGACTAATCCCAAGTCACCCAAAGCATCGTGTACAGGCTTGCCATTATCTAGAGTTTCCAGCCGTGCCAACTCATCAATATTCTGCTCAATTAAGTCAGCTAGTTTGTAAAGTAACTCGCCGCGCTTAGTTGCAGACATCTTGGGCCAGTCCCCACTGGTAAAGGCTTTACGGGCTGCTTGCACAGCTTTATCCACATCTGGAGCGTCTGCCTCTGCTACTGTACAGGTAGTTTCGCCTGTAGCTGGGTTAATAGTTTCAAATCGACGGCCGCTGACACTTTCTACCCACTCGTTATTAATCAGCAGCTGGGTTGGGCCGATTTTGACCTGTTGTCCTGGTACTGTTGCTGTAACCATCAGGTCCTCCTTAAGCTCAGAAAAAATTTGCTTAAATCTATTAATTATGTTTCCTCGGATACAGGATTTTAGGTGAGTTTCTTTATAAATTTTTAGGCTTTTTAATGTTAGGACATGCTGCCATTTTTTCTTAATTTATGCTTAGAACTAAAATCACAAAACTGATTTTGGGAATACTGAAATTAGTATTGAGTCGGTAGGAACCATTGTGCGCGTGTCATTGCATCAACCAGGTGATACGATCGTCGATCCTGCAAAGCAGCCCCTGAGCGATCGCGATCGCATTATTGATATTTTGGGTGAAGGAAATAGCGGTATTACCTATGCTGCGGAAGATTTAACTGAGTCAAGTGTCACTGTGGCACTAAAAGTTATATCGCTTCAGCAAACAAGCAACTGGAAAGTTTTAGAGTTATTTGAGCGTGAGGCTAAGGTGCTGGCGCAACTTCAGTATCGGGGAATTCCGCACTATCTAAATTCTTTTCAATAACTAATTACACAATGTCCGCTGCAAACGCTCGCAATGACTGTAATTAATTTTGCGTCGTTACTTACTGAGCGCGATCGCCGATTTTATATTGTGCAAGAATTGGCTAAAGGAAAATCTCTGCCTACATGGGAGCAACAGGGATACAGCAAAAGTTAAGAAATTCTATAGATTTAGAATCCAGTTTTATTTTTGAAAAAATCGCCTATTCCTCTCTTTCCTATTTTCTTGTTCCCTGCCTCTAGAGTAAGTTCATAAATCAAATAGGAATGCCATACATATATAAAGTTTTTGTGAAAAATATAATTAAATCTATCTAAAGAAGTAAAGTTAAGAATAGCTTAAGAATTAACTTTGACAAACAATACTTAGCACTTATAAATTCGGAGATGCCTAACCCGAAGCAGTTATGCTGTTTTCGGATAGCTGTGCTTTATGCTACAAAATTTCCTTGAGAATCAATTAAATTTCTAGATTTATAAAAGCAAAATCACTGCCTTTCTCTTCTACTGGTGTATGAGTACTGTAAGTTAAGTTGTCAGAGCTTGTCGGCAGGGTTGAAGTTTGGCTGATTTTTTGTGGCAATTTATAAAACTATAACAATGGTTTTTACTCAAGGCTACGTGTATAAAAATCAGAATAGGTTAAGCAATCTTAACAAAAACCTAGCACCCTTAATTAAGGAGTGCACTGCTGAGTGCAAAAATTCGAGTCGAATGTTACTTGCGGAAGTGGAGGCTTGTAAGCAGTCGAAACTAGATTGGCAAGAACTACTCAACTCGTTTGCAGAACTCAGCCCATTTCCTGTCGCAATTGTGTGCTTGGAAAGCAATCAAATTTTATTTAAAAACCAGAATTTAGAACCTTTTTTTGGAGTTGAGTCGAGCAAAACCCTCGACAAAATCACCCCTGATTTTTACGCCAATCCTGGAGAGTGGAATCAGTTGGCTAGTCAGCTTCAAAGTGGCAATTCCGTTAAGCATTGTGCAGTACAACTCAAAAGAGTTAACGGAGATACCTTTACATCTAAAATTTCTGCCAAAGTCGTTAATTACGAGGGTAAGCTGGTGGCGCTGTTCATATTCATGGATATGAACACCCAAAAGCTAGGAGATGCAATTGAAATTACAGATGTTCAGGCAAAGTTGGAATATGTAAACCCTGCTTTTGCCCAAGCACCAGCGATCGCACTCCAGCAGCCAGAGACACGCTTACATCTGATGGAACGTGCGATCGCTGCTAGCAGTAACGGGATTATTCTCACAGATCCCAATCAACCAGACAATCCAATTATTTACGTCAATCCAGCTTTTGAAGCCATTACAGGCTACTCCGCAGATGAAGTCATTGGACGTAACTGCCGCTTCTTACGCGGAACCGACCATAACCAGCCAGCCTTAAGCGAGTTGCGTACAGCCATACAAGAACAAAGAGAATGCCATGTTATTTTACGCAATTATCGTAAAGACGGGACTCTGTTTTGGCATGAACTCTACCTAGCTCCTGTGTTTGATGCCCTTGGGTATTTAACTCACTTTATTGGTGTTCAGACCGATATTACCGAGCATTTGCAGGCTCTTGAGACTTTACGGCAGCGAGAAGAACAGTATCGCCGCATTGTGGAAACGGCAACTGAAGGCATCTGGGTACTTGATGAGAATAACCAGACCTCCTTTGTCAACCAACAGATGGCAACTATGTTGGGCTACACGACAGACCAGATGCTGGGTGCGACGCTGTTCTCCTTTATGGATGCAGAGGGGGTGGAGATTGCTAACACCTACCTTGAGCGTCGTCATCAGGGAATTAACGAGACACATGATTTCAAATTCCGCTGTCAGGACGGCTCAGATTTGTGGGCCATCGTTTCTTGTGCCCCAATGTTTGACGAGCAAGGGAATTATGCTGGGGTCTTAGGGATGATTACTAACATCACCGATCGCAAACTGGCAGAAGACGCTTTACAGGAAAGCAAACAACGTCTGGATGGAATTTTGTGTTCTATTGAAGATGTCGTCTGGTCGATTTCAGCCGATACTTTTGAGACCCTCTATCTCAATCCTGCTGTCCTAAAGATTTATGGTCGTCCGGCATCTGAATTCTTTGATAACTTGAACCTTTGGTTTGAAGTCATTCACCCAGAGGATCAACAACGGGTTCAGGCTGCAATTCAACCGTTATTCTTGACTGGAAATCAAGAACTAGAATACCGAATTATCAGACCTGATGGACAGGTACGCTGGCTCTTGAACCGCAGCCATTTGACCTATAACACTAGTGGTCAGCCTGTTCGCATCGAGGGAATTGCTACAGATATTACTGAGCGTAAACAGATGGAGGAGAAGTTAGTCCGCCATGCGTTCTACGATGCTCTTACTGGGTTGCCCAACCGAGTTTTATTTATGGACAGGTTAGGACAAGCCATAGAAAGAGTAAAGAGCTACCCAGATGACTTATTTGCCGTTCTATTTCTAGACCTCGATCGTTTTAAAGTTGTCAATGATAGCCTCGGACACTTGGTTGGCGATCAACTACTGGTAGCATTTGCCCAACGCCTGCAAAGCTGTCTACAGTCTGAAGATATTGTGGCTCGTTTAGGCGGAGACGAGTTTACAATCTTGCTTTCCGACATTAAAAGCATTGACGACGCTACCCGGATAGCGGAACAAATCCATCAATTACTCAAGTTACCGTTCAACTTACATGGATATGAAGTATTTACAACTGCCAGCATTGGCATTGCCTTAAGTACGACTGGCTATAATCAACCTGCTGATTTGCTCCGAGATGCTGATACTGCCCTGTACCGTGCTAAAGAGCAGGGTAAAGCTTGGCATATTGTCTTTGACACTACTATGTATGACCGAGCAGTAGCGCTTTTGCAGTTAGAAACCGACTTGCGCTGGGCAATAGAGCGTCAGGAGTTGCAAGTTTTCTATCAGCCAATTGTGTCCGTTGCCACAGGAAAGATTACAGGATTTGAAGCCCTAGTTCGCTGGCAGCATCCAGAACGAGGACTCATCTCACCAAGTGAGTTTATTCCAGTAGCCGAAGAAACTGGGCTAATCGTCCCGATTAGTCAATGGGTACTACGTGAATCTTGCCAACAGTTGCGGCAGTGGCAGCTACAATTTCCAGCAATGAAGCCCTTGACGATCAATGTCAACCTTTCTGGTAAACAGTTTTCTCAACCCCATCTAGTTGAGCAAATCGACCAAATTCTGCAAGAGACTGGTCTTGATCCCAGTAGCTTAAAGCTAGAAATCACTGAAAGTGCAATTATCACTAGCCCTGAAAAGGCTGCTACTGTTCTGGAAAAACTCAAAGCTTTTGGTCTGCAATTATGTATTGATGACTTTGGGACAGGTTACTCATCCCTAGCTTATTTGCACCATTTCCCTATTGATGTTCTAAAAATTGACCGCTCTTTTGTCAATCAAATCGATCGCGATGGTGACCAATTGGCCATTATTCGAGCCATTATTACCTTGGCGCACAACCTAGGGATGAGTGTAGTTGCGGAAGGGGTAGAAACGATCAACCAGTTGGTACAACTTAGATTGTTGGAATGTGACCAAGCCCAAGGTTACTTGTTCTCACGTCCTTTAGATAGAGAAAAAACTAGTGCGTTGCTAGCGTCTAAGCTAGAGTTTTAAAGGCGATCGCAACTACCGTAGTTTCTTCAGGAGGTAAAAGGCCATTTGCTACAAAAAAATAGGGGCAGTGATTCACTGCCCCTAGCAAATTACAGCTTGGATAAATTAGAAATGCTCTGGGAACAGGCTAACTGCTGCTTATAAATATCGTCAAGGCCAATCCCAAGATAATTGTTCCACCACCCAGAATAAATGACCAGAAGCGGTGGTAACTATTGACAACCGTACCACTATCGCTCTGGAGTTGAATCAGATCCATCCAAGGAGCAACCCCACGACGGAACCAACCCACAGCCCCCACTTGTTCACCAATCAAGCTTTGCACTCGCTTCATGCCAAACAAGAAATTGCCGATGGGTCCAAAACGTGAGGCGTAGTGTAGATAAAGCATCCCACTACGATCTTGAATTTTTAAATCAGAACCAAATTTATTCCCTGCGTCGCCGCGACCTATAAGTTGTCCTTGCAGTTTTGCAGGTTGACCCCGCAACGGACTGGCATAGGGGTCTGACATCAGAGTTAAAATGTCCGTTTCCGGTGCTTGTTTATAGTCTGGGAACATTACCAAGGCTTTGACCACGATTCCTAAGCCTAAGCCAATAAGTGGTGCGCCAAATACCAAACCGAAATGAGGGGAACTAGACAATAGAATAATGCCTATGACCAAGCCAACTATAAAACCGATGGTTTCAGCGCCGTACAGCACTACATCTAAAAAGAAATTACCGTAAAGCTTACTTCGATTGAGATTCTTTCCTTCACCCATGACTCGCCCCATATCAAACTCAATTGGTAATCCCAACTGTTCTGCATAGGTGCTAAGGGCGCGGACTCGTTTACCAGTGAGTGGGTGAGTGGAATTTAACTCCATCCACCAGCCCCAAGGGTTAAATATATCCCACAAAAAGACGCGACCAATTTTTTGGGGATCGGAAGCAATACGGTAGGCGGTTCCAGTAGAAGCAGCAGCTTTTGGGTCATAAATGCCTAAGGCGCGCGTTCCTTCAATTAAACGGCTAGGTTCTTGCGTCCGAGAGCCTTCTTCCAAAATGCCGTAGGCAATTTTCACCAAAGCGCGGGACAGTCCATTGGGATTGCCCGTGGTTTCCGCAGCAAAATGGTCAGCAAAGTATTCTCTTGTACGGGAAAGATACAGTAGTAGGTAAGTGCCGACAATATAGAATATATATGCAACAAGGGCAGCCGTCTGCAAGGCGTCTTTGATTTTACTATCGCCGCCACCACGACCAAATCTGTTGGCTGTACTGTAAATTAAGTAGCAAATTTGCACTAGGGTAGAAGCTGCTGTCATCACTGCAAAGTCCCAATGGACGATGTGCCCTAATTCGTGAGCGTAGACAGTAGCAATTTCATCATCATCTAGATAAGTGAAAAGCCCTTGGCTGACGACTAACCGAGCGCTATTAGGCAGTGAGCCGTAAGTAAAAGCTGTGGGGTTTTGGTCGTTAATAATGCCCAATCTAGGAGTTTTCAGGTTCTTCTGTTGACAGACTTGCTGAATAACTCTCGCTGTCTCGGGACTGAGGCTTTCAATTTCTGCTAAATCTACCCAGCGCGTTTGGTAAAGCCAACGTTGGGTTAAATCCAAGAGAAAGGGTGACAGGAAAAAGGCAGCAAGATTAAAAACTATAGTAATAGCGATCGCGATCGCTAACCCTTGCAGTGGATCGTTACTACCCAAAATAAATACTAAACTCAAACCTAAAGCTAACACCATCCCAAACAGCAAGGTAATGGTGACGCCAGAAGCTAATACTAGGCTTCCTCCTACACCACCCATTGCTAATGTGACACCAGCCGTCGCCGCACGTCCGGCTTGGGACATTGGTCTAGACTGGGTTGCTGGTGCTTGCGGGAAGGATTGGCGAGCTTGTTCTGCCCAACTCCGCACCTGGGGATTGTCGCTCATCATCAACTTTTGACACAGGATGGTCGCTTTTTCGATTTCCCCTGTGCCTTGATAGGCTTTCATTAGCCACATCTGTGCTGAAAGATAATCTGAGGAATTTTGATCTACAGCATTCCGGCAGAATTGTTCCAGTATTTGAACGGCTTCCTGATAACGTCCTTGGTTAAAGGCATCTAATCCAGATTGCAATGACATAGTATCTCCTTGGCAAAGGAGTAGTAATTGATCGATCAATACTCAATAGATCCAACACTCGTCATCGCTATTTCGTAAAACTTCAAATACCAGCGGTATAAATTATCTTAAGTGATTGGCAGATGAGGAAAGCAAGGGAAGACAATCAATTCAAAAGTCATAAATTATGACTTTTGAGCTTGATTCTTGACCAATGGCAAATGACCAATGACAAATAACTAACTAAGGTTGATAGGATGGGTAAAAGCCAAAGATTTGTGCCATACTTGACGGTTATTCTGTGATATGACTACTCTCCAAGCTGCCTCTCCCCTAATTGCGATCGCTCAAAAAACCCGCCAAGCAGCAAGTAAGCTGGCAGTTATCTCGACTGAAGCGAAAAATCAAGCTATTGAAGCGATCGCCCAAGCTTTAGAATCGGCAAGAGATGAAATCTTGCAGGCAAATATTGCTGATTGTGAAGCCGCTACTGCTGATGGTATTGCTAAACCACTGTATAAACGCTTGCAGTTGGATGAACACAAATTGAGAGATGCGATCGCGGGAGTCAGAGATGTCGGTAAGCTAGCCGATCCGGTAGGGAAAGTCCAAATTCACCGCGAAATTGATACAGGCTTGGTTCTTAAGCGGATTACTTGTCCTTTAGGCGTTTTGGGCATTATTTTTGAAGCACGTCCAGAAGCCGCAATTCAAATCGTTTCTTTGGCTATCAAATCAGGGAATGGTGTCATCCTCAAAGGTGGCAAAGAAGCTATCCGTTCTTGCGAAGCTATTGTAAAAGCAATTAAGCAAGGTTTATCACAAACTGCTGTTAGTCCAGATGCAGTGCAGTTGCTAACAACTAGGGAAGAAACTTTAGAGCTTTTAAATTTAGATAAATATGTAGATTTAATTATTCCTAGAGGTTCTAATTCTTTTGTCCGCTTCGTGCAAGAAAATACCCGAATTCCAGTACTTGGTCATGCTGATGGTATTTGTCATGTTTATGTAGATAAAGCCGCTGATGTTGCCAAAGCAGTAAGCATTGCCGTTGATGCTAAAATTCAATATCCCGCAGCTTGTAATGCCATTGAAACCTTGCTAGTTCACGCAAGTATTGCACCAGCATTTCTCCCCAAAGTAGCCGCCGCTTTACAAGAAAATCATGTGGAATTAAGAGGTGATGAACGCACTCGCAAGATTCTGCCTCATATTTACAGCACAACAGCAAAAGATTGGGAAACAGAATACAGCGATTTGATTTTGGCAATTAAAATTGTAGATTCCTTAGAAGATGCGATCGCTCATATTAACGAATATGGTTCGCGTCATACAGAAGCCATAGTCACTGAAGATTTAGCGGCTGCTGAAACTTTTATAGGATTGGTGAATGCAGCAGGAGTTTACCATAACTGTTCTACGCGCTTTGCTGATGGTTTCCGCTACGGTTTTGGTGCAGAAGTTGGGATCAGTACTCAACAAATGCCCCCCAGAGGCCCTGTTGGTTTAGAAGGATTGGTAACGTACAAGTATCAAATAACTGGCGATGGTCATATTGTAGCTACCTACACTGGCGCAAATGCTAAGTCATTTACTCATCAGGATTTGCTTTAAAACCACTTTGGCGAGTCAAGAGTAATTTGTCTCTCCTTCGGATTCGCAGTCGCCTGCGGAGGGAAAACGCCACTTGCTGCCCTTCCGCCTCCGGCGACCAAGCCGGGAAACCCTTTCGGCAGTTCCTCCTGGGGGAGACCCCCAAGACCGGACTGCCGACGCTCCTACGTCGCTACCGCTACGCTAACACCAACGCAGTGGCTCCCCTCCCGCAGCGCTGTCTCACCTTGTTCCATTTCTCCCCGCCCTCTCCCACACTTCCCACGCTTCCTTGTCCCTATTTATTCTTCGTCTCCTCTGCACCCGTGTAACCAGTTGCTACCCAAAGTATAGCTCTAGCCCCATCACGAAGAGATTTTTCTATAGGTTCTGGTGGTTTTTCAGAAGGAACTGGCACGGTTTTGAACTCAATACCCCGACTACCTAGAACAATCTCACCAATGACACTAGCACGACGCATGTGGAAGTCAGAGGTAATTAAATAAACACTCTTGATGCCGTGAGCTTGCAAATCATCGACCAACGTTGTAAAATTAGTAACTGTATCTACTGCTTCATAATCCAAGTGTAAACGGTCAGGATCAACTCCAGCTTTAGTAAACACCTTTTGAGTCGATCTAGGTGGACTACCGCCACTAATCCAAATTGGTAAATTTGGATGCCTCTTAGCAAAATCAGCTGTAAATTTTTCTCGCTCTAAATTTTTTGTGGAACCGCCTAAAACTAAGACCGCTTGCGGCTGTACAATCTGGTTTTTCACTTCCTTATATCCCCACCACATTAAGAGCGGTAGGGCGAAAGCCATAAAGCGAAAAGATTTACCTGTAAACAATAGCTTATTCAAGGCTCTATTACTTCGTCTACTGAGTCCAAAAATTCTCTAACTAGAAGAAAAAATAATTATTTAGTCCAGCAGGTTTCCCCAAAATCTTCCCAAATATAAATTTGGATATTTTTTCAGTGAAAACTTAATTAACCTGAGTTCGATAAAGGTGATTTGACCTCTGTGCGATCAAAGTAGAAGCTTAAAACCCTGATTTTTACATTTCCTCCTTTCCTCGAAGTATGGGAGGTTAGGTAAGACAGGTCGATCAAACTTACATCTATTACTGGCGTTTTAACACTTTCATTTTTAATTGTCGATGTCCTATCCTACCCCGTATCGGTAGTTTCTACACAGATTTTTGATCCTTGGATACAGTTTTATTACTTGCCAACCACGGAACCAACTAGATCCTCATAGCCAATTTACCAACTAGCTCGACCTTATCCATTTTCCATATTTGTGATGCCTGCGCCAACTACTTAAAAAGCGTTTATGCATACAGTAAAACCCTTATTTAACAGTGTGTTTAGCCTTCTTGCTGTCGCCAGATTGTAAAGACACAGTTAGTTTGTTTGATGTGGACAAAGTCAAGCTTATTGGTGTTGCCGATAAACTAACCTATTTATCTTTCAATCTTAAATCGATGACAGTGGCATTAAAGTTGTAGTTGAAGCCTTCTAACTCAAATGGCATACCAATTTTTACTTTGCTGTTGCCTAAAACTGGACCGTTTGCAGTAACTTGTGCTTTGCCTTCTAAGGTCAACAGCATATCTGTACTAAAATTGTTGGCTTTTGGATCTGGTAACTCTTTAATGGAACCATCAGGTTGGGGAACATTTACTGTTCTTGGTAATTGTTGAATTGATTTAATTGCAATTTCACCGTGAGGTTGATTGCGGATAATTACGTTAGTTTTACCATTGGCTTTCAGTCCTTTATCAAATAACTGCTGTGGGTCGCGGACATTCAAACCTCGAACTACTAAATCTACTTCCATAGGTACTGTTTTTGCACCCACTTGGGCCACAGAACCGGAAGTACCGGGAAAGACAAATATGCCGAATATAACTAGCACAATCACTAGTACAGCACCTAAATCGAGGAGATTGATTTTACCGAACAAGCGACCTTTGGAATCTAAAAGAGCCATAACAAGTTTTCCCAGATAAGAGCAGAGTAATCGTTTGTAGCAGCAGGCTTTACTAAGGCGATGGCAGTGTTCCCTATGTAGTAAGCGCTAGAAGCGGCTGGGGGTTGCAGTCAAGCGACAGTTTATCACGACTTCCAAAATTCTGGGACGAGGCAGCCCACTTTTGAAATTAAGCTGCTACGGATCTACGCAATTTCAGTTTTTAGTTAAAAATGCAACTTAAAACGCATTAATTTCGTCCCATAAATTTATGTTCTTTCATGATTCTTCAAAAAAATCGGATTATGATTGCTTGGCAAGCCTTTTTGACAAATTATCGTTTGTGGCGGCGTCGCTGGTTTTATCCTTTAATTTCGCTGGTAGTTGCCCTGAGTGTATGTCTGAGCGCACCCCTTCCGGGAAGGGCATTTGACTTATTGCCACTTCTATTCCAGGGAGTCCAGATCTTTCAGCTATCTAATATATCCGATCGCCAGGAAGTGGATCTGGGTAAGGAGATGAATCAGCAATTAAGTAGTGAAGTTCGGCTTTATCGCAATCCAGAAGTTAATCGTTATGTAGAACAGATTGGTCGGCGCTTGGCTGCTAGTAGCGATCGCCCCAACCTTCCCTATACTTTTCAAGTTGTACAGGATGATAGTATTAATGCTTTTGCCACATTAGGTGGCTATGTTTATGTCCATACGGGTTTGCTCAAAACCGCAGACAATGAAGCAGAACTAGCAAGTGTACTCGCTCATGAAATCGGTCATATTGGCGGTAAACACCTAGTAAAACAGATGCAGCAAAAAGCGCTAGAAAGTGGTCTATTAACTGCAGCAGGTCTAGACCGGAATACAGCTGTATCAATAGGTATGCAATTAGTACGAGACTTACCACGCAGCCGGAAAAATGAATTTGATGCCGATCAAAGAGGATTAAAAACTTTATCCCGTACTGGTTATGCTCAGTCTGGAATGGTTTCCTTTATGAACAAGCTATTGGGGAAGGGTTCTACGCCAGCATTTTTAAGTACTCATCCCGCAACTGGCGATCGCATTGATGCCCTCAAACGTGCTATTAGTTCTCAACCTACCAATGGGCGTGATGGGTTGGATAATTCTATTTATAAAACTAATACTCGTGCACTGCGGTCTTAATATCCACCATATCTTTTACTATGCTCGCTGCTGGTTGCGGCGAGCACCTTTGATTTCGGCTGGATCAATCATGACGGATGCTTCTTCTAAAGGCAGAGTGCGGACGCGCTTCTTAAAAACGTTGGCTTGATAAACCAGGTTATTTGTGACATCCAGTGCTGTTAACCAGCCACTACGAGGATGATATGCACCAGTATCTATGTCTAGCCACCCCTTTCCTTGTGCCAGCTGACCAGGAATAACGCCAGGTAGGGTAAAGGTAATCGTGTGACCAACAATAATTAACTTATCAGGAAAGAAAGGTTTTTCAATGCCGTGAAATTCTTCTCTAATCCAGCAAAATTGCTCAGCAGTTTGTTTATTTAAAGGCATGAAAGGGTCAACACCAGCATGAGTTAACCAAACATCTCCTAAATCAAGATATGTCGGTAGCGTTGTGAACCAATCGATATGCTCTTGGGGAATTGTCGCTTCTTGGTAACTGGCTATGGTCGCTTGCCCACCGCTGTATAACCATGCTTGCATCGCTGGAGTGGAAGCACTACCATTGCTCAATACATTTAATAACATCTGCTCATGATTTCCCAGCAGACAGGGATAGTTATTATTCTTGACAAAATTTACTACCTGTGCACTTTGAGGACCGCGATCAATTAAATCTCCCAGGAAATAGAGTTGATCGTTTGATGCTGGAGCAATGGCTGCCAATAAAGTCATTAATCCTTCATAGTGACCATGCACATCCCCAATTACAATTCGACGCTGGCTAGTTTCGCTCATTTGCTCTTAGCTTTAATGATATTGCTTAATCATTCTGCTACAGTTTAAGCTGTGCAGATTCACCGAAATAGATAAAAATCACTTGGCAAATTCTCTTTTATTGTATTCTAATTATCTATTTTTGAAATGCCTATTCTCATAGGTTTCTAGAGTCAAAACTACATATAACTAATCCAATCACTCCAGCTACCAGCATAGAGTTTACCTTTTAAAATACCTGCTAGTTCTAAAGAAAGTAAATTCACGCAAGCAGTAACACCAGAACCACAATAAACTAGAATTTCCTCCGCAGTTGCTATCTTTTCCCAGCGACGGCGTTGTTCTATTGGGGAAAGTAAATATCCTGAAGAATTTGTGACTTCCTGCCAAGGATAATTAACAGCACCAGGAATATGACCAGCAATTTTATCAATTGGTTCTCGTTCACCTCGATAGCGATCGCTCTCTCTAGAATCTACTAAAACTATCTCTGGCAAATCTTTTTTATTTTTTATAGTTTTAATATCTACTACTTTATCTGTTTCGATTTGCGGAACAAAGCTAGCAGTCTGAAGTTGAGGAATAATATTTGTAACAGGATAACCAGCTTTTTGCCATCCGCTAAATCCGCCATCTAATACCGCCACTTTTTTATGCCCTAAATAGTGCAACAGCCACCATAAACGCGCTGCAAAAGCAAACCGGGAATCATCGTAAGCTACAACCAAAGTTTTTTGGTAATGCACTCCGATTTTTGATAACTTGTCAGCTAAATCGATGGTATTGGGTAAAGGATGTCTCCCACCATGCTCTCCTACAGGGCTGGAAAGATCCTGGTTCAAATCTAAATAGTAAGATCCCTGTATATGGCTTTGTTGGTACTGCTGTCGTCCTAGGTGGGGATCGGCAAGCGAAAAGCGACAATCGACAATCACAACTTGCGGATCGTTGAGGTGTTGCAACAGCCATGATGGCGAAACCACTATTTGGGAGTCAGACATAAACAATTACAAATTATTATCCGGTGAAAAATTATCATGCCAGACTTTGACATATTTGTACCACAACCAACGGCAGATGGTTCCTTCACCTTTACTTCTCAAGAGTTTGGCGAAGCTTTTCACAGTCATTATGGAGCCAAGCAGGAGAGTTTTCTCAAGTTTGCAGTACCTACTCAGCTGGCTGCGCGTGCTCAAAAACCAGTCTTGCGGCTGTTGGATATTTGTTATGGTCTAGGATACAACACAGCAGCGGCTTTGCAGACAATCTGGGAAGTGAATCCCAATTGTTATGTTGAACTTATGGCTTTAGAATTCAATCGGGCTGTGCCACAGGCTGCGATCGCCCATTACTTATTTGATAACTGGCACTACAAGTATACCGATATTATGACTCAGTTAGCTTTTGAGTACCAAGTGCAGCAAGAGCATCTGAAGGCTGAGTTAATCATTAGCGATGCTAGAAACTCAATTAAAATTCTCCGAGAGCGAGGTTTTCAAGCAGATGCAATTTTTCTCGATCCCTTTTCGCCGCCACAGTGTCCTCAGTTATGGACTGTGGAATTTATTCAGCAAATAGCTTTGTGTTTGCACTCAGATGGTATGCTCTCAACTTATTCCTGTGCTGCGTCTGTACGTACAGCTTTATTAACAGCTGGCTTAACGATAGGTTCTACCCCACCAGTAGGAAGGCGATCGCCTGGAACAGTAGCGGTTCATCAGGGATTTTCTGGCAACTTAGCACTTCCTCCACTTTCCCAGTCTGAACAAGAGCATTTGCTGACTCGTGCTGCTATTCCCTATCGCGATCCTCAATTGAATGACCCTGCTGATGTTATATTGATGCGACGAAAACAAGAGCAACAAGCTTCTTCACTAGAGCCTACCTCCCGTTGGCGAAAACGGTGGCTTTTTGGAAATACAGCTAAAAATTTTCGGGAAGCAGACTCGTAATTCGTCGTGCTTAGACGCAAAGCGGTGTTAGCGCAGCAGTAGCGACAGCATTGCGCTGGGGCGGGTTCCCCGACTTGTAGATTCCTCCGGGAGGCTTCCCGCAGGGTAGCAACTGCTGAACCCGTTCGTCGAAGACGTTCCCGTTCCCCGAAGGGGTTCCCGCAGGGTAGGGTAGGGCTTGTCCTCACCTTCAGGATGAAACAAAGCTAGGAATCGATTGAGTATTTATGCTTAAATAAAAATCGCTTTGTTAAGAGACATCGCAGGTATTCGCCTCATCTTTAATTTTCCACTACAAAAAAATTCATTTTTGATTCATGGGTTTTTTGCTATATAACTTGCCCTCTTTGCATAAAAATAGGCTTGAATTCTTGGCTTAGGTAAACTAGATTCTTTATAGTTGAAGAAAACCCACGGAGTCATTAGTCAGTGAAGCGACTTAATTTTTTTATAGTAATCAGGATCATTAATTTTTGTGTTCTAAATCACTCAACCATAGCTACTATTTAGTAGATAATGCACTAGACTCAATTGGCACAATTTTTTATATCTTTAGAAAGATATAAAAAATTTCAATTTTAGTCCTTACTTAGAAATAAATTGAGAAAAAATAGCAAGTTTTGAGAATGTTATCTTAACAAATCTCAGTAAAAACTTAAGCAATTTGCTTTTATGTAAATGAGAAGATTAATAGTTTAAAAACTATTTAAATTTTTTCAAAAATTATTAAAAAAATAATGTATCTGATGCAAAGAAAGATGGATATGATAATTACCTAAAGTTTGTGGACTATTCTTGGAATACAAACTACTAATAAACTTACAATTTAAAGAAATTGACACTGTTAACTTTTATTGAAAAAACTGGAGCAGTTTTGTGATTCAATGGGAACCCAAGCATACAAACTCTGTCGAAAAAAATGCTGAAGGGTCTAACCCCCTAAGCAAATTGACGAATATAAGTTCAAATCATGCCCTAGAATTACAAAATGTAGAGGGTGATTCAATGGGCTTATCTAAAGGAGAGTTTATGCTTGAAAAAACCCCAGCATTGCCTTCTTGGATGAAACAGCAAAATGTTAATACTGAGGAGGAATCATTAGACTCAAGATCGCTACAATTTCAAGGTTCTAAAGTGAATGGCTGGGATTGGGATCTGCCGAAAATTTTAGTAGTTGATGACCATGCTGCTAGCCGGATGACTGCTGTTGCACTATTGGGTATGGAAGGGTACGAAGTCATTGAAGCTGACAGTGGTTCTATGGCAGTGAATCTGGTTACAGACAAACAACCAGATCTGATTTTGCTCGATGTGATGATGCCAGGAATGGATGGGTTTGAAGTCTGCCAGATCCTCAAACAAAATGAGCATACCAGGCTAATTCCGGTCATTTTTATTACTGCTTTAAATGACAGGCGATCGCGTATCCGCGGTATCGAAGTAGGAGCAGATGATTTTCTCACCAAACCCTTTGATCGTGTAGAACTAGCAGCGCGTGTTAAATCCTTAGTACGGCAAAAGCGTTTGAATGAAGACTTAGACCATGCAGAACAAGTATTGTTTTCCGTTGCTAGGGCAATTGAAAGTCGAGATCCTAATACTGGCGACCACTGTGAACGGTTAGTAAAACTAGGACAAGCTTTTGGTGAATACCTCAATCTCTCACGTAACCAAATTAGAGATTTGATGTGGGGTGGTTATCTCCACGATATTGGTAAGGTAGGTATACCTGATGCTGTGCTACTAAAAAAAGGCAAACTCACTACCGAAGAGTGGGAGACTATGAGACTGCACGTTTCCATTGGGGAAAAAATCTGCCAGCCACTACGTAGTATGCGAGGTGTAATTCCGATTATTCGCCATCACCATGAGCGCTGGGATGGGTCCGGCTACCCTGATGGACTCAAAGGTGATGATATTCCCTACCTAGCACAAGTGTTTCAGGTCCTCGATATTTATGATGCGCTGACAAGCGAACGACCATACAAAAGGAGTTTTACCTCAGAGGAAGCACTTACTGTCATGCTAGAAGAAACTAATTCTGGGTGGCGGAATCCTGAACTCATGCTGCAATTTGCAGATTTTATCAAAACAAAAGGTTGTTAGTGGTACAAAGCAGTACCAAGAACAAGGGGCAAGGGAGCAGGGGAACAAATGACAAATGACTCAAACCTAGTTGCCCATTGTGCTATCAAGCATAGTAGCCCCACTAAGCTGTGTTTCATTCAGAACTCATATCGGATGACGCTACGCGTAGCTTGGTACAAGTTCTCTTTTGGAGTACGCTTAGCACAATCACAGGTGTTTAACTGGACATAATATCAAGTGCAATGAAGTCTAGGTTGAATTTAGCTTAGAGTATGATAAACATCAAAAAGTATTTCAATAAAACTTGATGGATTCTCTCTCCACTTTCACTTCCGATGCGATCGTTGCAGGCTTTCATGCTCTGTCTGAACCTTTGCGGCTGAAGGTCTTGGAACTGCTGCGCGAGCAAGAATTATGTGTGTGTGACTTGTGCTCGACTTTAGGAGTTACACAGTCAAAACTGTCTTTTCACTTAAAAACTCTCAAAGAAGCTGGGTTAGTGAGATCGCGTCAAGAGGGACGCTGGATTTACTACAGCCTGAATTTGGCTCAATTTGTTGTCTTAGAGCAATATTTATCCGATTATCGCCGCTTAATTAAAATCTTACCTGCCCGCCCCTGCTAAACTTCTCAAATAATCCATCAATTTTTTTTGATTAATTTTTATATACTGTAGTTGACATCAACCCTATATATCAACTTTTCTTGAAATAAGCGATAGACAAACTTAGCTACAACACATGGTGGAGATGTCAATGCAAGCAAAAGTTAAGCAATTGGCGATCGCGCTCTTGACGCTGGCTTTAGCAAGCAGTGGTAAGTTTCTGTGGAATAAGTGATGACGACGAAAACCATTTCCAAACAGCTTTCTTTTCTTGACCGCTTCCTGACCTTATGGATTTTTCTGGCAATGGCTGTTGGGGTTGGCTTGGGCTATTTGCTGTCTGGAGTCGAAGCATTTATTAATCAGTTTCAGGTAGGAACAACCAATATACCGATCGCTATTGGTTTAATTTTGATGATGTACCCACCCTTAGCCAAGGTGCGGTATGAAGAGTTAGGCGATGTATTTCGCAACGGAAAAATTCTCGGTGTGTCACTAATTCAGAATTGGATTATCGGGCCAATTCTGATGTTTGCGCTGGCGGCTATCTTCTTACGTAATTATCCAGAATACATGACGGGATTGATTTTGATTGGATTAGCCCGTTGTATTGCGATGGTAGTTGTGTGGAGCGATCTAGCACGAGGCAATACTGAGTACACAGCTGGATTGGTTGCTTTCAACAGCATATTTCAGGTTATTTTCTACAGTCCTTATGCCTGGTTCTTTATTACTGTGCTACCTCCCCTATTTGGATTGCAAGGTAGTATCGTTAACGTCAGTATTGCCGAGATTGCTCAAAGTGTATTCATCTATCTTGGTATTCCCTTTTTAGGCGGATTTTTGACTCGTTTCTTTTTAGTAAAGGCGAAAAGCAAGCGCTGGTATCACGAGGAATTTGTTCCTAAAATTAACCCCATCACATTGATTGCTTTGTTATTTACAATCGTCTTCATGTTCAGCTTAAAAGGGAATTTAATTGTTCAAATTCCCTTGGATGTGGTTAAGATTGCAATTCCGCTAATTATCTACTTTATCGTCATGTTTTTGGTCAGCTTTTACATGGCGTGGCGAATCAAGACGGACTATTCCAGAGCCGCAAGTGTAGCATTTACAGCCGCAGGAAATAATTTTGAGTTGGCGATCGCGGTGGCGATCGCAGTGTTCGGCATTAATTCGGGTGCGGCTTTTGCAGCTGTCGTTGGTCCCTTAGTAGAAGTGCCTGTATTGATTAGTCTTGTTAATGTTGCTTTCTGGTTCCAAAAACGTTATTTCTCAGCACCTGAATCCAGAACTTTATAAATTTAACGACATTACTAGAGGAATTGAAGCATGAAACGCGTCATGTTTGTCTGCAAAAAGAATTCTGCACGCTCCCAAATGGCGGAAGGCTTTGCCAAAACACTTGGTAAGGGAAAGATTGAAGTCACTAGCTCTGGATTAGAAGCAAGTCTAGTCAGACCAGAGGCGATCGCTACTATGAAAGAAATTGGCATCGATATTACCGATCAACAATCTAAACCTCTGAGTGACTTCCAAGCGGAAGACTTTGATGTCGTGATTTCTCTGTGTGGTTGTGGCGTGAATTTGCCGACAGAGTGGGTGAAGCGGGAAGTATTTGCAGACTGGCAATTGGATGATCCAGCCGAACAACCTGAAATTTTCCCCAGAGTGCGCGATGAGATTAAAGAACGAGTCACTCAACTAATTGAATCACTGACAGAAGAATTTACACCTGTTGGATAAGCAATTGCCATGACTCACCTATTTAAAGATAGGCTGACAGGATGACAAAGCGGCTGAAGCAAAATCTTTATGAAATTGTTTTAACCAACAATTGCTTAAATGCAGGCTTTTGGGAAATTCCACTTTTTACTAAAAAGGATAATAATAAATCTCTTTACTATCAAAATTGGTTTACTTTCCCTTTAGGACATTACAAAAATATCTTTGAAAATATCAATAAAATTTCTTATTGGTAGTATTGGTGGAGATTGGAACACTGGCAAGAACCAAGTGGTTCTATTATGAGAATTAATCTGCTGAGATAGGTAATTAATTAAAAAGAAGCTAATGTTAATTTTCCTTTGGATGAAAGGCTCATCTCATTAGGAGAGCAAAATAGAAAATCAGAACTACATTAACTAAAAACCTTATAACTTGGAGAGATTTTTATAGCAATCAACAAGAAATTAGATTTGCAGCTTTTCAACCACCTGGATTTTATAACTCTGACCAACCTTGGAATACTCAATACTGGAGAGTTGGTAAATTTGAAAAAGCGATTTTGAGGAATGTTAAGCCTGTTAATAATGATGAAAATTTACAGGAGATTGAGTTGTTATTCACTGATACCAAGATTGGTGAAAAAAACAGATTATTTATCAGTGGGATTAATTTTGAAGAGTTGCCTAGATTGCCAATTTCAGATGAAAGAAATACTTTAATTGCTCATTTTTTGGTGAATTTAGAATAAATATACCAATTCTAAAACCTTCGTGATAGACAAAATACCCGATTTCTTTGAGAAGTCGCGTATCTGTTGCTTTCATACGCAGTTTATTATAGCTATTTAATCAAATATTACTGGCTTTAGTAAAGCTATCCACATATCTGACGGATCTGCATAGTAATCAATTTCCTCAACTTTATAGCGATAATTTTGACAGCCATATTGCAAAATAATATAATCACTAGGTTTAATACCTTTTCCTGTTCCGGTCATATAACCCTCCAAGCCTCCTTGCAGTGTTTCAAATATGTAATCTTTTCCCCGAATTAATTGGCTATAATCGTGTATTTTATGCTTTTGTTTTGATTCATTTAATATAACTAGTACTGGTAATAAACCACTGAATAAACTGAAGCTAAAATTAATACCTGTCCTAAAAATAGACATAGTAAGTTCTCCAAAAGATTATGTTTACAAAAAGGGTTTTAACTAGGTGAATATTAGGTTATTACAGCAACTAAGCTAGAAAAGAGGTTGTGTAAAATCTAATTAGAGATAATAACTTTGAAAAACTTTAATCTAAATAAGAGTCTATCTAATTAGAAACAAGCAACTGCGCCTATATGTGCCAAAAACTGAACTAATACAGCTCAGTTAGTCCTGTTTATTTTTCAGATAACCCTTAACCCCTATCAAAGTTAAGGAATATAGAACCCAAGTCTTATCTGCACCCTATTGCAACATAAACTCAAAAATTATTAGCAGTTCTTTAGGAACACGCTCAAAAAGAATTCCAGGATTAGCATTTATAATTTGGAATTATTTTTTAACTTGAATTTGTGAATTTTTTAATTCTTAGTACATAAAATTTTTATTGTTGCTTATGCCCCATACATAATGGAAAATAAAAGTAGAAACCTATTACTAGCTAACTATATACCCTTCAAGATAAAGTGCAAGCTTAATAAATAGTTTACAGTAATAGCGATCTCACCGTCTACTGTAAAATTACTAAACTATTATGTGCAACAGATTCATATATAGCCTCATATTTGATTCGTGAAATTACTCGTAGAGGCAGGCAAGGGGAAACAAGGGAAACAACAGAAATAGATAGATGAGTAGGTCGCTTTTTTTTTAATTAAATAGGATTCCTCTATGCTTCTATCCTGGAAATTGACATATTGATTAATGTACTAATGTTTGATGTGTTTGGAACATTACTAGTATGTATTTTAAATAACAAAAAGACTTTATTTTGGGCTTACTTTTTCCAGGGCAGTATCTACTTGCTTTAGTAAATCTTCTAGTGTAGAGGAATTATCTAATACAACATTTGCACGAACCGCTTTTTCTGCGATAGGCATTTGGCTCTTAATCCGAGCTTCTGCTTGTTCTTGATTTAAGTGATTACGATGTATTAATCTTTGCAATTGCTGTGACTCAGAACAAAACACTACCCAAATTTCTGTAACTAAAATATCCATCTGTGATTCAAACAGCAGAGGTATGACTAATACTAATGTTGGCGCAGAGGATTCAGCAATTGCTTTCAAAAAGCGATCGCCTACATAAGGATGAATTAAATTCTCTACCCAATTTCGTTCATCTGGATGAGTAAAAATAATTTCGCCAAGCTTTTGGCGGTTCAAGTTGCCATCTGGGAGTAAAATTTGTGCGCCGTAACGTTGTGCGATCGCACTCAGAATAGGGGAACCTACAGACACTGCATCTCTAGCATAAATATCTGCATCCAAAATCGGCAGATTGTAAGCGCTAGCTAAATAATTAGCGACAGTGCTTTTACCTGTAGCAATACCTCCAGTTAAACCGATAATACGTTTACTCATTTGTCATTTTTATTTGTCATTTTTTCAATTTAATTTGTCATTTGTAGCCCATGTAATCAATGCTTGGGTTAACCCATCTAAAGTATATTCTTCTGCCTCTACATCTACTCTGCCGATTAAATCATGACAAGTTTTCGACGTTTGAGGGCCAATTGAAGCGATACCGACTCCGGCTAAGACATCCGAGTTATGTACAAATCTGTGGTTAATCAATTGGCAGAAAAATTGCACAGTTTTAGAACTAGCAAAGGTAATTATATCTACCGCTTGATTTTGCAGCGCTAATTCTGCGGTTTGAGGGATGCTGCTGGGACAACAAGATTGATATGCTGCAACTTCTATCACCTCTGCTCCCTTAGCAGTTAATTCCTTAACTAAAACTTCTCTTCCACCGCTTTCAACTCTAGGAAATAAAAGCTTTTTCCCAGATAGTGCTTCTGGAAAGTTTTCTACTAAAGAATCTGCGACAAAATTAGGAGGAATAAAATCTGGTTGCAAACCGCGTTTTTTGAGACTTTTGGCGGTTTTCTCGCCAACCACAGCAATTTTGACATGAGCTAATATCCGCGCATCCTTACCCTGTACGGTCAATCTGTCAAAGAAGTAATCTACACCATTAGTAGAGGTGAGAATTAACCAGTCGAAGTCAGCTAAATTAGCGATCGCTTCATCTAAAGCATCCCAACTCGAAGGCGGGCCAATTTCTAGGGTTGGCATTTCAATGACAGTTGCGCCTGCTGCTGTGAGGCGATCGCAAAATTGGCTTGACTGTCCGACGGCACGTGTGACTAAGATTGTTTTACCACGCAGAGGAAGCTGAGGGTTGCCTGACATAGTTGGAGGGCTGGAAGTTTTAGCTGTAGTTAAGTTCTCTGAGGATATTTTCTCAGGTTGTAAGTAATTGCGTAGTCCGACAACCTCACCAATAATAATCACCACTGGCGAAAGAGATAAGCCAGCTGTTTGTTCTAAAATATTTTCCAGTTGGGCTGTCCGAATTTCTTGATTGGAAGTTCCTGCCCAGCGGATGATGGCAATAGGTGTGAGGCGCGATCGCCCTTGCCGGATCAATCGATGTACAATTTCTGCTAAATGTTGCCCACCCATCAAAATTACCAAAGTTTCTAGGCGTGACAGCGCTTCCCAGTCTAAAGCATCTGGTTCATGAGCTGTCAGCACTGCAAAACAACGGCTCAAAACTGGATCTGTGAGAGGAATTCCTGCTAGTAACGGTGCTGCTAGGGCGGAAGAGATTCCTGGTACAACTTCAAATGCACAGCCAGATGCTTTCAATGCTTCAATTTCAGCAGTACAGCGCCCAAAGATAAACGGATCGCCTGACTTGAGTCTGATAACTTGTTTGCCTTGCTGGCAGTACTCTACTAATAACTTATTAATCTCAGCTTGTGGTGTACTGGGTTTACCACCACGTTTACCGACATCTAGCTTTAGACAATCAGGTCGTACACATTGCAACAATTGTTCATCTACTAGGGCATCGTATACCAATACCTGAGCTTGCTTCAAGAGATTCTCAGCTTTTACCGTTAGGTATGCCACATCTCCTGGCCCTGCACCTACGAGGTAAACTTTGCCCATTGCTTCATTCATGGCTATTTGTGGTTTGCCTTGAGCATCGAGTTTTAGGATTGATTTGATTTAGCGTTCATTTTATCTAGCAGTTGCGTGATTTTCTCAGCCTTTTCTGGTTGACGTTGTTTCCGCAATAACTCTTTAGCTTGTTGCAGATTAGTTTTAGCCGCTTCTGGCTGTTCTTGCTGCATCAGCACATTTGCTAAACGCAAATAAGCTTGAGGATTTTTAGGACTGCGACGAATTACATCTTCAAACCATTCTTTTGCTTCCTCAACTTTGCCTTGCTCTCTTAAAACATCTCCTAACAGCAAGCGAACCATATCATTAGTAGAGTTGAGAGAAATTACTTGCCGAAAAGCAGCTTCTGCACCTTGGTAATCTTGCTGTTGATAAAGATTGACACCTTTTTGGAAAAAATTTGAGGTAATCAAGGTTTTCCCAGCAAAATAAATGAGTAAAGCAATACTGGAAACTACGACAACAATGGCAAAGATATCATTTGTTTGAAAGGTTTCGAGCATTTTTTTAAGCCAAAAGGCAGGCAATTGGGAAAATCAAATATTCAATGAAAAAAAGTTTCCAAATAAATTGGTAGAACTGAGCGATCGCACTTTTTTCTTGCAAGTCTACTGCCAAACTCCGCACCCACATCAAACACAGCACTACCAAATGAGTAATCACTAAAAACAGTGAATTAACTGAGGCTAGATGCACCACTCCCACGAGAATCATCCCCAAATAGCAAAGAGTTAGCACCCAAAGAGCGAGATTAAAGACTGCTCGTGGCCCGAGTTGGATCGTCAAAGTATTGATATTGTATAAGCGATCGCCTTCCATATCGGGGACATCTTTAAAGATAGCGATCGCAAATGTAAAGACCAAAATAAATACCGTCAGCACCCACACTGGCGGTGGAATCGATAGGCTTTGTTGCGCTAGCCAACTAAAGTGCAGAAATAGCCCTAAATTAACAATGGTTCCCCGCACTGAAAAGATACAGAAAGCTGCCCAAAAAGGAAAACGCTTCAAGCGAACTGGTGGTAAAGAATATGCAGTGCCAATTGCTAGACTAATAGCCACCATCCCTAATAAAAAAGGGCCATTCAGCCAAGCTACTACCAGTGCCAAAACACCAGCAATGGCAACAATTAATTGTCCTTGTGTCTTTGAAAATTCTCCTGATGCTAGCGGTAGATGAGGCTTATTAATTTTGTCAATCTCAATGTCTTCCAATTGATTCAGCCCCACAATGTAAACATTGCCACATAAACAGGCAATCCAAGCTCCCAAAACAGGGAAGAGAGAGAAATGACGATTACCAACAGCAACAGCAATTAAATACAAAGCCAACACACTCAAACTGGTGCCAATAATTGTGTGTGGACGGGAAAATTGCCAAAAAGCATAAAACCAGCGACCCCACACACTAGAAGACTTTTGCCTAGAAAACTGATTCATGCTCTACTTATTCCCGCACAATAATCCAAACCGAATCAACCCGCGTTGATAACCCCGACGCATTAAACCTAGTGATAGCGCCCCAACAATCGTCGTCCAACCAGAAGTTAGTAACCCCCAAATAGCTTTGGGAGTAAATGCCGAATCAATCACAAAATCCCAAAATGGAGCTACAGCCCGTGACCAATCAGCAGTGCGAATATTTTGTAAGGGAAGTTGCGTGGCGATCGCGCTATACTCTGGAAGCGAAATTACATAAGGTAAACAATACACTCGATAAATTTCTTGCAAGTGTTTTTGTTCATCATCTGTCAGTGGTGTGCTATCAATCGGGCGATGACACCATGTCACCATAATCAACATGCCACCAGGTTTAAGCACTCGATAGCACTCGTGCATAAACTTGGTTTTATCTGGCATATGTTCGCCACTTTCCAAAGACCAAACCAAGTCAAAAGTGTTGTCCTCAAAAGGCATTGCTTGAGCATCTGCCACCAAGAATCGACTTCTAGCACTTAAATTAAGCTCTTGAGCACGTTCTGTAGCTCTAGCGGCTTGCACTGGACTCAGAGTAATCCCCGTGGCCCTAGCATGAAACTTTTCTGCTAGGTACAGAGAACTACCTCCAATACCACAGCCTACATCCAAGATATTCTCTGCTGTTTCTACCCCTGCCCAATCAAGCAGTTCTTCGATTAAATCAATTTGAGCTTGACGGCGGTCTTTTTTTTGCGTGCCATCTGGCCCGTAGTAGCCGTGATGCATATGTTCACCCCAAATGTCTTCCCAAAGACCAGAGGAGGCATCGTAAAACTGTTGAATTTGTTGGTAAAGTGTTGCACTCATGAAGAAAGCAGTGTTAAGACAACGCAGAATTTAAATAAACATATTCGTAGGCTACCATGTGTGTTTTTAATTAAATAAGGGTGTTTTTGATTTTAGGGAAGGTAAACGCCCTACATACCTCCTTAGCAAAATTTATGGATCTAACCTTGGTATGACTGTTTCCCGCACAATTTGTTTAGGATTTTTAGCTGTTATCACTGTGGGAACTATCCTACTGATGCTGCCTTTTTCAACTAGTAGTGGGAATTGGAATGACCCAATTGTGGCGTTATTTACATCAACATCCGCAGTTTGTGTGACTGGTTTATCGGTAGTTGATCCTGGCAGTTATTTCTCCTTTTGGGGTCAATTATTTATTGCGCTGTTGGTTCAAGTTGGTGGTTTGGGCTACATGACAACAACCACCTTTTTGATTTTGCTAATTGGGCGCAAGTTTGATTTACGAGATAAAATAGCGATTCAACAAGCTTTAGATCGACCAGGAATGAGTGGTAGTGCTCAAGTTATTCGCTCGATTATTGCCACCACCTTAATTTTTGAAATTACTGGCGTGTTTTTACTATTGCCAGCTTTTGTGCCCAAGTATGGTTGGAATCAAGGACTGTGGCTAGCAATTTTTCATAGTATTAATGGTTGGAATAATGCAGGTTTTAGCCTTTTCAAAGATAATTTGATTGGATATCAGTCATCTTTTCTAGTCGTTTTCACAATCACAACACTAATTATTTTTGGAGGCATTGGTTATCAGGTAATTTTAGAAATGTACCTCTGGTTACGCTTAGGTGCAAAGCGACTTATTAATAGACAACGCATACTTAAAAAAACACCTTATCAAGTATTTTCCTTAGATTTTAAAGTTGCAATTAGTACTACTTTACTCCTTTTATTTATTGGGACAATTGCTTTTTTAGTTATCGAGTTTAGAAACCCAGAAACATTTGGAAAAATGAATTTAAGTGAACAGTTATTATTAGCTTGGTTTCAATCTGTTACTCCTAGAACTGCTGGTTTTAACACCATTGATATAGGCAAAATGACAACTGCTGGTTTATTTATTACCATTGCACTGATGTTTATTGGTGCTAGTCCAGGTGGTACAGGTGGTGGCATAAAGACCACAACTCTGAGAGTGCTCACCAGTTGCACCCAATCAATTCTCCAAGGTAAAGAAGAAGTTTTATTATATGAACGTAAGATAGCAATAAATTTGATTTTGAAAGCTGTAGGTGTGTTAGTTGGTTCTGTGGCAACTGTGATTTTGTCTACTATTTTGATTGCCCTTACAGATCCAGAATTGGATTTTATTCAAATTTTATTTGAAGTAGTATCAGCCTTTGCCACAGTAGGTCTTTCAACTGGTATTACAGGAAGTGTCTCTATTGCTGCCAAACTCATATTAATTATCACAATGTATATTGGACGAGTTGGGGTTCTACTTATAATGTCCGCTATACTAGGCGACCCGCGCCCAACCCGAATCCACTATCCCGAAGAAAATTTATTAGTAGGATAATCACAATCAATATATTAATACCGAGATGATAATAATATTAAAGTGATAACCTGATAAAATTTACAATATTAGGCAAAAGTATATTTTTGAATTAACTCAGTATAACTTTTTTGCCCTAGACCTAGGGAGCGCTATTAAGGATAATACTTGTGAATCTGTCAGCATTAAGTTTTTTTCGCAGTTTACGTAAAGATAACGATCAATTTGCTGTGATTGGTTTAGGTCGATTTGGTCGCTCTGTTTGTGCGACAATGCATCAATTAGGTTACGAAGTCCTAGCAACAGATATTGATGAAAAGCGAGTATCTGAAGCACTGACAGAACAGATAGTTGCTCATGCTTTACAGTTAGACTCGACAGAACCTGCTGCACTAAAAGAAGCAGGAATTTTTGAATTTGATACGGTTATCGTGGCAATTGGCAACTATGTTCAAGAAAGTATCATCACTACTTTAAATGTAAAAGAGGGGGGTGTACCCCATGTAGTTGCCAAAGCTTCTAGCGAAGTTCACCGCAAGCTGTTGAAACGAGTGGGAGCAGATCACGTTGTTTTTCCTGAATACGAAGCGGGTTGTGCCCTTGCACGCACACTTACCAAACCATCAATTTTGGAGCGATTTGACCTCGATCCAGATAACAGTATTGTAGAGTTGATTGTTCCTGACGAATTTCACGGTAAAACTATCACCGAACTTCAACTGCGTAACCGCTATGGGTTGAATTTGCTGGCTGTGAGTCAGGATGGTAAATTTCTCATAAATCCTGACCCCACTAAGCGTTTAGAGCGTGGTTCGGCAATGGTAGTTATTGGCCACAACAAAGATATTAATCGCTTGCCAATTTAATCTAGAATATCAACTCTTGCCGCAGGCTATTTTTATTTACATAAGCAATTAAGCAGAATACACAAAATTAATTCCTAGCTTCATAAATATAAGCTTTGATTATCCAAACTAAACATCGATTAAGTTAAGGAAAATATATTTGCACAACTGCTTAAATAGTTTTTAAGGTCAATTAATCGTTGAAATCCTCAAATATGCATTCCTAAAACTTTGAAGTTTTGGGTGATTTTAAATTGACAAGTTTCACATAAATTGTGAAAAAATACTGCATATTGCACCAAGATTAATTTCGATTGAATATATACACTTCCATGACGCCAAAAAACAAGAGATTTATCAAACAGCGATCGCGGACGTTTTTATGTTGCTAACAATCCATCCACACCATCATTTTGTGGCAATAACATCAATGGATCTATAGTAATAAATATCATACAGAATCCAGATTTCTCTAACCTAACGCAAGCAACTGGATCTGGTACTCCATCTAACTCCTATAACTTTGTTCGCTTCCGCGCCAAGGTGAAATAATCATAAGAGGGAGCAGGGGGAAATTTATTCTTGTCTTCTTTATCCCCCTTCTCCTACCTGCCAAGCCTCGACATCCGATTAGCGGGGACTCATAGAAGTAGGTTGTGGTTCCAAAACTGGTACATAACCAGGATCGCTTTGAGTTGCTTGCGGAACTTCTGGTTGATTTGGCTGTTGTGGCTCAGTTTGTTTGAATAAGATAGTTCTCGTAGTTGCAGCCGCAGTAGGAGTAGATGGTTGACTAGCTTGAGCTTTTTGTACTGCTTCTTTTTGAGCAATTTGCAGCATTAATTGGTCAATTTTATCGGTTTGCGCTATTTGACCTTGGTTTTGGTACTCTTTGCGGGCACGTTTCAAGGCGCTGTTGGCTTGTTTCATATGACCTTGATTGTACAAAGTCACGCCCAAATTGTAGTAAGCCAAAGCATTTTTGGGATTCTGACTAATAGCTTGCTGGTAAACAGCAATAGCCTCAGATGATTGACCTTGAATTGCCATCAGACTTCCCAAATTATTGTAAGTTGCGGCATTTTCGGGATCTCGTTGCAAAGCTTGTTTGTAAGCAGCGATCGCTTCTTGCATTTGACCTTGCTGTTGTAGGGCGATCGCTAGGTTAAAATAAGCATTCCCATTGCTGCCATTGAGGTTGATTGCTTGCTGGTACGCGGCGATCGCTTCTGGGATTTGCCCTTGTTCGTAAAGTGCCAAACCTAGGTTATACTGGGCTGCTGCCATTGTTGGATCGATTACCAAGCTTTGACGATAAGCGGTAATAGCTGCTTCTCTTTGACCTTGTTGGTGCAATGCTAACCCTAAGTTATAATAAGCCTCGCCGTAATTAGGATTTAAGCGAATCGCCTCTGCATATTCTTGTACAGCAACATCCAGACGGTTTTCCTGTAAGAGAATATTACCCAAGTAATTCCTTGCTATTCCCAGGTTGGCATCTCGCCGCAGCGCTTCGCGGAAGGCATATTCTGCGCCTTGTAAGTCTTGGCGGTTATAACGCATGACTCCCTGTTGGAAAAAGCTAGCTGCTTCCAGATCCTTACTGACAACGTTCTGGGCCAAAAGCTTGCTTCCTGGTAAATTAATCATTGTTGGTGCAGCTAATACCAAAAATGCAACGGAAGTCGAAAGCAACTGCCGATGAGCACTCCGGTGCAGCGCTACTTGAGAAAAACTGCGAAACCACTGGCGAAGTTGATGTTTGTTAAACATGAGTGGCAGGCCTGTACTTATTGTTAGATCCTTATAAGTCAGAGTACCCACCACAACATGAAAAATTAAAAGTCAAATTTAAAGATTTTAAATACCTCACTCAGAACTTGAATTTCTGACTGCTTCTGGCAAAATTAACATGGCATCGCCAAAAGAATAGAAACGATACCGAGCAGCGATCGCTTCTTGGTATATATTTAACAATTTTTCTCTACCAATCAAAGCACTCACTAACATCAACAAGCTAGAGCGTGGCAAGTGAAAATTAGTAATTAAACCATCTACTACCCGCCATTGATAACCAGGATAGATAAATAAGTTTGTCTTACCACAATATGGTTGTAATGTCCCAGATTGCGCTGCCCCTTCTAAAGCTCGTACTGCCGTTGTGCCCACAGCAATAATCCGACCACCTGCTGCTTTAGTAGCCTTAATCTGCTCTACTGTTGAGGCGGGGACTTCAATCCATTCTTCATGCATGTGGTGGCTAGTGACATCTTCCACTTCCACTGGGCGAAATGTTCCCACCCCAACGTGCAGTGTAATAAAAGCTTGATTAATGCCGCGATCGCGCAACTTTTCTAGTAATTCTGGGGTAAAGTGTAGTCCTGCCGTTGGCGCTGCGATCGCTCCTGGATATTTGGCATAAACAGTTTGATACTGTTCGTCACCAGCTTCAGATGCACTGATGTAAGGCGGTAAAGGTACTTCACCAAATACCTCTAACAATTGCACTAAAGAAACTCCCTCTGGCACTTCAAATTGCAATAGCCGTCCCCCAGTCGCCGGATCTGTTTCTAGTACCGTAGCTGTGAGGGAAGAAGGGGATGAGGCAGAATTTGCTCCCCCACCTCCTCTTGGTTCAAAAATAATCTTTGCGCCTTTTGTGAAGCGTTTTCCTGGTTTGACTAAAGCTAACCAACAGTTATACTGCCGTTCCTCTAACATTAACACCTCAATTTCCGCACCAGTAGATTTACGACCATATAGCCGAGCCGGGATAACTTTTGTATTGTTCATTATCAGTAAATCGCCTGGCCGTAAAAATTCTGGCAGATCGCGGAAAAGATGGTGTATACTTCGGGAATTTACTACTAGTAACCGGGAGCTATCTCTAGGTACTACTGGATTTTGGGCAATGAGTTCGGGCGGAAGTTCGTAGTCATACCCAGCTAATGAACAGTCTAAGTTCACATTTTCGACTTCTCTTTTCGAGGTATAGTTCAAATTTTCCTGTGTTATTTGTTGCTTCATTGAGATTGAGTCTGCATTCATAAGCCTGTTTGAGCTTTCCTGATTGATGAAACTCCTGGGGATCGTTGCTCAATTTAATTCCTAGATTTTAAGATCGATACTATTACGTAACACGGAAACCCCGATATAAAAATTGGGTAAAACTCCCTATCTAAAAACGGGGGCTTTTACCCTACCGGGATCTAGCATTTATTGACGAATATAGAGATGTAGGATTGGCTTTGATCCCAAGCACCAACATGGAATACTTGTATTACCTGGCAAATGCCAGTCTAACTCTGAGGGTCGTTCAATACCTGCATGGCAGACCCCAGATGCCTGTTTCCTTCGTCACCGTAATTCATCAAATAGATGGCTGGGTGGTGAGGATCAAACTCAAAGGTCAAGTCTCACCTCAGGTTGATGGTGACTTTCGCGCTTTTCTCAATGAGTTAGGAATTAGCTACGAGCCACCAATGAGGGTGCAAATGGCACTTTGGAGTTTAGAAGCGGGGCAGTGTCCTGTAGACGTAATGCGTCGCTACCAAGTAGCCATTGTTTCTCATGGTAGCCCAGAAAGAGAGGAAATTGAGGCATTCCGGCAACAGTTTGTTCGAGGATTAGGCTACTGTCCCGAAACATTAGCGTAATCACCTTTGACTATAAGGAAATACCACAAAATAAATTAATCCACAAGTAGGGGCACGGCATCTCAAGACTTCGTTTATATAGATATCTTATTTACGCCGTGCCCCTACAATTTGGGGAGCAATTACGCGTTATCAACTACAGAGTCGAAAGCGGCAGGAATGTATTCTTGGAGTAGGAACTCGTAACCAGCTACTAATGAACTGGCTAGAGCTTTCTGGGTAAATGTTACTTCAGAAAACTTGTTTGTAATCCTTTGGCAGCAGACAATAGCAACGTCAAATCTGCATGAGTAATCTGCCTTTTCCGGGTAATTAGCTAAAAACATCTCAGCGGTACGCCAAAGTTTTGTTTGCTTTTTGGGAGTGATAGCACTTTTTCCCCCTAAATCCCAATTACCTGGACTACGAGTTTTAACTTCCACAAATGCCAAGGTTGAGTGATGGAGAGGGACAGAGTTAATTGGCTCCTGTATTCCATCATATTGGGCAATAATATCGATTTCTCCCCAACGGCAAAAAAAGCGACGATGGAGAATTAACCAACCTGTAGATTGCAGCCATTGTGCTACTAGGTCTTCACCTAGGTCACCAATGTCGGGATAATGAGATGCAGGAGGGTTCGCCATTGTCTGAAAATATGATGAATAAGAGATTAAGTCTTCGGATCTGGAAAAGTGTACTCAGTGTAGTGCTTTGGGGATTACTTGGCATCACCGCAATTATAGGTTGTGCGCCCACAGCTTTGGCGCTCGAATACAACAAAGAAATTTTGGTAGAATCTGATTTCTCTGGACGAGATTTAACAGACTCTAGCTTTACTAAAGCTAATCTCAAAAAGAGCAACTTCAGTAAAGCCAACTTGAGCGGTGTTAGCTTTTTTGCCGCTAATCTAGAATCAGCAAATTTCGAGGGAGCTAATCTCACCAATGCTACTTTAGATTCGGCTCGCTTTATTAAAGCAAATTTGACCAATGCAGTATTGGAAGGTGCTTTTGCAGCGAATGCTAAGTTTGATGGTGCGATCGTTGATGGAGCAGATTTTACTGATGTACTGCTGCGTCCGGATGAGCAAAAAAAATTATGCCGGGTAGCTAAAGGTGCTAATCCCACAACAGGGCGGGATACTCGTGATACTTTGTTTTGTCCTTAGTAGTTGATTTAATTAATTTTGATGGGCTGCGAGATTCTCGACTTCTACCCATAGGCTAGCCACCTTTCGGGTGTCAACAAGAAGTTAGAAATCTAACTTGGGAAATATAAACACAGAAGCGGTCTATCAAGAAATTTACAAATATGTCAAAAAAGAATGAAACCACCCTTCTTTTGCTAGCTTTTGTAATTACGATTGGGCTAGTTGGAAGTGGTTTTTGGTGGTTTGCCAAATACTCTGGTATTGCCACCAGTCTACTAAAAACCAGCAATAATACTTCAACTGGGTCAACTCATTCCCAATTATCTAATCCTCAGACCTTTGCTCAAGTTCAAAATGTTCCTAGGGGTTTAATTAGCTACGGTGGTAGTACCACTTGGGCACCTATACGTAAAGAAATTGACCCAGTAATTCAAAGCGTCTGGCCGCAGTTTCAGTTACGGTATACTAACCCTGAAAAAGAAGCACCTAGTTCTGCAACAGGAATTTCAATGTTGCTGAAAAGTCAACTGGAGTTTGCCCAATCTTCTCGTCCACTGGCCAACAATGAGTATGAAGAAGCGCAAAAACGTGGCTTGAAGTTGAGAGAAATTCCAGTGGCTATTGATGGACTAGTAGCAGTTGTCCATCCTAGTTTGGACATTCCTGGTCTGACTGTAGATCAATATGACAATATCTTTGCTGGCAAAATTACCAATTGGCGAGAAGTTGGCGGGCCAGACTTGAAAATCCAGCTTTATGGCAAACAGGGCCGAGATAGTGGCGATCGCTTCAAACTTACACTCACCACAACCGAGGCTATACGTAAAGTCGCTACCGATCCGGCTGGGATTTATTGGTCTTCTGCAACGCTATTAGTACCACAGTGTGGTGTTAAACCATTACCGATAGGTCGTCAATCTAGCAAACTGACTCCCCCCTACAAACTCCCTTTAGTATCAGCTTCGGAATGTCCAGGGAAGCGTAATCAAGTAAATAATGATGCTTTTCGCAATGGTGAATATCCCTTTAGCCGCCGCTTGGTGGTGGTTGTGAAAGAAAATGGACAATTTGAACAACAAGCAGGGGAAGCTTATGCTAACTTGCTATTGACAAATCAGGGACAAGAGTTGCTCGATAAAGCAGGATTTGTCAGACTTCGCTAAAATTGCTGTTCTGAAAATGGCAGCGATCGCCTTAAACCAAGCGAAAGATAAACGGGTAGCGATACAATACATCGCGATCGCTCAAAATTTTGACAATAGCAATAATTGGCATGATGATACTGATAGCCCACAAGGCAATCAACAGCACAATCCCAATCCCCACCAGAGTCAGCAATCCAAAGATCAGTGCATAAATATAAAGGTTGATGTGAAAATTCAGAGATTCTCTGGCATTGTCTTTCACAACGGGGTCGTTGCTGATTAACAAAATTGCAATTGGTATGCCAATAGATACAATCGTAGAACTAAAAAATATCGCTCCATGACTGAGAGCAGATAACAGCTTGCGTTGCGGGAAGTCTTCCATGACACAATCCCTCCAGTTTGGCTAACCCCTCGATTTTACGATCACAACTTGCGATCGCCATCATTCTGTCAGAATATATCTTTAACTAAAGCATCTAAAACTATACCAAAGGATTTAATTTTTTCTGCCAAAACCACCCCAATACACCTAAACCTAACAACAAGGGTGTCAACCAATCACCCCACCGCACATATAAAGTTTGGGTTTGCCGTTGATAAATAGTTTCAGCATGGGTTTGGTAGCTATTATATCCAGATATCCACAAAGTTCTACCGTGAGGATCGATAAACGCTGAGTACCCTGTATTAGTCGCCCGCACTGACCATCTATCGGTTTCAATTGCTCGCATCATATCCTGTGCATGGTGCTGAAATGGCATTGCGGCAGTATAATGAGCATCATTAGAGGAACTGAGGATAAATTGCCCACCCGCAGCCGCTTGACGGCGAAATTGTGCCGAAAAAGCTGAGTCGTAACAAATACCAGCGATCGCTCGACCAAAAGGAGTATCAAATAGCTGATTGGGTGAACCCGGAACTTGGTGTTCATCCAGTGGTGACAAGCGCTGAATAATTTGACCTAAAATCGCCTCAAAGGGGATATATTCGCCCAAGGGTACTAGCTTGGTTTTGTCGTAGCGGCTAAAAACTTCTCCGTTACCAGTATAAGTAAACAAGCTATTTGTATAGCTGCGTCCTCGTTCTCCAAAAGCACCAATCCAAGCAACCACGCCTTTTTCCCGGATTGCTGAAACAATCGGAGTTTCGCTCAAGTTACGCTGGAAAAAAGGTAAGGCTCCTTCTGGGGTAAGGACTGCATCTACACCTTGATCTGCTAAAGTTAAATAGCCATCGGTGTAACCTGCGATCGCCCGACGCAAACCTTCTGGTCGCAGTTTAATGATGTTAGGAATATTACCTTGAACAATTCCTACTTTTAAAGCTTTTTCTGGGGATTTGCTGAGGGGAATACTGTATAAGCTAAAACCGATGAGGTGTAAGGTAATGAATAATCCAACAGCGATCGCTAAATATTTATGAGAGTAACTCTTCGCTTGCTGGCGGTGAAGCCACGCCTCTGCAATTAAGCCATTCACGGCAACAATTGCGGCTGTAATAGCACTCGGTCCAGTCAGTTGACCCAGGTGTAAAATTACTAGATTATGCGGACTTTGTGTATAAGAAAGAGAACTCCACCATAAAGCACCAGCACTCCAAAGTCCTTCTAGCGCGCACCAGATAGCTGTGCCAATCAGCACTCGCAAAAGTGGTTTTGAGCTAGCTAAACGAAGCATTAAAGCCGCCCAAACAGCGACTATTGCTGCCCCCCAAAGAGTTACGAATGTCCAACAGAAAACGGTAATTGCCAAACTCGCCAGCCAAGGAACACCCAACCAATTCATCGGATGGATGCCTGTAATCCAAAATAAAGCTAACCCGTGATAACCAATACCCCACAATAAAGGTAAAAGGAAGAACTTTCGCCTTTTTCCTTCTAATTGCCTACTTTGTTGAACAACTAAAACCCAAAGGGGGGCAAGGGCAATCCAAGCTAGGAACCAAGCACCCACAGGGGCTACAGTCAGCCCCATCAATACCCCAGCGATCAAGGATAAAGCGTAAAGGTTAAAGGATAAAAATAGTTTTTTTGCTTGATACTTCATAATATTTCTTGCAAAAATCCGAATAAGAATAAAAAACCACAGATGAACACCGATCTTTATCTGTGTTCATCTGTGTTCATCTGTGGTTCGATATCTAAAAAATCGACTTATGCCAAAGGTCTATACTTCATTCTGCCTCTTCTAATTCACCAGTATCGCCAGTATCAGGAGGAACTATTGCTACTCCGGTGATGGCATCATCTTCGTCTAGACGCTGTACTCTCACGCCTGTTGCCGATCGCGATTGTATGGAAATCGCATTTACTGCCTGGCGAATAATAATACCGCGATTTGTGACCATCATGATTTCATCATCGCTGTTGACAATCTGCAAGGTGGCTAATTTGTCTTTGGTTTTGCGGTTTTTGAATTTGGTTGCCATTAAGCCTTGACCGGCTCGATTTTGCAAGCGGAATTGGGCAACTGGTACGCGCTTTCCATATCCACCCATCGTAATTACCAAAACCCAAGGTCCAGTACTAGCGTTAGCTGGGACTTCTGTGGATTCTTCAATTTCGATTTCTTCGATTTCGATGATTTCTTCGATGTCGCCTTCTGTTTCTGTAACTGTACTCAAGGTATCAAGAATTTCTGCTGGGAGGATATCCATACCCACCAATTCATCCCCAGCTTTCAGTTTCATGGATTTTACACCACGAGTCGCCCTACCTAGAGGACGCAGTTGTTCATGGTTACAGCGAAAGTGAATTGCCATCCCATGACGAGAACCCACAATTACACTGTCTTCTACCTTAGCGCGTCGTACCCAGCGTAGTTGGTCGCCTTCTTCTAAGGAAATCGCAATTAAGCCGTTGGCCCGGATATTACTAAATGCTTCCAATACCGTTTTCTTGATATTGCCACCTTTGGTTAGCATCACCAAGAATTCTTCGCTGCTAAATTCGTCAACTGGGACAATGGAAGTAATTTTTTCTTCCTTGGGAATCGGCAACATTTGCACAATTGGCGTACCGCGACTAGTACGAGAACCCACAGGAATTTGATAAGCTTTCAGGCAGTAGACAACTCCGCGATCGCTAAAGAATAAAATACTGTCGTGATCGCAGCAAGTGAGGAAATGTTCAATGGTGTCATCATCTTTGACCTTGGCCCCGGCTTTGCCTCTAGTAGCACGGCTTTGGGCTTCAAAGGTGTTGACTGGCATCCGTTTGATGTAACCTTGCTCTGTTAGCAAAATGATCGCTTTTTCATTTGCTATCAGGTCAAGATCGTCTAATTCTCCTTCCGCATGGGTAATTACTGTGCGTCGGGGTGTGGCGAAGCTAGTTTTGATTTGCGAAACTTCGTCTTCAATGATTGTCAGCACTCTTTCCCGTCGTGCCAAAATATCTTGCAGATCGGCAATTTGGGCTTGTAAATCTTCGTGTTCTTGACGAATTTTATCTGCTTCTAAGGCTGTTAACCGCCGTAGTTGCATCTGTAAAATTGCATCTGCTTGGACTTCCGAAAGCCCATAGGTTGTAATGAGTTCACCTTTGGCTGTGGGTGCATCAGAAGCATGACGAATCAAGTTAATAATTGCATCTAAATGCGCTAGGGCAATTAACAATCCTTGCAGGATATGGTCGCGTTCTTCAGCTTTCCGCAGTTCGTAGCGTGTGCGTCGATTAATCGATTCAATCCGGAAATCTAGAAAGACTTCTAAGAACTGCTTAATGGCGAGAGTTTGGGGTTCCCCATTCACCAACGCCAGCATGTTGGCCCCAAAGTTTGCTTGCAGTGGGGTTTGCTTGTAGAGGTTGTTGAGTACTACTCTCGGATAGGCATCGCGCTTGAGTTCGATAACGATTCGCATTCCATCGCGATCGCTTTCATCCCGAATATCTGCAATTCCCTCGATCCGTTTGTCATTTACCAACTCGGCAATTTTTTCAATTAATGCTGCTTTATTGGTTTGATAAGGCAATTCTGTGATAATAATTGCTTCTCTTTCCGGACGGCCTCTTTGTTCAATCGTTTCGATGTTAGCCACGCCGCGCATGGTAATCGAACCGCGCCCGGTGGTGTAAGCTTCTTTAATCGCCGCCGTCCCCAACACCTGGGCCCCAGTGGGAAAGTCTGGGCCGTGGATATACTGCATTAACTGGAGATTGGTGATTTCTGGATTGTGAATCAATGCCACTAATCCATCAATCAATTCACCCAAATTGTGCGGTGGGATATTAGTTGCCATCCCCACAGCAATCCCTGAGGAACCATTCAGCAGCAACTGCGGAATCCGTGCTGGCAAAACTGTTGGTTCTTGTTGGGAACCATCGAAGTTATCGATAAAATCTACGGTTTCCGATTCGATGTCGTGAAGTAAGGCTGTGCCAGTTAAGGCTTGCAAGCGACATTCTGTGTATCGCATTGCTGCTGGCGGATCGTTATCTACGGAACCGAAATTACCATGCCCGTTGATTAAAGGCGATCGCATGGAAAAATCCTGTGCCATCCGCACCAACGCATCATATACCGCCGTGTCACCGTGGGGGTGATATTTACCCAACACTTCCCCAACCACACGGGCGCATTTACGAAACGGGCGATCGTGAGTTAAACCCAGCTCGTGCATTGCGTAGAGGATGCGACGATGCACAGGTTTCAGACCATCCCTGGCATCTGGCAGCGCCCGACCCACAATCACACTCATGGCGTATTCCAGATAAGACCGGGACATTTCGTTCCGCAGATCTGTCGGGATAATCCTCTCCTGTGAGGTTGTCATAACCTAAAAAACTCCAAAAATCGCAGATTTTAGCCCGTCTAGTTGACAAAATGCAAAATTATTCCAATTTACTCTTGAATAATTGCTATATTTTGGTACAATTCTATCACATCTTGCTTTTTGTTGCCGGGAGAGCTAACTCTTAAGGCTAAAAAACACCTTACTAGAGAATGGTAAATGACTGTAGCTGAGGGGCTTTTGGCTGAGAGTTAAGTGCATCTAACTAAAAAGCCTGCCAAATATAAGCAATTCAAAATTCACAACTCAGAAGTAAAAATAATCATTACACAGTAAGCATTATAGCTACTACGTGCACGCCAATTAAATGTTTGATAGAGGATTCAGATGGAATTAACTATAGACATCACGAAGCAAATATAAGATAACGGTGTAGATTATTTCCATCAGTTTCTACTTCTATAACCGTTATTTTCTATAATCATCTGAGAATTCTATGACTTTTAAACAATTACGAATTGGCGATTACTTTCGGATACCTGGTATAAGTTTTAATTGTGTGTATAGAAAGGCTAGCAATTCATCTTGCAGCCTGAATTCTCTATTACAGCCTATTCGTCCAGGAACAACAGTTATACCTTTAAATCGAGCACAAATTGCTAAATATATGGCAGAAAAGCAAGATTTTTGGAAAAGCTTACAGCAATAGTAGGTTTAGTGGCTAAAGATTCGTAAAAAGAGGGATTTGAGGCTCGGTACTGGGGAATCAAAGAAATGTTAATTCGGGAAGCAAACCTGTTAGCAAAACATCGTTACATCTTCACCACGCTCATCTGCTAAATAACTTAAAGCTTTGAAACGTAGCTCAACTAACTGTTCGTAGAAAGGATTGAGCTTACATAGAGGCGGAATGTGAACAATAGTGCAATCGCAGAGTTTAATTTCTCGTTCAAAAGGACAACTGGCCGGAATAATCTTGCAGAGTAATCGCGCTAATCGGTAATTTTCTATTTTGAAGGATTCAAGGCGTTGACGGACTGGTTGTAGTAGAACTTTGGGAAATTGAATTGAAGCGAATTTACTGGTAAACATCATTTTGTTAGTGAATGAACTTGTTTGGGAGTTAGTAAGACTTTTTCAATTAAGAGTCTATCTGAATCGGAAGTATCTGACGTGATTACTGTTTTGGTATTTTCATGCATTAAAATTTTACCTTGAGCGTCAAAACTAAAGTCTTGGCTAGGAATAAATCCTTTTTCAATAAGTTTTTTGAGAACAAATCTAGTAACTGCTGCTAGTAATTGAGCGTAGGGTTTCCAGCCATGCAAGTTATCTAAAACCCAGTGAAATGTCTCAGTATTAGTTATAGACAATTCAAGAACTGCTGCTGTTAAAAAAGATTCTGTATATTGAAAACCCATGCTACTGTGAAGCTGGGTTACCCAACATTCTGCTAATTTTTTATCTTGAAAGTTTAAAATGTAGATTGCTCTTTCAAGGTGAAAGTGAAATAGCTCTAAATCTTCCATATTGCACCTATGAGTTACAGCAAATAAAACCTAGTCACCTAATCAACTCGCTTTAATAAAAAGAGGGAGCTTAACTTTTTACATCTTCAAATGAGAGGAAGTAGGGTAGAGGTGAATTTGTACTCCACCCTGAGTTAAGGTGTTATCAAGTTAGTGGTTTTCTAGTTGCTTTTAACTTTAAAACTCAAAAATGCAGAAATTGTGGAGATGAAAAGAATTTAGAAAAAATTTTTAAGTCTACCAGTTGAGAGCCGCTGCAATTTGAGCAGGCAATTTCATGGCTTTGAAAGGCTTAGTAATTACTGCTCGGACTGCTAGTTCAGCAAATCGCCGTTTTTCGGTAGCTTGTGCTTTCGCCGTCAGCAAAATAACGGGAATTGACTTAGTGGCGGGATTTGCTTGTAACGCTTGAAAGGTAGCGATTCCGTCCATATCAGGCATCATAACATCCAAAAGGATCGCATCTGGCTGTTCGGCAACTGCCTTAGCCACTCCCTCGCTACCAGAAGCAGCCGTTGAAACTTGCCAAGCACCTACCGCTTTCAAGGCGAGTTCAGCTACTGCCCGGATATCATATTCATCATCAATGATGAGAATGCGTTTTGTAGTCATTTGTCATTGGTACAGATACGAAATTTTGCGTCTGTATAATAGTCAGTTGTCATTTCTCCGTATCTCCCTTTCATACATGGCGATGAAAAAATTTTCATCAGGACTGCTTTGTTCACTCTTAACTGACTTCACTATTATTGCCAATCATCCGGTTGAGCAAGTTAATTACTCGCTGTTCAAATTCTTGGGGAGTAATGCGTCCTTTGGTGAAGAATAGGGTTTGTCCTAACTTTAAGCGATCGCGATCGCTCTCATCTAAATCGCGCGCTGTATATACAACTAATGGTACTTGGCACAAACGTTGATGTTGGCGGAGCCAATCGACAACTGCAAAACCATCATTTTCTGGCAAGCCTAAATCCAGTACCAACAAGTCAGGCAGAATGTTCTGGCTAATCTGGATAGCTTCCCTTCCTGTTTGGGCGTAAAAGGTAGTAATGCCGTGACGATTGAATAAGGCAATAAGTACCTGTGCTAAATCTAAGTCATCTTCGATAATTAAAACTTTGATACATGGATTTTGCGTAGCAGTAGCTTTTTCTAAAGCTTGACACAACAATTTGGGATTGGGTGGTTTGACAATCCAATCGCTAACACTTTGCGCAAGACCTTTATTAGCATCAGGTAACAAACCGCTAAGAATAATTACAGGGATATTTTGGGTGTGTGGCTGCTGTTTGAGAATTGCCAGGGTTTCCCAACCATCCATACCCGGCATCATTAAGTTGAGAATAATTGCATCCGGATGGTACAACTTTGCCTGCTCTACAGCTTCTTGTCCCGATGCAGCTGCCATGACGCGATAACCTTGTCGTTCTAACATAGTTTGCACTACCACTCGAACAGAAGGATCGTCATCGCACTCTAGTACTAGAGGCGAGGCTAAGGATGCGGTGATTGGAATCAGCACGGATGGGGAGAGATTTTCTTGATTCTCTGCGTTCCTTTGTCTGGTTTCATCTTCGGAAAGCAGTGGCAAAGTAAAGAAGAAAGTGCTGCCTTCTCCCAAAGTACTTTCCACCCAGATTTGCCCGTTATGATGTTGCAAAATACTGCGACAAATCGCTAAACCTAAACCTGTTCCTCCCTTTTGGCGGGAGTCGGAAGCATCAACTTGTCCAAAGCGCTCAAATACAGATTCCAGTTTCTCAGTGGGGATACCTCGACCTTGGTCTTTGACTTGGAAGCGGATTTGTTTTGCTGCGAGAATTTCAGCACTCAACGAAATTGTTGAATCTGGTGGAGAAAATTTAATTGCATTGCTGAGTAAATTGGTGAAAACTTGAATAATTCGGTCAGGGTCGGCCCAGATTGGCGCTGATAGGGGAGAAACGGATATTGTCACCCCTGCTTGCTCTGCCATTTCCTCAACAATTTCTACTGACTCAGTCATTAACTCGCTAGCATCGCAGATTTCCGGAGTCATCTGTACCTTACCGGACTCGATGCGCTCAATATCCAAGATGTCATTAATCAGGCGCACCAAACGGTCTGTATTACTAGCCGCAATGTTTAACATCCGTTGCGCTTCTTCTGGTTCGGCTAAGAGAACGCCACCTGCCAATAAATCCAAGGCACCTGCAATAGAAGTGAGGGGTGTGCGTAATTCGTGACTAACTACCGAAACAAATTCATCTTTGAGGCGTTCGATTTCGCGGCGCTCGCTAATATCTTTCATAAAGCAATAATGCCCGATGAATTGCTGCTGGCGATCGTAGGCTTTGACCATCACCACTTGTTTGTCAAAAACCGATTGATCTTTGCGCACGCCTCTAGCTTCTACATCCACCTTGCCGTTAGTCAGCATCAATTGATAGGCTGCATTCAATGTTTCTAGATCTTCTGGGTGGACGGTTAATACCCATTCCATGCCAATCAATTCCTCTGGTTGATAACCAACGGCGTTGGCATAAGCTGGATTGACTTTGATATAACGTCCCTGAGTATCTAATTGGGAAATACCTTCAACTGCACTTTCTAAGGCCAAACTGAGATGGCGAAATTCTTCTTCGGCTTGTTGACGCTCGGTAATGTCGTTATTAATCTCCAGAGTTCTCTCAACATTACCTTGCTCGTCGCGCTGCAATGCCCAACGGCTGGCCACGACAACAGGAGTACCATCACGTTTACTGTGTACGAGTTCGCCTTCCCAACGCCCTGTTTCCAAAAGTTGAGCTTCGATTTCTGCTAACGGCTGGGGAAATTGGGTTTGCAGGAATTCATGAGAAATTTGGCCGATTGCTTCTGCTTTCGACCAACCGTACATCTCCTCTGCACCACGATTCCAAAAGGTAATCCTGGCATTGGCGTCGCGGACTATGATAGTGTCGTGAGTTAAGTCGAGGAGAAATGCTTGCTGTTTTAGCTCTTCTTCATAGTGCTTGCGATCGCTAATATCTTCAACTATGTAGGAAAATCGGGGACGATCAGTGCGATCGCTATTAATTGCCGAAACTGTCGCTGACAGCCATTTTTTATCTGTAGGCGTTTCGTGCGCGTACTCAAAGCGAACTGGAGCATGGTTGCGTTCGGCTGCACGGTAATATTCAATCCACTGGTTGATATAGTTTTGTGGCGCACCCATTTCACTAGCTAGCCGATTTTGCATGGCGGCTGGTGTCTGTCCATAAAATTTCGCGGCGGCTGCATTATCAGAAATATGTAGCACGTCATCGTCTAGCACCTCTACAACTCCCATCAGCATTGGTGCGCTGTCAAAGAAACTGCGCAGGGTGGCTTCACTCTGGCTTAGTGCTTCCCGTGTAAGTTTGCGATCGCTGATATCGTTGCCAATCCCTAGAAAGCCTGTAATATTGTTTTTAGCGTCACGTAAAGCTGTGACTGATAGCAATACCGGAAAGCGCGAACCATCTTTACGGATATAAGTCCATTCGCGCTCGTGTACTTGTCCGCGTCGCGCCTTAGCCACAAATACCTCAAATCCCGGCTCAATAGTTACGCCCAGTTCTTGAGATAGTTCTTGCGCCACTCGCACAATTTCATCCGAGTCATGGATGATTGCTGGAGTTGTTTTCCCAACTACCTCATGGGCAGTATACCCCAGCCATCGTTCTGCTGCTGCATTAAAAGTTTGAATGATGCCTTCTGCTGTGGTGGAAATAATTGTGTAGTTAGCACTATTTAAAATTGCGCGTTGCAGTGTTGTCGTATTTCGTAACTCTGATTCTATGCGCTGGCGTTCATTAATTTCCGCCTGCAATGCTTCATTAACTGCTAATAACTCTGTAGTTCGTTCTTGAACTCGAATTTCTAACTCATCGTGTGCCCTGCGTAACGCGGCTTGTGCTTGTTTGCGTAAGCGCAGCTCGTAGTAGACAGCGCTAATATCACGACCTTCAGCGATGAGTATGACTACTTTCCCAGCTTCATCAAACACAGGCTTGAGGGAAAAATCAACCATTGCTTGTGTATCTTCTGCACCCCTGAGATCGACTTCATAACGGACGAATTGACCACATGCTGCTTGAGCGATCGCGGTTTTTAAGCGGTTTTGGATTTGCGGGGATATTGTCCACCAGCGCGTCTCCCAAAAGGGGCGATTGATAACATCAGCATGAGTCAGCCCACCAAAGTTGAGGGCGGTGCGGTTGACTTCCACAAGTGTGCCATTTGGTTGCAGTAGCCCGATAAATTGGAAAGTCTGGTCAAAGATAGCCCGAAATCGTCTTTCGCTATCGCGTAGTGCGGCTTCTATTTTTTGGCGTTCAATAATTTGCTGTTGCAGTTTTTGGTTAGTTACTTCTAACTGGACTGTACTGAGTCTTTCTAGTGCTCTGGGCAACAATTTCACTAGTACAAGCGCTGCATAAACCGAAGTCATTGCTGTCACCGCTTTCACAGCACCAGATACCCAATAATTTGGATACCAGAGCGTCCAAATTGACATGAGATGAGTTGTGCCGCAAGCGATGATAAAAGCGCTAAATAACAGAAAAATAGTTTTAAAGGGAAAGGTGTTGCCCTTGTAGACGAAATAAAGCAACGTCAAAGGAATAAAATAATATGCCAGGACAATGAGGAAATCAGATAATACATGTAACCATACCAGCCCCGGATTCCACAGATAACAATGCCCGTGTGGGATAAAGGGGCTTGAGGTTAAAAAGGTATGTAACGATTGCAACATAATATTCTCCTATGGGCATGGGGCATTGGTTAAGTAGCAAATAGTTTATTCTTTCTTCCCCCTGCTCCCCTTCGGGTTCGCCACTTTGCCATCGTGACGGGAACCGCCAAGACGGCAAGTGGACTCACCTGCTCCCTGCCCCCCTGCCTCCCCCAAGGCTGCATCAGCCGCTTGATAAAGTGCTTGCAGATTAGCGCCATCTTGAGGATACTCAACCACAGCGGTACTAAAGCTGGCATGAAACTTCTGGCCATTAGCAACGGTAAACTCAATTTGACGCCAGTTTTTGAGCAGTTCTGAAAGCCGTTGCACTCCATCGCTTTTGGTCATACCTGCCATTCCTACTACAAATTCTGAACCTCCCCAACGCCCGACTACATCCTGAGTGTGAAACGTCTGGCGTAAGAGTTCCCCTAGTTGAGATAACACGCGATCGCCTACAGCATGACCGTACTGGTGATTAATTTCTTTGAGGTTGTCTAGCTCAACAATAGCGAAGCAGAAGGGCTGTTGATGACGCTCGCTCGACTGAAGATAGCGATTTAAATCTTCAGTAGACTTGCGACGATTGGCAACTAAAGTTAAGCCGTCCAGTTCTGCTAAATTTCGCAGCCAGCGCGATCGCTCTAGGCGATTGAGTATGCGTGTAATCAGTTCTGGTTCTACAATCGGCTTGCTGATGTAGTCGTCTGCACCTGCTATAAATACCTGCTGTCTAGTTTTGGTATCGTTATGCGCAGTCAGAAATAAAATCGGCAAGCCACTCCATTGCGGATCGTTTCTAATAACTTGGCATAATTCTATACCACTTACTTCCGGCATTTCCACATCTAAAATTATGAGATCTGGTTGAGCTATCGCTATTGCTTCTAAAAACCGTAGGGGGTTCTCTAGAGTGTAAACCTTTAGCCCCCAAGGCATGAGTAAATTCTGGAGTGCAGCCAAGATGTGAGGATCGTCATCGACAACCATCACCTTTGCTTGGGTGGAGCGATTACGCTGTAATATTTGTGTCACAGTCTCTAGAATTTGGTTTGGGGAGACAGGCTTTTGTAAAACACCGCTTCCTCCCAAACGCGCCACTTTTACGCGATCAAGTAAACTGTCTTTATCTGTTAAAACGATCACTGGTATGGGGGATTTACGGGCGTTGAGTTCTGTTAGGAAAGCGAGAGTATCTTCCGTAGAGTTGCTAGCACAAAGGTCGAGCAAGACTACATCAGGAGAATTTTTGGCGATCGCTTCTCTAGCCGCGATCGCATCTTTGGCAATTTGCGATCGCATCGCCCAACTATTTGTTTCTTTAGCTAACGCTTGGGCTAAATCTCTATCCTGGTTAACAATCAACAGCAAAGGACGTTCATCTACTAGTTGATTGTCACAGAGCAATTCCTGCTTATACTCAGAGTTCAACAGTTGCAGTTCTTGATGCAACGCCACAACCAATTGCGATATCTGCTGTCTTGTATCTGGCTTTAGCTTAATACCACTGTCCCACAACGATTCTATTTCTTTAGCAAGACGCGAACCTTCATCAGATCCAAACATCCCCAGAGAACCAACTAGCTTATGAGCCTCCATCTTTGCTTTTGACTGCATTTCCTTGGAAAGTTTACCTTGTAGCAACATGGTAGAGGCTTGCTCAATCGTCGCCACTCGCTCTTCGAGTTTCTGTGCTACCTCTTCCCAAACTTTGCCAACTCTAGTCACAACCTGATTTTCAACATTGAGTTGCGGCTTCCCCACGTTGTCGTCAGTGGCGTCATATTGGAGCCACTCGCGTGTAGAAGTTTCGTCCCTTGTAGCCGCCTGTGGTGAGACTTTCTCTATTGTGCTCACTGGAGATTGGGGTTGTTGCTCTTTGAGTTTCTGTCGCCCATCATTACCATTGATTGAAGACTTTGATTTTCCTTTACCTACGCCTTCTCTATCTGTTGGCTTGAGTTTATATCCAATCCCATAAACTGTTTCAATTGGATCTTCTGCAACACCGCCAGTTTTAAGTTTTTGCCGTAAACCTTTCATGTGAGATCTAACCGTGTCATCTGTAGGAGGTTCTTCAAATGACCACAGATGATCGATCAACGCACTACAACTAAATATCCGGTGAGTGTTGCGCAGAAAAAGCTCAAGTAGACCGTATTCTTTGGGAGTCAAATGCAAGAGTTTGCCGTCACAAGTGACTTCGCAAGTGCTAGGGTCAAGCCGCAGGTTTTTCCAGTCCAATAAAGGCGGTAAAGCAGAACCGCCTCGACGTAATAAAGCACGAACGCGAGCTAACAACTCCTGAAAATCAAAAGGCTTGGCAACATAATCATCAGCACCAGCATCCAACCCCATGACTTTATTTGTGCTGGTGTCTTGGGCTGTTAATAAAAGAACAGGCGTTTGATTGCCATTGGCTCGCAATCGCTGACAGAACTTAATACCGTTAAGCTTGGGCAGCAAAACATCTAGCAAAATCAAATCATAAGTAAATAACTCTGCCAAATCCCAACCTTCTTGGCCATCCTTGGCGACATCAACAGCATAGTGCTGGTTTGTTAGGGCTTTGCTAAGTGATTCAGCAATGAGTTCATCATCTTCAACTAATAGAATTCTCATAGCGGTTGCTGACCGCAAATTAATAGTTATTAGCGGAAAGATACAAATGTATACAAAATTTTCTTAAAACATCATCTTTAGGGTAACTTATATTTTTCTGTGGTTTTACTTGTGTTTGTAAATGTAAACATTGCGATCACTGCTATTTCGTAGTCAAAAGCTAGAGATTAGCAGTCATTTAGCAATCCGATTTGATTTTTTTTAATTTAAGTATTTGTAGGGACTATTTTAAAGGTCAAGCGATCGCATCGAGTGACAACTCTGAGAGTACGGTGGAATGTCACTTACTTTAGCGAGATTTAGATCCCCGACTTTTTGAAAAAGTCGGGGATCTGGGCAGCAACTTTTGCTTAAGTAAGTACCATTCGAGAGCACGGTGTCTTAAATTATTAGACTTGTGCTAATTAACCGTTTCTGTTTGATTCTTGAGTTGAGATGCAATCAAAGGCACTTTAGGCGCGAAGAAAAATCCCATCAAACTAGCAAAGAGTATGGGTGTGAACGGACTGAAGTTAGTTAGTTTAGATAGTAGCAAAGTTGTACTGATCGGTGTACGCGTCACTGCTGCATTAATAGCAGCCATTGTACAAATCATCGCCAGGGCAGGATTGACTCCCGGAATTAAGATTGCTACTGCTTTACCTACACAAGCACCCGTAAAAAATAGGGGAATAATAAATCCACCACGCCAGCCACCTGTAACTGTCATGCTGATCGCAGCCATTTTACCTAAAGCTAGCAGCAACAGAAAAATAGCAGGAAAGTTAGTATTAACGAGAGATTCTAATTCTTCATGACCAAAATAACGGGTAAGTGGCAAAACTGCTGCTAAACTGCCAAGCCCCAAGCCTGCGACTGTGGTACGTACATAGATTGGCCCGGGGATATGGGTAAATAAGTGATCGCAACTCCGAAAAATCCCCATAAAAATCCATCCCACTACGGCCCCTAAAATACCGAAAGCGATCGCCAAAGCAAAATCATCAATGTTCGCCAAGTTGTATTGGGGAAAATTCCAAGTCGGTGCAATTCCTAAATGGGTAATTGTGGCAAATACCAAATAACTTGCGCAACTAGCCACAATCGCAGGCATCAAAGCTTCGTAATATTCCACAATATGCTGATGGTGCAAAATCTCTAGGGCGAACATCGCACCACCAAGGGGTGAGCCAAACAAGGCAGTGAACCCCGCCGCCATCGCTGCTAAACTCATAGATCTGAGGTCTTCTCCTTGGAGTCTTAGGCGATCGGCTAGCCAAGTTCCAAAAGAACCCGTTACTTGTACTAATGGTGCTTCTGGCCCCGCACTACCACCTGCTGAGATGCTGACTAGAGAAGCAAGAATCATTGAGGGATTTTTTCGAGTATCAAGCCTTCCGCCACGAAAGTGAATATTATCAACAATCACAGCGATTTCACCGGGATTTCCCAAAAAATGAATCACTAACCCAATCAATAAACCGCTTATTGGCATTACCAAAAGCAGAGTCGGACCTTGAAATTGTCGCAGTCCATGAGTAATCAGCTCTAAAACATTCCAGTAGAAACCAGCAAAAAGACCACTAACAGTCCCCACAGCAGCCCAGCATAAAACCCAGCGTGAAATCATTAACGGATTACGCTTTGCCAAGCCAAAAAGTTGAGAAAATGTCCAGCGTTGAGTTTGATTGCTAGCCGGGGGCTTATTTGGTAGCACTGCTGATTTCCTATTTTGAAACGAAAGTTACAGAATATTTACATCTTCTATAGTAAAAGCTATTGGCTAGCTAAATCATCTTTAGTTCCTATAAAGAGTATTTAAGTCTCTAGATAGTGTGTGCTTCGCAACTGGAAAATCTAAGCTTGGCGTAGAAGTTTGGGGAAATAGTCATGAATAAAGAAACTGTTCCTAGTCAAGCCGAAAAGATGAATCCCGAAGGTGATGCATCACAATTAAGCCCAGAGGTACTAGACAAAATTAAACACCCTCCGAAAATGGACGATGTGATCCGAGAACAATCAGCAGAAGAACGTAGATCTAACCCAGCTTTAGTACCAGAAATGCTGGATGAACCAACTGATGAACTCATTGGCTTCACTAAAGAGTAGAAAAACAGCTTAGTTAAGGCGGTTACAAACCGCCACTACACAAACAAAACCTGCCGACTCAGAGCATAGTAAACATCAGCTAAATATTAAAAATACGTGAGTTCGATGAACCTCTCCCCAACCCCTCTCCGTCTCGGAGAGGGGCTTCAATATCCTGAGTTGGGCACGAGAAATTAGGTTCTAAGCCTCTCCCCGCTTCGGGGAGAGGTTTGAAGAAGGTTTCTATAGAATCTGTCGAACTCACGTTAAAAATAGTAAATACTAAACGTTTAAGCCTTGGGAAGCCATTTCTTGTGGCTTTCTCTATCTTGAGAAAGTCGTTTAGTTCATTAAGAAGAAATTAGTTTCTATCTATAGTAGTAACTTTTAACTGTCTTAGGAAACAGTTTTTTCTTTCTTGAAGAGACTGCTGTATTTTTCCGAATTTTTCCCAAACTTTTACGCTTATTTACAATAAAGCTGCTTGTTTTTAAGCGAGCTTAATTTTAAATTTTATTTATTATTTAAGTATTTTGCTAAAAGGTAACTTAAAATAATCTTTTTTAAGATATTACGTCTTTTCATTTTCTAATAATTATTAAGACGAGCGATCGCTACATTGATAATGTTGTACCGCAAGCCAATAAACAAGCTGCAAAAATTCATCCAAAAACAAAGTTTTTTGCGTATAGGGGTTTTTCTAGCAACTCTGTTAGGCATCATATTGTTCAGTTGGGTAGCACTCTCACAGCAACCAGTTACCCTCAATCTGTTAATGACTGCTCCTGATGCGCAACCTTGGAGACAGGGTTTAATTAGAGACTTTGAGGCTGAGAACCCAGGCATTCGCATTAACTTGGTTGAAGGGCCGAATGCCACAAATTTGCTCGAAGACCTATATACCTCATCTTTTATCTTGGGTGAATCTGCTTATGACCTGATAAATATGGATGTCATCTGGACATCCAAGTTTGCTGCTGCTGGATGGTTGCTACCTTTAGGCGATCGCATTTCTAAGGAGGATTTGGCAGCGTTTTCGCCTAAGGATGTCGAAGGGGGACGTTACCAAGACAAGCTGTACAGAATTCCCATACGTTCCGATGTGGGAATGCTCTACTACAGAGAAGATTTAATCAAACAAGCAGGACTAAAGCCGCCGGAAACCTTTGAGGATTTGATGCGAATTTCCCAAACCTTGAAGAAGCAAGACAAGGTGAATTGGGGTTATGTTTGGCAAGGTCGCCAATATGAAGGACTCGTGGCAATGTTTGTGGAAGTCCTCAATGGCTTTGGTGGTTTCTGGGTGAATCCCAATACGCTGGAAGTTGGGCTAGATCGACCAGAAACATTACGAGCCATTGAGTTTCTGCGTAATACTGTTAGTGAGGGCGTTTCTCCTCCTGGAGTGACGACCTACCAAGAAGAAGACACCCGGCGCTTATTCCAAAGTGGTCAAGTGGCATTTTTACGTAGCTGGCCCTATGCGTGGCCTTTAGCCCAAGCAGAAAATTCGCCAATCCGGAGCAAAATTGCAATTAAACCGATGGTTCATGCTCCTGGTAAGACTGGGGGGGCTTGTCTAGGAGGCTGGGGTTTAGGAATTGCTAAATCTTCTAGACATCCTGAAGAAGCTTGGAAAGCAATTCAGTATTTTACCAGTCGCAAAGCACAGCGTCGATTCATTTTGACCGCAGGTTATGTGCCCAGTCGCCGAGAACTGTTTACAGACCCAGAGATTGTTGCCAAATATCCTCACTATCCGAAGCTATTGGAGGTTGTAGACAATGCAGTTTTACGTCCGCCAATCGCCCAATACGCTCAGACCTCAGATATTTTGCAGCGTTATCTCAGCGCTGCGCTATCCGGTCGGATGAATCCTGAACGAGCAATGCAAGCTGCTGCTGCGGAAACGCGCCGACTGTTAGAAGCGGGGAGGAAAGGATGAAGGCAGGGAAGGGAGTGTGGGGAGAAACAAAGGCGGTTAGGGAGACAAAGAGACACGGAGACGCGGAGAATGACAAATGCCCAATGCCCAATGCCCAATGCCCCATGACCAATAACAAATGACAAATGACAAATTTACATACACTCCGAAGTCGGGAACAACGAACAGCTTGGATATTACTAACACCTGCATTGCTGCTGCTGTTATTCGTATTTGCTTACCCGATTTTACGAGCATTCTGGTTAAGTGTATTTACTAGGAATCTGGGAACTGAGCTACAACCAGTATTCTCTGGTTTAGACAATTACGTGCGGATGGCGGGGGATGGTCGTTTTTGGCAGAGTTTATGGGCGACGACGGTGTTCACAACATCATCAGTAATTTTAGAACTACTGCTAGGACTGGGGATTGCGCTGGTTCTCAATCAGGCGTTTTTTGGCCGGGGTATAGTGCGTACAACCGCCATTCTACCTTGGGCTTTGCCTACCGCTTTGATTGGTCTGGCATGGGCTTGGATTTTTAACGACCAGTTTGGGATTGTAAACGATATTCTGCGACGACTAGGGTTGATTAAAACTGGAATTAACTGGTTAGGAGATCCAACGCTGGCGATGATAGCAGTGATTTTTGCCGATGTTTGGAAAACTACGCCCTTTATCAGTATCCTGCTGCTAGCTGGGTTGCAGTCGATATCAAAAGACCTCTACGAAGCCTACTCTGTCGATGGGGCAAGTGCTTGGCAAAGCTTCCGCAATATTACCCTGCCACTGCTGCTGCCGCAAATCTTAATTGCAGTGCTATTTCGGTTTGCTCAAGCTTTCGGGATTTTCGACTTGATTGCTGTGATGACTGGGGGTGGACCTGGTGGCGCTACGGAAGTGGTGTCGCTGTACATTTACTCTACGGTGATGCGCTACTTAGATTTTGGTTATGGAGCAGCCTTAGTAGTAGTGACATTTTTAATACTAATTGCTGCGGTGGCGATCGCTAGTTTCTTGCTTACCAAATACCGTGCCAAATCAGGAGCCGTTTAACCGATGAGTGTAGTTCCACAAGCAGTTCCAACGACAAAACGCACAGGGAGAACCAAGTTTTCTCTAAAAAATATCTTGCTGCTAATCACAGTTGCATTAGTCGTGCTATTCAGCTTAGCGCCAGCTTTATGGCAATTGCTGACATCATTTAAAGTCAATGAAGATATCGCCGCCGTTCCTACTGTTTATTTTCCGACGCGATTTACTTTTAATCACTACATTGAGTTATTCACTCGTCGTCCGTTTTGGCGCTACATCTTCAACAGTGCCTTAGTATCGATTATTTCCACAGCTGTATCTTTAGCAATCGGCGCACCTGCTGCCTATGCTCTGGCACGATTACGCCCTTGGGGTGGACAAGTTATCCTCGCCGCTGTTCTAATTGTGACTTTATTTCCGGGAATTCTCTTATTCTTGGGACTGTTAGAAATTATCCAAGCGCTGAGACTGGGCAACAATTATTTGGCGCTGATTATACCCTACACCGCAATTAATTTGCCGCTAACAATTCTAGTACTCAGAAGCTTTTTCCAACAATTACCCAAAGACTTGGAAGATTCCGCGAGAGTCGATGGTTACAACACCTTTCAACTTTTGTGGCAAATTGTTTTACCCATGACTCTTCCCGCCTTGGTGACTACTGGAATTCTCACTTTTATTTTCGCTTGGAACGAGTTTATCTTCGCCCTCACGTTTATGACTCGTGAAGAATTGAAAACAATTCCCGTAGCGGCTGCTCAATTGGGTGGTGCATCAGTATATGAAATTCCCTACGGCCCCATCGCCGCTGCAACTGTCGTGGGGACTGTGCCCTTAGTTTTACTAGTTTTGTTTTTCCAGCGCCGGATTGTCCAAGGTCTTACCGCTGGGGCTGTCAAAGGATAAAAGAAAAATGGCTAAACTTGAACTCATAAATTTGAATAAAACCTATAATCCCAAAGTCGTCCCGGTCAAAGACGTTAGCTTAACTGTAGATAACGATGAGTTTCTTACTTTACTTGGCCCTTCCGGCTGTGGCAAATCCACCGTCCTACGCATGATTGCAGGTCTTGAAGAACCTACTCGCGGACAAATCAAAATTGGGGATGTAGATGTTACTCATAAACGAGCAAGCGATCGCAACATTGCAATGGTATTCCAAAGCTATGCACTTTATCCTCACATGACGGTGTACGAAAACCTCGCTTCTGGGCTGAAGCTGAAAAAAGTACCATCAGTAGAAATTAAACGACGAGTAGCAGAAGTCGGAGAGGTTTTGGGATTAGGAGAGTTAATGAACCGTAAGCCAGGCCAAATGTCTGGCGGTCAACGCCAGCGGGTTGCAGTCGGCCGTGCTTTGGTGCGTAATGCTGATGTGTACTTGTTGGATGAACCTTTAAGTAACCTGGATGCACTACTGCGAGAACGAGTTCGAGCCGATATCAAGCAAATTTTTGCAGCCCAAAAAGTACCAGTTGTCTACGTCACCCACGACCAAACAGAAGCGATGACGCTCTCTACAAAAGTTGCATTGCTCAACGATGGCTATGTCCAGCAACTCGATCCACCCGATCGCATCTATAACCATCCAGCTAATCTATTTGTGGCTGGATTTGTTGGTAGTCCGCAAATGAATTTACTAACTTTACCTTGTCAGGGACGATATGCGATACTGGGTGACTTCCAAGTGCGTCTGCCAGATATCCCAACTGTACCACCCGAGATTGTTCTGGGAATTCGTCCAGAAAATGTCCGCATTGCTCAACCAGGTGATACTCAGACTATCCAAGGGCGAGTGTTTTTAGTGGAAAACTTGGGTATGCACTATTTAGTCAGTGTCAGGGTTGAGGGTTCACAAACTGGAGCAATTAAGGTACGTGCTTTATTGCCAACAGACCAAAATTGGAACAGCGAGGATATTACACTGGCATTGCCCCCTGAAGATATTCACTGGTTTGATGTGCAATCTGGCGATGCTCTTGTTAGGAGGCAAATGTTAAATGTGAGGGGCTAGCGAAGAATGCAGAATTCAGTATACAGAATACAGTATCTATTAGTGAAGGATTCAGAAGAGCCACTAATTGTAGACTACTAAATCTTCTCCTGTCGGAGACGCTACACGAACGACTTAGGGGGAATTAAATCCGCTTATTAATACACCAGTCGCACTCAGGTAAATTCTGAATTCTGGCTCCTAAATCCTGAATTCTTTGTGGTTAAAATTTTTCTGGTAATGCAGGGGGATGAGTATTAAACCATTTTTGGTAAATTTGCTGATAAGTGCCATTAGACAACAAAGTGGCTATGCCTTTGTTAATTGACTCTATATAAGGAGAATCTTGAGGTGTCGCAATCCCGTAGAATTCTTCTGTCAGCAAATTAGCAACAACTTTAATACCTTTGAGATTGCCGTTTTTAATGGCATACAAAGTCGCAAAGGCATCGCTCACTACTGCATCAACATTACCATTGAGCAAGTCTTGAAAGAAATCTGGGCCAGAGTTATATGTACTAATTTTGGCATTGGGGATTGTTTTGGCAAAATCTGCCCCAGTTGAGCCTATTTGCACACCTATCTTTTTACCTTGAAGGCTATTGAAGTCTTGAATATCTTGATTGCTTTCCCGAACTGCGATCGCCAATCCAGCTTTAAAATAAGGTCGTGTAAAGGAAATTGTTTTTTGGCGTTCGGCAGTAATTGTGATCCCACTAATTGCAGCATCAACTGTTTTGGCTTGCAAAGTAGAAATCATCCCGTCAAAAGGTAGGCTTTCCCACTGAACTGTTAAACCAGTTACTTTAGCGATCGCATTCATCAGATCAATATCAAAACCTTCCAGATTACTATTTACATTTTTCATCTCGAAAGGTACAAAAGTTGGATCTGTAGCCACCTTCAAAGCTTTTAATCCTGAGTTTGGACTTATGGTACTTGTATGGCTTAAACCATTACAAGCAATCACTAATAGCAGACAGCTTAAGCCCAAAATTAGTTGCCGCCATTTCCACTTCATCAATTTCACGTTACTCAAATGCAGAAAGTACAAAATTTATTTAGGTTAATTGCCTAGAAACCTATACAAAGCTGTACTCAATAATTTCGGATTTTCTCACATTCGGTATATGGTTGGCAACAATTGAGACTAATAATATCTACAAAAACAACTTACGCATAAAGCGTAGAACATAAATAATGTAATCTATCTGAGATTTAGTTTTAGCTGTAGACTTGATTTCCTGTAATATTTTTTGCATTTCAGCTAGATTTGCTGGCTTAATTCCAATAATAGTTGCTCTGATAATCGCTGCTCTTACACTATTCAAAGTATCTTTGCATTCATGAACTGCATCTCTTAGCTTATTGACTTGCTCCCAGTTCTTTTCATCTTGGGCATTGAATAGTGCAAACTGAAGTTGAGGTAGAATATTTTGTAATTCATCCTCTGTATTATTTAAATGTGGTACATCTATTTGATTGCTTGGTATTGCTTTTAGCTGAGAAACTATTTCTTGCAATTTTTCTAAAATCTCATGGCTATCTGTTATTTCTATATTTGAATTATCTGCGTCACTCATAAATGCTCTCATTAACCCTGACATAATTTTGTATCTAAAGGTTGTGAATTTATTCTTCTCAAAGATACTTGTCTCAAGAATTCTTTTAAAGTTTTATCTTCGTTAATCGATTGCTCTATACTATTCATCTTCGAGATGATTGAACTGTAGTCTCTACCAGTAAAATTTGCTACTCCCACAATATTAGTAACTCTAATCGCAATAGCTTCAAAGCTCAGAGTGGGATATTCGTCAATCAGTTTTGAGAGTTTTCTGCCAGTATCGGCTGCTATTAAAAGTCGAGAGGTAGACTCATTGAGTATTTGCTGTTCAGTCGCATTAACTTTTACCCACTCATCTATTTGTTCAGCAACTTGACGCTTAATTTCTTCTGTACCAATTTGTGAAGATGTATTTGGATTATTATACTTTTTACGAAGCTGTTGGAGCTTCAACCCGATAAGTACCCTTTGGGGATTGTTGGGTTTTGGTGGTTTTTCTTGAATTTGTTTAGCTAAAAGTAGCATCTTTACTGTTAAGCATCTTGCAGGTTTAGCAGTTTGAGCTACTATTCTGGCACTTCCGTAGTCTATCGTTTCTAAGTTGTTAAAAATCTCTACAGCTGTGTCGTATTCTGCTTGTAAAGCATCAAGTTCTCTATCAAAATCTGATGGCTGATTGTTTGATTGATTTTCTCCTGAGATAATTTTATCTATTTCTCTAGGGTCACCAAAATTGATTGTGCGATCTGTTAGTAATTGCTCAACAATAAAATCACGAGATACTCTAGCATCTATAGGTAACTCATCAAGTTGATAAATTTTCTTGACTGAAGTTATAGCATCAACCGCTTGATTACGAAAATTTTCTGCGGTTACTCTGAGCATTGTTCTTTTTTCTGGTGTACAACTGCTGAGAGTAGCACTAAGACTAAAAGCTACTATACAAACTCTCCATAAAGAGAATTCATTAATCCGCGTAACTTTCATATTTATGTTTAAAACCCATTCCTAGACAAAATTATCTCACTAGATAAAGGGTAGTTACAAAAAGCACTTAATTCTTAATTAATTACTGCGGTAAAAAAGCCAAAATTTATAACCAGACTCATTAACATGAAGATGAATTAACTAAAATTTATTTTTGATTTGTCAGGCTCCACAGATTAAGGCATAAAGCTTGATGAGTCTTAAATATTTTGCCTTAATATTTTTAGCTTTACTTGCGGATAAGGTATGCAACTAACCTAAGCAGGTAAAGCACCATCTTTAGTCTCATTGATGGTGCGTTAGGCGATCGCCATAACGCAACATCAATGAGATATTTTTGTAATTGAAAGTCCCTAAGTATTTTTTCTGCCTAAACTACCGCCAAAAATTTCATCTTATTTAGAAGGCGATCGCTTACAAGTTTCTCAGTATTATCATCGTCAGAGAACTTAGCTTTGTCATTGCACCTTTGAGCTTCATTATCCAAGCTCAGAACACGGAACGCCGAGCTTTTTACTCAAAACTTCAAGTTTGGAACACGGAACGCCGAGCTTTTTACTCAAAACTTCAAGTTTGGAACACGGAACGTCGAGCTTTTTTCTCAGAACGCCAAGTTCGGAACACGGAACGTCGAGCTTTTTGCTCGGAACGCCAAGTTCGGAACTCGAAACGTCGAGCTTTTTGCTCGGAACGCCGAGTTCGGAACTCGAAACGCCAAGCTTTTTACTCGGAACGCCGAGTTTGGAACTCGAAATACCAAAAACGAAAGCGATCGCACTCACTTAAAGATGCGATCGCCTATAAAGTAGGGTGGGCAATGCCCACCAAAACCCGGATATGATGGGCATTGCCCACTCTACACTACTTATTAAGCAGCAACAGGCTCTAACAACTTGATGTTAGAGAAGATAAATTCCTGAGTTGATACTTTCCCTTCTGTCTCGGTGCGAATCTCGCGACGATTAAGAATGAAATACTTACCGACTTTTTCATATTCATCGGTAAACTCGCTTCTACCACCCTTTTGTTCGCCCGTTTTGGGGTCATTATATACAGAGTCGTAGGTGTGAGACAGATAGCCTTCCCCAGTCTGATGGCTGCTAAAGGTGTCAATTGTCACAAAAGTACCGTGAATAAGACGGTGAACGTGGCTCACCTCATTATTGCGGACTTTGTATTTATCGCCCTCAGCTTTACCACCAACTAAAATCTCAACCGCACCATTTTCGTCTGTAGCACCATAGCTAAAACTATTTGCACTGTGAGTATCTTCAAAGGAACGACGGACGCGGTGAATTGCGATTTCCCAAGCTTGGTTGTGAATCGCCTTGCTTGCTTGTTCGTCCTCTACATCTAATACTTCTGCCTTGAGATTGGCGCTGATAATTACTTTACCTGTAATAACTCGATCGTCATGCTTAAAGGTGATATCAGCCGTGTAGCCAGGAAAATTCTTGTCCCAAGTGTAACGGTTTTCATAAGCAGCCCGGAAAAGTTCCTGAGCAGAAATTTGTGTAACTGTCATGCGTTCACCTATAGCGACTAGTGATATTAGCGTTTTATCTTAGCTGGTATTAGCATAGAAGTAATTGTGAAGCCCCGCATAGTCCCCAACTGGGTACACTTATGGCTAATTCTCTTCATGCTGCATTTGCTGCGATCGCCAACGTCCGCAATGAGCAAGAACTTAAACAAGCTCTGATGGACACGCTTGGCGAGCATTTTGGCGTGCAACATTGGGGTCTCTATCTCATAGATGACCAGTCAAAGACTGAGATTGATGTTCCTGGTATTCCAGCTGTATGCTTACAAGGCAATCCGGTAGGACGCTATGTGGCTGAACGTCACGCTCCTGCTCATGAGCAATTAATATTATCTCCAGAAGATTGGAAGGATATTTGCCCCCGCCATGACCACGAACACGTGATGACTGGTCCAATTATCTGTGATGGTCGTCTTGTAGGAACGCTAAACTTGGCTCGTGCTGAGGGAAGTCCAGCCTTTGACGGTAACGATTTAGCCGATTTGAGTGCCTTATGCATTCACATATCAGCAAAACTTGCTACCCTGCGCGCGAAACCAACAACTTTTAAATCTTCTTTACCTAATCCTTTAACACCGCGTGAATTAGAAATTGCAGAATTAGTTGCCCAAGGTTTAACTAATGCGGAAATCGCTGGTAAGCTTTGGATTACCCAAAATTCCGTCAAGCAAGCCCTCAAAAGAATGTTCCGCAAGCTTGGGGTGTCAGCGCGTACAGAGATGGTAGCAAAGCTGCATTCGATATCTTCCCCTCCACCCCAATAAATCATTAGATTCCCAGCAATTTAGCAGTCTCCTTTGTCTGTTTTAAGGATGCCGCAATTAGCTGTTCACCAATTTTTTGTACCTGCTGAACTAACACCTGACCAGCATTTTCCGGTGAGCCAACATTAAAAGGTGGTGCGGGGTTATACTCCATCAATAACTGAATTATTTTAGCTGTTTGTTCACCGCATAAATGAGCAGCGATCGCTAGTCCAAAATCAATACCAGCAGTCACACCACCGCCAGTAATCCGGTTGCGATCAATCACTACTCTTTCAGTTACCACCTCAACACCCAGAATGGCTAACTGATCGCGAAAAGCCCAATGACAAGCAGCGCGATAGCCTTGCAGCAATCCAGCCGCAGCCAGAATTAAGGAGCCAGTACAAACTGAGGTGATATATTTGGCTGTCTGGCTTTGTTGTTGCAGAAATTCCAGTACTTCCGCATCTCTCATCATCTCAACCTGTCCAGGCCCGCCTGGTACACACAAAACGTCCAAAGGTGGAGAGTCCGCAAAAGTGGTACTTGGCAAAATAGTTAGACCATCGCTACTAGTGACTGGCTCTAGAGTCTTCCACAACCAATAAACTTTAGTGTTGGGCATCAAACTAAAAACTTGCTGTGGCCCAGTAATATCTAATTGCGTCATCCCAGGATAAATTAGCAAACCAATTTTGTACTCTGCTGGACTATCCATAACTCTGATTTCCCTATACTTCGCGTTTGGATTTCATCACTGCTAGAGTAAGATTGACTACTGAGCTATGCCTAGTCCTCGATCGAGTACACTTTGTTGAGTGAAAATGGCTAATTTGCAAAGTTTATTTCATGCTATAGCTTCTGCCAGTGATGAACGCAAATTACGGCTAGCTTTCATGGATGAAGTTGGAAAGTATTTTGGTGTGCAACGTTGGGGTATCTATCTTACCGATGAACAATCCCGTCTAGCTAGTGTTGATGTTCACGGTGTCCCTGATTCTTTGGTAGAGCGCTATGAGCAAGTAGGTAGAGCCGTAGATCCAGTCATGCGCTACGTCGTCAAGCGCCATGCGCCAGCCCATGAAGAATTGGTACTTCCCCCAGGCGGCTGGAAGCAATGCGAATTGTATCAACATTGTTGCGCGTACTACGACCACGAACACATCATGACAGGCCCCATTGTTGGTGGTGGTCGCCTAATTGGTACTATTAACTTTGCTCGCGTCGGTAATACACCCGCTTTTAATGTAGAGAATCTTGCTGATTTGAGCGCTTTATGTCTTCATCTGTCAGCTTGTTTAGCTATGCTCCAGCAACAACCGCAAAGATTTTACTCAACTCTAACCAATCGCTTGACCCCCCGTGAACTACAAATCGCAGAGTTGGTAGCCCAAGGTTTAACTAATGCTGAAATTGGTACAAAACTTTGGATTACAGAAAATTCAGTTAAGCAAGCCCTGAAAAGAATGTTTCGCAAGTTAGAGGTTGTCAATCGTGCCGAAATGGTAGCAAGATTGCAAGATGTTTTGAGTGCATAGAGGATACTTTAATGAACCGTCCACACATTCTGCAACCTGGTACAAGCTATACATTTAGCAAATATTTTGAATTGCCTTATGCACCAGCTGACATCCTGGCAGAATTTAATTGTACTTATGAACGCAAGCGGCTTGATTTACCAAAATCTCTAGGCGAACTGAAATGTTTAGATTTTTTGAGCCGCTATTTGCAAAGAAATTTAGCCTACGTTAACCCGATCAGTGAAATGGCAAGGAGGGAGGTATTAATTGCCCCTACCTTATTAGAAATTTGTGCCGAAACTCAAACCCAATTAAATATTGAATATCCGATTAATGTTAACGAACAGCTAAAAGGTAGCTTTGATTACTATATAAATAGTAACGTGGGAATGTTAGTAGTTGAAGCTAAACAATCTGATTTAGGTCGGGGATTTACTCAACTAGCAGTGGAATTGATTGCACTTGACCAATGGATACAATCAGAAACGCCTCTACTTTATGGTGCTGTAACCACAGGCGAAGATTGGCGGTTTGGCATATTTTACCGTCAAGAAAGACTGATTTTTCAAGACTTGAAACTCTATCGCGTTCCTGAAGAATTAGAAGAATTACTGCGAGTTTTAGTAGGGATTATTGTTGCCCCTATGTCATTATCAAACTAACTCTCTCGCGCTATCTTAGTTGAGACAGAATGTAGGGTGTGGTGAGATTCCTACACCCCTATTCAAATAGAGTAGCAGCAGGTATTTTAAGACCTTTGTGCTACACTCACACCTTCTACTTTGGCTGGTATGATAATGCCATAGTAAAGAGCTGCAATCGCAGCTAGGAAATTCACCCAAACATCATTACCAAATAGTGGCATAAAACCGAAGAAGGTTTTAGCAAATGGCAACAATCCCATGATTGCCAGCACAATATAAGCTATGGCAAAACCACGATTAAAAATGCGAGAACTACTAGCACTGAGAAAAGAAGAAATTCCCCACAAGCCTACGCCACAGCGTACTATGTTATGCAAGAAATTGGTGGGAAATAACCCAAATATATAGCCAAATCCCGCAGCATAAGCGGTAGGAGATTCATTAAGCGGGATATAAGATGTATCAGTTCCTGGTACTGATACTAAAGCTGGGATAAATCCAGCTAAACCTAACAGTAAATAGCTAATTCCAATGCCCAAAGCACAATAACGCTCTGCCATTTTTGCCGCGTTCGTGTTTTCCATCTTCTGTTTCCCCTCTAATTCCTGAAATGCCTCACAGAATTTAATCTGTTAATTGCAATATCACTGCCACCAACTTTTTGAAAGAATAAAAATTAGTTCTCTCAATTCAGTAGGTTTGCAAGATCTAACTCTTTCTATTCAACTTAGATTCTGTAAGGTTATCTCTATCGGAAGGAGGGATTAAATATTATTAGCTAGATAAATCTTACTTGTTACTTGGACCACGGTAAATCTTAATTAAATAAGTATAAATGCTGGAAATTAATTGGCGATCGCGCAAAAGCGCAAAGATGAATGAAGCTGCTTTGCTCCAGTTTTTTTGGAGTCAATCATAAACTGTCAACTAAAAGCTTGATTTAATAGATAAATCGATTAAGTGGTTTCTGCGCTGTTTTCTAACCCAAAGCCTGCCGTTCAGTGGTTGGAGCTTTCAATCTACAACATCAACTCGCTTTAATGCAGCCGTCAATTCTGTCATAAACTCAACAAAGACGCGAACTTTAGCTGAGAGATAGCGTTTTTGCGGATACAATACTGCGATTGGTAATCCAACTTGGGTCGCGTAGGATTGGAGAATTGGTTGGAGGTCTCCACGCGCGATCGCTTTCGCTGCTATAAATTTGGGAAATTGAACTATACCGGCTCCTTGAATGACCGCCTCTAAAATAACTTCTGAATTATCGAATCGCAGATAACTGTCAACAGAAAGCTCAATCAATTTTCCGTCTTGTTCAAACTTCCATTTAGGCTCTCGCCCAGTCTGTGGATAGATAAAGTTGACACAGCGATGCTGTAACAGTTCTGTGGGCGTTGTGGGTGTACTATACTGGGCGAGATACTGCGGCGAGGCACAAGTGATGTAGCGTGCAGTTGCTAGGTGGTGCATGATTAAACGGCTATCGTTACTTATTCCAATCCGCACAGTCGCATCAATACCTTCCTCAATCAGATCGATCAAGCGATCGTTAAAAGAAACATTCAGATGTAGCTTAGGATATTGTGCAGCAAATCGCAGCAGAGACGGAGCGATATGCATTTTGCCAAATACAAAGCTCAGATCGAGCCGCAATGTTCCAATCGGCATTAATTGCGATTGTTTGACTTCGAGTTCGGCTTCTTCCAAATCGTTGAGAACTTGCTGACAGCGTTGATAAAATCTATTGCCATTTTCGGTCAGTGTCAAACTGCGAGTCGTCCGCTGGAGCAAGCGCACCCCCAATTCATCTTCTAAACGCAATACGGCTCGACTCACGGCTGAAGGAGCCATTCCTAACTGTCGTGCTGCTTCCGAAAAGCTGCAATATTGAGCGGAGCGCATAAAAATTATGAGGCTTTTCAGCTTGTCCATTAGCGCCAACGCATTTTTGAATTTTTTGCATAACTGTTTTGAATTTTAACTACTTTTTCTTTTTTTCTGTACAAGTTACTGTTTAGACAAGATAAATTTCAAATTCACAAACAGTATTGAGAAAACAGATATGACACAGCAAACAACCGCAGAACGGATTATCTTAGTCACCGGAGCCACGGGAAATCAGGGCGGTGCGGTAGCGCGTCATCTTTTAAAGCATGGAAACTTCAAGGTGCGTGCCTTTGTGCGTGATCCAAACAAGCCCCCTGCCCAAGCACTCCAACAAGCGGGGGCAGAACTTGTAGTAGGAGAGTTTGGCGATCGCGCTTCCCTTGATCGTGCGCTGCAAGGTGCTTATGGTGTTTTTTCGTTGCAGACCTTCTTTCAAGGCGGATTAGAAGCCGAGATCCGAGATGGCAAGGCGGTCGCAGACGCGGCGAAAGCAGTGAGCATTGAGCATTTCGTCTACAGTTCAGTAGGGAGCGCAGAACGCAACACGGGCATAGCGCATTTCGACAGCAAGTTTCAAGTCGAAGAATACATTCGATCGCTTGATTTGCCCTACACGATAATGCGTCCGGTTTTCTTCTTTTACAATTACAACGCGATGCGTTCAATGATTGAGCAGGGAAAGCTTTTCCAACCGCTCAGTCCTGACAGAAAATTGCAGCAGATTTCCGAAGAAGATTACGGGGAAATGGTTGCCGAAGTGTTCGAGCGTCCCGCAGATTTCTTGAATCGCGAAAAGGAAGTCGCAGGTGTAGACATGACCATGACGGAAATCGCTGCCGCATTTAGCCGCGTTCTAGGCAAACCAGTCAGCTACCAACAAATTCCGTTTGAAGCGTTTGAGCAGCAAGTCGGAGAGGAAGTAACCACGATGTATCGCTGGTTTGAGAACGTTGGCTACGGAGCAAATTTAGCTCAGTTGAAGCGCGATTTTCCTGAACCGACCGACTTTGAATCCTATCTGCTCGATCGGGGCTGGGCAAAACCAGATGACAGCGTGTCCGACGTTGGGTCCAAAATGTGAACTCACAATTACAACCCAATTAGACCGGAACCTGCTAACTTTTCTAAAAGAGCAAACGATGGATTCTTGAATAAATTTGTAACTTTTACTGGTGTCGCTGGAGGAATTGGTGGCGCAATCACGCACCGCTTTCTGTCGGATGTAGCTAGCAAATGGTAGGTCTGACCCCTCAATGGCGAGCCAAACGGTTTTCTCGCATACCCGACATACCACTCGCAGGCTTGAAGCCTAAGGCTATTCTTACAAAGCCCACCTTGGTAGGTTGAATTCTTTAAGTTAAAATCTTGTTTTACTTTTCCTAAAGAGAAGTTTCTATAAAACATAGACTTTCTCCCGTTAATTCCCCTCTCCTGAAACTAGAAGAGGGGATAGGAGTGATATTACGCCGGATAAATCCTTAAGCGACGATTTGGTTCTTCACCAAAACTATGGGACTTGAGCCGATAATGTTCTACCAACTCATGCTGCATTTTGCGGACTTGAGGAGAACGGGGCAATAACTCAACTGGCTGTCCTTTGGGAATAACTATCTGTTCTACTGCCAGCCTAGCTTCTTCTAGGGCGTCCATTTCGTCATCGCTACCACTGTGTAAAAACAGTTGCAGTTCTCGGTCATCGGCTATTTCTGGGTCATCAATGTTCAGTAACCGCCGCAAGCCACGGGTAATTTGCGGTATAGTACTGGACTTGATCATGTGAATCGGCACATGACGAGCTTTGGCCATTTGCCTGAGTTTGGCATGGTTTTTGACATGCGATCGCAGTGCCAAAATTGCATCAGCACTATCGATATCTTTTGTCAATACCACTGGCAAAGATAGCACGCTGATTACCTGCTCTAGTTGGTGGCGGCTAACGCCATAGGGGTAAACGTGCAGTGGCAAATCTTCGCCATTTGGTCCCGGCTGTTTGCTGACACTAAAATCAATGGTATCTGCGTAATTAAAAGATTCATCCAGCAAGCGGTCAAATTCACTGCGTCCAGTAACTCTTTCCCGCTCTACAGAAGGGGGTGGCAAGGCTACCATTTGTCCGGATGAACGCCAGCCATTAGCTTGTCGAGATCCAGCAAAAGAATCTTCCCCACCTGCTTGATGTCCACCACCGCGACCATTGACTACTGACAGCTGGCGGGTAACTGATATCTTGCCTTGCTCGTCAACAGTTCTAGTTTGCGGGCTAGGCTGGCGTCCCCTCAGTAGAGTATCTACCGTGTCAGCCACGCTTTCGTGGACTACCCAGCGTTGCCGTTCTAACATTTCCACAGCAATCTCAAATGTAGGAGGGGCTTTGCGTTCCAAAACAGTCTTTTGACTGCCTCGGCGTCTTGCTTCGTCATCTCCTAAAGTCACCGCTTGGATACCCCCCACCAAATCAGAAAGTGTGGGGTTTTTAATCAGGTTTTCTATCTGGTTGCCATGAGCTGTACCTACTAGCTGCACACCTCGTTCCGCAATGGTGCGAGCTGCCAAGGCTTCGAGTTCTGTGCCAATTTCATCAATCACGATGACTTCTGGCATATGGTTTTCTACTGCTTCAATCATCACTTGATGCTGAAGCTCTGGATGAGCTACTTGCATCCTTCTGGCGCGACCAATAGCGGGGTGGGCAACATCACCATCCCCAGCAATTTCGTTGGAGGTATCGATAATTACTACTCGTTTATTGAGTTCATCTGCCAAAACACGGGCAATTTCCCGTAAGGCAGTAGTTTTACCGACTCCTGGCCGCCCCAGCATGAGAATCGATCTACCAGTTTCTACCAAATCGCGAATCATGCCGATGGTACCGAAAACCGCCCGACCAACCCGACAAGTCAAACCAATTATCTTACCCGTGCGGTTGCGGATGGCGCTGATCCGGTGCAAAGTTTGCTCAATTCCTGCCCGATTATCTCCGCCAAAGGTTCCGACTCGCTGAATGCAATCATCTATCTGTTCTTGAGTTACGGGCTGTTCGCTCAGATACTCAGCTTGATTTGGAAAGCGAGCCTCTGGGCGACGACCCAGATCCAAGACTACTTCAACTAAACTGTCTCGTTTAGGATGATCCTCTAGTACTTGTCGTAAGTCTTGGGGCAAAATGTCTAACAACTTTTGGAGATCGTCTGTAATCGTCATGCTTTCTATGGTGACGTTTTTAGAGATAACGAACGAGCGATTAGCGCTCCTGTTGTGACTTGAGCTGGGAAACGAGAGAATGGGCAAGCTCTACAGCCTGCCAGAGTAATATATCGTCTTCTTCCAGGCGGACAGTCGCCTTAACATTGGTATTACTCACCTCCTGATGTTCTAACTGTTCAAGAATCGGTGACAGCAGTACGCGGGCGTAGCTACCGTAGGCCACTCCAGAAATAGATGGGGAGAGGGGGGGATAAGGGGAGGGGGAGACAAGCGGAGAATTTTCTCCTTGTCTCCTTGTCTCCTTGTCTCCTTGTCTCTTACCCTTCAACAGTTCCATTGCCTTTAACTTGGCAACGGTATAGCTATTGGTGCCACCGGCTAACTGCACATATCCCGGTAACTTAGCTGCCAAAACTTTTTGTCCTAATTTCACCGCTGCTAAAGTAGTGCCGTCGCCAATATCTCCACTCATCGGACGGCCATCTGTCTGCCAAATTAAGGCTTTAGGACGCGGGTGAATAAGGTCATTCAGTGCATGAAGGTAATCAATCATCCCTTTGCCGTCGGGACAGCTAATCGCCACTACTTTTAATTTATCTACCCAAGGTGAAATTGCTTGCCATAGTCGCTGAAACTCTGCATAACGCCCTACCTGTGTATGAATTTCTACAGCATCTACTCCTGTTGACATTACTAATGGTGCGATCGCTCCCGGCGTTGACATATATGAGCTTGTATAAATTATATCATATGGACAAATTGGTATGCAACGACCACAGCCGTAGCACTTTTGTGATACCACACCTGAGTAGTTATCTTTTATACTGTTAAACACAATTGCTTGTGCTGGACAAATTTTTTCACAGGGACGAGGGCAGTCTTTGGGGCACTCAGTAGCATTAAACTCTGCTTTGCGAAAATGGGGGTCTTCTCCATCATTTAGGCTGACCATCAAAAATGGTAAGTTTCCTTTATAACCAAAGCCACGCTCCTGAGCCTCCCGATCTAGATTTCTGGCGACTTGTAGCGCTTCTTGCGCTGCGGCAATCACCGCCGGATCAGCTGCCACATCTATACAGTCAGCGCCCGCCAAAGTGTAGGCTAATGTTAAACTTCTGACCGCAGGCAGATGCTGGAAACTGGCTCCACAGATGAGCTTGAACCAGTGACCTTCTTTGAGGGATTGTAAAGGGGTAAACATATCAGTCACACTTCTATTATGCTTTTATGCGACTGAAAAATGTAGTCTCTTATAAATAAAAAGTCCCGATTTCCTCATTTTTACTTCTGAGGCATTTTACCTATTAATTGCAGGTTAGACTGTCAACCCTTGCTATAAACAGATTTGACTCTGACTTCAGTATGAAGTGTACCACTTGGTTTTGATTACGAAACATCAACAAAAGGTATCAGCAATTCAAAACTGCAATGACACAAGGTGGTTACACCCACGATCAGCGCTACTGAATTCTGTTTTAAGTGATGAGTAACAACTTAGTATTCAGGTTGTTCTATAGGAATTTCTAGCACAAACTCTGCTCCTTGTCCTGGCGATGAGGCACAAGTTATCTGTCCTTGATGCTTTTGCACCACAATCTGATAGCTAATTGATAATCCCAGTCCACTGCCTTTGCCTACAGTTTTCGTGGTAAAAAATGGATCAAACAAACGCGATCGCAACGACTCTTCTATACCAGGGCCATTATCTGCGATCGCAATCTTGACTGTATTTGCCGCTGTTACCTCTGTATGAATTTGAATTTGTGGATTTTCGGTTGATAACGAAAAGATGCGATCGTGCTCATACTCTTGGTGGTCACTTGTTTGATGATTTATCGCCAACCCATCTAATGCATCGATCGCGTTATTCAATAAATGCATAAATACTTGGTTTAATTCACTAGGATAGCAAGTAACTAAAGGCAAAATTCCGTAATCTTTAACTATAGTAATAGCAGGACGATCCACAGCTTCTCGAAGCCGATGTTGTAGCATTACCAAAGCACTATCGATACCATCATGGATATTGACTTGCTTCATCACAGCTTCGTCGTGTCTGGAGAAGTTTTGTAGTGCTATTACAATGTCTCTAATTCGATCTGCACCTCTAGACATAGCACCCATCAAAGTTTGCAGATCCTTGGTGACAAAATTTAAATCTATCTCTTTAACAATTTGCTCAATCTTAGCATTAGGTTGGGGATATTCCTGTTGATATGCAGCAATAATATTGACTAAATCTTGCACATATTGACCAGCATATTGGAGATTGCCATAGATAAAACTAATTGGGTTATTAACTTCATGGGCTATACCAGCTACTAACTGCCCTAGCGCCACCATCTTTTCGTTTTGAATTTGTTGAACTTGAGCAGCTTTCAAACTATCAAGAGCCTCTTCTAATAAAAGATTTTTTTCTTGAAGTTTTAGTTGGAACAAACGCAAATTAATTTGATTTTCGATTCGCAATATAACCTCTGCTCCATGAAACGGTTTAGTAATATAATCAGCGCCTCCAACATCAAAAGCTTTTACCTTATCTAAAACGTCATCCAAAGCACTAATAAAAATTACAGGAACTTCAGCAGTAATTTTGTCACTTTTAAGTTGTTGACATACTTGATATCCATCCATCTCTGGCATATTAATATCAAGCAAAATCACATCTGGTAAAACTATTCGACATGCAGTCAGTGCCATTTTTCCATTTAAGGCTTTGCGAACTTCATAACCTTGCGCTGTTAACATCGCTGATAAAAGACGCAAGTTATTTGGCGTATCATCGACCACCAAAATATTGCCTTTATGATTTTTTTTATTATCTAAATGCATTTTTAAATAAACTCTAAGCTAAGAATAAAAAATACAATATTAAATACAAAGTTTTGCAAATTGTTAAGATAAATCGAAGAAAATAACCGACCTATAGCAGAAAGCGTTTAAGAGGGGTTTGAATCCCTTGCGTAACCAAAACCAACAAATTAAAATTTGGTAGGGGACTTAAAACTAATTGGGCAAAGAAAAAAGTGTAGTCTCAACCAAGAATTTTTGTGATTCAGCGTAGCTATTTTCTGCCCATATCCGCCCTAAGAGTAGATAAATTATAAATTGTAAAAATAACTCTGAATACACTTTGCATTCCGAAGCTTTCAAATATTCATAAGTTTTAAAAGTAATGAAGTGTGTAACAAATAAGTATTGTCGCCAGCCTTAAATCACAAAATATTCTTCCATGCGCTGAGTCACAAAGCACGGAAAAATCTCAGGATGTAAATAAAAATTAAGCTATCATAATTACTCCAGTTGTGCTTGTGAAAAGCATAAATGAAAAATGACAAAAATTTTTCATTAGTCTTAGCCTATGCAGTACATAATCGCTACTTAATAAATTTAATTTGACCTACTGATTATAAATTATTACCATTGAGGCGCTGCCGTGAGTAAATTAAGAACTGATTGCTGTTCTATCGGTCTAGAAAATAAAAATCCTTGAGCGAATTCACAGTTTAAACTTCTCAATTGAGCTAACTGTTCTATAGTTTCGACTCCTTCAGCGATCGCCCTCATACCCATTGAGTCTGCAATCCCAATCATAGCGGGAACTAAACCTAGATCTTCTTGATTTTCTTGCATCCGTTTGACGAACGACTTATCAATTTTCAGCGCATTCAAAGGAAAACTATGCAGATAACTTAAAGAGGAATAACCTGTGCCAAAATCATCCATAATTAACTTAATTCTTCGCTCTTGTAATTGCTGAAGAATTGTTTTGACTGCATGACTATTTTCCATAATTACACTTTCTGTAATTTCCAGTTCTAAGTTTTCTGGATTTACTTTAGTTTCATAAAGAATTTCATCAATTTGTGCTATTAAATTAGGTTGAGAAAACAACCGTGCACTCAAATTGACGCTGATAGTTAAGGTCTCCGGTATTGCTGGGTCATGTTGCCATAAATGTAATTGTTGACAAGCCGACTGCAACACCCAGGTGTTAATAGCATTAATCAAACCTGTTTCTTCGGCTACAGGAATAAATTCTGCTGGTAAAATTAAACCACGAATTGGATGTTGCCAGCGCACTAGCGCTTCAAAACCGGCTATTTTACCTGTAAGTAGAGAAACAATTGGCTGATAGTAAACAAGAAATTCTTGCCGAGCTACAGCTCTTCGCAGATCGTTTTCTAGCTCTAAAAGCTGGATTGCTTCTTGATACATTATCGGATCAAAAACGTGGTACCTAGCTCTTCCTAAAGCTTTAGCACGATACATTGCTGTGTCAGCATCGCGGAGCAAATACTCTGGCCGCTCGTAGTCTCTATTGCCCCAAGAAATGCCGATACTGGCATTCATAAATACTTCATACCGAGTTAGTTTAAAGGGCAGTGATAGTTGCTGGAGAATACGTTCAGCAACCTCAATTACCATATTGATATCCGTTGGGTTTTCTAGCAAAATTCCAAATTCATCGCCGCCTAATCTTGCTATAGTATCCATCGGCATTAAAGATGTTTGTAGGCGATGAGAGATGGCTAATAGTAATTCATCTCCTACCAAATGCCCCAAAGAATCATTCACAACTTTAAAGCGATCGCAGTCTAAATAAAGTAGGGCAAATTGATAATTAAATTGTTGTTTAGCACGATTGAGGGCCTTTTCTATCCGCCTGATAAACAAAACTCTATTTGGTAAACCAGTTAGTGAATCATGCAATGCTATATCTAACAATTTACTTTGCAGTTGTTGACGAGATGTGATTTCTCCCTGGAGTTTTTGCAGAGCTTTTTCTAGTTCCCAAGTTCGCTGTTTCACTCTTTGTTCGAGTTCGACGTTGAGCTTGATAACTTCTAATTGTGCTGCTCTCAGCGCCAATTGATTTTGCACCCGTACTAATACTTCTTGCAATTCAAAAGGTTTGCTAATGTAATCTACACCCCCGACCTTAAAAGCTTTTATCTTGTCAAAAACATCATCTAAGGCGCTAATAAAAATTACTGGAATATTAGCAGTCAGATCCCAAGCCTTAAAACGCTGACAAACCTCATAGCCATCAACCTCCGGCATCATAATGTCAAGTAAAATCAAATCTGGTAATACTGTTTGACAAGCAGTCAAAGCCATTTGCCAGTTTAAAGCTTTGCGAACGTTATATCCTTCTCTGGTCAAGAGTGAGGATAAAACTCGCAGGTTATCTGCCATATCATCAATAAGCAAAATATCTTTTTTATCAGGATCTAACCGCTCGTAGTTCATTCTGCGTTTGTTCTAGTCAATTCCATAATTTTTTCAAACTGATAGTTGTTTGCTAAATCCCGAAAAAGCCGTAAAAGTTGACTTCTTTCTGGAGGAATTTGCTCAAGCAACTCTAAAATCATGTCATCGCTACAGCTAGCTGCGGCATGACGTATATTCCTTAACCACTGTAGAGGCATCTGGGACAAATGCCACATGAGTTCAGCTTCGCTAGGAAATATCTCTGTTTCTTGACTAGCTGCTGTGTTTACAGTCTCTACTGGGCTGATATATTTTACACCCAGATGTTCGCTGACTTTTTCTAGTAATACTTCTTTAGTAAATGGCTTGCGAATAAAATCGTCGCAACCTATTGACAAAATTTTCTGTCGTTCTTCTTCAAAAGCACTGGCAGTTAAGGCAATAATAATCGGAACGTGCCTAGTTTCCCTACTGGTACATACTGGGACTGTTAACTGTTGACTAGCAAGGTGCATGGAGGAGTTTGCCAATCTACGTGTTGGAAGATGATGTGGTAGGATTTCTTCTCTATACCCCATTTGTTTTTTAATCACTCTTGTAGCTTCGTAGCCGTCCATAACTGGCATACGCATATCCATAAAAATCAGGTGTGGTTGCCATTCCAGACATTGGGCGATCGCTTCTTGACCATTACTAGCTTCCTGCACAGTAAAGCCGATAGATGTCAGCATTTTAACTAACACCAGCCGACTATCTCTGATATCGTCAACGACTAAGATACGGTATTCGCCTTGATCGGGTGCTAAGCCAATGACTTGGTGTTTATATTGCTGAATCCGAATTTCGCTGGCTGAAGCCAGGCTAATTTGAATATCGAAGGTAAATTTACTTCCTTCACCCAGACTACTAGTAACAGTAATATCTCCACCCATCATTTGTACGTATTTGCGGCTAATGGTTAAGCCTAGTCCTGTTCCCTGTTGCGATTTTCTACCAGTTTCGGTTTGCCCAAAAGCTTCAAACAAAAGGTCAATTTCTTGAGGAGCAATACCAGGCCCAGTATCTTGTATTTCAAAAAAGATCCGGAGATCATCTTGCTCTCCTGCTTCCCAGCGCACCCGCAGTACCACGGTACCTTTATTAGTAAACTTGATAGCATTGCCTAAAAGATTCAGCAAAACTTGGCGCAGCTTGCTTTCATCAGTTTGCACATATCGAGGCAGATCGGGTGCATATAAAAAGACTAGTTGTAAATCTTTAGAAGCAGCACGGAGGCAAAACATCTCTTCTAAGCTTGTCAACAGGCGAATTAAGTCGAAACTGTTGACATTGAAGGTAGTTTTGCCTGCCTCGATTTTAGACATCTCCAGAATGTCATTGATTAAATTGAGGAGATGCTCACCAGCGCGATTGATAATTGCCAAATTCTCTTTATGTTCAGAAGATAAAGAATTGTCATGGCTCATAACCTGGGTAAAACCGAGAATGGCATTCAGTGGCGTACGCAATTCATGGCTCATATTGGCCAGAAATTTGCTCTTGGCACGGTTTGCCCGCTCGGCAGCTAATCTTCCTCTAGCTGCAATTTTTTGAGATTGAATCAGTTGTTTTTGGGTAGTTTGTAGTTGCTGGATAACTTTTAAGAGTTCTTGAGTACGTTTTTTTACTTGTAATTCTAAAAGGCGATTGTATTGTGTTAATAATTTGTCTGCTTGTTGAGGTTGACTAACGTCAGAAAAGTTAGGGAGCGCAGCAGCAATATTGCCCAATTCGTCATATATTGGCATTCCCAAAGTTTCCATAGGAACCATTTTTTCAGGATGGCGTTCTAGCTCTTTAACTCTGAAGCATTGCCCTGGCAAGGCTTTTAATACAGGCAGGCGATATCTGACCACAAGCTGCTTTCCACCTACGCTCGTACCGCTTATCGGTATAGATGTTACGAATTTATTCGGCTGATTCTGACTTGCAGATAAGACTTTAGTTAGGACTGAATGTTTTGCTTTTAAATCAGCAACAGGCTTTTGAAAGTGTTTTTCAATATTATTGGCTGGCTGAGCTTCTGCTGTCTGTTCCCAATTACCTGTAGCGATTTTCTTAGCTGATTTATAGAATTGCATAATTAGTTTAATTAACCAATGAGCAGTCAGAATACCAAATTGTGCAACTATTAAAAAGGCGACTAGACATAAAAAGCTAGTATTGTTGTTAGGTTGAATTTGTTTCATAAAGTCGGCTTCGGAAATCACCACCACAATCAACAAGTCAAGACCAAACTCGTCCTGCCAATTTTTTACCTTCACAAAATAACGCGTTCCTTTGGCGGTAAAGCTAATCTGTTGTTGGCCAACTAGGAACCCCAAGCTGCCAAACCGTTGGCGCAAATATTGAGTTGTGAGTTTAATCAAGGAATCTTGACTTTCTGGTGTCAGTAAATGTTTTTCCTGCCTCCGAATGACAGTGTTTGGTAGTTGGCGTGTGGAGGAAGCTACGATTAGTCCAGAACGATCTAAAATAAAGGTCCTGCCACCGTGACCGACGTTTAATTTAGCTAAAAAATGACTAATTTTTGATAAGAGCAGATTGATATTAATTACTCCCACTAGTTTGTGAGTGCGATCGTAAAGTGGGTAGCTGGAAGATAAGGATATAATTTCTGGTTTATTCTCCCATTGATAAATTTGACTGCTGACGGGCTTGCCAAGATTAACTGCATTTATATACCAAGCCTCTAAGCGGGGATCGTAATTTTTAACTTCCTTAAGATAGCTGCGATTCCCTTGTTTATCTGTAGTGTAAAGATAAAGTTTACCAATACCCTTCTTTTGAGAAACCTCTTTCATCAATAAGGTGCCGTCATTTTGACGTTCAATACCGATAAATTCACCTTTGGGGTTGGCAAATTTACTGTAGCCAATATCTAAAACCCGCATTTGTTTCCAAAGGTAGTATCCGGTTGTTTCCAAGCTAGAAAAATTGAGCAAACCTAGCTGCATCACATCCCCGTTAACTTGATTAATTTGCTGAGGAGTCGTTAAGTATTTATCGAGGTGTTGTTCGATGCGATCGCAGATTTCGCTTGTTAACTGAGTTGCCAGTTCTGTTACCGCTTTTTGTCCGTTTTGAAATGCAAGATAGCCTACAAGTCCCACCGCTCCACAAAATTGCAACACAATCGGCACAATCAAAGCAGATCTGAAGGGCATTATATTGATAGAAGCTTTCTCAACTAAGCGGTTGAGAGGTTGGACTGTCTGAAGTTTAGATAACATTGTTGTTTGATGTTGTCCCCATTGCTGCGCTAGGGGATTCCTTGCTATATAAGCTACAAGTATTATCAGGATTACTACTACTTTTTTTAGAAAAATGCCATGATGCACTTTGCCTAAGTCTGTATAAAAAATAGCAGTAATGGATTTAATATAATTGATTGGCTAACTTAGTTCCTCCCATCTTCAATCTTCAATTTGTGTGATTACAGCTTAATTTGCTGAGTTTTTTCTGGTAATGCATTAGCATATTTTCTCTGATGAAGTGCAAAATTATGTTTACACCCGTTCGTATTCGCATCTATATTGGTTGAAATTTAACCAATTAACTACAGTATGCAGTTCTAGATTGGCTGTCACAATTGACACCAGGCTCTAAAGGGATTTGGAATTGTTTACCTCTTAAGTACCAAGTCTCTAAAACTCTGGTTTTTGGCAAACAATCATACATATTCAATTACAAAACTGTGAAAATTACTAGATAATATAGACCATTAAAAAGTAAAGAAATTTTGGATATTTTTACTTTTTAATTTTCTCTTTTAAGAAAAATTAATTATATTAAGAAAATATTGCGATTTCGTCACCAATTTGTAACATTCTTTCAGATGACGAGGTAGATAACCTTGTATTGACACTCAATCTGTAAAAATGATTAAACCGGGATGAAGCTACCCAATCAGGTAAAGTTACTTGCCGCTGTTTGACAAATATTTTTTGAAAGTTGGCGTCAGCTTTTCCCGAGTCAGGATCGCGTGTTGGCACTATGCACCGCTGACAAGGCTGAATCCCAGAAAAGCAGACCTTTCCTATGCGAAAGGAGACTGTAGTATCGCTTTGTGTACTAAATAGCCGATCTTCCCAAAACGCTGGGACCCCGCCGATTTCAATATTGGCACGCATCCGTCGGCGCATTTGTTCAACACTCATATCGGGAAACCAGGAAGCCACTTCTGTCAAAGTTGCTGTACTAATTACTGTCGGTCCCAGACAGTTGCGATCGTCGGGGAAGCCAGAGAGTGAATTTTGCTGTAATGTCACAGCAAACCCAAAAAAATCACTCAAAGTTGCTTCTAACGTCTGCCGTTCCCCATCCAGATGAAAGACTTGTGGTAAGTTACTGCCTGGGATTTGCAGAGATATGGTTCTATTTAAGAGTGCAAATTTTGCTCGCAATAAATGAATTTTGACATGGCCTTTGCCATTGACAACGTCACCGCGTTCATCAAAAATGGCAAATTCACGGTCATATTCTAGTACACCACTAGGGAGAACTTTTGCGTTCTCAACTTCTACGCCATCAAACGACTTAATCGGATAGAGTAAAATTTTGGCTAAGTACGGCATTAAAAAAGATGAATTTGGGGTTAGCTAATCGAGGGATTGGGATTTTAGCCGCAAATATCAACACTAAAACCCCAATTAAGAACTTTGCTGTTACTTAATCTAATTTAGCAAGATTATTCAATTGCCCATCAAAAGCCAAGCTTCTCGATCAATAGATCATCGTTAATTATGGATATAACGGTGACTTATCGATGCCGCCAACATGATTGAGAGGCCAGAAACGCAGCACAGCACGACCAATAATATTCTGCTGCGGGACAACACCCCAGCAACGGCTGTCATAGCTACTATTACGGTTATCACCCAGGACTAAGTATGAGTGTGCGGGTATGGTCTGAGGTTTTGCTAAGAAGGGCGGCTGCTGCCCAGATGTACAAACGTCAATTAATGTGCGTTGTTGGGTGCTGAGGTACTTGTCTTCTGGGAGAGGTTTGTTGTTGATATAGACTTTGCCATTTCTGAGTTCTACTTTTTCTCCGGGTAAGCCAATTACACGTTTAATGAAGGCATCCTGGTATTGTTCTTTTTTTAGCTCATCTGTGGGCGAAAAGACCACAATGTCTCCCCGTTGCGGTTCCGAAAACTTGTACTTCAATTTATCTACAATTATCTTGTCTGCCTCCCACTGGTTTGGAGTCCCATGCAAAGTGGGTTCCATTGAGCCAGAAGGAATCCAGCGAGCTTCGGCAACAAAAGTACGAATTCCTAGGGCTAGAACTATGCTTAATATAACTGTTCTACCTAGCTCTGCAATCCAAGAATGATCAGGTTGTTGACTAGAATTATTATCAGACACTTGATTTTGCATGAAATTACTGAAGTAATGAAAAGATGCTGTGATTAACTCGCCAAGGGGAAATACATCTGTTGAGACTTAAATAGGAGAACTATGATTTTATAGTTATGTTGCCATTTTTACAGGAATATACATAGATAAAAATAAACTTTTTTCTAACCTGCGACAAAAATTGACTACTAAGAGTGCAACCAAGTTTAACCTAAAAAGATAGTTCTCTGTAATGCATAGTCCTCTACCTGAATATTGTTAACTCCATGTCATCTTCAAAAAGTTTACTGATTCGTCGCGCCCGTATAATTCTACCTAATGGTGAATTCATGGTTGGGGATGTGCTGACGCGCGATCGCCAAATAGTCGAAGTTGCACCAGAAGTCTCAACACAAACGCCTACGACAGAAATTGACGCAGCTGGGTTAACTTTGTTGCCGGGAGTAATCGATCCGCAGGTGCATTTCCGCGAACCTGGACTAGAACACAAGGAAGATTTGTTCACTGCCAGTTGTGCTTGCGCCAAAGGAGGAGTAACTTCCTTTCTAGAGATGCCCAACACGCGTCCTTTGACCACTAACCAACAAACTTTAGACGATAAGTTACAACGTGCCTCCACTAAGTGCTTAGTTAATTATGGCTTTTTTATCGGTGCAACAGCAGAGAATCTGCCAGATTTACTGACTGTTAAGCCGACACCAGGAATTAAAATTTTTATGGGGTCAATGCATGGTCAGTTATTAGTTGACCAAGAAGCGGCCCTAGAGGCGATATTTGCTCAAGGAAATCGCTTAATTGCCGTTCATGCTGAAGATCAAGCTAGAATTAACCAACGTCGCCAAAAATTTGCTAGCATACACGATCCGGCAATTCACTCCCAGATTCAAGATAATCAAGCGGCACTATTGGCAACAAAGCTGGCATTAAAGCTATCTAAAAAATACCAGCGTCGGCTGCATATTCTGCATATGTCAACCGCCGAAGAAGCGGATTTGCTGCGTCAAGATAAACCCAGTTGGGTCACCGCAGAGGTAACACCACAGCATCTATTATTAAATACCAGTGCTTATGAAAAGATTGGCACCTTAGCACAGATGAATCCACCTTTGCGATCGCCGCATGATAATCAAGTCCTGTGGCAAGCTTTGCGAGATGGTGTAATTGACTTTATCGCTACAGACCACGCACCCCATACCTTAGCAGAAAAAGCTCAAGAATATCCTAATAGTCCCTCTGGGATGCCTGGGGTGGAAACTTCTCTGGCTTTGATGTTAACCGCAGCTATAGAAGGGCAGTGTACTATTGCCCAAGTTGCGCATTGGATGTCCAAAGCTGTGGCTGTAGCTTATGGTATTCCTAACAAGGGTGCGATCGCTCCTGGTTATGATGCTGATTTAGTGCTTGTAGATTTAAATACTTACCGTCCAGTCCGGCGTGAAGAACTGTTAACTAAATCTGGTTGGAGTCCTTTTGAAGGTTGGAACCTTACTGGATGGGCTGTCACAACTATTGTCGGTGGTGAAATTGTCTATGACAAAGGCAAGTTAAATACCCAAGTCCGCGGTCAAGTTTTAACTTTCTTGTAGCCAATTCTTATTTAAAACTTACGTACTGTACAACTGTAAATCATTACACATCAAGGTTATGGTATGACTGGCAAGGTTTAGATGTGCCAGAGCCATTGCTAGATATTATTTGAGCGTATAAACTTGTCGCTTGAAGATAATTTATCATTTGCAGCCCTAAATTATTGGGTTTTCAACTGATAAATAAATTCTGGTAGCGGCAAATTTTCTGATGCTCAAATTTTTTAGCGATCATCAATTGCCTAAAGCACTATATTCAAAAATCACTATATAGAAAAATAAGGAGAATAAATATGTCTTTCAAAATCCTGAGTTTAGATGGTGGCGGTATGCGTGGTGTCATCTCAGCACGCATACTCCAAGAAGTTGAGCAACAAGTTAGAAAGCAGAAAGGTCAGAATTTAAATGAATACTTCGACCTAATTACTGGTACTTCTACTGGGTCAATTCTAGCAGCCGGCATTGCTTTAGGTAAGACGAGTGCAGAACTGATCGATCTATATATCAACGAGGGTAGGCGGATATTTCCACTTAAACAAAAAAACCGCTACCAAAAGTTTCCAAATTTTGTAAAACCCATTCTCGAAGCATTGTCACCAACCAAATATTCTCATGAAGGGCTGATTAAAGTCTTAATTGATAAGTTGGGATACACCAGAATTCAAGATATAGATAGCCCCATTATTTTGATTCTGGCTTACGATACCCTTTATCGCAACACAACATTTTTTACAAATTGTCATCCAGATCTAGGATACCGTTGGTACGATGAATGCTATTTATGGGAGTTATGTGTCGCCTCTGCATCAGCTCCTTCGTTTTTTCCACCATATAAATTAGAGCCAGTCAATCAACAGAAATTTGGTAACTGGGTGTTCCCTCATATCGATGGTGGAGTATCGGCGAATAATCCTGCTTTAGCAGCACTGAGTTTGGTGATGAGGATCAGTCAATCTTCAGATCGGCTTGTCCCTCCAGAAACAAAGCGTAAATATAAACTAGAAAATCTCCAAATGAAGGATATCGCCATCCTTTCTATTGGGACGGGACAAACTGGTGAACCATATCAATTTAATCAAGTACACAAATGGAAGCCCTTGGACTGGGCACAACATATTACTGATATCTTTATGGAACCTACATCTGAGATTAATAGCACCATTTGTCGGCAACTTATGGGTGGATATGAATCTCAACGTTATTTACGGCTTCAGTTTGATTTAAATGAGAGATTTAAGGTGCACCCAGGAGAGACATACAAGGATACTCGCATTGTATTGCGACCGGAAGAGCGAAAAAACAAGTATACAGGTAAAAAAGTCAGCGAAGAAATAGATGACGCTAGCCAAGAGGTTATTCAAGAATTGATAGACGCTACATCTGCATTTATTCATGAAGGACATACTTACTATACAAGAGATGATTTAGGTCCAAATGTCAAAGAAGCGATCGCCTCTTTTATTGCTATTAACTAGTGTATCCACTTAGAAATATATTGATATATCTAAACAACGTGTTTAACCTGAGAAAAATCTCGGTCTTTCCGAGATTTTCGCGTATTTATACGAGGCAAAACAATTAGTTTAATTGTTATTACAGTAATGATTCTATATTATTTTTATTAGCACTAAATTGTAATAAAAAACAATCAATAGATTAATCTAAAATATTAATAAACTAATATTTTATTTTCTGTATAAATATTGAATGCTTGTGTAAAAAATAAACATAAATCTACGTTAGACTGCTTAAAAAAAATTGATATATTTTCTCATTTTTCACTTATGTTCGGTATTTAAGTATATTAATCCTCTTTTAAAAAAATAAACAGAAATTATCTAGATAAAATAATTTGAATTTATTCTGTAAAAACTCTGTTCTCAAAAAATCATCTGTCTATATATGCTTAAATAACACAGTATTAAACTCTGTGTTTAGCAAAACATACTATTGCTTGTATCTGGCTATTTTTGTCAGATAGATTATTACTATTTGGCAAATGACAGCAGAGACTCTCTAACAATCATTGCAACAAAATCAAACATTCAAATTATTAAGGTAATCTCAAAATGAAAAGCATAATGCCAGCAGATTAAAAACTTTTAGGCTTATTTTGAGCCATGAGATAAATCCTTAACTAAGTTTTTTCTTGAGTGCAAGCGTTGATTACTTGTAGACACACAGTTTCTTGATATAGGGTGGCTACAAGTAATTACTTCAGCCAAAACATAGTAGATGCCAATAAGGCGTCAATTTTCTGTTGTTTACTTGTTCTATTAATTTTGAGAGAAATTAAGACAACTATGTTAATTAATTCTTCTGATGAGCGTGGTAGTGGCAGATAACACAAGCATAGATTATCCCTTGACTATTTGCCAAAATTTAATTAGATAAAGATTTCGCAGTTGTGATACCTATACTTTCTTACAAACAAAAATAGTAGTTGAGGTAGAGAACAAAATGGTTCAGTTAACCATAGTCTTCACCCATTTAAGAGTATGGCTAATTGAAATCTATTACCAGTTTAATACCAAATTTAGATGAAGATGCGCCTATAAATTGACGCTTTCAAGCTACACTACGTCTTGTTTGTAAAACAAAGTTTAGCACAGCCTGATCAAGAAACGGTATAACGCGAAATACCTCAGACTTCTTTTGTGGGATGAGTTAACCGTTTGTCTTTTACATAGCTTGTCTATTAAGACAATACTTTCTCCAAGACAATGGCAGAAGGGACAATTAACAATTATCCCTTTTGTCTAATTTACAAAAAATTACGAGATTGTAAAATGCCAAAATTCACTATCACTTAAAATAGGAGTAATAGTGGCGATTACTTCAGTAATAAATTAGTAATAGGGTAGTTGTAGGAAGTTATTTGAGCTTGGCGATCGCCTTCATTGCCATAAGTTAAATAGACAATAATATAATTATCTGGCTTGTAGGGCATTCTTTCTGCCCATTCGATTGCCACAATTCCTGGTGTCACTTCAAACCCCTCCCAGTATGTCTCTAAGTTTAAAGCAGCAACCTCTTGTGATTCTAAGCGATATAAATCCAAGTGGTAAAGAGGAATTCGTCCTTCTGTGTACTCATTAATAATCGTAAAAGTAGGACTTACAATTGATTCAGATATCTCCAAACCTTTGCCAATGCCTTGGACTAAAGTAGTTTTGCCAGCACCTAAATCACCTTCAAGCAAAATTACACAGCCAGCATTTAGGGATTGACCAAAACTGATACCCAAATTGAGGGTGGCTTCTGCATCTGCAAGCACAATCTTCATAGCTGAGTCAAGATGAGACAGTTCTCCTGCTATTTTGAATTTATCTGCCATGATGAGCTCCACTGTACCACCGGAATAACACTCTTGCTAGTTTTTGGGGATTGTGACGAACGTAACCTGTTTCATCTTCATACAAAATATTAGCTGGGACAATTCTACGCCCTAAACGAGTTACATCCTCTCGATCGAGGAAGACGGGGTGGGAATTTTGTTGAGCATAGCGAATTAGTGACTTAGCAGAGGGAGATTTTTTGTGTACCAGTACAGCATCAAATAGCCGCCTATTCCCAGTAGCCGCATCAATTGCTCTGATATGGTCGGCAACAGTATATCCTTCAGTTTCCCCAGGTTGAGTCATAATATTGCAGACATAAATGCGGAGAGCGTCTGTTTGAGCGATCGCGTCAGCAATTTCTGGTACTAATAAATTGGGAATCAAGCTAGTATAAAGGCTACCGGGTCCAATGATAATGTAATCAGCTTCTTTAATTGCCTTGAGAGCTGCGGGTAAGGCTGGGGGATTAGCAGGAATGCAACCAATTTTGACAATTCTACCACCAGCCTTGGGAATGCTAGATTCCCCTTCAATCCGGCGACCATCGGCTAATTCTGCCCAGAGACGAACATCACTGAGGGTAGCTGGTAAAACTTGCCCTCTGACTGCTAGCACTTTGGAACTAGCAGCAACAGCTCGTTCCAAATCCCCAGTAATATCACTCATTGCCGTTAAAAATAAATTGCCAAAGCTATGGCCACTTAAACCATCTCCAGCCCGAAAGCGGTATTGAAACAATTCTGTGAGTAACTTTTCTTCATCTGCTAGTGCTGCCAAACAATTGCGAATATCTCCTGGTGGTAGCACTCCAAATTCTTGGCGCAAACGCCCAGAAGATCCACCATCATCAGCTACGGTGACAATGGCACTAATATTGGCGCTGTAGGTTTTCAATCCCCGCAGCAAAGTAGAAAGACCTGTACCACCACCAATAACCACTATTTTTGGTCCTCGGTATAATCGGTGATGTGCCAACAGGACATCAATAAGTTCTTCTTCGCCTTCTGGCCTTAGTACTTTAGTAATTGAGCCTACAGTACGAGTTTGCCCCCAAAGTAGCAATAATAAGCCGCACAGCAGTACCAAAGGTCCACTGATATAGTTGGGTAAGATGTCAGTAATGAATCCCAGAAACCCCCTAAGCAGTTCTATTGCCCAAAAAATTGGGGTCAGCTTAATCCAAATAGCTAACCCCAAACTCGCCAGCAGTACACCCCCAACACTGATTAGTAACCAACGTTTGACTGATAACCCAGGGGATAACCACTTGAACCACTGGTTCACCCGATGGGAAGTGCGGCTACGCGACTGCTGTTGCAGGGCGTGGAGGGCTTGTCTGAGAAAACCGATTGACATACCTGATTCGGAGCAGTGGGACAAATAATAATTAACAGAAAATGTACACTACCTGGTTGAAACACCAAGCATAGACTTATTACAATTTTTTATTCCAATAGACTTTGAGTAACTAGCCAAAGTTGCCAGCATTCTCAGTCAAAAAAACCTTGTGTGGTAAAAGTAAATTGAATGGAAAAACGCATTTTAGGATTAGATCCAGGGCTGGCGATTTTAGGCTTCGGATTAATTACCTGCAAACAAAATCAAACTCAGACCCAAGACACAACCGTTAAGATGCTAGATTTTGGCGTCATCACTACGCCTGCGGATGCAGAAATGGGACAACGATTATGTACCCTATTTGACGATTTGCACACCCTGATGGAAGAGTTGCAACCTAACTTGGTTGCGATTGAGAAGTTATTCTTCTATCGTATGTCAAGTACTATTCTGGTTGCACAAGCTCGGGGTGTACTCATGTTGGTGTTAGCACAGCGTCGTCTCCCTTATGTGGAGTTTACTCCTGCCCAAATCAAACAAGCGTTAACGGGATATGGTAATGCCGAAAAGTACGAAGTGCAAGAGGCTGTGGCCCGGGAGTTAGATTTAGATGATATCCCCAAGCCAGATGATGCTGCGGATGCTTTGGCTGTAGCTTTAACGGCATGGTTTCAAGTTTAATTTTGTTAAATGAGAATAATTAATTGAACTAGAAAATAGTTAACTGAACTGAAGAATAATTAAGTGAACTGAGAAGTCAGCGTTCATTATATCTATCTTTTGTATATAGTTAGGGCGATCGCCCCAAGCGTTCAACTTTGCTTGAAGGTTAATTTGTCAGCTACAGGGATAGCCTTACTGTTACACCCAGCACGACTAACAGTAGAGATGCAAGTCATGCGATCTCCCCTTTGAGTAACTGAAAAACTCGATGTTCTGCTAACCATCTGTGTGCAATAATGGCACGTTTAAAGTCCTCTTGAGTTGGACGCGATCGCAACTGCGGCGAATAGGCTTTTGTCTTGGGGTAGTTACAGTAGAAGTTTTAGCTGTTAATCTGTATTAATTTCTCTAAGAACCTAAGAAAAATTTCTTATCTTAGCAAAACAGTAATAATTAACACGTAAAGGTTATTCACAGAATGACATCTGATTTTAACCCTCCGCCTAAAAGCTTATCTATATTAGCTTCCGTAGGAGGGGTAGTTACAGCTATAATCGCTATCGCTGGTCTCAATTATTGGTCTAAGCAGCTTTATAGTACTGGTACTGTGCTAAAAACGGAAATCTCAACATCTCACTCTGATACACCTGGCAATGCGGTACAGGCAATTGCCACACTTGACGCCCAATCGTTGGTTTTACCTGGTACGCCTATTACTCCTAGTCAGGCGATAATCAGTAAAACTCCTTATATCGCTCCTGGAGTAGGAACATTAACTCCAGAAGAAACTGCGATCGCTCATCAGGCTTGGTTATACTTCCGGCGTAACTGGAACGACAGCACAGGTTTGGTGAACTCGGTTGATGGATTTACTTCTGTGACAATGTGGGATCAAGCAGCTGCGATCGCTGCTTTGGTCAGTGCTAGAGAACTCAATATTGTATCTGCATCTGAATTTGAAGCCAAAATGGGCAAAATGTTGCAGACTCTAGCATCTATGCCTTTGTACAAAAGGGAACTACCCAACAAAGTCTATAATTCTCAAACTCTAGTACCCTTAAATTACGGTCAACTAGAGAAAAAAGAAGAAATTGGCTGGTCAGCTATTGATTTGGGACGGATGGCAATCTGGCTCAAGATTGTTGGGGCAAAATATCCGCAGTTCCAATCCAAAATAGAAGCTGTCTGGCAGCATTGGCAAGTTCAACGTCTCACAAAAAACGGACAAATGTATGGTACTGCTGTCATCAACGGCAAAGAACAGTATAACCAAGAAGGACGTTTAGGCTATGAGAATTATGCCGCTTATGGTCTAAAAATTTGGGGATTGAATGTCAAGCAAGCATTAAATTATCAGTCCCATGTTGCCTTTGCTAATCTCTACGGCAAGGGTGTCCCTTACGACCAACGAAACTACGAAAATTCAGGAGCTAATAACTACGTTCTCAGCGAACCTTATATTCTCGATGGTATTGAAACCGGATTTCAAGCTTTACCTAAAGCTTATGCAGACCGAATATTAGCGGCTCAAGAAGCTCGTTATCTAACAACAAAACAGTTAACAGCCGTTACAGAAGACAACTTAGATCGTCCTCCCTACTTTGTTTACAGCAGCTTGTTGGTCAACGGCGAAGCTTGGGCAACTATTACAGACACTCAAAAAAAATACAATAATTTGCGGTTCCTCAGTGCCAAAGCAGCTATCGGTTGGCATGTACTTTATAACACTGCTTACACTCGTCAGTTATTTAATTTTGTCCACACAAATCTCAAGTCTGATAAGGGATGGTATAACGGATTTTACGAGTCTTTGAAGCAGCCGAATCAAGCCTTGACTGCTAATAATAACGGTGTAATTCTTGAGAGTCTGCTTTATAAACAGGTTGGACAACCCCTTACTGTTTGGGCTGGTGTAAAATCAGCCACTTCTTCTGCCAAATAGTCTCCTTAATTTAGCAGACAGAAGGCAATTATAATGAAAAAATTTCATCGCCTGAAAATGAGCATTGAGGCATCTACATTGACATGGGTCGAAGTAGCATTTTCATGGCAAAAGGGAAAATCATTTGATTGAGAAAGTTCTAAAAATATGCATTTTCCCTTAAATTACTTCTACATAAATTATTACTGAACTAATATTAAAATTTGAATATTAAAAATATGCAGCAACGCCGTCGAAAAAAGCTGTTGAGATGGATTGCCTTGTTTCTATGTGGAGCATTTTTGCAATTTTTATTTTATTTACCAATCATAGCTTTAGCTGAAAATTCTCATAGTGAGAACAATTCTAATAGTTGTAGCAATATCACTAACCCACTCACACCAGAAGAACAAAATTACGCTCGGATTGCTTGGGAGTATTTTGTTAACAATTATCAACCAGCAACAGGATTTACAAATTCCACTGGCGGGTATCCTTCAGGTACTCTCTGGGATATCGGGAATTATCTGATGGCATTAAATGCGGCGCGGTGGGTAAATTTAATTAACCAATCTGACTTTGACTCGCGACTCAACAAGTTTCTCTCTACTATCAGCAACCTCAAGCTATTTGAAGGAGCCTTACCTAATAAGGTTTACCATGCAGCCACTGGACAGATGGTAGATTACGGCAATAACCCTCTAGAACAGGGTATTGGCTGGTCAGCGTTAGACGTTGGTCGCTTACTCGCGGCATTTCACGTTATCCGTACCTGTCATCCTCAATATAATGATTGGCTAAAGGGGATTGTGTCGAAGTGGCAGGTAGGGCGATCGCTTAAAGATGGTCAACTATTTGGAGCTACAGTTTTACCTAATAAAAATACTTTGTTGGTGCAAGAAGGTCGCCTTGGCTATGAAGAGTATGCTGTTAGGGGTTATGAACTTTGGGGGTTTAAAGCACCCAAGGCTCTAGCTTTAGAACCATACAAAATGGTTGAAATTAACGGAGTTCAAATTCCAGTTGATACCCGTGATTTTCAAAGCACCAATGCTAATAATTATGTAGTCAGCGAATCTTATATTTTAGATGGCATTGAATTTGGTTTAGAGGGGTATTTACAAGATTTCGCTACCAGAGTTTTAGAAGTACAAAAGCGGCGCTTCGATTCAACTGGACAGCTAACGGCTGTTTCGGAAGATAACATCGATCAAGCACCTTATTTTCTTTATAATACTGTCTACTCTAATGGTGTTAATTGGGCAACTATTACAGATGAAAATAAGCCCTATCCACAGTTACGCAGCATCAGCACTAAGGCGGCATTTGGCTGGCGCTATCTTTTTCCCAATAATACTTATGCGCAGAAAGTTTTTGATGCGGTGAAGGATTTGCATAGCCCTCAGGGTGGTTTTTATGCTGGGCTGTATGAGGAATCAAAACAACCAAATAAAGCTCTGACAGGCAACACCAATGGGCTAATTATGGAGATTTTATATTATAAAGCCAGAGGTAATCGCCCACTTATTGGAGCTAGTGGGGCAAGTATTGCAGCGTCAGCTTCGCAACCACAACCATCAGATCCAATTGCCAAAACGCCCCCTTCAACAGTTACAAATAACCCAGTTAATCCACTCTCAACTCCAGCCGCAGTGGTAGTTGCACCCATCCCAGCAGTAGGCAATCCTCAGCCATCCTCCTGTCCAGTACCAGTTAAACCGTTAACGGTGATCCAAAAGCGCTATGCTGAGGCAGCTTGGGCTTATTTCCAAGCCAACTTACAATCCAGCACGGGATTGGTGAGCGATCGCTCTGATGTCAAAGGCGCAACTTTTTGGGGATTGGGAGATTATCTAGCCGCACTACATGCAGCTAGGACACTTGATATGATCTCGTTAAAAGAATTTGATCGGCGCACCCGTCAACTTTTAGCAGCGATCGCGCAGATGCCTCTGTTTGCTGGGGAATTACCCAACCGAGGTTATGATATCAAAACGCTGCAACCTGTAGATTATGGTGCTAACCCAGTTCCCGAAGGTACTGGCTGGTCGGCTTTAGATGTGGGGCGGATGATGGCAGCACTTTATAATTTGAAAACCTGTCATCCAGAATATACAGCAGCAGTCGATCAAATTGTTCTAGATTGGTCTTATTTGCGGGTAGTGCGGAATGGTGTGATTGCTAGTGCCACCGCGAGCAAAGATAAAAATGGGCGATCGCTCCCTCGCGTTAAACCAGAAATCCGCTTAGGTTATGAAGAATACGCAGCACGTGCTTTTCAATTGTGGGGGTTTGACGTCGATGGCTCTGCGGTTGGTGGTAAATATAAAACTGCTACAGTAGAAGGTTTTCAAGTCCCTATTGAACGTACTCGCACAGATACCAACTCCAAAGTTAATCAATACACAGTTAGCAATCCTTTCCTACTGTATGCCCTAGAGTTTGGTCTAGATCCCCAAATGCGATCGCTATTTACACCAATTTTCCAAGCTCAAGCCGAACGTTACCATAGCACTGGAAAACTCACTGCCTCAGCAACTACTTTGATTGAGCGTCAGCCTTACGTTGTCCACAGCACAATTATTGCTCATGAGCAACCTTGGATGGCTTTAGGAGATGACGGTAAACCTATAGAGGACGGGCGATTGGTAAGTACAGCAGTAGCATTCGCATATCATGCGCTGCTGCCAGAAGATAATTATGCCCAAGAGTTAGTCAGGGCGACGACTGATTTATATAACCCACTGCTGGGATTTTATGAGGGTTTTTCCGAAAAAACTGGCAAATTTACCCTCGGTTTTAGCGGCAGTACCAATAGTATGATTCTGCAATCCTTGCTATATATGGCAACCAAGCAACCTCTGATTCGTCCAACTACCGCTATGAATTCTCCTTGGTGGCGAGCAGTGAGTAGCGGCTATTCCGATCGCGGTTTACCTACTACTGCTAAACAGAAATCGCGCTTTGTTTCTAAGACTTCAGGTAATTACTGGATTTCTAACAGTAGTGATAGTCACTCAGTAACTCAAAACAGATAAGAGAATTTACTAGTTATCTCGTAGATTGTAACGGTACGGCACCCATAACTTTTGGTCTCTACAGTAATCTTATCGATGCCGTGCCCTACAGCGTATTATATTCCAAGCTAACTGAACTGTATTGCGATATAACACCCAATTACAAATCACTATATTTGCAGCAATCTTCAGTATTAACCCTTTTTCCATCTCCATGATTTCCAGGGTGTACATTAGATTTTTTTCTGTATAAATTTATAAAAAGGATATGAATCCCGATTTTCAATCTTGAGTACTAAAGTATACTTGGCACAAGTCAAGTAAGCTTTAAGCAAAAGATAACTGATTTAGTAAGGATAAACAGGGTGATTCTGCAATCAGTATTGTATGTAACAACTAATCAGCAACCGTCAGTTTGTGCTACAGACATATGGCAATGTCCGCCCTCTATAATCATTGCTGGCCCTAATAATTTTTATCCTGAGCCGCAGGTTTCAGAACCTGCTACACCTGTAGAAAATGTACCGCCATCGCCAAATCCTGCAATCAGCCCACCATTAGCTCCGTTAAAGCCTAAAGTCGCTCCACAGCCACCTATTATCCCTTCTAGGCATCTCTCTCAACCGCGATTGACTAAAGAAGCAGATATAATTGCTGCCCAACGTGCTTGGAAGTATTTTGAACGCAACTGGAATCTGCAAACCGGTTTAGTAAATTCGGTAGACAACTTACCGTGGACAACTTGGTGGGATCAAGGTAGTGCTTTATTAGGAATTCATGCAGCGCAGCAATTAGGTTTGTTGCCGACTGATTTATTTCGACAACGTATGAACGCCTTGCTTAGGACTTTAGAAACCCTACCGCTACCAGCTACAGGGTTGCCGAATAAAGCCTATAGCACTCATACTGCACAAATGCGAAAACTTAATGACAGTCCCGATCCTCAGGGTAAGAGTGGTTGGTCTGTTCTAGATTTAGCAAGATTTTTACTAGCCTTGCATATTTTGCGATCGCATTATCCAGAGTATAGCGATCGCATTAACCACATTGTCGCTCGCTGGAATTTAGCAAAACTGGTCAAAGATGGTTGGTTGAATGGCGCTATTCCCGAATCTGGAGGGAAATTTCGCGAAGTGCAAGAAGGGCGCTTAGGCTACGAACAATATGCCGCTTATAGCTTAAAACTGTGGAATATTTACGCCGCAAAAGCTCTTGATCATCCACCAGTAGAAACAGTGCAGGTAGATGGTGTCACCTTACTAATAGATAGACGCAATCTCAAAAATTCTGGGGCTACCAACTACCTAACAAATGATCCTTATCTGCTTTGGGGCTTGGAAATGGGTTGGACAGATACGGTCAAACCTCAAGTTCAAAATCTCTTGAAAGTCCAAGCACAAAGGTTTAAACGTACTGGTATTTTAACGGCTGTCAATGAAGATTCTTTAGATCGTCCCCCTTATTTTTTGTATTACAGTGTCTACGCCAATGGTCAACCTTGGCAAGCTACTAGTGTTAGGGAAAAAACTTATCCCCATCTGCGATTTATTAGTACTAAAGCTGCGTTTTCTTGGTATGCACTGATGCCAGATGATCCTTACAGTAAAAAGCTGCGAGACTTTGTTCAGAATTTAACTAGCAAAAATAACGGCTACTTTTCTGGGCAATATGAAAATCAGCAGCTTGGGATTAATAGTTCGCTAGATGTTAATACTAATGCAGCTATTTTAGAAAGCCTACTGTACCAAGCTAGAAACAAACGTCCGCTAATTTTTTAATTTTATTTTTGGTAGTTAAGATGACTTCAATATCCGTAGTTGACAATACATCAAACTTTTCTGGAAACAGTCGTTCGAGTCTCAAAAAAAGAACGCTACTCTTTCGCTATTTAGCAGAAATAAATTTAATTTTTGGGGCTTGGTATTTACATTGGCGTATTACTCATTCCATCAACTTTGATGTGCTTTGGCTTTCGATTCCGTTGCTAATAGCAGAAATTTATAGCTATGTCGGCGGGATGATGTTTGTGATTGGATTGTGGCGACCCTTAGTGCGGCAGATTAAGTCACTCGATCAAATGTCGCCTCCTTTTCCCACATCCAATTGGCCAACAGTTGATATATTTATCGCTTGTTACAACGAGCCACCAGAAATTGTAGAACAAACTGCCAGAGCCGCTTTACGCATAGATTATCCTCCCAATAAACTCCGAGTTTATATATTAGATGATGGCAATTCTCCCGAGATGCGAGCTATGTCAGAAAAGCTAGGCATAGAGGATTTACAATCACCGCTATTACAACAGGAAGCTAGGCGAATTGAGGCTGAAATTTCTGCATTGATGAAGCGATCGCACGAATTAGAAAACCTCAAACCGACTTTGCTAGATGTTGAAGAATTTCTAGAGAAATTACCTCCAGATAAATTCAAAAATAGCGAAGATACTAGCACGAAGTTTTTACAAAGTCTAAGACAATTTATTCTTTGGTTAAATCTCAATCCGCAAAATATTGATCGTGCTTCTGGAGACAGCATTCATCAAAGTCTCATTGCTGAGAATAAATTGTTAGAGGAAGCTATTCACCAAAAATCATTAGAATTGGTAGAACTTGCTCGTTTGCGTTACATTGCGCGTCCGAAAAAACCTGGTGTCGCCCATCATGCTAAAGCAGGTAATCTCAATTACGCAATTTTTTCTGGGGAAACTTCTGGAGAGTTTATTCTAACTTTAGATGCAGATCATATTCCTAAACCACGCTTTCTCAAGCGAGTATTACCGTATTTTTATAACTACAATTTATTTATCGGAAAATACGAGCAGAACCAAATTGCCTTTGTGCAGACACCCCAAGATTTTTATAATATTCCTCCAGGCGATCCTTTTGGACATCGAGCTAATTTATTTTACGGGCCGCTACAACAAGGTAAAGATGGCATGAATGCGGCTTTCTATACAGGAACCAATGCAGTATTAAGAAGAGAGGCTTTGATTAGTGTTGGATTACAATATTTTTCCGATGAGTATACCAAAGATGAAAAACGGTTAGATGAATTTCAATTAATTGGTGGCGTTTCTAGCAATAGTATTACAGAAGATATGAATACAGCTATGCGGTTGCATAGCGCCGGGTGGAAATCTGTTTATCACCATGAACTGTTAGCAGAAGGTTTGGCTCCAGATGATTTGAGTTCTACGCTCAAACAACGTTTACGCTGGGCACAAGGGACTATTCAAGTACTAGTCAGAGAAAATCCCTTAACTAAATCAGGGCTAAGTTTTTGGCAACGTCTGCAATATTTTAAGACAATGTATAGCTATTTTTCTGGGTTTGCTACTATTATTTTTATCTGTTGTCCAATTATCTACTTTTTTACAGGAATCATTCCAGTTAAAACCTATGGCAATGATTTTGCCTTACACTTCTTTCCGGCGTTTATTATTAATAGATTGACCTTTATTACTGCTGGTTGGGGTATTCCAGCCAGGGAAATATGGCGTTCTGAACAATTTGCGATCGCGCTATTTCCTTTGCTAATCCAAGCAGTATGGAGTGTATTTTCAGGTAGACAGATTAAGTTTCAAGTTACACCCAAGCAACGGCAATCAGGTATTTATATCCAGCTAGTTTGGCCACAACTACTAATTTTTACCTTAACTATTTTAGGCATCATCTGGACTCTATACCGCTTTGCAATTGGTAGTTTGAACGAGCCTTGGGTACACTTGCTAAATGGCGCTTGGGCTATCTATAACTTACTACTCCTCTGGTCTATTATCCGCGCTGCTTTCTGGCAACCACCACAAGATATTTAATTCAGACTATATAAGTAGGTCGGCGTGAATATTTATCGTTGGAATGAGGCAGGAGGCAGAAGGTGAGCCAGCGCAGTCTTGGGGGTTTCCCCCATGAGCGACTGGCGAACCCGAAGGGCAGGAGGGAAGAGGGTTTAAGCCTATTTGATTTTTCTTAACATAGTTTTGTTTTTCCACACCGTTCTACTTAGCAATCCTAAATCTTTATCTTTCGGCGTTGCTAAAATATAGGATGATTTCGCCTAATTTGGAACAAATGTACAATAGTTTAAACTGCCAATTTATCCCACATTTATCTAACGCTCAATCCTAAATCTTTCATAAAAAATCCATTGCCTATTGCCTGTCGTCAACAGTAAATTGAAAAATCAAATAGATCTAGTATTGCAGAAAGTATCTATGCAAATTTCTTCAGATTCTCATAATTATAATCAGCAAACTGTTTTAACAATTTATGCTCATGCTGATGATGAAGTACTACCAGCCGCTGGTACTCTCAATCTAATGTCTAAAGCGGGGTGGAACGTTCGTTGTTTAATTTTAACAGATGGTAGTCTTTCGAGTTCAGCCGTTAAAGGTACACGTCATCAGGAAGCAGAAGCAGCTGGTAAGATAATCGGTGCAAATTACGAGTTTTATGCTCTTGAGGAGTGTAATTTTTCAACACAAGCAGTAATCAAAGTTGCTGAAGAAGCTGTTAAGTATTGGCAACCAAATCTCATCATCACTCATGCACCACAACCTGAAAAATATGGGCATAGAGATCATGAAGTCTGTAGTATTGCAGTTTCCAATGTTGCTACCCGCAAAAATATTCCTTTATGGTATTCAGCACCACCAGTTTTCTTACGGGGATTTGAACCAAATTTTTTTGTAGATATTACCTCAGTTATTGAGGAAAAAATAGCTGCTATTGGTTGTTATGAGTCAGAAACATCAAAAGTATTTATGCAACTTGATGCCATACTTGTTTTGTCTAGATTTTGGGCGCGAGAATTAGGCCAAATGGAAGGCTATTTTGAGGCTTTTGAAATTTCTCGACAATGGGTAAATGCTAACTTCTTTAATGCTATGGCAAATATTAGCGCTCAAAAGATAAGCTCATAATAATATATCTGATTATATTTAAATATCTTGCTAGATGTATTGCAGTTTTCATTAGGTAGGTGCCAAAATAGCAATGTATATTCAATCATCACAGTTACAGGTAAATCGACCTATGAATATTAAATTATCAATAATAGAAATCTCTGGCATTCTAGATGCTAATAGAGGTAATCAGTTACGGCGTGAGGTTAGCGATATTGTAGAGAAACAAACAGAATTAGATGTGTTATTAATTGACCTTAAAGAAGTCAACTTTATGGATAGTTCTGGTTTAGGTGCTTTAGTGTCATCTTTGCAAATAGTCCGAAATGCTAATGCAAAACTCTTTGTCTGCTCTGCCAGTGCTCAAGTCAAAATGTTATTTGAACTGACTAAAGTAGATAGAATTATTCAAAACTTTGCTGACCGGGAGGAATTCAAACGCCAAGTGTTGTCAGTGCAATAAGCGATAACACAGTTGATTGTATAAATATGTAGATTGGGCTAGACTAACCAAAGTTAACCTTCAGCAAAGATAAGTCATCATCAAGATTTTCTTGGGAATTTAAAGTCAGAATCTGTGCTAATACTTGCTTAAGTGGGCTAGTATCGATATTGCTACAGTTGATTAACAAATCAATCAAAGCATTGAGACCCCAAAGTTGACCATTTGGCTGATGAATTTCATAAGCACCGTCACTAAAGATATATAAAGTGCTGTTGGCGGAGATTTCGATAATTGCATCTTCAAAGTGGACATCAGGCAAAAAGCCAATGGGCATATCTAAAGAACTTAGCTTTCTCACATCGATATCTGTTGGATCTTTACCAGAAACTAGTAAAGCTGGTGGATGTCCAGCATTAGCGTAAACAAGCTGACGTTGCGGGCGATGATAAACTCCATACCAGATGGTAAAGTACTTATCGCTGTGATAACTCATCTGAAAAGCTTGATTGAGAGCTTTGAGAACTTCACTTGGTTGACAAAAGTTAGTGTTGGGTAGAGACTGCGATCGCAAGAGATTAAGCACAGATACAGATAACAGCGCTGAACCAACTCCATGTCCTGAGACATCCAATAGATAAATTGCTAAATTATCCTGATCAAGCCAGTAATAGTCAAAGCAATCGCCTCCTAATTGTGCTGAAGGAATAAACAGTGCTTCTGTGGTAACTGTTCCTAGCAAAGGCGGCGGTAAAAGCGATCGCACATAATCAGCTGCTTCAGCTAATTCTGCTTCTAAAATTTGCTTTTGAGTTTGCAAATTCTGGTTAAGTTGCTCTAAAGCTTGTTTTTGACTTTGTAAAGCTTGATGAAGCTGGTGTAATCTTAACCCTGCTCTTACCCTTGCCTTTAATTCATTCATCTCTATTGGTTTGGAGACAAATTCATCCGCACCTGCATCTAATCCTTGAACTCTATCTTTTTCCTCTCCTGGAGCTGCACCTTTAGCAGTCAGCAGAATGAAAAAAGTAGTTGCCAATTCTGGATCTGCCTTGATCCGACGACAGACTTCTAATCCGTCTATCTTCGACATCATCCAGTCACAGATAATTAGAGCCGGACGTAAGCTGTTTGCTAATGTAATTCCTTCTTCACCATCGCTGGCTGTTGCAGTCTCATAACCCTGGTTTTGGAGTGTTCTTTTGAGTGCTGTACGCACGATCGGGTCATCATCAATAATTAATATTTTCAACATAAATTATATTTAATTAAATTCTGCAATAATTCCTTAATCTCATTTAAATTAACATTTTTTTGATTGGTGTAATATTAATAAATAGTCAAATATCCAAAAATATTATATATGCTTGATAAAAACAAATTCATTAAAGGTTTACTTAAAAAGTGATCAATAAAATTAATTTCAGAGTTAATACTGATTTGACTGTTGCTTCACAAGTTTTATCATGGTTTGATCGGATAAATCATCCACCTATTCCTGACACAAGAATCTGGTGGGAATGTCAAACCCTTTTAATGGAAGGCTTTGCTAACATTGTTGAACATGCACACAAAGATTTACCTATTGATACATCAATTGAGTTAGAAGCTGCACGCTTCAGCGAACGCATAGAAATTCGGATATGGTCGCAAGGTAAGGCCTTTGATTTAGATAAAAAATTAGCAGAACTATCTGAATTTGAAGATAATGAGCTAGACCGGGGACGTGGTTTAAAAATTATGTCGGTAATTGCCGATCAGTTAACTTATAAACAAGCAGCAGATAATCGTTACTGTTTATTTATTTGTAAATATTATTGAATACCATTATTTCTTAAGAAGACTTGAATCTGGTTGATAGATTCTGCTAAATCATCAATTAACTTAGTAGTACCTCTACGCTCTTGATGATGAGCTAATTGTTCTAATTGCTCTGCTGCTCTTTGCATAGCTGTGATTCCCACATTGGCACTAGCACCTTTGAGGTGATGAGCTTCTTGTGCAATTTGCTGAAAGTCATTACTGGCGATCGCGGCTTTAGTTGCTTCTAAATGAGCCTGGGTATCTTCAACGAAGATTTGCAATAGCTCAAATTCAAATTCTGTGTTGTTTTCCGAAAGCTGATGCAGGTGTTCCCAATTGATCGGTAGATTGAATGAATCGGCATCTATTGTTGTTCTCTCAGGTTCAACAATTGCGGCTTCTTGTGTCTTCAGGATTGCCCCCCAATGCTCTAGCCTCGCTGCCAATTTTTCTTTCATCACTGGCTTGCTCAGATAGTCATCCATGCCTGCATCTAAACACATTTGTTCATCTTCTTTCATTGCATTAGCAGTCATTGCAATCACCACAGGGCGACGATGACTAGCAAAGGCGCTCTCTTGCCAACGATGAATTTCTTTTGTGGTATCTAAACCATCAAGAATCGGCATTTGGCAATCCATGAGAATCAAATCATAGGGGATTTTTTCTAATAACTGTAATACTTCTCTACCATTGGCAGCAACATCGGCACTATAGCCCAAACTTTCGAGCTGTTTGAGAGCGACTTTCTGATTAACTAAATTATCTTCAGCTAAGAGAATTCTTAACTGGTATTTATGAGAATTATTCTCTACTATACGTGGACAATTTGATAGTTTTGTAACATCTGATGCATCAGAATCATCTGGTTTTGGCTCAGTTCCTAAGTTAGTCATAATAGTGTCGAGGAGGCGAGATGGTTTAACAGGTTTGACCAAATAAGCAGCAAATCCTATTGTGAGCGCTCGTTGGATTTCATCCCGTTGATTAGTAGAGGTAAGCATAATCAACGGTATATTAGCAATGGCAAAATTGGCTTTAATTTGTGTTCCCAAAGTCATGCCATCTATTTCGGGCATCTGCATATCAATCAAGACGACATCATAGGGCTGTTTTTGTTCATCAGCTGCTTGCATATTTCTCAAGGCTGTAGCCGCACAGTCAGCTGTGTCTACCTGCATTCCCCAACGGGTAGCTTGATGGTAAATAATTTTCCGATTAGTAGCATTGTCATCCACTACTAACAAACGGCGATTGTTTAGCAGTCCGCGATCGCTGATTATAGAAGCAGGCTGGAGTTGCTTAACAAAAGTTACTTCAAACCAAAATTTCGATCCTTCCCCGAGCTGGCTTTCTACACCAATTTCTCCTCCCATCAAAGTCACTAGTTGTTTGCAAATAGCTAATCCTAAACCTGTACCTCCATATTTGCGAGTAGTGGAAGCATCCACTTGAGTAAATGGTGTAAAGAGTTTGCCTTGGTCTTCCAAAGCAATACCTAGACCTGTATCTGTGACAGCAAACTGGATAGTAGCTGTAGTTAATGTTTCATCTCGCAATTCCACCTTGACTACGACCTCACCAACGCTAGTGAACTTGATAGCATTACTGAGCAGGTTCACCAAAATCTGTCGCAGACGGCTAGCATCTCCTTGCAGCTGGATGGGGACGTTGCGATAAATTAACGCTGCAATTTCCAATCCCTTATTATTGGCATGAGAAGCCAACAAGTCTAAGACTTCTTCAATACAGGTCGATAAGTCAAAGTCTAGAGTTTCGAGAACCAATTCCCCCGCCTCTAGTTTGGATAAATCCAAAATCTCGTTAATTAAGGATAAAAGAGCGTCTCCACTAATACGTATAGTTTCGATAAAATCTCGCTGTTCTGGGTTGAGAAATGTTTCTAACAACAAGCCAGTCATTCCCAAAACGGCATTCATAGGGGTGCGAATTTCATGACTCATGTTTGCCAAAAAAGCACTTTTGGCTTGAGATGCCAACTCAGCTTGGTGACGAGCTAATTCAAGTTCTTGTCGCTGAGTCGTTTCTGCTTCTAATAATTGGGCTTGGGCTAAAGCAATACCGATTTGGTCAGCTAATTCCTGCAAAAATTCAATTTCCCAACTAGTCCATTGGCGGGGATGGTTGCACTGATGGGCAATTAGTAATCCCCATAGTTGCTTTTTGAGTAAAATCGGGACAACTAGATTAGCTTTGACAGCAAATTGTTGGAGTAATTCAAGATGGCAAGGTTTAAGGTTAGCTTGCTCTATATCAGTAATGGCACTAATCCTTCCCTGACTATATTTCTGGATATAATCTTGTGAAAAACAAGGCTCAACGATGTTCTGTCCCATGACAATGGGCAATCCAGGTAGCACGGCCTCTTTTAGCGGTGTTAAATCGCCATTTGATTCCAACTGCAAAATGAGGACGCGATCTGCTTGTAGCAGCGTTTGCACTTCTGTCACGCTGGTTTGCAGAATGTCATCAATTTGTAAAGACTCACGAATTTTTAAAGTGACATCAGCTAACAATTGCGATCGCAAGTTCTGGCGTTGGAGTTCTTCTTTTGCTTGCTTGCGCTCGATAAACTGACCGACTTGGTTACCAATAGAGGTCATACTCATGAGCAAATCTAGATCAATTTGCTGCTTTTCCTGCTTAAAGAAAGTGATGACACCAAAGGTTTTATTGCGACTATGGATAGGAAACCCAAAAGCTGTATGTATTCCGGCTTGAGCAGCGATTTGGGTACGGACGAAGTTTGCATCTTCAACGACATTATCAATCCAAATAGGCTTGTTCTCATTCCATATCTGACCAGGTAATCCAACTCCCAGTGCAAACGTAGCTTGTCGGGTGGCGACCTCAAACTCTGGGACTTCCAAAGATGCTTTTTGCCACATATCGAGACAACGCAGCAGATTTTCTTGCGGATCTACTAGCCAAATTTCCCCCAAATCCCATCCTAAGCTTTCACAGATTCTTTGCAGGATCAGGGGAGTAGCTTCGCTAATTGTGTTAGCTGCTGTTAAGACACTGGTTGCGGCATATTGAGCGCTCAGGTGTTGTTCTGCCCGTTTGCGTTCACTAATATCAATCCCAGTACCGATAATATATTCAACATTACCCTCATCATCTTTCAAGATGGTGTTTGACCATGCAATCAACCGCCGACTACCATTCTTTGTTAACCAGTAGTTTTCGTAATTTTTTACACCTGTACCACCTTGTAGTTGTTGAAAAACTGCTTTGACTGGCTCGACTTCTTCAGGAATCAGAAGAATGTTCCAGAAATACCTACCTCTGACTTCATCAAATGAGTAACCAGTTGTTTGCTCGCAAGCTTGATTGAAGCGAACGATTTGCCCTTGGGCATCGAGCACTAGTACCAAAGCTCCAGCTGTATTCAGAACTGCTGAAATAAAGTTACGCTCTTTTTCTAATATTTCCTCTGTCCGCTTCCGCTCAGTTACTTCTCGGTAAATGAGGTTGTAGACAACAGCGAGAATGAGAAAACACAAGCAAATGGCGATCGCAAATGTCCAAATTGTATTCCATCCACTAGCTGTTACTGCTGCTCTGTGTTGTTGATGTAGCTTTTTTTCCTCGTTCTCCATCTCAGCAATCAACTTGCGGATATCATCCATCAGAATTTTGCCTCGATTTGTCAAAACTAGCTTTAAGCTGACATCAAACCCTTTATTTTGGCGGAATTCTATCGTTTCCTTCAACTCTGCTAGTTTCGCTGCAATCAATCTTTCAAGGGTAGTGAGTTGCTGCTGTTTTTTGGGTTGATTTGCTGTTAACTGTTTCAGCTTTTGAATTTCTGCATCAATATCGGCAATTGCTGCTTGATAAGGTTGTAAATAAAGTTCTTCTCCCGTAAGCAGATAACCACGTTGTCCAGTCTCAGCATCTTTTAGTAGAGATAGTAGTTTTTCTTGAGTGTAGATTTTCTCTTCAGTAATTTTTTCTTGGTTAGTAGTATTAATCAATAATTTAGTATTTTGATAGAAAACCATACCAGTCAAAATTAATAGCGTTGCTGCTAATCCAAATCCTGCTGCAATTTTTTTTAAAAATTTAATACGTGTTTTTTTAAGATATTTGCCTTTTTGATTTGTCAATACTAAACTTGCTAAATTGCGCCGCAATTCCATTTGCCTAATGACTTGGCGGCCTAAAATCCGTAATGCCTCCGTCTGTTCCGCTGTTAGGTTCCGTGGTACATGGTCAATTACGCAGAGTGTTCCTAACCCATAACCTTCAGCATTAATCAGAGGTACACCTGCATAAAAACGTACATGAGGCTCTGACGTAACTAGAGGATTAGCCGCAAATCGTTCGTCAGTTGTGGCATCGGGAACTACAAAAATGTCAGGTTGTAGGATAGCATGAGCGCAAAATGCAAGATCGCGGGGCGTTTCTAGGGCTGCCAAACCGACTTTTGACTTAAACCATTGACGATTGCTATCAATTAAGCTGACTAAAGCAATCGGTGTACCACAAATATATGATGCTAAATGAGTAAGTTCATCAAAGGCTTCTTCAGATACTGTATCGAGGATCTGATACTGCAAAAGTGCTTCAATTCTCTGTGCTTCGTTATCAGGGAATGGTGGTTTCATCCTTGAGCTTGGTTTAGAAATATTAATAGGGTGATTATTGCCTAAGTAATTTTTACTATAAAAAACAATTTAATAAGTATTTATTTGAACTAGTTATTATGAAATTGTTATATCAATAATGATACTTTTTAGCCGAAATAGTTATAGTAAGTTCACTGATATAGCAGTCCTATTTCATTTGTGAAAATTTGTAGAGCCTTCTTTCTTGTTCGCTGACTCAACGAGTAATTTTAAAACTCATATACAGATTGCTATATAAGAGAAACAGCCTGTCTGGTTTTGCACAGTGTGGAGATAATTGTTGCTTAATCGGTAAACTATGGCACATAAGACATGGGATCAAAGGTCGTATTTTTAGCTTTGTGGCTGCAACAGATTTGAACAACCGCAGAAAATTAGAGAAATAGTCAACAATAAAATCGCGATTGAATCGTAGGATGAAAAGGTAGAATAGGCTGTTTGTCTCAGACAAATAAACTAGATATCTATGACTTCAACCATTCCCTCTAAAGCACGGAAGTTACCAACTCAAGCAATAGGAGCTAAGATTTTCCACTCTGGTAATATCATTAGTTTGTTCCTCATGGTTACCAGTGGGCTGCAAATTTATAATGCCAATCCTGTTTTTGGTGGACGTGCAGGTTTACACATTTCGCCTTTATTTACATTAGGAGGTTGGCTAGCTGGGGGTAGACATTGGCATTTTTTCGCCATGTGGCTATTTTCCTTAAATTTATTGTGGTATGGAGTTTACATTTTAATTACCCGACGTTGGCGACATAGATTTGTGGGTGTCAACGATCTTAAAGCATTACAAAAAAGCCACAATTCCAAGCGGTTGATTTATGCTTGGCATCGCATTGTTTATACAGCTATTATTCCTATTTTGCTCTTAGCATTAATTACTGGCATAGGAATGTATAAACCTGCGCAATTTCCCTGGATTGTCAATATATTTGGGAGTTGGGAAGCATTGCGGATTGTTCACTTTTCCTCAGTCCCAACAGTAATTATATTTGCGATCGCTCATTCTCTACTAGGGCGTAAAGCTGGGGGTGAGGAACTTACAGAATCTATGTTTTGGTAAATTCGCTGCTCTTGCTACCAAAGAATTTGATATTTTTGAATATGGGTTTAATTCGCAATCATCGTCTTCAATTAACACGCCGTCAATTTTTCCAAATTTCTGGGTTATCTGGTGTCAGCTTTTTGCTAGCTGGCTGTGGTACACCGAGTTTTGAAGATTTAGTAGGTAAACTTTCCGAACCGCTAAATCAAAAAGTAGAAGCATTGATATTTAATCCCCAAAAGCCAGTACCAGAATTTCCAGCCAGTGAGATTCAACCAGAAGCATTAATAGTTAATACCTTTAGAGCTACTCCAATTATTGATCAACAAAAGTATCGTTTAATTGTTGATGGTGAAGTCAATAATCCTCTCAGCCTGAGCATGGCAGAAATACAAGCTTTACCTTTAACTTCCATGATTATTCGCCATGTTTGTGTAGAAGGCTGGGCTGCGATCGTGCAGTGGGGTGGTATACGTTTAAAGGAGATTATTACCCTTGCTCAACCTAAAGCTAATGTCAAGTATGCTTATTTTAAATCAGCCGATGGCTACTATGAAAGTTGGGATATAGCATCGGTGTTGCATCCCCAAACTTTATTAGCCTATCAAAAGAATGGTGAGCCTTTACCAATTGATAACGGTGCACCTCTGCGTTTGGCTTCGCCTATTAAACTGGGTTATAAGCAAAGTAAATGGGTGACTCAAATTACACTAGCTAGTTATTTATCGCCTTTTAAAGGCTATTGGGAAGACCAAGGTTACGAATGGTTTGCGGGACTTTAAAAAGTGCTTAATCTGGTTAAAACTTAGCAATATTACCTTTAAAAAAATGACTATGAAATTTTTCGATAAATTACATGACAATATTGCCCGCAATCAAAGCTTACTATTTGTAGGACTCGATCCAAATCCCGAAATGATGCCTGCTCGTTATGAATCTCAAGATATCATGACTGGCTTGTGGAATTGGTTACAATTTATTATTTCTGAAACTGCTGATTGTGTTTGTGCTTATAAACCAACACTGGGCTTTTATGAAGCTTTAGGTATTCCAGGTTTAGAACTGCTGTACAAAACTTTAACAGCTATCCCAGACCATATTCCAATTATTTTAGATGCTAAACACAGTGACTTAAATACCAGTACTATTTTTGCTCGTACTGTGTTTACACAATGGCGGGCAGATGCTATTACGCTCAGTCCCTACACCGGGCAAGATCATGTAGCACCATTTTTAGTTTATCCTGATAAAGCTGTATTTATTTTGTGTTGTACATCTAATCAAGGGGCGGAAACTTTACAGCAATATCCTACCAACGAATCGCCTTTATACTTGCAGGTGGTAAAAGAATCAAAAAATTGGGGCACTCCAGAACAATTAGGACTAGAGGTGGGAACTACAAATCCTGATGTTTTGGCATTAATTCGAGCAGTTGCACCCGAAAGAATTATTATGGCTCGTAGTATCTGGGCAGAGGGTAGCAATTTCAATCAAATTTTAGCAGCAGGCTTAAATAATAACGGTGATGGACTGCTAATTCCTGTACCTCAAGATATGTTAGGAACTCCACAATTAGCTACAGAAATTCACTCTTTAAGGGCAGAAATTAATCAAGCTAAAACTAATATTATTCAGAATAATTCTACCTGTTCTGTATGGTTACCCGATGTGTGTTTTTTAAATCAACACCCGCAGCAAGATTTAATTTTACAATTGTATGATATCGGCTGCATCATGTTTGGTAACTTTGTGCAAGCCTCGGGAGAAACGTTTCCATATTACATTGACTTACGTAAAATTATTTCTAATCCTCAAGTTTTTAATCAAGTTCTAAGTGCTTATGAGCAGATTTTGCAAAACCTAAATTTTGATAGGATAGCAGGTATTCCCTATGGTTCTTTACCCACAGCAACAGGTTTAGCTTTGCGCCTTCATTATCCGATGATTTTTCCTCGTAAGGAGGTCAAAGCACATGGAACTCGCAAGGTAATTGAGGGTAACTTCCATCCTGGTGAAACTGTGGTAGTTGTTGATGATATTCTCATCAGTGGCAAAAGTGTGATGGAAGGTGCAGAAAAATTGCAATCTGCGGGACTAAACGTTAATGATATTGTGGTATTTATCGACCATGAACAAGGGGTAAAAGATAGGTTGAGAAAAAATGGTTACCATAGCTATGCAGTTTTAACTATTTCCGAAATTACAGAAACGCTGTATCAAGCAGGACGCATAAATGAAGAGCAATTTTTAGCTTTTAAAGAAGGTTAGAACTGCTGCCCATAATTCAAAAATAAAAAGTTGTTTCTTCTAGGTTTGGTATTATCTTGAACATTATTAAATATATAATCCTAGAATAATTATGACAGCGAATTTACAATTATAGGAATATTTCTTGTGTCACATCGCAATAGTAATAGTTTATTGAATTGATTATGAATTTTTCTCTAAATCAACTTATCAAAATATTAATTTTGACACTGCTATTTCCTTTAGTTTTTCTCAATGGTTGGCTAGCATTTCAATTTTTTAAATACTTCCAACCAATAGTCACAATTTTAGTACTAGCAGGTTTGCTTGCTTTTATTTTAAACTATCCTGTTTCGATTCTTCAGCAACGTGGAGTTAAACGTAACTATGCAATAGGAATAGTTTTTATATCAGCTTTAATTATTTTTATTGGTTTAGCTGTTGTCTTATTCCCCATTGTATTAGAGCAATTTAATGAAATGGCTAAATTGCTGCCCCAATGGATCGATGCTAATGAAGCAAAACTCCAAAGTTTAAATAATTCAGATTTAAACCAAAAATTAAAGGTTAATATAAGTCAAATACTATCTCAAGTTTCTAATCACGTACCTGATGAATTAGAGTATTTATTTAATCACTTTCTAAGTATTATCAGAGATACCATTGATAGCCTTTCAGAGGCAATAGTAACAGTGGTATTAACTTTTTATTTATTAATAGATGGTAAACGAATTTGGGAGAGTATATTTAACAAAATACCTTGGGGCTTTGCGCAACAGGCTAGACAGTCTCTGCAATTAAATTTTCAAAATTACTTGATAGGTCAAGTAAGTTTAGCGCTACTGATGGGAGTTGCCGAAACCGTATTATTTTTAGTTTTCCAAGTCCAGTTTGCTTTACTCTTTGGTTTAGGTGTCGGGCTTTTAAGCTTAATTCCCTTTGGTGATGTCATCAGCCTGATTGTAATTATTTTAATTATCGCTTCACATAATGTTTGGCTAGCAGTAAAGATTTTTGCTGTAGCTATTATTATCGACCAGTTAATCGACCAGGCGATCGCACCCCGTCTTTTAGGGCGTTTTACAGGACTTAGACCGATATGGGTGATAATTTCCCTGCTAGTAGGAACTTATATAGGTGGTTTGTTGGGTTTGCTAATTGCCGTACCTGTAGCTGGTTTTATTAAAGATGCAGCAGATGGTTTTATGTCTGTATCTAATGATTCTAAGAATGTGATTGAGGGTGAAGAAATAGCGGAAATGTTAACAGAGAAATCAACTTCTTAATCGAGCAATCCTCAACATCCGATTTCCACCAAGCTGTAGTTCATATTCAACTTCTTTAATCTCTACATTGTAATCTTTAGCAGTGTAATGCTTCACTATTGCATCTAAATATGGAGAAGGTTCCAACATTAGTGTTATTAAAGGAAATATTCTAATTTCCTTAGCAATACGTAGCATCTCCTCAATGGAATTGAGGTGAAAATCATAAGCGAAATGATCTGAATATAAAAATAAAAAATGTGAACAAAGAGCTAGGTCAAATGCTTGGTTTGAATATGCTAACTTTGGCAATTCGCCAACTTCATACCTATGATTATTTTTACCAATCTCATAATCAGCAATAAATTTTTGAATAACTTCTACTCGATTGGAGCGTAAATCATCTGGAGATTTATGATAGCTCCATACCCAATCATTAGGTGTAGCTTTAACTTGGTTAATAATGTTATCAACTACTTGATTAAAGCGTTGCAATATTTTATCGCTAGAAAATTGGTAAAGTGGATCAACTGAAATTACACTTTTACCTTGACTTGTCATTTCGGCATTAAAGCTTGCTGGTCCATCGCCAATCCCAATAATTTTTTTATTTAAATCTGCGTCGGTTAAATTGAACATTTTTATATATTCATCCATTGACCTCCCAAAAGGAACGACGTTATCTAGAACCATTGCCATATCATTTACCTCATGAGTAGAGCGATCGCCCAGGATAATAGCAATATTCAGAATATTTTTCCTGACGATATCTTATCTTAAGAATTACACTTCACTAAACGCCAATCATATAGATTTACGGAGCTAAATACAACTGCGATCGCAGCCTGACATTTCTCCTAGCTATGTAAACTCATCTGCACGTATTGTGAGGCGGCAATTATTCAACAGTGAGTCTAGTTCTTTGACAACTTGAAAGGGATTTCTGCCGCTAAACACAGATGCTATCGCAGCTTCATAAGGATTTCTGCCTGTTTTCTTAACCGCAGTTATTGCAGTTGTATTTGATAATCCGCGAACAGTTACCAACCATGCGGCTAGTATATGGCCAGTACGTCCGTTACCACCAGAACAGTGTACAACTACCTTCTCGCCTTGTTTTTTGGCTGCTATTAAAAAAGGAAGTATTTTCGTTGTGAGTGTATCTAAATCACATAGATGGAAATCTTCAATTGGTGCCCAGCAAACTTGCTGATTACCACCAAATTCTTGTTCATATCTCTTGAGCAAATTAACAGAATAATTAACTAAATGCTTTTCGGGAAGAAGACAACAAACTCGCTTGATATCTTGCTGCTTCATGTACTCAATCCAATCATGCACTTTCTGGTTTACATATCCAGGGCGCGCCGCACCAAATACTATTGATTCATTCTCCCCTGCTGGAGCAAACTTGTACATTTTGAATAGTCTAGCATCTGATTATTCTGATTTTAGCTTTCAGTTGTACTAATGCTTTACTTGTTCTTTTTGCAGTATTTCTGTGATTTTCTGGGCACAAAGCGGTCGATAGAACAGATAACCCTGTACATCCTCACAATTGATAGATTTCAAAAACTCTAGTTCTTCTGGTTTTTCTACGCCTTCAGCAGTAAGCCGTAACCCTAAACTTTGCCCTAATACCACGATCGCTTTGACAATATGAGCTACTTTGTGATCCGTTGTCAACTCTTGAATAAAAGACTTATCGATTTTTAGATGGTGAAGCGGCAAAAGCTGTAGGCGCGAAAGGGAAGAATGACCTGTACCGAAGTCATCGATAGAAAGGTAAATACCCATCTGCTTTAAATTTTCCAACACATTTCTGGTGAACTCTAAATCCTCAATCGCGGTTGATTCTGTAATTTCTAACTCTAAAAATTTTGGATCTAGACCTGTCTCTTGTAAAATACTAGCCAAAATTTCCACTAAATTCGGTTGGCGGAACTGTTTCAGGGAGAGATTGACAGCGACAGTCAGCGAAGGTAATCCTGCTTGTTGCCAAGCTTTATTTTGCCTACAAGCTGTCCGTATTACCCACTCTCCAATGGGGACAATCAATCCACTTTCCTCAGCAAGGGGGATAAAGACATTAGGCGCTACTAGCCCCATTTCCGGGTGTTGCCAGCGTAGCAGAGCCTCCATGCCAGTAATATCTCCCGTTGCAATATTCACCCTAGGCTGGTAGTACAGCATAAATTCATTCCGTTCTAGGGCATAGCGCAAACTCTTCTCTAAAGTTAGGAGTTCAGGCGTCTTAGTACTTAGGGAAGTGGTGTATAACTGGTAATTATTCCTCCCAGCATCTTTTGCGTAATACAAAGCTGCATCCGCATGTTGGATTAGGGTTTCAGGATCAGGACTATGATCGTTAAGGAGAGCAATACCAAGACTGGCGCTCACATACAGTTCGTGCCCTTCTATTTCAAAGGGATTTTCTAAAGCTTGTAAGATTCTCTGAGCTACCTGTTTTACCTCTTCGAGGTAATTGACCTGGGGCAGTAAGATGGTAAATTCATCACCGCCCCAACGCGCAACGGTGTCCCCACTTCTCAAGCAATCTTTCAATCTTTGAGCTACGGATTTTAATAGAATGTCTCCTAGTGTATGCCCTAGAGTGTCATTGATCACCTTGAAACGATCGAGATCGAGAAACATTACAGCTAGACTTTCCCGACTTCTAGCCGCATTAGGTAAAGCTTTATCAAGCAACTCATTAAACAATAGGCGATTAGGTAACCCTGTGAGCAAATCGTGAAGAGCCTGGTAGCGAATCCTTTCTTCTACTTGCTGACGCTGCCAAGCTCCACTGACACTGGCAGCCATTGTCAACAGGGTTGACTCTTCGTGTCTTGACCATTGACGTTCCTTTGAACAGTCTGCCAAACCCAGGTAACCCCAGAACTTTTCCCCCAGACACAGAGGCACTAAATAGATAGATTGAATCCTATCTCTAGCCAGAATTTTTTGTTCAGCGATAGGAAATTCACGGGTGAGTCCAATAATAGATTGTCCTTGGGAAAGGGCAGTATACCAACGGGCTAATCCAGAAGAGTCATAGCGCTGATTCTGCCAGTGGTGGCGTGAAGGCTCAATATGCGAGCGTGTCCATTCAAATCGTAGACTTACCGCCATTTCCTCCGTAACCGGATGCAAATGGTTTTTGAAGAGATAGGCACGGTCTGCTTCAGCAGCTTCGCCCAGCATCGCCAGAGCTTTCTCAACACCAGTTTCGTAGTTCATTTCGACCAGTAGATAATTGGCAGCTTCCGCGACTGCCTGTAGTAGACGGTCTCGCTGGCGAAGTTCGGCTGCGGCTCGCTTTTGCTCTGTAATATCTCTAATGATGAAAGTTCTAATTAAATCGCTTTCGGGCAGGTAATGAACGGATTGTTCAAAAACTTCTGTACCAACTTCTACCTCGCGAACGAAAGAATTTGCCTCTCGATTTTGAATTGCGCTTAGTAGTCCTGCCAAGACTGGGTGCTGCTCCCCAGCTTCCCTCAGTTTGGGAAACTTGGAAGATGCAGCTGGATTGAGATAAATTACTGTTCCCTCTGTATCCATTTCGATAATTGGATTAGGGATGAGTTCTGGAAAAGATGCTAGGCGAGCTAGTACTGTTTCACTAGCTCCTTCAAAATTAGAATCAGGAGCGACTAAGGTTTCAAAAGGATTGACGGGATTGGCTTGCTCCGACAGAAAGCTAGATATGTCTTCAACTGTAAAAGATTCAGAAAAAGCTTTTTCTGATAGGTTGGAAATAGCATAGTACTTCGCACTAACTTGGTTATTACCAAATGCGATGACATCTCCATGTTGAAGGTTATGAGAGAAGCATTTAGTACCATTGACGAATACACCATTCGTACTTTTTTTTCCTTTGAAGTCACCATCAATAATCCGAAAACCATATTGATCGGTTTCTGGAATAGTTACCCTTAATAAAATGGCATGTTGTCTTGACACTGAGCGCGAACGGAGGACTATAGCATTTCGTGAATCCCGTCCAAGAGAATAAGTAGCCTCTTGAAGGGGAATAGTTCGTTGCCCTTGCAAGTCTTTGACTACCAAAATGTGACGTATTTTTTCCCGCTCATTTGCTGGCATCCCTTTTCCTCACATTCTCATATCTTGGGGTCTTCTTTGGAAAAATACTACTCCAATAAGTCCTAACTTTGAGCTTCTACTTCTTAGATAAAGCTGCTCAATCAATTTGATCGGTATTTATGAGAGGATTGCCTAGCCATAATCCCAGGATTTTGCTATCTGGATCTGTATGCCTAATTATTTAGCCATTGTTTCCCATAGGAATCCCAGGCGTTTTCTCAACTCACTAGAATGATTGGAAAATTTGGCCTTACGGTCACATCTCTCGACTTTTCGTATATTCACTTCCCAGAATAAATTCAAATACGTCTTAAGATATATCGTATATTTGCGGATTTTTTGAAGATTGACGAAAAGACCAACAACCAAGACTATCTACCAATAAGGTAACCAAAATCAAATCTTAATAATTTCTATGTATAATTGCTTAATTGCAGCAAGGTTTTTTATCTAGCTTAATTATGGCAGTTTGCAAGATGATGGGATATATGGTTTACACAAGCTTACTTGTGATGAACTAACAATTTATCACTGTTGTTTAACCTGAAATTTTTGCTAACTATTAATATCTGTTGCAACTATAAATACTATTAATAGGCTCGCTGGAGTAAGAATAGCAAATCATTAAGGCTGGCGATCGCTCCTCAAAGTTACTAGGTTAGGAATTACTTGCCTTGGGAGTTGGCTAGGGTAAATGTATATCTTGCGTCGGTTGCAATAACCCGATTTTTTATAGTTTATTGAGAATGTTATCAGCTCCCTGGTAAAGCGATCGCCAACGTCTCGAAATTGCCTATGGTCACGACCGAGGAATTATTTCATTAACGCATGACTACAAAAAGTAAAGTTTAATTGCGAGAAGACTTCACCTCAATCTAAGAGTGATAATTTATTAATTGAAGCTAACAAGCTTTCCTGGCAGATCCAACAGCCAAAGTCCAAAGTTAAATTAAGTTAAGAGGTAAAAACGCTGTTTCAATATCTGTCTCGTCAACTAACAGCAACACCCAAATCTAACACTTACATTTCCTCGAAGTAGTTCTTAAATGAGGGCGATGTGACTGATTCTTTAATGACACTGCAAGTGTGATTTCAATCAGTGCAACCCTAGATAGTAGTGAAGAAAAGAGAGGAAATAACTAAGCTAGTAGAAATTTGGGTGTTGTTGTTTTAAGTAGACAAATTTTTGCAACATTGTTTGGGCGATCGCATCACTAGCGCCACCGTGCAAAATTTAAAATATTTATATTATTAGCTTTTGGGTCATTTCAAATAGTTAGTTTATTTGCACTTTGTTGTACTAGTAACTCCAACAGCAGCTTTATTTTATTTGCAAAATTTTGTAGGGTGAGCATTGACCATATATTTGTGTTTCGGTGGGCGATGCCCACCCTACTTCTAACTATCGGTCTACATGGGGGCATACCGCTAGTTTAGTTAAACCTCTGGGTTTTTGATTGTGACAGACTCAACCAAAGGAGGTGCGTTAGAACCATCACCCTGTACTTTCTGTTGCTGTTGAGTTTTGGGCGTACCATGCAATTGTGTTGGAGGCTGTGGCGGTTCTGGTTCTGGTCCTAGTGGCTGAGGATGGGAAACATATTGGAATTCGCCTTTACCATCCATTGAGGGGCCTTTTGCCCAAAGACCTTCAGCACTTTCGGTACCTTCAGAGTGGTTCCAGAATTGATAGGCGAACTCGCGTTTTTCCAATTCTAGTGGGAAAGAACTAGGAACCGGAGTGGTTTCCAATCCAGAACTTTCGAGGTCTTCAATAGCCGCTAACCACTGGTTTTGATGCATGGTATCACGGGCAATCATAAAGCTTAAGGTGTCTTTCACACCGCGATCGTTTGTCATCTCGTACAGGCGCACAGCTTGCAAGCGTCCTTGAGATTCGGCGTGGAGATTCGATCGGAAATCTGCCAATAGGTTACCACTAGAAACGATAAAACGACCGTTCCAGGGATAGCCAACACTATCAGAGGGCGTAGCACCTAAACCAGAGACAATGGCGTGTTGGGGATTCATCGCCGCTGCAATTACATCATTAATTACATCGCCTGGTTTAGAACCACCCATAACTGCACCCACCACAGCATCTTTAGCACCTTCTTGTTGTAATCTCAGTGGTGCTTTATCTAAAAGATGAGCGATGGTTGTTGCCAACATTTCAATGTGGCCAATCTCCTCAGTTCCCGTATCTAAAAGCAAATCCCGATACTTGGCAGGTCCTCGGCAGTTCCAACCCTGAAACAGGTATTGCATCATTACGGTCATTTCTCCAAAGGTGCCACCGATGAGTTCTTGAATTTTCATCGCGTAGACTGCATCGGGTTTTTCTGGGGGCTTGAAGTACTGTAATTTCTTAGTGTGGTAAAACATGTTAATTCCTAATTGATGAGACTGATTGATCAGATATTGCTAGGGCAGACAATGTAATTTTTGTCTTGCCTTCTCCTTCTAGGAAACTAATTAAAACTTATGTCTCCATCAGCCTCCAGCCAGATAAAAATATTACAAAAATTCCGATTATTTAAAACCATAGATACACACAAAAAAATACCGATAAATCTAGTGAATTTATCGGTACGGAACTGTGTTGATTTGCTCTTGAAAGAGGTTGAAATTTTAACGAGAATTCAGTAATCAGGAGCCAGAATTCAAAAGAAAATTTTTCACAGGTTGAAATCCCCTAATATTGATTCTGAATTCTGCTTTAGTTCTCATCACGCCCATGCACTTGCGCAGGCGGGCTAGTGGCCTCAACTGCGGTAAACACTTCTAAAATTTTATATGTGTGGTTTGCTCCTTTAGGAACCACCCAAGAATCCCCAGGCTCTAACAAAATTGTTTGCCCTTCAATATGTAACTCGGCTCGGCCGTTAATTACATAACCGACCGTTTCATACTCGCGAGAGGTTGGGGGTTTATCTTCGCTCGGTTGTTCATTTTCCCAAAGACGCATTGCCACAGTCTTGCCAGATGCAAGATACTTCTGACCGAGTTTACCTTTAGGAGAATGGGTAGAGTCTACTTTCTTCACACTGGTGTCACTCATATTCCATTAATTTCCTTACGGTTTGAGTACAACTTTGATACAGTTATCTTTCTTGTGCTTGAAAATTTCGTAGCCGTGGGGTGCTTGTTCTAGAGGTAGGCGGTGGGTGATGATAAATGAGGGATCGATGTCACCCTTTTGAATATGGTCTAGCAATGGTTTTACATACCTGTGGACGTGAGTCTGTCCCATTTTGAAAGTTAGGCCCTTATTCATAGCAGCACCCATAGGTATTTTGTCCAAAAAGCCGCCGTAGACTCCGGGAATAGATAGGTGACCGCCTTTCCCACAAGCTACAATTGCTTGCCTTAATGCTGTCGGTCGGTCTGTTTCTAGGCGTACTGCTTGCTTTACCTTGTCGTACACCGCCATCGCATCCGTACCGTGTGCTTCCATCCCTACTGCATCAATACAAGCGTCAGGGCCACGACCTCCGGTCATTTCTTTGAGTGCTTCGCCAACATCCATTTCTTCGTAGTTGAGAACTTCGGCTTTGCCGTAGTCTTGAGCCATTTGTAAGCGTTCAGGGATGCGGTCAATAGCGATCACTCGTTCTGCGCCTAACATGTATGCGCTTCTAATCGCGAATTGTCCGACAGGGCCACAACCCCATACTGCAACGATATCACCGGGTTTAATATGGCAGTTCTCAGCTGCCATGTAACCTGTAGGAAATACATCAGTTAAAAATAGTACTTGTTCATCCGTTAAACCATCGGGAATTTTGAACAAGCCGACATCTGCAAAAGGTACTCTGGCGTATTCTGCTTGCCCACCAGCGTAACCACCCAATAAATGTGAGTAACCAAAAAGACCTGCTGGTGAATGACCCATTTGCTTTTCTGCTAGCCAAGCATTGGGATTAGAGTTATCGCATAAAGACCAGAGATCGCGTTGGCAGAAGAAACAAGAACCACAGGAAATAGTGAAGGGAACAATTACGCGATCGCCTACTTTTACATGTTTAACAGCAGTGCCAAGTTCAACGACTTCCCCCATAAATTCATGCCCAAGGATATCGCCTTTTTGCATTGTGGGAATGTAGCCATCGTAAAGATGCAAATCGGAACCACAAATTGCCGTAGAGGTAATTCTGATGATGGCATCACGCGGGTTTATCAGTTTGGGGTCAGGAACTGTGTCTACCCGCACATCATTGGCTCCATGCCAACAAACTGCTTTCATAATTATTAATCCTTAGGCTTTAAATTTTTTTTGTTTGTCAGAATTAATATCTTGATTAGTTTCAATTGAGAGACACGAATCATCGCGTCTCTACAATTAATTAAGAAATTGCTGACAATATCTTGATGTTCAACAGCTGAGTATTTTGGTGGGCAATGCCCACCCTACAAGCGTTCTTAGTTATTCTTAGAACCTGGATTGACAACTTCTCCTACTTTGCTTTTAACTGAATTCACAAAGTCTTTTGTAGCTCGCGGAGTGTCTTCATCTAAGTTTAACTTTTCGCGAATAGTATCAGCACCTTTTCTCAGTTTATTTTGGCTATTTTCAATCTGGTTACTATCGGGGGTGCCTTTGTAGTAAATACCTTCTGGTGTTTTTACCGTATCACCAATCGTGCCTTTATTGCCACCATTGTCATAGTATCCTCGATTGCCATAAGAGCCTCGATCTTCCCTAGAAAAGCGTCGATCATCATCAAAATTTCGTCTGGGATTATTGCCAGTATTTGGGTTTAGGGTATCTCTGGCTTTTTCTAATATATTCCTGTCACTGCTGGTATTGCCAACGTTATCGGGTGTTCCTTTGTAATAGATACCTTCTGGAGTTTTCACGTCGGCTTGTGCCAACATTCCATTACTGTAGCCAAAACTTTGCATTCCCAAAAACGCCAATCCCAAGAGCAAAACTACCATAATCCGGCGTAAAAGCACATTTTGTATCCAAGAAAATACACGTGTCATAGACATCCTCCGTTGCATTACAATTTGTTTATTGTTAATAGCTATGAGCTATTTCATGGTTTAAGAACAACTTTGATACAGTTGTCTTTTTTCTGTTGAAAAATGTGGTAACCGTGGGGTGCTTGTTCTAACGGTAATTTGTGGGTAACAACAAAAGATGGATCGAGTTTTCCGTCCAAAATGAGTTGTAGCAACAGATGCATATATTTCTGCCCATGCATTTGACCCATCCTAAAGGTTAGAGCCTTGTTGATAGCAGCACCGAAGGGCATTTTATCTACAAAGCCACCGTAAACACCCATAATGGAAAGAGTGCCACCTTTACGTGCAGCCACCATCATTTGCCGTAGTACATGGGGACGGTCAGTTTCTAATTTCAGCTTTTGTTTTGTCTGATCGTAGAAGTCTTCTAATCCAACACCATGTGCTTCTAAACCCACTGCATCAATGCAAGCATCGGGGCCACGGCCACCAGTCATCTCTTTCAACGCTTCGCCAGCATCAACTTCTTCGTAGTTGATTGTTTCTGCTTTGGCAAACTTTCTCGCCATTTCTAGACGTTCAGGAAAGCGATCGATCGCAATCACTCTCTCTGCACCCATCATGTAGGCGCTAATCATGGCAAACTGTCCGACAGCACCGCAACCCCAAACGGCTACGGTATCACCAGGTTGAATATCGCAGAATTCGGCTCCCATATAACCGGTGGGAATTGCATCTGAGATAAACAGCAGCATCTCGTCTGGTAAGTCGCGAGGAACCTTAACGACACCCACATCAGCAAAAGGTACGCGCACATATTCTGCTTGTGCGCCTGCATAACCACCCAATAGGTGAGAGTAGCCGTAAATTGCTGAGGTGATATTGCCGTATAACTTTTCTTCCATCCAACCTTTGGGATTGGAATTATCGCACAGCGACCACATATCACGCTGGCAATAATTGCAGTGACCACAGCCAATTGTTGAAGGAACAACGACGCGATCGCCTATTTTTAAATTATGGACTCCACTACCTACATCTACCACTTCCCCCATAAATTCGTGACCAATAATGTCACCTTGTTGCACTGTGGGAATATAGCCACCGTAGATATGTAGATCTGAGCCACATATTGCTGTGGAAGTAATTTTGATAATAGCGTCACGAGGGTTGAGAATTTTCGGATCTGGCACCGTCTCTACCCGCACATCGTTGGCTCCATGCCAGCAAACTGCTTTCATATTGATTAGTCCATAGTCATTGGTCATTAGTCATTGGTCATTGGTCATTAGTCATTAGCCGTTGGTCATTGGTTTTTCCTACAAATGACAAAGGACAAATGACTAATGACAAACCCTAATGACTACTGGCGTCCAGAGGGTTGACCTTCTGTGGTAGCGATTTCTCCAGCTTCCATGAGCATCTTGAAGCGACGCAAATCATCGCCAATTTGCTGTTCTGGTTCTTCACCGAAAAGTTTAGCGATCGCGGCACTTAACTGCCCACCAGGAATGTTATATTCTAGGACTACCTTGACCTCAGTTCCGCGATCGCCTGGTGCTTTTTGAAAGCGGATAAAACCAGAGTTATCAACATCTGCATTCGCTACTGAAGCCCAAGAGATAAATTGATTTTCCCGGTCTTCTAAAATGTCTGCATCCCATTCCACGCTGTTACCTAAAGGTGCATTGGCAATCCAATGAGAACGTGTCTCGTTATACACCTTCACAGATTTGAGATGCTTCATAAATGTCGGCAGATTTTCAAAGTTGTGCCAAAAGCGGTACAGTTCCTCTGCGGGTCTATTAATTGTTACCGTCTTTTCAACTTTGATTGGTTTGTTCATGCCTATCGCTTCCTGTGCTTGCTGAATCGTGCTTTGTTTGGTTACACCTTGATATATCAGGCCCCCGCCAGCCAAAGCTGTTAGTGCACCTCGTAAAGAGCCTTGTTTTAAACCCATCAGCACCATAGCTCCGCCACCGATTAAAGAAGCCCAACGTTCAGTTTCACTGGCTTCACCCTGACCTGTATTTGTTCTATCTCCTGGTGTCGCAGTCACTTTTTTATCTCCCGATTACAGTAAGATGACCACTGAAGACCCAAAGACTCTCTTCTATCTCTGGCTCTTTGCGCAATGGACACTTCTTTGGGAAAATCCCTACATGGAAGTGTCCTCTTCTGTGGTTCACTAACAAATTACATAGCTGTAGCTGCCCCTGTAGTAGGCTTGGGAGGTTTAACCTCCGCGCCTATACTTCCTCGATACAGCCCTACCAATCGTTGTTCGTATGTCAATAAATCTTGGTAAATTTGTTTGAAAATAGCGGTGGCAACTGGATCGGTAAACTGGGCACACAAATTACCAATATCGCCAATTCCTGTTTGCAAATCGCCCAAAGCGCAACGTATTTGATATACGTCATCGCTTCCTGTGAAGGCAGTTTTTACCTTGGCATATTGTTCGGCAATGTTTGTAGCTAAGGAGGGTTTTTCTTCTAGTCTATCGAGGTAAGATTCTAGTTTTTGGATATGGCGCTGTTTAGTAGCAATGAGTTCTTGAAAAGTGGATATTGCTTCGGTATTTGATTCTTTTTCGCGGTACTTCTCTAGTGCTTCTAAGGAATAACGCTCACCAGCCAGAGCAGTATTCAAGCCTTTAACGATATCTCCTTTAGTTGAGCCACCCCAAGCATCAGCCAGTTTCCACCACTCAGCAGATGTATCGGTTTCGTTTGGCAATGCAGCATCTTTACCACCGTAACCCAGCCGACTCAAAATCGCTGTGGTGAAAATCGCCAAATCCCCAGGTTCACGAGAAGTAATTAAATTAGCATCAACTACTAGCGGCTCATCTATGTAGTTTGCACCAGCATTGATGATGTCCTTGCGGATAGCACTAAAACCAGTAATTCTTTTACCTTTGAGCAAATCACCTTCAATCAAAAGTTGTGGGCCGTGGCAAACCGCAGCCACCCATTTTCCTTGTTGCACAGCCTCTTGTACGAAGCGTACTGTGTTAGGGTTACGTCGCATTTTGTCTGGAGCCATACCTCCAGGAATTACCACTGCATCATATTCCGCAGCTATGGCTTCTGTGGTAGTGGCATCAGGTTGGGTGCTAAGTTTACCTTGTTTACCTTTATATTTCTCATTCATGCGTGAACCGAGGATCACTACCTCCATTCCCGCTTGTTTTAAGCCATTATAAGGAACAGTAAATTCTGCATCCTCGACTCCATTTTCAATGAGGATAGCAACTTTTTTCTTGCCGGAATGATTGTTATGATTTACCATTTGATTTTCCCTGTACAACTATAGAATTCAACTACTTTGATAATTCGCTTCATGAACCTCGCTGCATTCTTTCTTTGCCATCATAAATTTGAGTTGTTTACTATGAAGGAACTTCGCTAGTTGGTGCGGTAGGAAAAAGTTCTTCATAATCATGAGAGAAATGTTTATGAAAAGCAGTAAATTTTTCTGGTTTAACTGCATTTTGTAGGACTGCAAAAACGGCCCGCACATGAATCGCGGCAGTTGTTGGTTCAATATCTTCTTTTTGACTGGCACGAGCAATAAACTCTTGCAAGTTAAATGATTGAGCAGATTCTCCCTGATTTCCGTCTAAATAGTTGCTCAGTTCATCAGGTAGCTGTGCAGCTAATTCTTTGGCTTTATCAGAGCCAATCCGTTCTTTAATTGTTTCCAATGTGGCACGGGTAGCACGTTCTGCCTCTGCACGAGAATTTGATTGGGCTAGGCTTTGTACATGGGTAATAAACTCGTTGTATTCCACTTTGTACCTCCGTTTTTCCCATAAATGCTACCTTTTAGCATTTAGGTAGCTGAGAGCAATAATCAAATTCAAAAAAAGATAAATTGAATATATCGTTAATTTTTTTGAATAAAAATTAGTTATGAGCAATAAACTATTAACCAAAACATTTTGTTTATTAACTTATTGCTCATAACTAATAACTTCAACTACACGGGTTTGACCATGAATTCATATTTACCAGAGTATTGTTCAAACAGTAAATTAACTTCGTTCCCAGGGGATAGATTGTTTTATTTCTAAAGTAATACATCGCTAGTAAGACAAGCTTCTGTTAGGAAAAGGTTATGCTAAACATGCAGAAATGGCTAGAATTATGGCAGAAAAAAATCGTAATGAAGAAATAAACTCTGATGATTTGCCTCAAGCAGTTACCGAATCTTACGGCACGGGTGTAAAAGACCTGCCAGGATACAATATCGGTGGGCGCTCCATGCAAGCAGAAAGACGCGAGTATACTGAAACCAGTCCTGAACTGACTGGTGGTGATGTTGATGCTTATTGGGAAGATGCAGATGCAGTCGGAGATGAAGCGGTTGGTGGAACTGTTGCTACTCCCGATCAAAACGTCACTGAGGAATTAGAAGCAGCTGTTGGGCTAGAAATGGACGATCGCGCTTTTCTCCGCACTAACGATATTTTAGAAGAGCGTGACGATCGCCGTTGGGAATTAGATCCGATGTCTTCTGAAGATTATCAACAAAGGCGATCTGATCCTGAGATAGAGTAAGTCTCTTATAATACTAATATTTTACACACCCCGCCCCGCCTTTAACTGTAGCTACGGTGGGGTGCTTTTATTCAAGGTAGTTCTCTAGTCTGGTAGTAGCCTGTCTAAGCTAAAATGTTGTATTAAAATCACTTACAATTAATTACTAAAATTGAAGATTTCTCGTAGTGCCTATTAGAATTAATTTGTTTAAAAATTTCGATCCGCGACCTAGGTTAATTATAGCTGTCTTTATTGCTACATTAGTTTCACTAATACTTCCCCATTGGCTACATTTACCTACCCGGATTCTCTGTGCTTGGAATTCAGGTTCTGACTTTTTTTTAGCCATAACTTGGTGGAAGATGAGCAAAGCTACTCCCGAAAAAACCCGTCGTTATGCTGAGAGTGAATACGAAGGTCGTTTGGCTATATTTATGCTGGTAATTGCTGCGGCTTGTGCTAGTGTGTTAGCGATCGGGTTTTTACTAACTGATAAAAAAGGCGCATCAGCAATTTTGCTGACCTTACACGTCATACTTTCCATTATGACAATTGTAGGTTCTTGGTTACTGGTGCATACAATGTTTGCTCTGCAATATGCACATAGCTATTATCAACATCAGCCTAATAGCAATAGTACTGAAGAAATAACTGGAGGATTAGATTTTCCTAATAATGATTATCCAGATTATTGGGAATTTCTCTATTATTCTTTTGTTATCGGTATGACTAGCCAAGTTTCTGATGTAGGAACAACATCTAGTGCTATGAGACGCTTAACTTTACTTCATAGCATATTATCTTTCTTTTTTAACACTACCATTCTAGCGATTACCATCAACATCATTGCCGGGCTGATTTAAAAATTGTTTTACTCAGCCAAAAGTATGGTGTTTGTATATCTCTACTTGCAGAGGAAATCTAATTTTGTATTTTTTACTATAAACCTAAGTTGAGATAATCGGAGTAGGTTTATGCCTTATAAGCAGATAGACGAATTACCTCAGGACATTAAAGATCAGCTTCCTGAACATGCCCAACAGCTTTTCTTTGCAGCATTCAATGCAGCTCAAGACAACGGTATGAATGAAGAAGCAGCTCGAGATGTAGCTTGGAATAGTGTTAGAAATGAATATGAGCCAGCTAATGGCGGTCAATGGCACAGAAAATCTGAAGATCCCCCAATTCACAATAAGGCTATCACTACTGGAGGCAATTAATTGCCTCTAAATAAATTTTAAATAAAAGGCGGTTGCTATTATTTACGAACCGCCTTTTGCTTATAAAAAACTTTAAACCTAAAATAAATAATAATCCTTACTCGTTTCTATAGCGATCTCAAATGATTTAAAATTACAGTCTAATAATCAATGGTATATAGGTAATCCACTCAACTAGGCACAGCCTAAAAAAGCTTTAACAAAAAAGGTTACAATTCTTGTAGGATTGTCACAGCTTATTCGCTAATAGCTGACAAACCAAGCACCTCTCGAGAAATTTTTAGAACATTTCTGGAACGAAAAGGCTTGGTCATATATAAATCTGCACCAGCCTCACAACCTTGTTGTTTATCAACCTCCTGTCCATTAGCAGTTAGCATAATAATATAAACATCTGGCATTTCTAGTTTATTTTTAACAGTATCACAAACTTCTATTCCGCTCATTTTCGGCATTATGACATCTAAAAACACCAGCTTTGGCTTTTCTGTTTGAATAATTTTCAATGCTTCTTCACCATTTTTAGCTATTAATATTTCTATTTTTTCCTCTTCTAAACTCTCAAGAGCTTCTTCTAGCAACAGACGAACACTAGTTTCATCATCGACAATTAATACTTTATTATTCATACAAATTTATAAGTCTCCTATTTATGTATTGATTATAAAAAAGTGTAAATAAATAGACTTTTTCTATGTTTACTGAAACTTGGAGTAACTTTCTGGAATTTAGGTTTCTTTAAACCTAAAACCTTTGTTTGTTAAATTGAACTAACTTATTAGTAATTGTTGTAGACATTATTGAATTCTGGATGTTGCAATAATATTGTATCTCTGTGTCTGTAATATGTCTGTCAGTATTTTTAAGGTTGAAGAGTTTTTATTGACTACTACAACCTTTGATCGGGTGATGCTAGCAAGAACTACCCTCATATTTACCATCTGTTATTTTTTGTGGATTGCCTTGCTTTAATTAGTTCAGTTAGTCGTTTGTAATAACCGTATTAGCAGATTTGAAGGCGCTTTGCATAACTGGAATTTCTATGCAGAAAGTAGTTCCTTCTCCAGGTTGAGATAAACAACGCAGCAATCCGCCATGCTTCTCAATAATTTGGTGGCTGATTGATAGTCCTAGCCCAGTACCTTTACCACTAGGCTTGGTGGTGAAAAACGGCTCAAATAATCGCTTTTGTAAGCTGTCTGGGATACCTGGACCATTGTCAGCAATTTGAATTTTCAGCCAAGAAGAGTCAACCATCGCAGTAGTAATGAGAATTTGGAATTGATCGGTGGTTTTTCCTGTGGTGACTGGCCATTGGCAGCTGATCATTGATTCCTCTAAAGCATCGATCGCATTAGCAATCAAGTTCATAAATACTTGGTTTAGTTGGTTGGCATAGCCTTCAACCAAAGGAATCTTGCCGTAATCTTTGATTACCTGAATGCCTAAATTCCTTTCTTTTGGCTTGAGTCGGCTTTGTAAAATCAGCAATGTGCTATCGATACCCTCATGAATGTCAACTGGCTTCATCTCCACCTGATCCAAACGGGAGAAGTTCCTTAAAGACAAGGCAAGTTGGCGCATCCGCCCAACTCCTAAAATCATCGACGATAGCATTTTGTTCAGATCTTCGATCAGAAACTCTAAATCAAGATTGTCAAGCACAGCTTGAATTTCTAAGGCTGGCTGCGAATAGTGCTGTTGATAAAGTTGCAACAAACCCAAAAGTTCTTGCGTAGATTGTTGAATATGGCTGAGGTTACCACTGACGTAGTTGATTGGATTGTTCATGTCATGGGCAACTTCTGCAACTAAATTACCCAATGAAGACATTTTTTCGCTTTGAATCAGCCTAGTCTGTGTATGCTGAAGTTCAAAAAGGGTACGCTGGAGTTGCTGTGCTTGTTCTTGGGCGACTTGTGCCGCTGTACAGCTTTGCTCGTAAAGTAGAGCTTTCTCGATCGCGCCTGCTGTTTGCAATGCCAAAATGCTAAGTAGTTTCCAGTCTTTAGTAGAGTATGTGGTTGGAGTCTCGCTGCACATAACAATTGCCCCAATCAGCTGTTTTTTAGACGTTAGGGGTACGCAAATGAGAGAACTTACTCTAGTTTGAAACTCCATAAATCTGGGATCGGCACAGACATGATTGATTATCTCACCGTTACCTGATTGAAGAATTGTCCCAACTATGCCATGACCTAACTTCAGGGGTTCTGTTATTGTACGAATCTGACCATATTCCCAAAGAATTTTCAGCCCACCAGTGTTGTCATCTAGCAACAAAATTGCACCGCTGGTAGAGTTAATTAAGTTTCTAGCTTCCTCAATTACCAATCGGGAAATTTCTTGAACATCTAGACTGGCTGTAACTTGTGTAGAAAGGTCTTGAAATAAATCTATTTCTTCATACTTTTCTAGCAATTCCCTAACAACTACTTTTTTGTCTTGTTGCTGTTGTGCTAGGTAAGAAACTAGAGCTGCAATGCCAGCACTTTTCTGATCCCCAATTACCCAACCAATAATTTCCTCTGAGAGGTTTACTGGATATCTATAGGATCTGACGTCACTATTAATACCAATTAGTGGTTTGCCATCTATATCTTCAATGCAGATAGCAGTGCCCATCTCCTTTTCCAAGTGGTTGAGGATGGCCAGGAATTCTTTTTGGGTAACTAGCTTTCTGAAATTGATTCGGGTCATCTAAGTTTAAGTTTGGCACTACCAATTCACAAGATTGTTGTTGTTAAACTAAGCTGGAAACATTACCAGGTAATATTTAGTTGATTAAGCAGCCGTAATCGACTTAACTTTATTGTTCCCATGCAAAGTACATAGAGTAACAAATGTACTCGTAAAACCTCATAACTGAATATCTAGGATGTATTTTTACTAGGATTAATCTTGGATGCGATCGCTAGTACCACTTACCATCGCAGAATTCGCTTTTCAGTAACTTTTATGTATAAAATTACTAACGTATTACAGAGATTTCTCAGCCGCTCAGATCTTGATTTCAGCTAGGGTGTAATATTACCCACCTAAGAACTGCATTAAGGGATATGCCTAGATTGTTGAATCATGGCATTAGACAGAAATAAATCATTACACTGAATGTTAGTTGCCCAGATGGGATTGACTGTCCCTAAGAAAAGATGACTCAACAAACTCATAGAATTGTAATCCTTGGTGGAGGCTTTGGTGGTCTCTATACTGCCTTGCGCTTGAGCCAGTTACCTTGGGAATCTACGCAAAAACCCGAAATTGTGCTAGTAGATCAAAGCGATCGCTTCCTCTTTTCTCCCTTACTATACGAATTACTTACTGGCGAACTGCAAACTTGGGAAATAGCTCCACCTTTCGCAGAAATTTTACAAGGCACAGGTGTACGTTTTTATCAAGCTGTTGTTGCGGGAATTGATATCGACCAGCAACGGGTACACTTACAAAATGGCCCAGAAATACCCTACGACCGATTAGTACTGGCCTTGGGTGGAGAAACCCCACTAGATTTGGTTGCTGGTGCGACCTCCTACGCCTACTCATTCCGCACAATTGCTGATGCCTATCGTTTGGAAGAACGCTTGCGGGTTTTGGAAGAATCAGATACTGATAAGATTCGGGTGGCAATTGTTGGGGCAGGTTACAGCGGTGTAGAGTTAGCCTGTAAGTTAGCAGACAGACTAGGAGAAAGAGGACGCTTCCGCCTCATAGAAATTACTGACCAAATTTTACGAACTTCCCCAGAATTTAACCGCGAAGCAGCGAAAAAAGCTTTGGAAACAAGGGGCGTATTTATCGATTTAGAAACCAATATAGATTCTATTGGGAAAGATACTATTTCTCTAGAATATAAAAATCAAGTAGACACAATTCCTGTAGATTTGGTGATTTGGACTGTAGGAACAAGGGTGAGTCCGGTAGTCAAATCGTTACCTCTCAAACACAATCAGCGCGGTCAAATCACTACTACAGCGACTTTGCAAGTTCTGGAACATACAGAAATCTTTGCTTTGGGAGATTTAGCCGACTGTGTTGATGCCCAAGGTCAGCAAATCCCAGCTACTGCTCAAGCTGCTTTTCAGCAAGCAGATTATACAGCTTGGAATATCTGGGCTTCCCTTACCAATCGCCCCTTACTGCCTTTCCAATATCAAAAATTAGGGGAAATGTTGTCATTGGGTGTAGATAATGCTACTCTCACTGGCTTAGGAATCAAACTAGACGGTCCGTTAGCATACGTAGCCCGTCGTCTTGCTTATTTGTATCGATTGCCAACTTTAGATCATCAGCTGAGAGTTGGTTTTAATTGGCTAGTCCGTCCTATTATAGAAACGCTTTCTCGGTAGCAAATAGTGCGTAAATATAACTATGCACTGAAGCTCTAATCAGGCACAATTCCAAATCCAGAATTCAAAAGCATAACATTTTGATGGAACGACCGAAAGTTATTTTTTTAGATGCTGTAGGCACACTCATCGGGGTTAAAGGTAGTGTAGGCGAGGTTTATCGTCAGATAGCCCAGGAATTTGATGTTGAGGTTTCCGCTGATACATTGAATAAAGCATTCATCGAAAGCTTTAAAACAGCACCACCACCGATATTTCCAGATACAGACTCACAAGATATTCCCCAACGTGAATTTGATTGGTGGCGGATAATTGCCCTCAATACTTTTGAAGGCGCAGGCGTTCTCAAGCAATTCTCTGACTTTTCGGCTTTTTTTAGCGAACTCTACATCCACTTTGGCACTGCTGAACCGTGGTTTGTCTATCCCGATGTTCTACCAGCTTTGGTAAATTGGCGACGAATGGGAATCGAGTTAGGGATAGTTTCTAATTTTGATTCCCGCATTTACTCAGTGTTGCAAAGTTTGGGATTGAGAGACTTTTTTACCTCCATCACCATTTCTACCCAAGCACGTGCAGCTAAACCCGATCCGCAAATTTTTGCTATTGCTTTGGAAAAACATGGCTGCTCACCTGAGGCCGCATGGCACATTGGTGACAGTGCAGACGAAGATTATCACGGAGCAAAAGCCGCTGGGTTGAGAGGTATTCTGATCAACCGTGAGCAAAAATTAGCACTCAGCAGTCAATCTTTGTAGTTGAGCTAGTCTGTCACTTACTGCTAACTCCGATCTCAATACTGTACTGTTCAGTTAGGTTATTTATCTATCAAATACTACCCCAACCCTCCTTCAACAGGAGGGCTATTTTTCTATAGTTTTTTATTGACTGTATGGTCAGTCATAAACTATATTGACGATAGTAGTAAGTACCATCAAAAGAAGATCGTTGACTACAGCATCTATCGTGACCGCCTAGGACTGGTGGTGAAAAGGAGGATGGATATGACAATGGATTTGCATTATGAAATTCAAGGTACTGGCGAAGCGATCGCCTTAATTCACAGTGGCGGCGCAGATTTACGCGACTGGCAATTTATCGCCCCACAGTTAGCGAAGAAATATCAGGTAATCACATTCGATGGACGCGGTGCTGGAAAGTCACCACCACCTTTGGAACCTGCTAATTACGTTGAAGATTTAACAAGACTCCTCGACCATATTGGCATTGACAAAGCTGCCCTTGTGGGGCATTCAATCGGCGGACAGATTGCTACTGATTTTGCCTTGTCCTATCCCCAGAGAGTATCTAAGCTGGTGCTAGTGGCTCCTGGACTTTCAGGCTATGAATTCTCAAAAGAAACGCAACAGTGGTATGCGCAAGTCATGGCGGCGGCTCCGGATGTAGAGAAAATGGTCAACCTGATGTTAGACGGGGCGATATATAGCACGGTGATGAATAGTCAACACAGCGAGCTGATGTATGAGATGACAAAGCACAATACACAGCGGTATTTTGATTGGAAGAGTTCCGAGCAAATATGGCCGCAACCGCCTGCGATCGCCAGATTACATGAGCTTCAAACAAAAACCCTTTTCATCATCGGCACAAAGGACAGTAAGGACCTCTTCCGCATCGCTGAGTTGTTCAAACAGGTTCCTGATATTCGCTTTGCCGAAATCGATGGGGCAGATCATATGCCGACCCTAACTCACTCAGGAGAAGTTTACACTCTGATCAGTCATTTTCTGAGCAAGTAAGAACAAAGATGCCACGCACACCAGAAGAGAACGAACGCATCCGTCGTGCTACCAAGGAGCAAATCCTCAAAGCCGCGATGGATCTTTTCTTCAGCAAAGGCTATCACGCCACCTCAATTGACGAGGTGGCCAAGACAGCAAATATCTCGAAGGGGCTTCTTTATCATTACTTCAAAGGCAAAGAGGATCTGTTTGCAGCTATGGTCGATGTCCGACTCAACGACCTGTTAATTGTCATGCAGGCGGCTGCGGTAAAAAAGACGCCTGCCGAGCAAATCCGCCATATTGCCGAGGGTGCGCTAGATGATGTCCGCCGACAACCTGAAGTTTTTCGTTTCTACCTCAACCTGTTTACCCAACCCAGACTCGATCCAGTCGTAGCTAAATATGGACAGAAGTTGATGGATGAGCAAGCAAAGCAGTTCGAGGTGCAGACTGAGATGTTTATAAAGCTAGGGGTTCCAAATCCTAGGAAGAGATCTATCTACTTTTCATCGACCTTACAGGGTATCATGCTGATGTTTTCGACCTATCCGCAGAGTTTTCCGTTGGATGAAGTCAAAGCGCAGCTAATCGAGGAGTTTTGCCCAAAAATGCCAAATTCTAGCCTCTAAGGAGCTTTCTTGCTATCAAAATTTCTTCGTTGTTTCATATCAAAAACATCCACTTATACCAAATCAAATAATGTTTGCGACACATCAATAAATATTCTAGAGGTCACGGCAGTGCCGTGCCCCTACAATCTGTCGCATTCTTTTTTCAAATTGGTATTAGTTGAGAGTGAATTTAATAAGTACAGGACTTACGCAAGCAAAATTTGTCATTGCGACCAGAACGTAGTGTAAGGAAGCAATCGCAGAGGTTGAGGCGATTTAGTATATCAAATTCGTTAATGAAATAGGGGCACAGCAATGCTCATGGTGTCAACTTAAGCTCTATCATTTATCCCACAAGCATTTTATCCCTCCCTTGTATCCCCTCCCCAAGCCTTCTTTCAAGGGTAGGGATTTAAGAAAGGGGCAATATAGCGAGTAAAATACAGAACTGAAGTCAGACCGCAAAAATAACTAAGGCAGATGCGGCGAAGAATGTCAGGGTGTGGGAGGGAAAATGCAGCTAGGAAAGAATGAGGAATTAAGACAATGGACGAGGACAGTCATAGAAAAGATGCCGCATCTGTCCAAGTCACAAGCAGTAGTACTAGCAATGTGGAGTTTTGGGATAGTCATGACCCAATCAAGCGGGCTGACAACAGTTTCGGTGTTTTTAGCAGAGCTATTGGGAAAAAAGGAAAATACAGTACGTCAGCAGTTACGGGAATGGTTAAGAGACGCAGAAGATAAAACAAAAACAAAAGATGGGCGGGCTTCATTGGAGGTAACATCTTGTTTTAGTCCGTTGTTGTCGTGGATTTTATGCCTATGGCCAGAATCAGAAAAACGGCTAGCATTGGCAGCAGATGCTTCCACATTGAGCGATAGATTCACCGTGTTAGCAATTAGTGTTGTCTACCGAGGTTGCGGAATTCCGATTGCCTGGAAAATAGTCGAAGCAACCAAACCCGGAAGTTGGAAGCCTCATTGGCAAGAATTATTTCGCTATATCAGTCAAACAGTTCCAGCAGATTGGTTTGTCATCGTTACCACAGACAGAGGACTTTATGCAGATTGGTTGTACCAACAAATCAAGAGTATTGGTTGGCATCCGTTCATGCGGATTAACCTTCAAGGACTGTTTCAAATTCAGGGTGAGAACTCTTGGCGACCAATAAATAGTCTTGTGCCAGAAGTTGGTCAGTCATTCCAAGCTTTGGTAACTTGTTTTAAAACCAACTCGATTGAGTGTACCTTGTTAGCTCGTCATGATGAGGGTTATGCCGACCCT
>NZ_MTAW01000085.1 GCF_002154725.1 Nostoc sp. 106C | reverse complement strand
CATTCCGCTTTGCTTCATTCGCAATGACAGGTTTTGGATCATTTATTGTTTGGAACACTCTTAGTAATTATTTGTGAACTTTGTTGTCAATGAATTTTCTTAACTGAACTGTATTGCTTCATAGTGGGCTTTCCGGTCCACACTACTCCAGGTTTCAAAATGGACGAGGTTTAAATTATATTTAGGTAATAAATGAAAACTGTAATAATTGTAAAAATCTATCTATGGCAGAATGTGGCTTAGTTTAACTTAAAAAAGTGGGACTTTGAGACAACTGTTTAAAATTTATACATTAATAGTCATTGTCAGCCACACAAATTCCTTTACATTTAATACCGTTCGTAGCTGTGCGCTGACAATGAGAACATAGAACTTTTTCGTTTTCTGTTTCTTGATTGATATTTATATTAGTGCTTGCAGTAGAAAAATCTTTTTCAGGTTGGATTTTTACAGTCATAAGGGTGGAGGGATTTGTTACAGTTTACATTTTACAAGTGAGTTAAGCTGAGATGCGATATGCCGTAGGGGCACGGCATCCACAATCTTTTGGTATATCAAATTATTTTACTGGTGCCCATACGTGTCAACTTGACGTGAAACCCATGTCCACACGTGATTCTGTCGCAAACATTATTTGAATTGATATTACCTACCACAACGATAACTGTCCTAGGAAGACATTTGACTTATACTATTTCACTGAAGACCTGATACAAATAATTTACCTACTCATATGCGATCGCGCCCAGATAAACAAACCCTCGTGAGCGATATATTGCTCACGAGGGAGAAACTTTTCAGGTTTTGTCTTTTCCTTTTTCTAGTTTCATTCGTTGCTTGTGATTTTTACAGCCCCATCGGGCAGATATAACCATTAAGCTTTTGTGTGAGCATGGTTACAGTTTGAATGGTCTATGCGCGCACTTCTCTAGTGAGTAGCTAATGCCTCAAGTTCTTGTGTGTTAAACATTAGCAGGAATAGCGTCAAACCTTTTTTAATCTAATCGATAAAAATGGTGATACTGTATGGTGCTGTCAGCGATCGAAAACTCATGTCCGTCCCGATCGCGGAAATAGTGACGCCCATTTTTAAAACCCGTAAACTTTGCTACCAATCTGGAACCATTAAGAAATTCAATTTCATAGATTTTATCGACCTTAAGCTCATTTGATAGCACTGACCAGTAGTCCTTAGTACGCTATAATCAGCAATACTTCAAAAAGCGTTAATTTCAACCTATATTTTTCAATCTACAGCTTTTTTCTAGATAAAACATGATTTTAAAGCCTTTTAAAATCACTTTTCTATCTTGGTGAATTATTACTCGCAACACCAATGAGCGCGATCGCGCTCATTAGACAGCCGTGAAGGAAGATGCGCTAAAAACTTTACTGTACAAGCTCTGTAAAAATAAAAATGCAGCGACTCAATAAAAGCTTGTATGTAATACCCTACTGCTGTGCCAATTGACCTATAAGATATTTGGCACAGCTTTTTTGTACAACACAGCAGCAGCTTGAAGCCCCTAAATTTCAGAGGCTTCAATTGCTACAGATTTCTCCCAGATGGACAGGATGTTGAAAACAGGTCATCAAGTCCAAGCACATGAGTTTCTGAACGAATCGCTCATAATTTTGGTCTAGATAGCTTACCCACTCACCTGTGATTCAGCAATCCCCACCGGACAAGAAACATTTGTTCCGCCTAAACCACAATACCCATTGGGATTTTTGGCAAGGTACTGTTGATGGTAACCTTCGGCGTAGTAAAACTCAGGTGCATCCAAAATTTCTGTGGTAATTTTTCCATAGCCTGCATCTTTTAGAGCTTGTTGATAAGCTGCTTGCGATGCTTCTGCTAGCTGGCGTTGATTTTCAGAGTATACGTAAATTCCAGAGCGGTACTGTGTGCCAACATCATTACCTTGGCGCATCCCTTGAGTAGGGTTGTGGCTTTCCCAAAAAACTTTCAGCAGTTGGGAATAACTAATCACTGTTGGGTCAAATACCACCAATACTACCTCATTATGACCAGTCAATCCGGTACATACCTCTTCATAGGTGGGGTTGGGTGTTAAACCAGCAGCATAACCTACGGCGGTAGTATAAACTCCGTTAAGTTGCCAGAATTTGCGTTCTGCACCCCAAAAACAGCCTAAGCCAAATAAAGCTTTTTCTAATCCCTCTGGAAAAGGAGGTGTTAGCGGATGACCGTTAACATAGTGATTAGCAGGAACCCGCATTGATTGTGCTCTTCCTGGTAAAGCTTCCTCAGGGGTGGGTATTACTGCTTTCTTGCCAAATCCAAATAATGCCATTGATTTTTCATAAATATCTTTACCTTACTTAATATTTTAACGATTCTAGTTAGCGATCGCTGCGGATATATTTTGCTGCCATAGCAATAGATGATGATGCGGGGATAAGGAAGAAATCACAAATGACCCTTGACTTTTGACTATCTACGTAGCGGTACTAAGTCTATAGCCGATTGATATCCTTGGTAATTAGTTTCCAACCTTCAGCTTGGTCAATTAGCTTAATCGAATCAAGGTGGAGATTATTGTAAGCAGAAGCATTCACCAGGAAATAGGGTTGGCCGTTGTAGTGCCAATAGTATTGCAGTTCCCCGAAAGAAGCAGGAATAATCGTGCGATCGCTATAAAAATCTAAGGAAGGACGACTGTATGGAAAAGAAGTGTAAATCTTATTGACTGCTGGATTTGCCCGTACTATCATGCTGGCAACTGGTTTAACTGGATAAGCATCCGATAATTCCCAAACCCAGTAGTTTGATTTCATCAACAGCAGCAGCGAAAAATAACTTCCCCAAAACAGAATTTTCAGGAATTGCCCGTCGCCTCGCTCTGCATAAATTGCTGCTAAAGTCATAGTTAAAGCAACTGCTGCAAAAATTACCTGTAAGTCTGTTTTAGGCGTTCCACTTGAACTAAAAAAAACGCTACCAGCAGAAGCTGCTAAAGCCAGTACTGCCAAACCAGCTACCCAAGACCGGGGATAGGCTGTTAGTAAAGGTAAATTTTCCGTTTCTGTGATTTGCGCACCCAAAGCTAAAGCCAAGCCTGGGTAAATTGGGAACAAATACCAGAGAAGTTTGCTACCCATGCAGGAAATTATCAGTAGGTAGACACCACTCCAGATCAGTACGAGTTTTGCCCAGCTAAGATTGCGATTTTCCCAGGTTAAGCGTAAGCTATGCGGTAAAAACAGTAGCCAGGGCCATGCATACATCAAAACTTCTTTGAGATAGTACCAAGATAGCTGGAAATTATCCTGTGAAAATGCCCCAACTCGGTTGATGGATGGATTGATAAAGGCAATCTGGAGGAAAGTATGACCGTAGTGTACTAACTGCGCACCATACCAACACAGGGCTGGTAAAATGCCAATGAAGATTGCTATCCACAGATAGTAACAAGTGAGTAGTCGAGGCGTATCCCAAAACAGAAATGCAATTGCGATCGCACCTAATAATATACCGAATATTCCTTGAGTCAGGCAAATTAATCCCAGACCGAGTCCGATGCCCAGACAGTAACGCAAATCGCGCCGCGATCGCAATACACACAGCATCATTACCATCAAAAAAATTACCGTTGCGCCATCTAACATGGCCAATCGCCCATGACGCACTACAGGTAGCATTGTTAGGTAAATCAAGGCGCTATAAATAGCTGCCCAACGTTGGCGAAATATTTCTCGACCAATGCAATACAGTAAAGGTACTGAACAAGCTGTTAAAATTGCTCCTGGTATGCGGGTAGTCCATTCATTGACTCCTCCCAGCTGATAAGCCCAAGCAACTAGCAAATGCATCAAAGGCGGCTTGTGAAGATAAGGTTCACCGCCCAATGTGGGATAAAGCCAACCCAGAGAACCTGCTGGCGATCGCAAAATTTCGCGGGCGACCTGTGCCACAGTACCCTCATCCCAATCGCGTAATGGTACTCCCCCAAGATTGATGCTAAACAGTAACACTGCTGCCAATAGCAGGACAATTAGCCATATGCCATCAATCAATTTATCAACTGTGCGATGTTGTTTTCCTAGATGACCCCAAATAAAGCTTCCTTCTTGCATATTCTATGATAATCATTTTGCTTTCTGGTTTGATTACATAGAGATCAGAGCGAATCTCTAATGTTGCCACCCAGTAATAACCTGTGTGTTTAGCAATTGCTAGATTCCAAATTAACTCATTTTCTCAAAATAGTAATAATTTTTTTGAGAAAATAATCTAAGTTTTTTCACCTTCCTATTATCAAGAATATTTTTTCAACAAAAGATATAAATAATACAGTTTTCAAAGCATTGTTTCCCTCTATTACCCTTTATTAATCACTCTATATTTCCTCTGAAAACTCTTATGGGGTTGGATATCTATCTATTTAATTATTACGAGTTTTTATTGTAAAATCTCAGGAACTGATAGCTACAGTGTTTCAAAGATTAACTGTCAAACTAAGTTAATTAATTAAATTCCTCTGACTTGTAATTTGAAAAACTTAAAATTAGCTAGTTTAATTACAAAGTGAAACTAAAATCCATGATAAATCGTTAGAAACAGCCTTACACATACAAAACCCGCCTCCACAGTTTATTCAACACTCAGTAGGTGCAGAGGTAATTTGCTTAGACCTGCCTTGAAAATAGAGGCTGAAACAATGCAAAATCGTTCCAAGATCATTTTCATTATTCCTTGTGCGCGCAGATCATGGAGTCTCTTGCATAAGTCGATTTTTTGAATATCGAACCACAGATAAACGCAGATGAACACCGATATTTATCTGTGTT
>NZ_MTAW01000060.1 GCF_002154725.1 Nostoc sp. 106C | reverse complement strand
ACGTTGGCGCTGGCGCGCTGTTGTAGAGTTGCTGTCATGGTTTTATGATTGCGATGCGTGATTGATGTACGCAGGAATAATTACTTATGATGTTTTTCATCATAGAGATTTTGTAACGGATTGTAAAGAAGTTTTGCGTAAAGTTTACTTAACTATTTGATAAGTTTAACTTATAGCTTCTCATCTGTATTTAAGTGGAATCTGAGCAAATTTATCACAGAAAATAGAATGTACGACTAGCTAAAATTTTGTAGTATTAATTATTAGGTTTACTGAATAAACTTATTATTTGTGTTATTTAATGATTTGAACTGTCTATTGCTGACTGAAGTTAACAAGGGAACAGGCAAGGGGCAACAGGAGACAATTATATAGGTGGCTTTTTGCCCGATCAGAACAAGAAGCGTGCTTAAAAGTGGGAGAATATTGCTCTCAAATTAGGTACTCTAGCGGAGGAAATCCTCTTGTCTGTTACCTTCTTGTGTTGACGATACTCTGAAAAAATAAGATTAAACCTGGATAGCTCAAGGCATAAAGATGATGAAAGAGATAACACGCCGCAACTTTATCGCAACTGCTACCCTTGCAACAGGTTTTGCTCTAGCAGTGCAGCCTGTTAGTGCGAAAGTCATCACCACCGATACTAAAGGATTGGTCGCAGGTGAGGTGAAAATTCCCGTCCAAGATGGTGAAATTCCCGCTTATAGAGCGCAGCCTGCAACTGGTAAGAATTTCCCGATTGTGCTGGTGATCCACGAAATCTTTGGTGTCCACGAGCATATTCAGGATGTCGCCCGTCGCTTTGCCAAATTGGGATATTTAGCGATCGCGCCAGAATTATTTATCCGCCAGGGTGATGTCTCCAAATTAAGCAGTGTTAATGAAATTCGCCCAGTTGTTGCAAAAGTACCAGATGCTCAGGTACTATCTGACCTTGATGCAACTGTGGCTTGGGCTGTCAATTCTGGTAAGGGAAATGTCAATAGGTTGGGGATTACAGGTTTCTGCTGGGGTGGTCGAATTACTTGGTTGTATGCAGCACACAATCCCAAAGTGAAAGCAGGTGTAGCGTGGTATGGACGACTGGTGGGTGATGCAACAGAACTCACACCCAAACATCCAGTAGATATTGCCTCGACGTTGAAAGTTCCTGTTCTTGGACTCTACGGCGGTAAGGATACAGGTATTACCCTAGATACAGTAGAGCAAATGCGCGATCGCTTAAAGTCTAGCAGCAGCAAATCTGAAATTATCGTTTATCCCAATGCACCCCATGCCTTTTTTGCTGATTATCGCCCCTCTTACCGCGAAAAAGAAGCTGATGATGGTTGGAAACGCCTCCAAACTTGGTTTAAGCAGCATGGTGTCTAAGTCTACGGATGAGGCAATGTAGGCATTGCCTCCTAAATAGCACAAGTTATATTTAATATGTCATTGCGAGTGAAACGACGCAATCGCTAGGTTTTTGAGATTGCTTTCCAAAGATCGCAATGATGATTTGAACTGTCTTTGGGAGATTTAAAGCCAATATGTAATTTTGCTGTCGTTAAATATCTCAGCAAAAGATTAACGATACAATCTCTATACCAAGCTGCTATATCCATACCCAAAGCCAATAAGGAATCGCTGATGAGCGCTAAACAGCTAGAGCAGGTTAAGCAATTGCAAGCTACCCTTACCAAAATGGAAGTAACGCTAAGTGCGATCGCTGATGCTGTAGTTTGGGTTGGGGAAGACCGACGTGTTCAATGGTGCAATTCCAGTTTTGAGTGTCTAGTGAACCGACCCCAAAGTGCGATCGCAGGCTGGCAGTTAAGTGAGTTACTGCCATTATTACAATTAGGAAAACCCGTAGCTTTAAATTACTACCCTAATGTTCTGATCCAAAATGGAGAGTACGAAACTACAGAGTACGAGTTTCATCAAGGTAAGCGTTCTTTAGTGCTGCAAATCTCTGGTAGTCGTGCGGGACTAACTGAGAATGATTGTGCCGTACTAGTAATTCAAGATATTACGCTGGCGCAACAAGCTCAACAATCTTTGCAAGCGAGTGAGGAACGGTTGCGGACATTGATTAATGCTACACCGGATATTATCTGTTTAAAGGACAGCGAAGGAAAATGGTTGGAGTCAAACCAAGCTAACCTGGAATTTTTAGAAATCCAAGGCGTTGATTTTAAAGGAAAAACCGACTCAGAACTGGCGCAATTTAGTGATTTTTATCACGATACTTTGCTCAATTGTCACAATACAGATGAACAAGCTTGGCAGCAAGGGTCTGTTCATCGGGTAGAAGAAGTTGTACCTCGCCCTGATGGTACTGTCAGCATTATAGATATGATTAAAGTGCCTGTATTCCACCAGGATGGTAGACGCAAGGCGCTGGTTGTTTTAGGGCGTGATGTTAGCGATACTTATCGGCAAACTGCGCAACGCCAACAAGCCCAGCTAGCTCTGGAAAATTCTTTGTCGCTGTTAAGCGCTATCTTAGAATCAATTCAAGACGGTATTTTAGCAATCGATAGCTGGGGAAATATCACCAGTTACAACCAAAAGTTCTTAGAAATGTGGTCAATTCCAGCAGAACTTTTGTCAGAACCAGATCATCCTAAGCGGTTGGCGTATTTAGCAAATCAGTTAAAAGATCCTGAGGGATTTTTGCAGCGAGTTCGAGAATTATACGCTCAGCCAGAACTAGATAGTTACGACTTTTTAGAATTGCAAGATGGTAGAGTCTTTGAGAGATACTCCTGTCCACAACGCATCAAAGACCAGATTATTGGTAGAGTATGGAGTTTCCGCGATGTCACCCAACGCCAAAAAGCAGAAGCAGCACTGCGACAAAGTGAGTTGCAATATCGCAGTATTTTTGAAGCGATCAATGATGGACTATTTATTACCGAAATAGAAACCGAAACAGTTGCCGAAGTCAATCCTGCTGCTTGCCAGATGCATGGTTATACTTACGAAGAATTTATTACTTTGCATCCATCAGTTTACATTCACCCAAATTCACATCCGGTTTTCCATGAGTTTCTGGACAAAACAAAAGCCGGAGAGCAATTTTATGGACAAGCTGTTGATATCTGCAAAGATGGCACTTTCATAGATGTGGAAGTTAAAGGAACGACTTGCATTTACAATGGCAAACGACACGTCTTGGCAATAGTGCGGGATATTAGCGATCGCAAACGTACTGAGAAAGCTTTGCGACAAAGCGAAGTACAGTATCGGGATTTGGTACAAACAGCCAACTGCATTATTCTGCGTTGGGACAGTAACGGTGACATCATATATTTAAATGACTACGGTCAAAAGCTTTTTGGCTTTGATGCCCAAGAGATTACAGGACGCAATGTTGTCGGTACAATTGTCCCCGAAACTGAAACTTCTGGACGCGACTTACAGAGGTTAATGGTTGATATTTGCCAGTACCCAGAAAATTATCTTTTCAACGAAAATGAGAACTTGTGCAAAAATGGCGATCGCGTCTGGATAGTTTGGGCAAATAAACCTATTTTAGACGAGCAAGGCAACTTAATCGAAATTCTTTCAGTCGGCACTGATGCCACAGAACGCAAACGCGCCCAAGCAGCCTTGCAAGAGAGTGAGATAAAATTCCGCACTATTGTAGAGAATGCCAATGACTTAATTTTTACCATTTCCCCAGAGGGAATTTTTACTTACCACTCGCCTAATGTGACTCCAATTATGGGCTACAGCCTGCCAGAAATCGAGGGACATTCTGTAGTCGAATTTACTTATCCTGAAGATTTAGCAATTAGCGCCGCAGGTATACAAAAAGCTATAGCTGGAGAGAAGCAGACAGGCATTGAGGTGCGATTAAGACACAAAAACAATAGCTGGCGATGGTTCAGCTTTAACACTTCCACCATTAACACTCCTGACGGTGAAATTGCGATCGCAGGTGTGGGACGCGACATTACAGAACGCAAGCAAGCAGAAGAAGCCTTGCGTCGTAGTGAAATGAAATACCGCAACATCTTTGAAAATTCCCAAGTAGGGATTTTCCGCACCCGTCAACAAGATGGCTTGATTGTGGATGCAAATCAACGCGGTGCTGATATTTTAGGTTTTGCTGCTGCTGCTGACTTGATTGGCAGATATTTCACAACTGAATTGTATGTCAATCCCAACGATCGCAAGCGGATGGTAGCAGAGTTAGAAGCCTATGGCGATGTGCGTAATTTTGAAGTAGCATTAAGGCGCTGCGATGGTTCTGTGGTTTGGGTATTATTGTCACTCCGCCTCAACGCCGAAGAATCATATTTAGATTCTGTCTTTACCGATATAAGCGATCGCAAGCAAGCAGAGGAAGCTCTACAACGTCGCGCTCAACTAGAAAGTATACTCAGTAGTATTTCCCGTCAATTCATCGACCAAGATGTAGACACAGCAATTAATTTTACACTTCAGGCGAGCGCTCAATTCATTAATGCTGAACGCTGCTCGATTTTTGAGTTATCTGATGAGTCAAAGGAAGTTTATATAGTCAATGAATGGCGTGCTACTAATATTCAACCATTAATCGGTAATGCCAGAAGGGGCAACCTAGAAATGTTCCCTCTACTTGCACCAATACTTGTAGGGCAAAATTCTATTTTGCCATGCATAGCCGATTTATCACCCGATACTCCTGAGAAAGAATTCTTTAAAAATCAGTCAATTAAATCTGCATTGGGTGTACCAATGATTCATTCTGGTAAAGTAGTCGGGTTTATTGCCGCAGATACTATTCACTATACGAAAAACTGGAATCAACAGGAGATTAATCTCCTAAAATTGGTAGGTGAAATCATTGCGATCGGTCGGGCGAGACATCAAGCAGAAGCAGCCTTGAGAGTGGCAAAAGAAGCCGCCGAAACTGCCAACCGTGCCAAAAGTGCTTTCTTGGCTAACATGAGTCACGAACTCCGCACTCCCCTCAATGCCATCTTAGGTTTTTCTCAATTGATGGAGCGAGATCCTAGTCTCAACTCAAACCAGCGTGAATCTTTGGCTACCATTAATCGTAGCGGAGAACACTTGCTTAACCTAATTAACGATGTCCTCGAAATGTCCAAAATTGAAGCTGGACAAATTGTTTTCAATCCTGAGGACTTCGATTTATACCTGATGTTGCAAACATTACAAGAAATGTTTCAGGTACGGGCGCAGACAAAGCAGTTGTACCTCAAGTTTGACATTGCCTGCGATCTTCCGCGTTATGTACAAACAGATGAGGGTAAACTTCGCCAAGTTTTGATTAATCTTTTGGGTAACGCCATTAAATTCACCCATACTGGGGGAATAACGCTGCGGGCTAGGTTGGGAGATAGGGAATTGGCAGGAGGATACAAAGGGGACAAGGAGAATAGTTACAAATCTATGCCCAATGCCCAATTCATCATCTTTGAAGTTGAAGACACTGGACGGGGGATAGCAGCAGCAGAAATGGATAACCTATTTCAGCCTTTTGTCCAGACAACAAGCGGTATCCAAACCAAAGAGGGTACTGGGCTAGGTTTAACTATTAGCCGACAGTTTGTGCGGTTGCTGGGGGGTGATATTTACCTTACCAGTACTCTCGGGCAAGGATCTACTTTTAGCTTTGACATCCAAGTTAATTTAGCCGCAGCATTGAAAGTTGTACCAAAGTTGAGTAAAGGACGCGTACTCAAGCTAGCAGCAGACCAACCAACTTATCGTATTCTCGTAGTAGATGACCGTAAAGAAAACCGTGATTTAATTGTGCAACTTCTGGGCAGTGTTGGTTTTGAAATCGAGGCTGCTAGTAACGGGCAAGAAGCGATCGCTATGTGGCAGAGATGGCAACCTCACTTAATTTGGATGGATATGCGGATGCCTGTAATGAACGGCTATGACGCAACTAAAGAAATTAGAGCCAAGGAGAGAAGTTTAGATGGAACTTCCCGCACTGTGATTATTGCTTTAACAGCTAGTGCTTTTGAAGAACAACAAGCCAGTATTTTAGCCGCAGGTTGCGACGACTTAATTCGCAAACCATTCCGGGAACAGGTGATTTTTGAAAAGATAGCTGAATATTTACAAGTGCGCTATATCTGTGCAGAAGAAAGCAGCGAAAATATCACAGATAACAAGCTAGAGAATGTTCTATATTCTATCGTAGATCTTCATTCTGCAATTACAGTTATGCCCTCTGAATGGATAGCACAACTTAATCAAGCAGCAGTAGAAGTTGATGCCGAACAAATTTATCACCTAATTAAGCAAATTCCCCAAGCTCATACTGAATTAGCAGAAAGATTAGCAAAATTAGTCCGCAGTTTCTGCTTTGATGAAATTCTCGATTTAACTGAGTAAAACTTTTAAATAATTGTCGCTCGTTGCTCTAGTTCAGTTCGTGCCCGTTCCACATTACTTGTATATTTGAAAAAAGAATGCGACAGATTGTAGGGGCACGGCACTGCCGTGACCTCTAGAATATTATTGATGTGTCGCAAACATTATTTGATTTGGTATAAAAGTATTCGTTTGTCACTTCCAAGACTATATTCCCTGGCAAAATCAGCCAAGACACGATTAAATATCTCTGTGTTTACATACGGCAGAATCCACCAATAGGTTTCACCTCCCAACAGGATGTACAAAACCATACAACCACATCCATTTATACCTTTGTATAACCGAGGCGATTGGTTGAGAGCCGAATGGTACCCAAACTCGACGCAGAATCGGATGAAGTCCAAGACGATGTTTGTCCATGCTCCAAAGCTCAATTTCAGCATTTGGATATCGAGCTTGAAGAAATTTCAGCCTTAAATTCATACCAATTCCCGAAATTATTGATACAAATCGCTTCCTCTGCTTGCCCACGACAAACTAAGCCAGTTGTCGAGCCATTAACTGCGCAAATAATCCCTCAACAGCAGCTAGTTCTCGAAAAGTTCCTTGTTGTACAACTTTACCTGCTTGAAGTACATAGATACGGTGAGCGTTGCGGATAGTGCTAAGTCGGTGAGCAATGACTATTCTGGTAACTTCTAACTTGTCCAAACTTTCACTAACAATCGCTTGGGTTCTGTTATCGAGGGCACTGGTAGCCTCATCAAATAGCAAAATGCGGGGTTTTAATGCGAGAGCACGAGCTATCAATAAGCGTTGTCGTTGCCCTCCAGAAAGATTACTACCTCCTTCACTCACCACAGTATGCATTTGCATTGGCATGGCAGTGATATCATCAGCTAGCCCCGACATTCGGGCAGCCTCCCAAGCTTCATCTAAGGTAATTTGAGCGCTGCCTGCAATATTATCGAAAATGGAAGCTGAACTGATCTGACCATTTTGCAAAACAACACCTAACTGTCGGCGTATTGCATCCACATCTAAGCCAGACAGGTCTTGGCCATCATAGTAAATACTACCTGCTTGCGGAGTCTCAAACCCTAGTAATAAACGAAATAAGGTTGATTTACCACAACCAGAGCCGCCAACAATAGCAACAAACTCCCCTGGCTCCGCAGAGATAGTTACATCATCCAGCGTTAGAGGCCCATCGCTACGATAACGAAAGGTAACACGATCTACAGTAATTTTACCAACGAGTTTACCAGGATCGGCTTTACTAACATCCACTTCTGGTATAGTCAACAAAATTGGCTGAGTACGTTGCCACTGCGGAGTAATTTGCAAAATCTCTGTAACTGTATTACTTAGTTCGGTAGTTCCTTTAATAAAGCTATGAAAGGCTGTGTTAAAAGCTAAGAAAGTCCCAAGAGATAATTCTATACCTCCTGCCGTTTGTGGGGTTTCCAGCAGTCTGATAGTCAACCAGAAGAGTATTCCAGAACTCAGTAGAGGCATGATTGCATTGAAAAGTGCAACAGCATCTTCGACTCGCTGGGTACTAAGTTCTAGCTTAATTTGTCGAGTGTAGTTTTTACTCCAAGAGGCAAAGGCCCGTTCTTCTGCTCCAGCAATATGCAGTTTAGAAATGCCATTGATAAGCTGCACAGTTTGTCCAAAAATCTTTCCCCGTACTTCCAGCAGAGGACGTACTTTGGATAACATGAGCATACCGGAGACTGTGGTAAGAGCGATCGCAATTACTGCAACTGCAACCGCAATCAAGGCTAATCTGACGTTGTAATAGAATAACAGGGCTAAGTAAAATACCGTAAATAGACTGCTAATGAGATTAAGCAGAGTTCTACCACTGAGGCGGCGGCGGATTACATTCACTGATGTGATGCGTGAGAGCAAGTCTCCTGTAGCGTACTGTCGGAAAAAGGATACTGGCAAGTTTAACAGCCTATCCCAGATAGCAGCTTGAGTAGCAGCGTCAGAAGCTATTTCCATCCGCAACAGAGCAAACCCTTGAGCTAGTTGAAATAAAGCTGTGCCGAAAGCCGCAACCAACAATCCCAAGCCAATTTGCAACAATAAGGTGCGATCGCTATCTGGGATTGCGTTATCGATAATAATTCCCGTGGCGTAGGGTGTAACCATACCCAGTAGTGTCACAGCAACACCAGCAAATAAAATTAGCAGTAAATCTTGTCCATGTCCTTTGAGCATGAACCGGAGTATATCAATAGCTTGTAATGCTTTATCGGGTAAAGAGCGATAAAACATATACGCAACAGGAGCCAAGCTTTGAGCTATCTGCTTATCTACTTTTAAACGGGTTTGGGCAACCGGATCAAAAATTTCATAGTACTTTGCAGATATCGGTAGCAGCGCTACTGGTCGATTATCCTGATAGGTATAGGCTACTAACGGGCCTGAATCCTTCTTCCACCAATCATCTCGCAATAGCACTTGCCGCATTCGGATGCGGGAAGCTCGGACAATTGCTGTTAATGGTTCTTTGACTTGCTTGAAGGTTTCTGAGCGAGATGGAGGATAAATTTTTATACCCATAGCTCTGCTTACTGCACCAGCAGCAACTAACAAAGGCGTACCTTCTAAGAAAAAATTTTCGTCTGGAGAACTTAAAGTGGATGTTAACTCTCCTAGAGCCTCGGCTGTAACTTGACGATTGAGGCGTTGGCGGTCGCGCAATCGCGTCATTTCTGCTTGAGCTTCCTGCTCATCCAAGAGGTGAGTGCATTGGAGAATTTGAGTATGCAAAACAGACAACCCAGCTAGCAGGATATCTGGATTTTGGAATGCGCTTGTAGTTTTGGTGGTGATTTGCACCTCTTCCACAGCTTCTAACCAAATTTTTTCGGTGAGAGGAATGGTTGCAGTAGCCGCGGTCAAAGTCAGTTCTTTAAACCCCAGAAAGCGCATTGTTCCTTGCTGAAGTTGTACCCAACAAATCGCACCTGTTTCTGGTTGGAAATTCTGACCAGCAATGAGAGAAAATCGCGCCTGTGCCTTAGCTTTTACCTGAATTGCTGGTGTAGTTAGGTGGGAGAATAAGCTCCTAGTGAGTTGCAACAGCCAAGTTTGTATCCAAGTGATCGCCCTTACATCTGCATTGGCTATTAACTCTTGCCAGCATTCTTGATGTATATTTAGTAACTCAGTTTCTCCAATTGGTACTGCTAAAATTTGACGCTGCTGCTTGCCAGGAGTAACAAAAGTGCCAAAAAGAGCTTCCCCTTGATTAATACTGCATAAATAACGACGAGTTCCTTCGATAACACCATCTTTGACTGTGACAGCAAACAAAGCTATAGAACCAGACTGAACAACCCAAACTCTAGAAGGGTCATCGAGAAGAATCGGTTCGTTGCCATTAATTATATAAACTTGCCCCTGTATTAGCATTTGCGATTTTTAATGTTTAATTTTAGATAAGTAATTCGGTGGAAATAAACCCAAATATGTACTTTACGTAAATAGGCTTGAAACCCTTACCAATGACCAATGACAGCCCTCATCAGCTATCTTTAATTCAATACAGTTCAGTTAAGAAAATTCATTGACAACAAAGTTCACAAATAATTACTAAACAAAAAACCGAACAATTATTTTGGAGGGGGCTTGGGGGACGCAACCGTCCCCCAATCGGGGGTTTGGGGGATTCTCCCCCAAATCTTGGTTTTGTCCGACAGATGAGAACTCTGATCACCTTAACTGAACCGTATTGATCTTTAATTGCACTGCTCTACTTAGATAAATACTTTCCTCCCAGCGTCTCTACTCTTCAGTACGAATCAAGCGCGAGTAGAAACCTTCAACTTGCCGTAATTCTTGGTGAGTACCTCGTTGTACTATCTTGCCTCGTTCTAAGACAATGATTTGATCGCAATCTCGAATCGTACTCAATCGGTGAGCGATAATTATGCAAGTACATCCCCGACGGCGGAGATTTTGGTCAATGATTTTTTCAGTCTCTGCATCTAAAGCACTAGTGGCTTCATCCATCACCAGGATAGATGGGTTATTTACTAAAGCGCGAGCGATTTCTAGACGTTGTCGCTGACCGCCACTCAAATTAGCAGCACTTTCTATCAGTTCACTATTCAATCCCCCAGACATAGAGAAAATTACATCAGCGATCGCTGCATCTTCGCAAGCCCGCAAGAGATTTTTTTCTGATACAGTTGTATCCCAAAGAGTCAAATTGTCTCTGATTGTGCCGCCAAACAGTAAAATTTCCTGCTCCACCATTCCCACAGAGTTAGTAAATAGTTCTTGGGGAATTTGTTCTCTTGGTTTACCGTCAAAACAAATTTCTCCTGCCCAAGGTTGATAAAGTCCACTAACTACTTTGGCAATAGTAGACTTGCCAGAACCGCTTCCACCTACCAAAGCTACTCGCTGTCCTGGTTTAATTGCAAGATTAAAGTTTTCAATTAACGGCGGTTCTAGATAGCTATAACCAAATGTGACGTTTCGCAACTCCACATATCCCTGTAATTTCGGCAGAAGATAAGAGGATGAATGAGCAGAAGAGGTAGGAGGGGATGAGGAAGAATTTACTTCCTTAGCTCTCTGATACCCTTCACCTACTGGATTATCTAGCACATCATCAAGACGAATCAAATTCCCTTCCAACTCCTGAAGAGTAGTTCCAAAATTGACAAGATTATTTACAGGCTCTTGAAAGTTGAACATCAAACCTTGAAAGGCGATGAGCATTCCGATGCTGAGATGTCCATCCATTACTCGTAAACCACCAACAACCAACAACAACATCGCAGAAAGGGCAGATAGGAGCATCGGTAAAACTGAGAATGTCTGGTTTGTTAGCCCTAATTCCTGCTGAGAATTTAGCGCCTTTGTGTAATAACCCGACCACCGCGAAAAGAAATCTGACTCCAACCCTGATGCTTTGAGCGTTTCTATGCTTTGCAAAGCAGCAATCGACATGCCAGCAGCTTTACCATATTCTTGTATCAATCGTTGATTTGCATCTATGCGTTGTCGGGAAATCCTCTGTAACGTTAGGACATTGACAGCAGCAAAACTCACCACAATCAAGCTAAGTATCCAGTCATATTGCACCATAACTAGAGTATAGAAAATTACCATAAATGTATCAATAATTGTCGTTGCCAACTTTCCTGATAGCACATCGGCAACTTCGTCGTTGAGAGTGCTGCGGTTACTGATTTCTCCAGCAAATCGTTGAGCGTAAAAGCCTACAGGTAAGCGCAGGATGTGCCAGAGGAAGCGACTGGACATACCTACAGAAAGTTTGATTTTTAATCTGCGTAAGTAACGTAACCGTAGTAACGTTAGTGACCCTTGGAGTAGAGCCGCGATCGCTATGGCCAAAAGTAAAGGATGCAACCATAAGTGTCGTCCTTGCACCAGGATATCATCTACAAATACTTGACTAAACACGGGTACTACCAACCCAACCATAGTCAAGAAGAATCCTGTGATTATGCAGTAAGCTAAAGCACCCTCAGCACCACGTAGCCGTGAAGCTAAAGATAGCATCATGCTAGGCTTGCAACCACCTTTTTTGAACTCTGTGCTTGGTTCTATTACCAGTACTACACCAGTATACCCCTCGTCAAATTCCTGTAAAGATACATGACGCGGCCCTGTGGCGGGGTCATTGAGAAAAACTCGCTGTTTGCTCCATCCCTCTACTACAAGGAAATGGTTAAAGTTCCAGAAAACAATATAGGGAGGGCGCAGTTTTTGAAGTTGGTTTAGTTCTTTTTTAAAGCCTTTAGCTTGAAGTCCATAGTTCCTGGCGGCTTTCAGCATATTAGATGCCTTACTGCCATCGCGGGACACTCCGCAATCTCTCCGCAGTTGTGGCAGTGGTACAATTCGACCGTAGTAACCTAAAATAATTCCCAAAGCCGCAGCACCGCACTCTACTGCTTCCATTTGGAGGAGAGTGGGGGTTTTTACCCGAATGGTTCTGTGCGGCAGTAGTTTTTGCAAGTACTCCCCAGGATTAATCGATGTTACTAAGGTAGAGTTAATAGATACCACTAACAGACCTCAAAATTGGTAAAACGAAGGTGATGGGAGCGCGTTCTTCTACCTTGACTCTTACAACAGTGGTAGTTCCAGAAGAGATTTTCATGTTTGGCCCGGTGGAAGAAGACCACTTGTAGCCGCTGGGTGTGTTGGTATCTAAATTGAGGTTAGAGAATACTTGGATCAAACCTGCTTGTTTTTCAGATATCAAAGCTTCCACTACTTCTGAATTACCTACCTCCGAGACGGCTGCCTCCTTTGTAATCGGAAACCGGGAGATGCTGGTGACATTACCCACAATGCCGCCAAAGCGTTCCCGCTTGACGGTTTGGGGAGTAATTTGTATTGTCATACCAGGTTGAATTTTCTTGCCATCTGCTACTGGAAAATAGGTAACACCAACTAACTTACTTTTAGGATTCTCTGCTTCTATAGTTGCCAAGCGAGTACCAGCGTTAACAACCTGTCCTGGTGTTAGCGTAATTTCTAAAATGCGTCCGCTATATTGGCTAATAATCAGGCTATTATCGCCTACTTGCAGTTCTAGTTTGGCAATTTCTCGCTTGGCTTCTTGAATCTCTTTCTTTCGGTTAGTAGCATCTTCTAAGTCTTTTTGAGCTGCTGCGGCTTGTTTGCTATCTAGTTCTTTGAGTTGAGCTTGCAAATCAGAGATGGTACTGAGGTTTTGACGATAATCTTTTTCTGTTTGGATCTCCTTTAAATCTAGTTCTTTAAGTTGATTTTGGATGTCAGCAATTTTTGCCAAGTTCTCTAGGTACTCTTGTTCTGCTTTGAGAGCCTCATCACCAGAAATCGCTCCTGCTTGTTTGAATAACTGTCTGCGAATTTCCATTCTCTTGAGAAAGATAGGAGTCAATGCTTGGGCTTGCCGTAGACGTTCCTGTAAGCCTTGACGTTGTTGCGTAATAGAGGTATTGCCTTTAGTTTTTAAAAGAGGCGTTATGGCTTGTAGTTCCAGTATACGTTGCTGGAGATAATGGCGTTGTTGTTGTTGCGATCGCTCCTCCTGCTTCAGTCTTAACCCTTGTAGTGAACCAACTGCTTGGTCTTGTGATTCTAGTTCTCTAAGTTTAAGTCGCTGCTGTTGCAGTTGCTTGCGAAGTTCAGCTTGGTCAATGATTGCTAATACCTGCCCTTTTTTAATGAAATCTCCAACTTTGATGTTGAGAGTCATTAACTGCCCTGCACTTTTTGATTGCAATGGTACAACGTTGTTTGGGTAAATCAGTACACCTCGACCCTCTACGGTGATGGGAATGCGTCCATAAATACTCCAGATAAAAGCTACTCCCATAATCGAACCCAAAGCAACAACAGGTAGCCAATTTCTGGGACTGACGACCTGCATCAGTAGGTCTAGTCTTTCAGGAGACGATAGACGCTCCAGCGACTCTTTTCGGAATAGGCTGTGCTTTTGGTCTAACATTTTCCGTTAAGTTGACAATGCCTTACCAGGTTTGAAATTAGTAAGTGTATCTAACTCCTGTGTCTCCTCAATTTTTGGACAGACAAGTATGGAGGAAAACTTTTGTGGGAGGTTTTTCCAGCTACCTGCTTCCCTAGCAACCTCTTGCCTGAACAACTCAAAGTCTGAGACAGCAAGCTCGTCGCATAAAGTGACTAAATCAATAACCGTTGCATACCAGAGCAATGGTATATCAGCGCGTCCTTCAGCGAAAAAGTGAGATGCTCTTTTAAGAAAAGTAGCAACATCGTTACTGGCGAATGCTTGCTTAACAAGCAACCATGTGTAAGCTCGTGGGTGGCAGTGATGATGAGTGTTGGCTTTTAACAGCAGATGAGCAGAGGCAGATACTAATAAGTCACGCACCAGCGAACGATCTTTTCCTACTAAGATCAGAGCAATCTCATTAGTTATTTCTACAAACATCCCAGCAACAAGTTCTGGAGATTGGCGTGCCACACGTTCGCGTCCCCAAGGACCTGGAAGCGGCAAAACTTCAGATATTCCTTCCAGATAACTGAGAATCTGAAACGCAAGCTCGATCGCACTATTAAAGTACTTGCACTGTGCGTCGATGCGAATCAGATTGTGAGCAAGATGGATGCGATGTAGAAGAAGAATGTCGTACCCGTACTCTTCTTCCAAAACTACATCAATCGCCATCGCCTCAGAGGTTCTGTTACGAGCTTGTTCAAAATTTCCCCGGCGATAATCGAGGTAGGCTTCTGCCTGTTCTAAGAAAGACTGGTAAAGCAAACTACTTTCAGGTGAGAGCTTACTTAACTTAAGGGGTGCACGTGCCATTGCAAATGCCTGTTCGGCCGCCATTAGATTTCCCTGGCGAGTGGCAATCAAACCTTGATTTCGAGCATTTCCACCTATGACAAACTTTTCTGTGGGTGGTAAACGGGTTTCTGTGAGTGCTTGCAACCTTTGACCAAACGTATCACCAGAAGTCTCTGGTGTAACTTGAATAGGCTTTGCACAACCACGTCGGTAATTCTCTACTGTAATTCGGATGAGTTCGATGTCGGTATTAGTGATTGACTGGCGTAGCATACTACAGATTGTTTTCACTTTGGTAAGACTAGTAACTTTTTTGTATTTGCTTGGTGCTGAATCGGTGTTCTAGGGTTTCGTTGGAAAATAGCCAGGAATTCATTCCCATAGCAATACTGAAGGCAGTGTCTCTGGGTAAGCCAACCTTAGCAATTCATAGCCAATCCCAGCCGTTCCTCGGAAAAAACTGGGGTTGAACGAGCTGAATGCATGGTTTTGTAAGTTGGAAAATAGTTGATAAGCACCTGTTCTTTTTGCTTGAGCCACTAGCCAAGCAGCCTGTTTCTTGGCAGTTTCTTGTAAATCCGGGCGCGATAGTTTTTGGGCTGCCACCAGCAGCAACTCTATCCGACCAAAGTTGCCACAGCAGAGATGGTCTACTCCCTGTAAGCCATACTTCTGAGTAGTCTGCAACGCCACTTCCACATCTTGGCAAATTGTATCTGTCTTTAAAATCGATAAACCGCCCACCCGTGCCAAGCCAATACCAGGAGCACCATTACACCAATTGACGGCTATAAACCTTGGTTGGTCATTTTGCCCTATGCCACGGAAGTCAGGCCAATTAGCGTCAGCTGGTGAGAATACACTCCGTTCATAGGCTATTCCCTCACAAGCTGCCTCTAAATATTTTCTATCCCGCGTTACAACATAAAGCCGCAACAGAGCATAAACAATGCCAGCAGCACCGTGAGAGAAACCTGTTAACGGTTTCTCTGCAAAAGTTTTCCACGCTCTTGAGTAATTATCGATGCTAATACGGTGTTCTAGTAGATGCTGACCACATAACACAACCTTATCTAAGACAGCTGGGTCGCCAGTTGTAGTATAAAGTGCTAATAGCCCTAAAATTGCTCCTGCTGCTCCTTGTATCACATCTAACTTTTGATCGGCCGCGATACCTTCGGGCGAGATCAAGTTAGCAGCTCGCCAGGCATCTTCTAAGATGACCTCTTCCTGAAGAAATTGGCTGATTCTCACCAGAGAATAAATGATGGAACCAAGCCCAATACCTCCACCAATTCCGATTCGGCGATCGAATCTGTGAATAAACTCCACATTGGATGTCTGCAAAACCCTTCGTACTGACTGTAAAGCTGCCAAAGCTAAGTTCCGGAACTGGGTGTTGCTCGTAACCCGATCTAAAGCAGCGAGAAACAGAGCAATGCCACAATTGCCATCGTAGAGACTATCACCCATAACTTGGAGTTGGTATCGCTCGGCACTGGAAATATAGTTTAAGCCAATCCAGTTGACACTGCCGTCGGCTCCACAGATTGCCCTTTTTTGAATTTCCTGAGCAATGGCTTGAGCGTTCTGAAGCAACTGTTCGCTAGTTAATGGGCTGATTTGTGACAAATCAGTAGCTCTGGGAGCTAAGGTTTTGTAGGCTGATACCTGCTTAATTTCAGAAGTCTCCGCTACTTTGGCATAAAACGCTCCCTGGATCAGCGCAACCTGCTGAACTAGATGCGTCTCATTGAGTTGTTGCAGCCGTAAAATGACTTTGCTGTAGCTACATTCTTTAAAGTACTTTTCTATGGGTTGCTCTAGCCCAAGAGTAAGGGCATCACTATTGGATGAAGACCCAAAATAGGGAATATCTAACTGCTCCATTGCCTTAAGTTCTGCCTGCAAAATCGGCCAAGCGTTGGGCTGCTCCTGACATGTGAGAAAAGCTCGACTGAGAATGTCCAGTTCAATACTGCGGTCAACCCCATTCCGGAGAAATTCAGGGACTAAGGTCTTTTGTAAAACTACAAAATAAACCTGACTGGCGCGGAAAATAAACCTCACCTGCTGTGTTTGAAAAGCTTTCAGAGGACTATCAGCCGCCAACAGCGCCTCCTGCTGCTGAATCAGGAAGCGATACATCTGCTCAAATCCCTCGACTAACTCATTAAGGTAGTCGTTAGGCGACAGGGCTACCTTATTCAAAAAGGGTACATTTTTCTGGGGCCTCACTGCGACTGTCTCGTACCCTAAGTGCATATCGTCTGTATTGATTGACTTCCATCGCGGAACACGCCAAGGTATTTGTTGAGGGTCAAAACTTCGCAGACCGCTGACATCGTAAGCGATTCGATTATCTTTTTTAAACTCCCAACGCGGCAACAGCCCAGTACGCAGTACTGAGTCTGAGAGCTGTTGATTCGCCGTAGTCTGAGCTTCTGTCGCTTCTGGAGATTCTGCGAACGCGCTAGCCTCATGGTGCATTAGCGTTTCCATGTCAATCAACACCAGATGTTCGCCACTGGCAATTAAATTCTCGTGGTGACAGTCAGTTGCTCCCAAAGTATACAGAATGCACAGCAGCATACCTGCTCGTCGATAAAAACGCTGCGCCGCTGCTTCATCCTCACAGGGCAGTTGTTCGACATATTCAACCCAGCCATGAGTACCGCGATTGATCGCCTGGAACACTTTAAAAGATAAAGGCACGCCGCGCTGATTGCACCAGTCTAAAAACTGGTTATAGGCCACTTCTGAGGTTAAATCTTTGGGTTTGTAGACTAGCTTTAGCCCAGACTCAAAGGTGAGGGCAATGACTGTGCGACCTCGATTATGGAAATCAGACAAGCTAGGCTTGATTTTAGTGATTTTTCCTATCTGTGTATTGGAATCTCTATTTTCTTTCTTCGTCTGTTCGGGGCAATTAAATACTTGCTGAATTTCGCATAGATCGGCTTCTAGGCGTTGCAAAAACTCCGCTGTTGCTTCAACCCAGAACTCAATGCTGGTTGCCAGCAACCTAGCCAGAACCGGATATTTCTGGAAAAAAGTTAGCAGCCCATCTTGCAACAGTTTTTGCACAAAAGCATTGTAGTGTACTTTGGTAGGCGTGCCTTTCTCTTTTCCCAGCAAGCTGAGTAAAGTTTGCCCAAATGGGCGGAAGTGGGAAAATTCAAATTCTAGGGTTTTAGAGCAGAGATCGGTCAGCCTTTGTAGCAAACTGCGCTCCAGACTCAGGTACGCTTCTTCACAAAGAAGTTCTAAGAGCAGATGGTTTGAGGAAAATAACGGATACCCCAGACGAGTTAATAATTTCTGCCGCGCCACTAAAAGGGCTGGCAGCAGCACGTCTTCAAATGGCAGCGGATTTTTAGGGTCAATGGGGATTTTGGAAGGATCGGTAACTTTATCCTGAAAGGTAAATTCTGAGGCTGTTTGAATCATCTCCCTCAAAGTCTCTACCCAGATTGGTAAGGCTTGATTATCCAAACCAGGCAAATCTCCCAGCACTGGACACACTGCATCCATATCCAACCCATCCCACTGCAGCCGCTTCTGAAATTTTTCCCAGTTACCCTGAGCAACGACCTGACACCAGTGGCTTAAGCGATCGCTAATTTGCTCTTGATTAAGTTGGGTAGTATTAACCTGGAAAAACTTATTGCTAAGACGTTCAGATAGAGAACTGGCATTGATAAAAATTTCTATTAGGTCTGCTTGAGTCATTTTCATTAAAGGAAGTAAAACTCGGCAAAGAAGCGATTGAACTTACAGTAGAGGTAACGTTATTTCCACTGTTGGCAACGATTAAATTAATTTTGAGAAATTGTAGAGGACACGCCAAACAGGTTATTGATATTTAAGTTTATAGAAGAATCCAGTTTGGTAGTACCGTTAAGAATTAGTATGCTGGACTATTAGCAGATCCAAATTTACCCAAAAAATCTCTAGGAACTCAAGCTCCAGCAACTACAAAGGTACGCAGAGGTGTTCCTAGAGATAAGCGGGTGGTTTTATTGTCCTAAAAAGTGGAAAATTGGCTTTTGTTACTGGCAGACACAACTGTTACCACCACAACAACAAGTTAGGGGTTCTTTCATCATACCTCCAGCTACAGACTCCAACTGCTCCTCGGACAGTTCTTCATCCTCTTCCCATGCAATGTAAGACCCTGCCAGGACAGCTTGCATTTCCCGCTCGGTGAGTTCATAACCATACTCAGCGGCAATCTTGACTACACTGACTGGGCTGTCAGCAGCCTTAACCCTCTCTAGCAAAACTTGATCGGTAGCTTTGACAAATTCTATTGCTGATGATTTAGACATATATTAAATCCTCTTCTAGAGGTTTACTCTTATTAGTTTAATAGACAGATTATTCACTTACACTAGATAATTTTTCGGTCTTAGTAGACTTTTTTTAGTTTTGCTTATTGAGTAATTATATTTGCTATTTTCTACTGTATTGAGTTTTTTATATCAAATATAAATTTCCTGGATTTAAATCAAACTAAAAGCTTACTGTCGAGACAATGTTTTACTTTAGGTTAAAGTTAAATCCAGTAACATTGTTAATTTTAGACTGTTTAGAATTTCCAAATTAAAGACAATAATTGTTTGATAAAACTAAAAATTATTGAGTTTCTATGGAAAAATAAACTAATTTCTGTGCTTGTTTCTCCAGGATTTGGGAGTTATTCCGTGATACTGGCGAAACTGGTTAAAAAAATAATTTTTATCGTTATAACCGACTGCTTCAGCAATTTGGTTTACTGACTGGTCAGTTTCTAGCAGTAAGGAACATGCTGCTGCCATTCTACGCTTTATAATCCAACGCTGCACTGTGTTTCCTGTCAGACGTTTGACTAAGTCTGTCAAGTAAGCTGGAGAGTAACCAACTGCCTTAGCCACATCCTGGAGAGTAATTGATTGGTGGTAATTATTTTCAATGAATTGAAAAACTTCATTCAACAGAGAATTAGATGAAAAGCTCGGCTGTGAGGTGACAGGGTGTGCTGTATTAGTGGGTGGTGGAACTAGAAATTGATGAGACTCAGCTGCACAGTAGCGCTTGATAATAGCTTGTTTTTCCAGAGAAGCGGCGATCGCTCTCAATAATTCACTTAAATTACAAGGTTTAGTGGAATAGTCATCTACTTCCATCTCCATACCTTTGCAGATATCAGCCTGAGCCTCCCTGCCAATGACAACAATTAAAGGGATAATTGCTGTATTAGGATCTTGTCGCACCATGGCCAAGATACTATAACCATCAAGTTCCGGCATTGTAATGTCACAAATTATCCAATCAGGTAGTTGTTCCTGTACTTGTTTAACTCCAACAAGTACTTTTTCGGAACCTGTACTGTAAAATCCTTCAGCTTTAAGGCATTCAAGAAAAAGTTTTTGGGTTTCTTCCTTGTCTTCTATTATCATAATTTTTTTCATTGTATCCTCAAATATTTAGTTATTTTCAGTTAGCAAAAGGAGTAGAGAAAACCAGGAAAGATGCACCCATATCCAAAACTTTATTAAAAATTTATTAGCTTGTAATCAAACATTCTCTACAGGCTTATATCCTGGAATTGGCAGTAAATAGAACAATATTAATTTACATACAATGGCTGTTCATAACCATGATTGAATGCTGAAAAGTTTTTGAATCTGCCGTCAACTGATGAAAGCTAGCGACATCTTCAATCAATGCACTTCTTTTTTGAAAACATTGACTCTGGAAATACCGCAAAAAATTATTAACTTACTTTTAACTGCCTTACTATCCAATTAAATCTTTTTCCTGCGAACGCCATACCATCCAGAGTGCTATCTTTTAACTCGTCTTCATATTCAAGATTTTCATCCAATGACATCCCTTTGTTATAAACTCGCCTACCATAACCAAGGTGGATGTGTAGTCCTTGCAATCTATTAGAAAGTAAAGTAGCGATCGCACGATAAAAACGAGAGGCAAATCCTACATCTTGCTGTAACTTTGCTGCCATTTGCTGTCGCGGAATCGACAACACAATCGAGTCTTCAATAGTCTTAACAGTTGCAGAAGGTAGACGACCATCAATGAAAGGTGATTCACCGATAATTTCGCCTTTCGATAATCTTGCTATTTCTCTACCGAAAATTTCATTACCCTCAATGGCAGCAAAAGCACGTGCTAAGGGATTACGCTCATCTTCAGTAATAGACAAAGACATTATTCCATCTAAAAGAATATATAGTGCATCCACAGTCCCACTTTCACGAATGAGTATAGTATTAGCTAGAATTTTTTGCTGAGTCCCACAACCCATCATCCAATCGATGTCGCTATCATGTAATTCTCCCAAAATAAAGAGCACATCTCTGAGTGGCTGACCTTGTGCTAAGTTCTTACGGCCCAGCTGATTGATGATGCTTTCTAGTCTATCTGCCAGCATAATAGCGATCGCTCGATAAAAGCGTGAAGTAAAACCTACATCTTGCTGCAATTTTGTTGCTAATTCTGGTTGGGGAATTGATATTATTAACGACTTTTCTACAGCCTTAACAGTAGTAGCTGTTAAGTACATACTTACAAAGGGAATTTCTCCCACAACCTCACCACTAGATAATCTCTCAATTTCTTGAGTTGTGTTTTCAACTCCTTCGATAGCTGCAAAAGCACGAGTCAGAGGATTGTTGTCAGATTGAGAAATAGTAACTGTTAAGATGCCGTCTAGAAGAATATGTAAGCAATCATTAGCTTTTCCTGCTTCAATGAGTACAGTGCCAGGAGCGATTTCTCTTTGATAACCTTTAGCAATCATCCAATTAATGTCACTGTTAGCTAATTCTTTAAGTAAAACTTCTCTCATAAGTGAATTACCCGATGTTTTGTTAAGGATCAGAAAAACACATAGATGCAGTGCTTTATCATTGTTGGGAAAGGCTTTCTCATGCCAATAACTACCAAACAGAGCTATATGGAGAGGGTTGTCGATTGATTGTTTAAAATTTTTTGGATGCGCAAGGTGGCTTCTGAGGCAGCTAATTCCTCTAACGTTAGATAAGATAGTGCAACTAATATCTGAGCTTGGTTATTGAGACCTACTTCAGTTGCATATTCAGTATGAAAACGCTGCAAATTTTCGGCAGATGCCTTCACTAACGCCTGTAAAATCTGAAATGCCCGATCGGAAAGTGGAGGTTGACCCCGGTAGTTTTGCAGTCTGCCTCCTTCTCGGTAATTAGGAAATGACTCCAACCCTAGAAAGTGCAAGAACCAATCGGCTCGATAATATCCTATAGCGGCTACAATACCCCTGTAGTCGGCAATTAGCTCGTCGAATATATTGTTTCGCATCGAGCCAAATAAGCGATGTGTGAAGTAGTGGGTACATTCATGTTCCAACCGAATTGTTAGAGACAATCTCTGCCATTGGGATTCTTCCAGTCCCAGGTTACTCGCACCAATATTACTATAGAACCCGTCACTCAAAATTATGAACGTATCCTGATAAAGCTGTTTTTGCGGTATTAACCGTTGAAACTCTTCTGACCAGCTAGTTTCAGAGCAATTACCAGGATTTTGAGTTTCCCATTGTCGGCGATACTGACGAATTCTGTCCCAGTTGTTAAATCCTCGGACTATACAGGCTCCCATAGAGGCAGGAATCGGGTGGGGTTCATTTCGTTTTGTCAGGGCTTGTACTAAAGAGACAAAATCCTCTCTGTTTTTAACTAACAACACTGGGATAGTTCCAGCTAAACTTTTATGTAGTCTTAACTCGAGTTGCTGAGGTTGTTGCAAGACTAAACCAGTTGCCTCTGCCATCCCATCTACTGAAACGCCCTTACGAGTGGCAGATCGATACGTCTCAGTCTGACTTATACCCTCTTGAATCGGAAATTTTAACTGCACCAGTCGCTGCTTGAGTACCTCAAATGCTCCTACAACTTCTGCGGCAACCGCGTATTCTTCCCAAGTAGCTACATGGGGTTCAGGATTTAAGGGAAACTGAACACAATCAAGGCTGTTGCGCTCAAAAATGTTTTGGTTGTATACCAATAGTTCTTCTAGTTGAGCAGCAGTTGCTCCGAAGTAAGTCAGAACATCAGTACGAAATAATTGCTGATCGATCATAAAGTAAGCCTCATTTTTAGACAGGAAGCAGAGGGAGAATTACTTCTGACTTCTATGTTCTATCTTTTAATTAACGACTAACAACTAAACTGGTAATTTGCTCCGCAATTCCTTTAATTGCCTGACTGATGGGATGCCCAGAGTAGCGCAAACTGAAAATACCAATGCTTGCTAACTGTACCATCTCTTCTGAAAGGGGCAAAATTCCAGCTACGGGAACGTTGTAAATTTTCTCTACTTGTTCTTGCAAGTCTGCAAAATCCAAAGCTGGTAGTGCCTTATTGATTACCATCAGCATTTTTGGCACTTTCAATTTGCGAGCTACATCTACTGTCACCGCAGTACCTTGGAAGTCTTGATTATCTGGACGCAGGATAATTATGAGAATATTAGAGATACCGATAGAAAGTAAGGTTTCTTCATTCAGTCCAGGGTGAGTATCAATTAACAGATAGTCCAGTTTTAGAGTCCGAATGAGTTCCTGAAAACCATCGTTGAGTCGAACTACATCATACCCTTCACGTAGAACTCTGGAAATTTCACCTGCCTTAATACTAGAAGGAACCAAGTAAAGGCTTCCCTTAACTGTAGTTGGATGTTTCTGCTCTGCAATCAGGCTATGAGTAACATCATAGGCAACGTCTTGAATATGACAACGTCCCCACAAATAGTCGTTGAGAGTATATGTCATTTTGTTCTCATCAAATCCAAAAATTACATGAATTCCTGGTGATTGAATGTCAGTATCAATAATGCCTACACGTTGTCCTTGGAGTGTCATAGTTGATGCGATGTTGGCAATCAGATTTGATTTACCAGTGCCACCACGAAATGAGTGAACTGAAATAATTTGTGCCATATATTACCTCTTAGGTATTAGTCATTTGTCATTTGTCATTGGTCATTAGTTATTTCCTCCTTGTCCCCCTTGTCCCCCATACTCCCTTCCCTATTTTCAAGACAGCGATCGCTCACTAAAAGTAAACTTTAACCAGCAGCGATCGCTCTCTAGAGGTAACAAAATCCTTCCATTAGAAAGCTTTAAGTCAAACTGCATATTCTTTTTTCCATTCTGCACTTCCACAAATGCTGGCCAACTTTTGGAATCACTATGGGAGTTACTTTGGTGTGCCCAAACTCTCAATTCCTTCTCCCGCATAGTTGGTAAGTAAAACGTGGCATAGCGTAAGGATGAGAGTGATGGTATCTCAACAGTTGCTGTTTGATAATGCTGCTCGCTCTCGGTATATCCCAGCAGTACTTCTGCTATTTTTGGTTGTCCGTCAGCAGTCACAGCGAATAAGGATCGTCCTTTTTGCTGCTGGTCTTCTCGTAGTTCTACCACCATACGGGAAGCAAATGCGCCATAGTGCTTCATGACTAGGGTTGCTCCTAATGACAAGACAGCAATGGACAATGCACAGATTCGCGCCACAGAATTTTCCCAAATGAAAAGACCGTGAACCAGCAGGATGGCTAAAAAGAGGCTGTAAATACCAACGCTGAACAATGGATGATTGAGAATCTTGAAGGATACTCCAGGTGTTAGCTCTCCTTTGCGCCGACTAGAAACCAACAGTAAAACCGGAAAAATACCACCAACAAGGGAGTTACCAAGTACACCAGCAAAGGCGAGTATACTCGTAAACGATTGCGTACCAGCTAGAAACAGCCACTCAGTTAGCAAGAAAACTACTAATAATGGACTAATAGATAGAAACAAACGACGTTGGTTGAGTATGTTTCTCCAGTAACTTGTCTGGTTGTGACGCTCATCAATAGCATTGCTCACATCAGCTTTTAAATCTCCTTCGTAAACTAAACCCATAGGTGAAGTAACTTGCAGACAGGCTTTATCTTGATCAGCCGAACGTACTTCTAGAGTCAGACGAGTATCCCATTTGCCTAAGTCTGGTAACTGATTTAATAGCTCTTGAATATCCCAATGTTTGGTAAATGCAATATCTATATGATGGAGGTTGCCACTCAACTGAATATCTAGATGAAACTTTGCTTGGTTGTTTTCCAATCCTAGGTAGGTTAAACCAATATGAGGAACGCGATTAAAGTCTCCAGAGGGATGCAATATCAACATTCCCTGCTGGCGAGGTAGTTTGAAAACGGGTCGTGGTCGGGCAGGAAACCACTCTCTGACTAAGTTGATTAGAAGGCTGGAACTACGTAGCCAAGCCATTCCTAATAACAAAGTTACTAAAACTGCGCCCAAAACTGTGACAATGGAACCTACTTGTAGCGCTAGGGCTTCTAAAACAGTGCCTGATTGTCCAGCTAGCAATTGGGGCGAAATTGCTCCATTGACTGCCAAGACCCAAATACAAAATAGAACAGTTAAAAAAGCTGTTCCCGCCACACTACCCCAAATCAAGGACGTGGCGCTAGAGTCACGAGGAAGTATGAGTTTACCACATTCTCCTACATATACATGACCAAAGTAGAGCATGAGGCTCACACCTAAAATCCGTTGTAGCATCCCAGGATGGAAAGACTGACCCTTGAGAAAGGACAAGTTTACATATAATAAGTTGTCGAGTTGCAGATGGCTGAATGCCAGCAGTGAAAGCACCAGAAGCAAACTCAGGTTAATTGCTGCCAGCAACACTATTAAGGCAACGGTAAAATTTAGGGATTTAGACGATCGCAAGTACAATCCTGCACCAAATAACAATACTGCCCACAATGTTGCAGGTATGGGCGTGAAGCTTGCCATTGTTAACGATAAACCAATATAGCAAGCCAATGCAATCAGAAAAACACGAATCCCAACTGCTAAAGAAAGTATAAAAGAGCCGACATTTCCTAAATAATTAGATACTAATTGTTTGATAAAAGAGTTGCCATAACGGAAGTCGCTACTGCGACCAACAGCTTCTGCCATACAAGCCATCGTGAGGATGTTGATAGTGCCAACGATCAGTAAGAAGACAACAGTAATTAATGGGCCGATATCCGCAACAGCTATAGGTAAAGCTAAGAAAGCTTGCGGAAGACCTAAAGCAACAGTAAGTATTGAAGCGAGCCAAAAAGGTGGCAGAGATTCCACACGTAGAGCGATCGCCGCAGTCATCCAGCGCCACTTTTCGATTGGGGTCAAATTAGATCTAAAGATAGTCAATATCTGCTTTTTGTAAAAGCGCAAGTAAGCTACCTGCACTACTTTCTCATCCACACCCAAAGCTTTGCGAATCTGAGGCACTGTTTGATAGGTAAAACTGTACTTCTGGCTAAAAGCATGAGTAATGGCAGCTTTTAATCTGGGGTTTTCTGGTACGAGGAATGCCCAAAAAGGCGCGTAGCGTTCCAAATGTTGGATTGTGGGGTGGAGTGGTGGAGCATTCCCCAAAGCAAACGCTTCTAAAAAAGCGACATCGCGCTCTGTTGCAGCTTGCTCTGTCAGGGAAAACTCTACCCGCGATCGCGCTACTAACTGCGCGGTTCGACTCTCGATTAAAAATAGTATTGTATTCGCTCGTTTTGCAGGTAAACCTCCTAGCACTTCCTCTTGTGATATTAGTTCGTCTGCGGATGACATATCTCTGCCTCACTGTTTAGCGATCGCTCTTTGATCGATTGCACCTTAGTCTGTAATCTGTGGTAGTAATCAGTCTCAGTTTCACTAGCTGTTACTTTGCGTTCTCTGAGCTTGTGAATCTTTTGTTGTAATTGCCGAAAATGTTCGTTTTCCGTAATTTCTGCGACATTATTAGCTCTTTTGGTTTCATCAATCTCAATGTGCAGTTCCCTGACTTGGATTTTTAGTTTCTGATGTCGCATCCTCACTTCTTCAGCCATCTGTAAAAAGACTCGCACTAATTGACCGATGTCGTCTGGAGTACAAGCTAATTTATCCAAATTTTGATACAGTTTTTGTACTTGAGAATCAAAATTGTCATGTTCCAAAGCTTGAGCTGCATCTGTAAGTGCGTGAATCGGTCGAGAAATTCTCCGCGCTAGAAGCAACGCAATGATTGCTGTAATTCCACCTACAATCAGCACACTGCTGCCATGTTGCCAGATCAGGCGATGCAATGGAATTGCAAACAGTGCTTTGGGTTGGCTGATCCCTAATACCCAAGGTTGTTGTTCCAAGGGAGCAAAGCCAACTATTCGCAACATTTGGTGCGGTGGATAGGAATAGGTAGTGTGACCTGCTTGTTTGGCTTTCACCATCACCTTCAATTCAGGAATGTTCAAGCTGGGAATCTGCTCTAGACCATAACGTCTATCGGTGACAATCTGTTTTAAAGTATCTGGGGGCAGAGGAAGAAGGCTATGGTAAAGCAGAGATCGATCGGCATGGCTGATAATCACTCCCTGCTGGTCAATGAGAAAAGCATAGCTCTGCTTGCTTACTTGTAAAGCATTGATAATTGCCCAGATATCTGCACCTTTAATCTTGACTACGATTACTCCTACAATTTCACCATTGGGCGATCGCACTGGGTGAGAGAAAAACATTCCTGGTCTTCTGGTTGTTTGACCTACCAAGATACTAGATACATAGGACTTACCTTGGATGCTAGAGCGGAAATATTCACGAAAGGCGTAGTTTTTCCCCACAAATCTAGAATCGGTGGCGGCAACAGCAACACCTTCTTTATTCATGACAAAAACAGCATCAAAGTCTGGGTTGGAACGGGAGAGGTTTTGTAATGTTTGTTGGAGATCGTGACGAAAGACTTTTTGTTCTCTAGAGTTACTAGCATCTAAAAAACTTAGTACAGTGCGATCGCTGCTAACTTGCACAACAATACGCTGGATATCAATAATTAACTGATCGAGGCGACTAGCAGTACTAGTGGCTAACAGTTCCAGTTTGCGATATTCCCCAGCCTCCACACTATCTAAGCTCTGCCGTAGGTTGTAGTAGGCGGTGAAGCTCATCGGTATAAACACCGCTGAAACTAATGCTGTCGAAAGTTTAACAGCGATCGGCCAGGCAAGTGGATTAAAAAACCGATAGAAATGCTTCATTGTAAATCTGCTTGTCAGCTGGAAAGTGTAATATTTTGAGATTTTAAAAGTGGCTAAGAGTTTACGGGCTGAAAGTTAAATCCGCTAAATATTTGAATGGGTTGACACCGCAGTAATTAGATTGGCGGTTGAACAGTCACAGCAAAGGCTTGTTCTGCGACTGCCTGAAACTCAGCAGTAAGCTAATAATCATTAAAATTGCATCTCCACGTCTCCCTTTCTCCGCGTCGCCGCGTCTTTCTGAGGCTAAGGATTCTGCAACTTAAAGGCGGGTTAGCTTATCATGCTTCTTCATATGAATCCCTCCACTGAATAATTTATTCGTTTGAAACTAATAGTTTTATTCAGCTTTTTAGGTTGTGATTTGTAAAATTATTAGTGGGTGTTCAAAATTAGAGCATGATGAGTCCGGATAGGAAGATAACTGCTTCCATCCCCACAAGCTCAAATCTAAACCAATCAGAATAAGCCTGAAAGAGTTTCGTTATGGAAACGCAAAAATCAGTAGTTAATGCCAAATAGAAGTTCCTTTCGTTACTCAAATAACCGTAAAAAAATCAATCTACTTCTTAAGACAGATGGCAAGAATATTTTTTATTAAATTAGATAAGCTTTACTTTCAGTTACAAAAATTCCCAAGGCGAAGACAGGTTGTAGTAAATTCCATATTTCTATTTACTTTGGCTTTTTACTTGAGTTTTCTCCCAATTACTTTTGCCAATCAACCTGCAATTAACGTCCTCACAGTTCAATTGGCTACAAATGCAGAAAAGTTGATTCAACAAAGCGAACAGCTGTATAAATCAGGAAACTTTTCTGAGGCGGTGAGAGTCCTGCAAGAAGCTGTCCGCAGCTATGAATTGCAAAAGGATAATATTCACCAAGCCGCAGCTTTAAGCAATCTGGCTTTGGTATATCAGCAATTAGGCTTGTTGCAGGAAGCTGAAAATGCTATTGCTACCAGCTTAAACTTACTTGGCTGGGATGCAAAAGGGCAAAAGTTAATAGTTAATCAGCAAAACTCACAACTTTTGGAAGTTCTGGCGCAAACTTTTGAGATTCAGGTGGGACTGCAACTATCCGTGGGACAGCCAGAAGTATCTTTAATTACTTCCCAACGAGCAGAGAAATTTTGGCAGCAACTAGGAAATGGTGATGGAGTCACACGCAGTCGGATTAATCAAGCTCAAGCTTTGAGGGTTTCTGGCTTCTACCGTCGTGCATTGGATATACTACAAGCAGTTAACAAACAGTTGCAAACTCAACCCGACTCACCAATGAAAGTTGCAGCTTTACGATCGCTTGGGAATGCACTACAACTAGCAGGTGATTTTGAGCGATCGCAACAAGTTCTCCAACAAAGTATAAATATTGCCCAAAACCTCAAATTACCTCAGGATGTGAGTATTGGAGAATTTAGCTTGGGTAACACCAAAAGAGCACAAGGTGACTTTGCAAGTGCGATCGCTCATTACCAAAAAGCTGCTGAAGTTGCACCTAACACCTTTAGCAAAATCCAAGCACAGATCAATCAACTTAGCCTGCTGGTGGAAACAGAAAAAACCACAGATGCTAAAGCGCTTGCTCCTATTATCCAATCACAACTAGTTAATTTACCCCTCAACCATGCAAGTCTATATGCAAGTATAAATTTTGCTCGTACTATTCAAAATATTAATGACAATAAAAATATTGCTCAGATACTTGTAAAAACCGTGCAGCAAGCGCAAAATCTTGGAGATAGGCAGGTAGAATCCTATGCGCTGGGCAGCTTAGGGGAAGTATACGAAAAAACTCAGCAGTGGGATGAAGCCAAAAAATTGACAGAGAAAGCCTTATTGATTGCTCAAGAAATAGATGCCTCAGATATAGCTTATCTTTGGCAATGGCAATTGGGAAGGTTATTGAAGGCAAAGGGGAATATAAAAAATGCGATCGCATCCTACGACGCAGCAGTTTCCACTCTGCAATCTCTCCGCAGCGACTTAGTTGCAGTTAACCGCGACGTCCAATTTAATTTTCGCGATCGTGTTGAACCCATTTACCGTCAGTCAGTAGAATTGCTTTTACAAGAAAAGGGACAAGGTAAACCAGACTTAGATAAAGTTCGCAAGCGCATTGAAGCCCTACAAATAGCTGAGTTAGATAACTTCTTTCGCGAAGCTTGCTTAAATAACCAATTTGTCGTGCTTGACAAAGTAGTAGACAAAGATAATCCTAACACTGCTATCTTTTATCCCATTATTCTCGAAAATGAATTAGCAGTTATCCTCAAACTTCCTAACAGACCTCTGATATATAAAAATAATGCAGTGAGTCGCAAGCAAGTTGAGCAAGTTGTCATACAATTGCGAAAGGATATTGTTCAACCTGAAAAAACAAAGAAAGTTAAGGAACTCTCAGAGCAGCTTTATAACTGGCTAATTCAACCAGTAGCAGATGACTTAAAAGCTAGTAGCGTGAATACACTAGTTTTTATTCCTGATGGACTTTTGCGGAATATTCCAATGGGCATATTATATGACGGCAAAGAATATTTAATCGAAAAATATGCCATAGCTCTTAGTCCCGGATTGCAATTATTTACACCTCAAGCGTTAACAAAAGCTAATTTCAATGCTCTAACAGGAGGACTTTCACAAATACCTAAAAATGAGAATTTTGCACCACTTCCTTACGTTAAAAATGAACTAAATGAAATTCAGGAATTGGGCGTTAAGACAACCACACTACTAGACGATAAATTTAGGAGCACAATATTAGAAAAAACAATTAATCAACAACCTTACAGAATCGTTCATTTAGCAACGCATGGCAAATTTAGTTCAAAAGCCACAGATACTTTTATTTTGGCTTACGACAAACGCATCTATGTTGGCGAACTGGATACATTACTCAAAAGTCGCGGTGAAAAACGTAGCGAACCTGTGGAATTGCTAGTTTTGAGTGCGTGTGAAACCGCAGCTGGAGATAACCGCGCTACATTGGGTTTAGCCGGAGTTGCCATTAAAGCTGGTGCGCGAAGTACATTAGCTTCTTTGTGGAATATTAATGATGATTCTACAGCTTTCTTTATCAACGAATTTTACAGGCAATTAACTAGTGGTAAAACGACAAAATCAGAAGCACTACGTCAGGCTCAGATTAAAATGTTAAAGAGCGATAATTACAGTCGTTCTGCCCAATGGGCACCTTATGTACTTGTAGGTAATTGGTTATAATATCCAGTCTGCATAATCACTTTTAAACAAGGTTTAGGATTAAATATAGCAATCAAATTAGATTTAGATACCCGACTTCTTTAAGAAGTCGGGTATCTATGAGCCATTTTTGCTTTATCTATTCTACTAATGGAGCGTTGGCAAGGTTTCCCAATCTGATTGACTCTAACAAACTTTGCCAATCACTTACTAAAGATGGATTATTAGGATTAGCTTTACGAAGTTGTGCTAATAAATTTAATGCGTCAAACCAAATGCCATTTTCAGCATAAATGGCAATCTTATCCTTTGGTTGTGCTGCTGTTATTTGGTTTGACAGACTAGCGGGCAAATTGATTCGCTGCACATCACCTTCAACATAAATTGGAATACTAGCACTTTCTTGTCCGCTACAGTTGACTTTGAAAAACCAACGATAGGTTTTACCCACTTCTAGAGGTGTAGCTGTTGATGGTAGGTTAACACCAATCACTCCTGGTTTTACAGGTAGAGATACAGCATTTCTATAAACTTCATTTTCTTGACTATCCTGCAATACAAATTCTGCACTTGCATTAGCAATATCTTTTGTATAAGGAACGTAAAACCAAAAACTCGGACGTTCATTTGTTGTTAATCCCCACACATCCATTGAGGTTGCTGAGACTGATTTATTGTCAGAGTTTGTAGCTGATTTACGTTCTTTAAATGGTACTATAGCTATTAAAGGTGTCTGAACATCGGAACACAAATTCCGGCTTCCCATCCCGATACTACGCCCAGATATAGTGCTGAGTCCGGCTGGGGGTTTTGTCCAACGAAAAATAGGTCGAGATTGATTTCTGGGGGAAGAACCTGGTTTGCTAGATGATGCTGATTGTTGAGAAGATTTTGGTACTGAAGTTTGAGCTTTAACCAATACCGAATATTGAATTAGACCACCCAATATCAGAACAGCTGGCAATGTAGCTTTCATTAATTGAAACAATGATTTCATGGCTCTAACTAGCAGAATAAAAATGGTTTCTGAATTTATCTAATCTAATTTTTTGTAGCCAGACTCTTAGTTTAATCGCGCTGGTATCTCATCTTTACGGAAGCTCTATACAAAAAGCTACAATTAGATATCTCGAAAAAATGTAGGTTTTTATTATATTTAATAATACACTTTTCTCGGTTTGTGATTTTGGCTGATGCGTAAGAATGCTTAAATTTTTGATAGTGCCTATATTTGGTAATTAAGCCGAGATACCTATTTATTAGTTGGCTTTTCTCGGTTTATTCTCCAAATTCAAAGGCTCTTTGCAGCTATTTTCTAAAATGCTGGACAGAATACAGATGCTTGCCAAGAACTGCGCGGATTTGCCTGCGGTGCTTGCGCTACCAGCACAACATCACCATGACCATCAACCACCCAATTTTGAGCTTCAACTATTTGCCTAGCAGACTTGGCTAATAATGGCGTGACTTGCACTTGGTTAGAACTAGTAACAGGCTTTTGTGCCACTCTCACCCAGTTGGACAACACACTGGTATCTTGTAATGGTTGATTGGGACTGATTGGCAAACCTCCCCTTCCCGTAGCGATAAACGAACTCTGGCTTTGACGACTACCTGGAGTGCAACCATTAGCAATTTGCTCAGAAACATCGACTACATTAGTGGGCAGTTGAACTAAACCGCGACTGGGATCAAGATCGGGGGTGTTGATAGTTACCGTACCTGGTTGATTAAATTGAGAGCTAGCATCAATATCATTAGTTTTGTTACCAGGAATTGCTTGACCTTGAGTTAATCCAAAGACTTGTCGGGCATTAATTGTAATGTTACCTCCGTTACCAAAAGTGGCGTTGGCAATAATATCACTATTTTGTAATGGTGGCGCAACTACAAAACCTCTATTAATATCAGCATCAATGGTAATGTTGCCACCTCTAGCGTTGTTGCTAGCTTGAGCAGAGATTAAGCTATTATTTCGCAATAACAAAAAATTTAAGCCTTGTAGCTTAATGTTTGCACCTTCTTCACCGTGAGTTATGGCGGTTTGGGCAGTCAAGCGACCTCGGTTAAGACGAATGTCCTTAGCGGTAACAGTTAAATTACCTGCCTGTCCTTGAGAACTACTCACTGTGACTCCTGCGCCATTCTCAACATTCAATTGTCCAGTTTCAATACTTAAATCTCCGGCGTTGCCAGTACTTGTAGCTTGAGCAGTCAAAAGGCTGGGACGCTTACCATCGGCTGAAGTACCACTTAGTTGGACTGAAGAGGCTTTGACTACTAAAGTACCAGCTGACCCTGCACCAGATGTAGAAGCCACTACCTGTGCTCCATCCTGAATGGTTAACTTTCCTGTTTTTAGTGTTAAATTACCTCCTGCGCCCGTTGCTTCAGGCTGAACATCAGTAAATAAGCCGCTGGAATGCTGATTATCGGGTGTAGTACCAATCAGTTCTACTGAATCGGAAGCGTTCACTGCCAAGTTACCTGATGATCCTGCACCAAATGTGCCAGCAGCTATTTGCGCCCCATTCTGAACGGTTAACTTTCCTGTTTCCAGGGTTAAATTACCCCCTGCGCCTGTTGCTCCAGAGTTAACACTAGTACTTAAGATACTGCCAACTTGACCGTCAGGTGTTGTGCCAATCACTGCTACCGAATCGGCAGCCTTCACTGTCAAGCTACCTGCTGACCCTGTACCAAATGTAGAAGCAGTTATTTGCGCCCCATTCCGAACAATTAACTTGCTTGTTTCCAAGCTTAAATTACCTCCTGCACCTGTCGCTCTAGGCTCAACAGAAGTTAATAAGGCACTTGGAATACCATCAGCTGTGGCACCAATCAGTTCTACTAAATCGGAAGCCTTCAGTGTCAAGTTACCTGCTGACCCTGCACCATAAGTAGAAGCATCTATTGCCGCCCCATCCCGAACAACTAACTGCTTTGTTTCTAGGCTGAAATTACCTCCTGCGCCTGTTGCTCCAAGGTCAACAGCATTATATATTCCGCTGAGAATTTGACCATCAGGTGTACCGCCAATTAGTTCTACTAAATTAGAAGCTTTTACTGATAAGTTACCACCTGCCCCAGCACCGAATGTAGAAGCATCTATTGCCGCCCCATCCCGAACAATTAACTTCCCTGTTTCCAGGGTTAAATTACCTCCTGCGCCCGTTGCTCCACGCTGAACATTAGTCAATAAGGCACTGGGATGCTGATGATCGGGTGTGCTACCAATCAGTTCTACTGAGTCGGAAGCCTTCACTGTCAAGTTACCACCTAACCCAGCACCAGATGTAAAAGTTTGTATTTGCGCTCCATCCCGAACAATTAACTTCCCTGTTTCTAGGGTTAAATTACCTGCTGTGCCCGTTGCTCCACGTTGAACGCTAGTCGCTAAGGTGCTGGGGTCGTTAGGTCTGCCACCAATCAGTTCTATTGAATCAGAAGCCTTTACTGTCAAGTTACCTGCTGACCCTGCTCCAAATGTAGCAGCACCTATTTGCGCCCCATCCCGAACAATTAACTTCCCTGTTTCCAAGGTTAAATTACCTCCTGCGCCCGTTGCTCCACGGTTAACATTAGTACTTAAGATGGTGGTATTAGATATGCCACCAATCAGTTCTACTGAATTAGAAGCCTTTACTGTCAAGTTACCTGCTGACCCTGCACCAGATGTAGAAGCAATTATTTGCGCCCCATCTCCAGCTATCAACTTGCCTGTACTAATCATCATATTTCCTGCTCTGCCGGAGCCAAAGGTCTTGGTAATTAAGCCACTAAAAGTTCGACGATTTGGATCGGTTCCTGTTAATTCCACAGCATCGTCAGCAACCACTGTTAAAGTCCCTCCCGGTTTTGCTTCTAAGGTAGAACTCACAATCGCCGAACCATCAGTTAGTGCTACACGCTTACCCCGGACTTGAATATCACCGCCACCAGCGCCACTAGTATCTACCGAAGCCCCTAGGGATAGTTCGATGTTTCCAAAGTTGGGTACCCCAATGTATCCCAAAGACCAGCCTTTATCTATTGGATTTAAACTGACAAAACCATCGCCAGCGATACTTCCTAACTCAATCCGTCCCTCTGGTGCAGTAAGATTACCTCCTTTTATTGCTATGTCACCACCTATAAGCGCTAAGGTTTTATCCGGCTGCACTTGCAAACCAACAAATTTTTTACTTGTATTGGTAGTGATTGAGCGATCAACAATAGGTTCTGGTGTAGCCCCAAATTGCAAGCCAATGGGGACACTGATAGTCAGTAACGAGGTGGTTTGGGGATTAGTGGCACTAAACTCAAAGCCATCAGCAAATTTTAGGCTGCTGGCCGTACTAGCCACGAAGGAACCGCCAATATTCAAGCTGGCATTTTCGCCAAAAATAATTCCACTAGGGTTAATCAAAAACAGATTAGCTGCACCATTAGCACGAATTAAACCATCAATGTTCGATACTGACCTACCAGTTACTCGGCTAATAATGTTTTGAATATCTGGAGCATTATTAAAGAAAGCAGTAGCGCCAGTGGGAACTGAAAACTCACTAAAGCTGTGGAAGAGATTGCCACGCGCACTAGTTCCGCCTTCAATAACGCGAGTGTTTCCTTGAAGTGTGACGGTGGAATTATTCGGGAGAGTTGTATCGGGGGTGATTTGGGCTTGAGCGCAGTTTACAGAAAAAGCGATCGCACACAGGGTAGTAAAGCCAATCGCACTTGCCACTGTTGCTTTAATGCGTCTACCATTATGCCACATCATTCTGATACCTCTAAATCAACTTATTGCTGCGATCGCTGATGAAATATTAAATATCTGCAAAAACTATCAAAGCTGCTTTGTAACTAACTTCTAAGCTGATAAATTTTGTAGTTTGTATGCGCGACAAGCGATCGCTCATCCATAAATCAAAATCATCTACTAACTTTTAACCGTCTGAGTATTTGGGTCTATTACACCGTAACCGTGAATAAAAAAAATTAAGTACTACCAATAATTTGTTAGGGGAAAGCTGAATGTAACTGGCTTTTCTCTAATCGGCAATTAAATTGATTGAGCCAAAGAAGTGATGTTTAGTAACACTCACTTATTTTTCAATGCAAAACTCTACACCTGTGTTTTTTGGTTATGCGACTAAAAAACACTTAGTTAATAATTTTCATATCCAAACATTATCACATTGTTTTTGGAGAAATTAACATGGCTTTGAATCCCAATCAGAAGTTTGTACCCGTAGCAACAACAATTTACGGTACGAATGCTAATGACACTCTATATGGAACCTCTTCCTCTTACGGAGATAATATTTTCGCTTTGGATGGGAACGATTTTGTTTATGGTGCTGCTGGTAATGATTACGTTGAGGGTGGGATAGGTAATGACGTCCTATATGGTGAAGATGGTGACGATAATTTACTAGGTGGTGATGGCAACGATTATCTATCAGGTGGCAAAGGAAATGATGTCCTGACTGGTGGTGCTGGCAATGATATTTTGACGGGTAATTGGGGATATGACACTCTAACTGGCGGTAATGGCGCTGATACTTTCATTATCCACCAAGCGGGTTGGAGCGGTAGTACATCTTACTTAGGAGATGGATATGCTGTCATCACTGATTTTCAGTGGTGGGAAGGTGACAAGATTCAGGTGTCCTCTGATATCAGCAACTACTCGATCAATCAAAATGTTAACTATATAGGTACTTCTGCGGCAGATACCGCTATTTATCAGGGTAATGATTTGATTGCCATTTTGCAGGATACAACTAATTTTATTCCTTCCTTGGATTTCACGGTAGTTGCTCCTGATATCCATTAGAGTGTTCCAAACAATAAATGATCCAAAACCTGTCATTGCGAATGAAGCAAAGCGGAATGTAGCAATCGCAGAGTTTGAGATTGCTTCGCTACACTCCGTTTCGCTCGCAATGACAATTGGGCATTTTTTTACTTGGAGTACTCTTAATGAAGAAGGAACAACTATTAGGGTGTATCAACGAAGTAAAGAAGCATCCTACTATAACTATAAATCACAATGCTGGACAGGACATAGGTGCTTGCCAAGAACTGCGCGGATTTGTCTGTGGTGTTTGGCCAACTAGTACAAGATTGCCATTTCCATCAACTACCCAACCTTGGGCTTCGACAATTTGCGTAGCAGACTTGGCTAATACTGGCGTGACTTCTACTTGGTGAGAAGTTGCAGGCTTGTCTCCCACTCTCACCCAGTCTGACAACATAGTAGTATCTTGTAATGGTTGATTGGGACTTAGTGGTAATCCTCCCCTTCCGGTAGCAATAAAGGAACTCTGGCTTTGCCTGCTACCAGGGATGCAACCGTTGGCAATTTGCCCAGAAACATCGACTAAGTTAGAGGGTAGTTCTGCTAAACCGCGACTGGGGTCAGCATCTGGGGTGGTGATTTGTACAGTACCACTCAAAGAAGGGTTTTGCTGAGAAAGGGCGGTGATATCATTGGTTAACAATTGACGCGGGTCTAAATCACCAGGGCGCAATCTTTCTAGCGCTTGCCGACTAAGTGGGGAGATGCCAAAAATCCCCGTAGCGTTGATTTGAATCTTACCGCCAGCACCTTTGAATGCGTTGGCAGTGATGTCATTATTTTCATTGGGGACGGCGACAATAAATGGACTATTGATGGTGATGTTACCGCCGTCACCGCCAAATTGGCTATTACCAGCATTGGTGGAGATTTGACTGCCACGACGTAATAATAGTAACCCTTGCAAATTCAAGGTTATATTGCCACCATTTCCTGACTTGGTTATGGCACTAATAGAACCTTGTTTGTCTAGACTCAGAGAACGAGCTTGGATATCAAGATTACCTGCAACCCCCTTACCGAAACTACTTACAGTTACTTCAGCCCCATCTCGGACAATCATCTTTCCAGTGTCGATCTGCAAACTCCCCCCACTACCCGTACCATCCGAAGTCACCGCAGCGGTAATTTGGCTCTTAGCATTTAGTAATGTCCCAACAACGTCTACAGACTTCGATGCCCGAATTCGCAATTGGCCTGCATTGCCATGTCCAGAGGTAGCAACTGAGACTGTTGCACCATTGGTTACAGTAAGAGAATCTGTAGTGATGTCAATATTTCCACTGTTGCCTGTTCCATTACTGACAACGCTGGTAAAAACTAGACTTGGGCCATCAATCCAGACAGTATCTTTAGCGTTAATAATTATACTACCGCCATCCCCTCTGCCAATGGTGCCTGCTCCCAGTTGGGCACCTTTGCTAATTTCTAAGGTTTTGGTCGAGATTTGCACGTTGCCCCCTTTACCCTGAGCATTTATGAGCACATTACTCAAGGCACCACTGGCAATTCTTCTATTGGGGCTAATGCCCTTGAAGGAAACGCGATCGCTCGCTTGAATTATGACATTTCCTGCATTTCCAATATCATTAGTATCGCTAGACAGTTGTGCTCCATTGCTAACTTCCAGATCTTTGGTAAAAATCTGCACGGAGCCACCATTGCCTTTAGCACCTTCCTCTACACGGCTATAAGCAGCACTTACACCTCGTTCATCCGCACGTACACCACTGAATAAAACACGGTCTGCCACAATCTCAACATTACCCCCATCTCCAATACCAAAGGTACTGGAACTTAATTGTGCGCCATCTGTGACTGCTAAGGAATTGCTTGTGACTTTAATATTGCCTGCCTTACCGATGGCATCTGGTCTGACATCATTGGCCATTCGGGTGTCCTCTCCTGTCATGCGAACTTCCCCGGTTGCATTGATAATCAAGTCGCCTCCTTGACTTCCTAAACTACCCAAGCCAGAAGCAATACCTGCTCTCAGTTGACTACCACTATAAAGATTGATGCTGCCAGCAGTAATGCCAATATCCCCAGCATTTGCGAACCTAACATCTATACCTGAGCGATTGGCGGATGCTTGATTGGTGAATACTACATCTGCTCGTTGAATCGTGTCTGGAAAGCTCAAACTATCATTGGCATTCAACCCTACGCTCCCTGTTCCTGCGACTGCACCAATTTCTACCCGTCCTCCGCGAGCAATCAACCGTCCATCATTAACGGTGACATTTCCCCCCAAAAGCAAAAGCGTCTTGCCGTTCGGCACTTGTAGTCCATCAGTTAAAGTTCCGTCAAGGGTTTGGGTTGCTCTCGATTGGTTAACAATACTTCCCGGATTGGCTGTCTGGTTGAAAAAAAATGCTGAGGGATTAATTGTTAATAAGGAAGATGGCGATCGCGGATTTATCGCACTAAAATCACCTCTATTGCCAAATTGAATGCTACTTGCTGTTGTGACATAAAATGAATTCCGCACATCCAAGCTGGCATTTTTGCCAAATATAATTCCATTGGGATTGAGTAAAAATAAATTTGCTGTACCATCTACCCCCAAAGTACCAAGAATATTAGAGATATTACTTCCTGTAACTCTGGTGAGAATGTTGTTAATTCCTGGGGGGTTAACAAAATAAACTCGTTGAGATTCGCCAACATTGAATTCTCGGAAACTATGGAACAGATTCGCACCGCGAATTACTCCGCCATCAATGCGGTCTGCGGTCAGTCCTTTAATATCGACATTGGGGGTAATAGTTGAAGGGTTATTGCCTAGTGTCTCATCGGGGATAATTTGAGCAGAGGCATAGTTTCCACTACAAAATATCGTTGGGGCAAACACTACTGCAAGTTGGAAACAGCCGATTAACCATGACAAACTAATCCCATCTTTCCTATTTGTCATATTCAAGCTAGCCTCACCAGTTTATTTCTTACCAGCCTCGTAAGTTTGCGCCGACTGATGTACTGCGTTTATTGATAAACTTCTTGCTGGCTAATAGAATTTCCTTAGAGATAGCAGCTAAATTTGAGTTAAGTTTTTTGAATTTTATGTAATACTAATTCGCCAAAAGAGGGCAACAGATGATGACACGGGGACGCAGGGACACTCAGACGCGGAGATTTATCTGTTGCGAGATTATAGAGAATTGGTATAACACTCTGACGAGGGGGAGAGTAGGCGATCGCAAACCAAACAGATACAAAATAGATTCTCAAAAGGATCTCTCTACAGATAGATATTTTTCACGAGTACGAAGATATCATAGTGCCGGACAGGACACAGATGCTTGCCAAGAACTGCGGGGATTTGCCTGCGGTGCTTGGGCAACCAGCACAATATCACCATTAGCATCCACCACCCAATTTTGAGCTTCAACTATTTGCCTAGCAGACTTAGCTAATATTGGCGTAACTTGCACTTGGTTAGAAATTGCAGCAGGCTGTTGTCCCACTCTCACCCAATTGGACAACATGCTGGTGTCTTGTAATGGTTGATTGGGACTGATTGGCAATCCTCCTCGTCCAGTGGCGATAAAGGAACTCTGACTTTGCCGACTACCAGGGATGCAACTGTTGGCAATTTGCCCAGAAACATCAACTACATTAGTGGGTAGTTCTGCTAAACCGCGACTGGGGTCAGCATCAGGAGTGTTAATTTGTATAGTGCCGCTTAAAGAAGGGTTTTGCTGAGAAACGGCAGTGATGTCATTGCTTGACAGTTGACTTGGATCTAAATCGAGTGGACGTAATCTTTCTAGGTCTTGTCGGCTAAGTGGGGCGATGCCAAAAATATTAGTAGCGTTGATTTGGATCTTGCCACCAGAGCCGTTGAATGCATTGGCAGTAATGTCGCTATTTTCATTCGGGACAGCGACAATGAATTTTGAGTTGATATTGATGTTACCGCCATCACCGCCTTGTTGCCCAGTACCCGCGTTAGTGGAAATTTGAGCGCCATGACGGAGTAATAGTAAATTGCTGTTGAGATTGATATCGCCGCCCTGATTGCTTGCAGTTTCTGCTGATATCAGTCCCTGATTATCCAGTGTCAATTTTTCTGCCTGAATCTCAATATTGCCTCCTTGACCGCTACCCTGACTATTTACAGCAATTGTTGCTCCATCCTGAACAAGGACACTTCTGGGGTCAATAAAAATACTACCAGCGTTTCCTGTTGACCCAAGGGTTGTGTTGGCATAAAGCCCACTGACTGCACCTGTATTGTCCGGATTGCCTTGAGCAAATTGAAGAATTCGGTTTTTATAAGTCGGATCACTGCCAGATAAAATAACTTTGTCAGTGACGTTAAGGGTGATGTTACCTGCTTGTCCACTATCATAGGTAGTCGTGATTACCTGTCCACCATTTATTGCTTCAAAGGTGTCAGCATTAATGGTGATGTTGCCTCCGGGCTTATTGTTGAGTGTGCGGGCATTAATCACACCGCCATTACTCAGCCGTAATAAAGGCGTATTTACAGTAATATTACGTCCTTGACCTAATGCCCCACGTTCTACACTGGTAAATAACCCGCTAGAAAATCCACTGGCTCTAACTCCATCTATAACGACTGCATCACGAGCATCAATGGTGATGTCTCCAGCATCTCCGTTGCCGCGTGTTAGGGCTTGCAGTTCAGCCCCATTGCTCAAAAAGAGTTTGCCAGTAGCAATTTGCAGGTTTCCACCTTTTCCTGTACCACTAGTTTCAACGTTGCTGGCAATGTAGCCTCCTTGCTGCCCAAAGATGCCCGTTCCACCAACTAAAGAAATGGTGTCACGCGCATTGATAGTAATATTACCTGCGTCTCCTTGACCTAAAGTTGCAGAGCCTATGCGAGCACCCTCACTGAGGAAAAATGACCCAGCTGTAATCGAGATATCCCCTGCGCGTCCTTTGCTTGTTGCTCTTACATCACTAAAAATTGTACTGTAAGTGAAGGTGCCTAAATCCTCAGCAATTCTCCTTCCATTCACAGAAATATTATCCTGCGCTTTAATTGTTATATTACCTGCATCCCCTAGCCCATAGGTGCTAGTAAACAATGAAGCGCCATTATTTACTGAGAGTGACTTAGTGTTAATACTGATACCACCAGCTGCGCCTACAGCATCAGGAGTTCCTACTTGGCTGACCAAAGCACTAGGGCGTCCACTACGGCTAACTCCATCAAGAGTTACTGCATTACTAGCACTAATTATCACACTACCTGCATCTCCTCGTCCAAAAGTGCTAGCTCCTACTTGCGCACCATTGGTAATGGCAAACGATTCAGTTGAGATGCTGACATTACCCCCTCTACCGCCCTCACTACCCTGAAATACATTGTTCTCTATACTGCTCGATCGCTCCTGTCCATTGATAACAGCTACACCATCCATAGCAATAGTATGAGCGTTAATTGTCAGATCGCCTGCGTTTCCTGTCCCAGAAGTACCATTTATTAGTTGAGCACCATTGGTAATAGAAAGCTTATCAGTTGCAATAGAGACGTTTCCACCTCGTCCACTAGCAGATGCTCCACTGCCAACAGTCGCACGGTCGAGGGAAATGCCATTCAGTGCATTGACTGTTAAATTACCAGCATCTCCCTGCCCAGATGTATTAGCACCTAGTTCACTATCTTTGATTGTGAGCGCTCCAGTCGTGATGTTAACAGCGCCACCTTTGCCTTCTCCCTGTGCAAAACTTCCTACAATACTTCCATTAATAACAACTGCATCACGGGCGTTAATCGATAAATTTCCATTATCTCCCTGTACGGTGCTACCAATACCCAAGAATGAGCCATCAGTAACTTTCAGTAATCCGGTTTCAATAGTGATGTCGCCACCGTTCTTATCATTGAGGTAGCCATCATTTTGAATTACACTATATCCCCCATTCTCATCGCCTCGCAACGTAATTGTTCCTGTTGCATTGAGGTAAATGTCGCCGCTGCGATTGTTAGAAGAATCAGGTGGAGGATTTTCTAGCCCGTCTACTGGAAAAAGAGTTAAAATCTGACCATCTTGAAGTTCTAAATTTCTAGCGTTAACCGTAATTCTGCCACCAACACCAGCACCGATTATTACTGTGGCATTGTTTGTGAGATTGATGTCTGCCCGTGGAACATCATTTAATAAGTTCAAACGCAGTTGATTGCTATCTAAAGTTAGCCCTACTGTCCCTACCCCTGAAACTCCTGCTAGTTCAATCGATCCTCCTGGTGCTGCTAAGCTTGCTCCATTTAAGTTGACCTGCCCTCCTACAAGAGCTAAGCTCTGCGTAGAATCAGTTAATAAATTCGCTTGACTGGTTATTGTTCCTGGTTGTCCTCCATATTGCAAGCCAATAGGGACATTAATTGCCAGCAAGTCAGGTTGTTGAGGATGAATGGCACTAAATTCACTACCATTTTGAAAGACAAAACTATTGGCAGTGCTAGCCAGGAAAGAACCCCGGATATCTAGCTGAGCATTGGGGCCGAAGATAATACCATTCGGGTTAAGCAGGAACAGGTTGGCATTACTGCCTTGAATTTGAATTAAACCATTAATCGAAGAAAGAGTACCACCTGTCACACGAGCCAAAATATTTCTGATACTGGCAGAACTCTCAAACTTAGCCACTTCGTCTGTATCTAGGTTGAACTTGCCAAAACTTTGGAAAAGATTATTGCCAACAGTTCGTCCCGCTCCTTGCGGAATGAGATAATTTGGGCCTGTTAAAGTCTGTTGAGTTCCCAGCGTACCGTCAAGGGTAATATTTTGAGCCAGCACACAAAGGTTAGAGAAGGGAAATATTGCTCCACTAAGAACAAAAACACTGACTAGCTTAGTTTGCCAACTGGGTTGTCTTTGCAGTTGAGCCATTGAACGAACTTTCTTTGAAAGTTTTGTAGAATAACAGGTTTGAATTGGAACTGATTGGCTTCTTAACGCACTTTGCAATTTCTTGGCAATGGCAATCTTTCAATATTTAATTATAAGTTGAATAGTCTAAAGAGAAGCCGATCAATTTAGACAAAGATAAAGTTAGAACTAGTACTCAATCCAACAGTATCCTGAGCGATCGCAATTAAGTTGCCACGGTCATAGATTGCTGTATCAAATGCGCTAGAAGAACCGTAGCCCAGGTCTTTACTTTGGTCTAATGTGTAGCTGCCACCACTATAAACTTGAATCTTGTCACCCTCAACCGCATTGAAATCAGTAATAATCGCATAATTGAGGTCACGACCCCAAATTACTCCCCCATTAGTATACGGAGAACTGGAAGCGTCACCAAGGACAAACGTATCTGCACCAGTTCCTCCCGTTAAAGTATCGATTTGATACAAAGATCCATAGCCTACAAGGTAATCATTTCCATCTCCACCAACTAGTAAATCACTTTCTTGACCACCCATCAGTAAATCATTTCCCGTACCACCCGCTAGTGTATCTTTACCTTTTCCGCCGGAAATTGTATCATTGCCATCGTCTCCAGATAGCCAATCGTTTGAACTACCCCCATAAAGATAATCATCTCCACCGTAACCATAGAGCGAAACACCACCTGAGAAAGCAGAGGCATCAAGAATATTATTACCATCACCACCGGACAAGATTGCACCTTCAATGCTGATCAAGGTATCAGTTCCGTTTCCAGTCAGGCTGGTATTGGTAAGGACAAAGTTAAAATTGCCAGATTCAACAACATTATCGTTACCATTACCTCCATCAAGGGTATCGTTACCAGCTCCGCCTGTCAGGTCATCGCCAAAATCATCGCCAAAGATGTAATCGTTTCCTCCTTTACCATTGATTACGTCGTATCCAATACCACCATAAATAGTGTCATTGCCATCAGTGCCTGTAAAGGAATTTGGTCTGCCATCAGCATAGTAAGGCATAAGTTTCTCCTTGTTGATGTAATAAATTGACTATGGTTGGAAAAAGGAATTGAAAGGATGCAGAATTACTGTATTTGCTGCCCTCTGTTGTCTTATTGGTTGGCTTTTTATGGTTTATTCACTCAAAAATACTGAACAAGAAATTTTTTGGGAAAAACCGATAACTAGTGCTGCTACGCGGAAATTTAAGAAAATGAGAGCAAGCTGGCTTTAGAACAATGCCTAGCTCAAGTATTTAGCGATCGCAGCGGAAAATCTCAGGAAATAGATGGTGTAGTATCAACTAGCACTCTGTGGAGGTTTTTAAAACTTGAAGCACAAACTCTCACAATTGACAGGATTGAAGAGTTTATTGTACAAATTGTAGAAATTAGCGGAATTTTAGCTGAACTTTTGAGAAATTATTTTTGAAGATTAGTTGTGGCGATCGCACACCAAAGTCATCCAAAAAATTTTATATACATCTCTTTACAGAGATACTTTTGTGCCTGCAATATGAATAATCCGCATAAGTATAACCAAAGAATAAGAAATATATCGTCAAAATAGTATGTTGTAAACTTAGTTAAACTACGTCTACCTTGAAAAGCGTAGTTTTTATAATTTCGATAGGACTGACGTCAATACGGTTCAGTTAAGGTGATCAGAGTTCTCATCTGTCGGACAAAAACCAAGATTTGGGGGAGAATCCCCCAAACCCCCGATTGGGGGACGGTTGCGTCCCCCAAGCCCCCTCCAAAATAATTATTCGGTTTTTTGTTTAGTAATTATTTGTGAGCTTTGTTGTCAATGAATTTTCTTAACTGAACTGTATTGGGACTGACGTAACTGTAAATTAAAAAACTAGATTTTGCGATTGTTAATTCGTTTCTTCACTCTAGGGTAAGCAAGCTATGCAATAAAATAAATAATTCATGGATGAGGTTGAATTTAATATTTTATTATTTTTAAAATATGTTGAACTCAATTAAGTTTTTTAACTGAAATTATATACAAGTAGCCTATGCGTACTCGTCTAGAAATTACAGAAATTTTCTCTACCTTTGCCCAATTAGAAGCAGATAGATTTAGCAAATGGCTAACAGACGCTAGGTTGCGCCGAAGTATGCAAAATAGTTTGGCAGAGATTGCCAAAACTCAAGACTCGGCAAATAAGTTTACAGATAATTTTTGGTCGTTATATTGGTATAAAATATGGCGTTCAAATCCCCAGTTAAGTAATCTTGCAAAAGCACACTTATCCGCCTATTTGCAGGAAACTTGTTATTGGGCAGCCCAAAGAGCGATCGCAAAATTTGCTGTCTTCCAGCATGGATTAAGCGATTACTTCCAAATGGGCATTGCAGAGTTAGAAACGATTTTAGAAGCGTATAACCCTGATAAATCCACTAGTTTAAAAACCTACGCTAGCATTGCTTTTCCCAGCAGATTGAAGGATATGCTGCGCCAACGCAAAGAGGCCGATATTTGTACAAACTGGGGTTTGTTACGCAAGGTGAGTAAAAAAGTGGTACTAGAAGCGCTGCAAAATGCTGGCTTGACACCTACACAAATAGGCCAATATCGCCTAGCTTGGACTTGCTTCCGGATGCTATATCTGCAAAATCAACCGGGAGGAATTCAAAAACTGCCAGAACCTGATCGCCAATTATGGGAAAATGTTATCAATCTCTACAATAGCGAACGACACAGCCAGCTAGCTTTCCCAACCTCGGAATGCAACTCGGTAGTCATTGAGGAATGGCTAACCAAAACTAGTATTTATGTACGGAATTATCTTTACCCAAGCGTTGCTTCCCTGTATGTAAACAATCAAGATGACGATTCAAATCAGGAATTGGATATCAAAGATCCGGCTTCTGAATCATTAATCGCTGATATTCTCGCCGAAGAAGAGGTTCAAAACCGACGAAATCAAATATCGCAGATGAATGATGTACTGCTATCAGCTTTAAAAATGCTCGATTCTCAATCTCAGAAGATACTTGAGTTGTACTATCAACAGGGAATGACTCAACAGCAAATTATCCAAGAGTTGAAAATTAGCCAGCCTACGGTTTCCCGGCGGTTGCTTAAAGGAAGAGAATCCTTACTAGAGGCGTTAATTACTTGGAGTCAAAAAGCAGAGAATATTTCCGTAAATTCCAACCAAATAAAAGATATGAGTGCAGCTTTGGAAGAGTGGTTGAGAATTAATTATGCAAAATCTAGCTTTAGTACTTCATCAGTTTGAGGGATCAGGGATGACATTTGCCTTTGCGGAACCAACGGAATTGTTATTAGAGGTATCACCATTATTGCGATCGCATTCTTGGCAAAATAGCCAAATTTATGCAAATCCTAGCAGTCGTTGGTGTGCTTATCTCAATCAAATTTGTCTGGATGTCTTTTTAGACTGGGTAAAACAAGAATATTTTCCTGACGCCAAAATTTGGTATGGCAGTGCAGATATGCCAAGTTTTTGGGAATTTGTCAATGGAACGGCGATTTTGTGCGGTGGTAAGAAGATAGTATTAATTCCCAGCGAAGCAATTGACGATCGCGAGTTAGAAATTCCTCAAGAATGGGTGGATATTAAAAGTTGGGCAGCAGATTATTATTTAGCAGTGCAAGTCAAACCAAATGAAGATTGGGTAAGAGTCTGGGGTTACACCACCCATCAGGAAGTGAAATCGCACGCGAATTATGACTCTATTGATCGTACCTACTGCTTACCGACACAGCAAATTAGCAAAGATATTAATGCCTTCTTTTTAACTTACCAATTTTGTCGAGGAGAGGAAACTCAAGAAGCGATTGCATCGTTACCAGAAATATCAAACACCCAAGCAGAAAACCTCTTACAACGGTTAGGTAATCCCAGTGCCACATTTTCCAGGCTAGCATTACCATTTACAGTTTGGGGAGCCTTGTTAGAACAACAACCGTGGCGACAGCAATTATACGATCGGCGACAAGGCAAAATCAAAGTTAATCTCAGTCAGTGGTTAGAAGGAAGGTTTTCATCAACCTGGGAGGCTTTAGAAACATTTTTTGGGTCAAATAGTAGCAATATTGCTTTAGGATTGAGGAGTAGCTACGGTTTGAGAGATGTTGCTGCCAAGCGAGCCAAGTTGATTGATTTGGGAATACAACTAGAACGCAAAACTGTAGTTTTACTCGTGGCTCTCATACCTGAGGTAGATAGACAAATTAGCGTGCGAGTGCAGTTACATCCTCCGGCTGGAGAATCTCATTTACCGGAAAATATTAAGTTAGCTTTAGTTTCAGAGTCTGGAGATTTGCTTCAGCAAGTACAAGCTAGAAGCCAAGATAACTTTGTCCAACTGCCCCGTTTTGATGTGGAACAGGGAGAAAACTTTTGCATTCAAGTAGGATTAAATAACTTTCAGATCGTGGAAAATTTCATCTTTTAGCAATCAATTAAAGACGGTGATGAACAAACTAGTCGTCTTCAGCTTATTGGCGGGTGATTTACAGCAAGGATTCCCTGTAGTGACTGCGCAATTTTGGGACAGTCAGCGACAATATCCAATGAAATTTACTGGATCTCTGCCAGCAGCACCAGAACTAAGCGAACTATATCACCGATGGCAGCTACTTTATGCAGCACTCCATCAACGTTTGGGGTGGCGCGTGCGGATTAAAATTCATTCACAAGATGTCACTAATATTTCTGTTAGTGAATTTGGTGAAGTTTGCCAGCAATTACAACACTATATAAATAAGTGGTTGAACTCAGAAGCATTTCAAAATATAGTCCAACAATTACGGACTTTACTCAACAAAGATGATGCAATTAGAGTAATTTTTGAAACAAATATTCCTCTACTTCAGCGACTTCCTTGGCATCTATGGAACTTTTTTGATGATTATCGGCAAGCGGAAGTAGCATTAAGTTCCCACGAATATGAACCCCCACGCAACCAACCCCGAAAGCCCACAGGTAAGGTAAAAATCCTCGCTATTTTGGGTGACAGTCAAGGAATTGATATTGAAAAAGACCGGACTTTGCTACAGGGGTTAAAATCTGCCGAGACTGAGTTTCTTGTGGAACCAACCCGTCGGGAAGTTGACCGATATTTGTGGAATCACGATTGGGATATCTTGTTTTTTGCGGGACACAGTTCTAGTCATGCTGATGAAGATACGGGCAAAATTTATCTCAACCAAACGGAAAGTTTAACAATTCCCCAACTGAAGAATGCCCTACAAAATGCGATCGCACGCGGCTTAAAACTAGCAATTTTCAATTCCTGTGATGGTATAGGTTTGGCAAGGGATTTAGCCGATTTGAACATTCCGCAAATTATTGTCATGCGCGAACCCGTGCCAGATTTAGTGGCACAGGAGTTTCTCAAAAACTTTCTTGTCGCTTTTGCCGGGGGTAAATTTTTTTATACAGCAGTGCGAGAAGCACGAGAAAGACTTCAGGGATGGGAAAATGATTTTCCTTGCGCCAGTTGGTTGCCTGTTATCTGTCAAAATCCCACAACGCTGCCAACAACTTGGGCAGAATTACGCGGCGATTCTCATGCTTCTGTCCACTCAATTTATAGTGTAAGAAAGTCAATCGCAACTGTACTTTTAAGTAGTACCATTGTCGCTGCATCCATCATCGGTGTGCGATTTTTAGGAGGATTTCAAACACAAGAATTACAAGCTTTTGATAGTATCATGCGCTTGCGTCCGCAAGAAGAACAAGATCCGCGATTGTTAGTAGTGGAAGTTAGCGAACAAGATATTCAAAATCTCTCAGAACTTACACGCGGACCAAAATCCATATCCGATCGCAAATTAGCTCAATTACTTGAGAAATTACAAAAATATCAGCCGCGAGTTATTGGTATAGATATCTATCGAGATATTCCCGACTTCCACGAAAAATTACAAAAGTCACCACTAAGCGCACAGTTAAATCAAGAGAACGTCATTGCTGTTTGCAAAGGCAAAGATAGCGAACACGATCCTCAAGGCATTAAACCACCAGTGGGAATTCCTATAGAACGTCAAGGTTTTACTGATGCAATTCGCGATCCAGATGGTGTTATTCGCCGTCAAATCTTAATCATGAAACAGGAGTCTGCTTCTGTTTGTGCAACTCCTTTCTCTCTCAACTTGCAACTAGCAGCACGTTATTTATTTTCCGAAGATATTCCCTATGAACTGACTGATAATGCCGTAATTTTTCATTCCCGAAATGGTGAGAAAAAATTCCAGCGATTAGCAGCAGGTTTGAGTGGCGCATATCAACAAGGAGTAGGAGGAGTAGATTTAGGTGGCATTCAAATACTTACAAATTATCGTCAGGCAAAGTTTGAACAAGTTAGCGTTCAAGATGTATTAAGTGGTATTGTCAAATCTGATGCTGTCAAAGGCAAAGTAATTCTAATTGGAGTCACAGCCCAAAGTTTCAGAGATAGCTTTCCTACTCCTTATAGTGTTGTCCAAAAACCTTATCAAGAAACTCCAGGACTGTTGATTCAAGCACATATGACTAGCCAAATCATCAGTGCTGTTTTAGATAGACGGCCAATTATTTGGGTTTTGCCTTACTGGGGTGATATTCTTTGGATATGGGGAGCGTGTTTAGTTACTGGCGCGATCGTTTGGCGGATGCGTTCCCTCTTACTAAAGATAGGCACCACAGTTACTATAGCAGTAGTTTTGTACGGAGTTTGTACAACTATGCTTTTAACTCAAGGAGTATGGTTGCCGTTAATTCCATCAATCGTTGCAGTCATATTTAATGGTGGCACATTAGTATTTAAGCTACTAGCAATACCTTCGCTCAAAAAAGAGTCTTAAGAAAGAGGGTGCTCTGTAGTAGAGTTGTTGTCTTCCACAACCACAACTTACAAGCAGCACATTGTTCGATATGTTATCGCTGTTACAATGCCTAATACCACAGATAAAAGCTACAACAAAGTCAAAATCTTCTCAATTCACCTCCTGACCTTTCCCGTTAAGTCTTGAAAAGCTTACTGGTAAAAGGTTTAAAAGACAGCACAGCATATAGGATAAAGTAATTACAATAGCGTGCTCAAGGTAACAAGCAATGCTATTTTCCTATATACAGGCAGCGTGAAGCGTGATCGCCTAAGAACAACTGGTACGTTCTAAATATAAAATACCGAACGGTGCGAAAATTATTAGTGGATATAACGCGCCCAATCAGAACCATGAACGCTTTTGAGGTTGATCGGCAAAAACTACAAGCGCAACTCGCCCAAGCATACTCCCAGCTACCACCCCTAGAGCAAAAAATTGTCCAATTATTCTCAGTAATTTACGAACCTGTTAACAGAACTTCGTTTCTAGAATGTTTGAACTACATCGGTGCGCGTGATACCAATTACAAATATTTAATTAGCTCCACCTTAAAACCTTATATAGAGGGATTACTAACAGCAGGTTTGCTGATTCAAGGACAAGGACAGGGGCCTCAGTGTCATCCATTACTGGTAGAGATTGCTACTCGCTCGGCAGTAAAAGCTGGCTGTTTTGAAGTCATGGTCAAAGCAGTGCAAGACAAGCTAAAAGTCAAGAGTCGTTGGCAAGATGGGCCACTGTATTTCCAAAGCGCTCGCCAATTTATTCGAGAAATCCGGATTGGTCTTTACAGTCAGAACCTCAGTTACATTAATAAACAAATTGAAGACTATAACAGATACAATTACAACGACGACAAGATATCTATCGAAAATATCTTCGAGCAGATTTGCACTAACCCATTTGATGCGGATTGGTTTCGCACCCTGCCACAGGAATTATATGACAACTGCATATCAATCATCCTCATCAATGCCGCGTTGAAATGTTCTCCCGCAGATGAAGCCTTTACCTTACTGCAAGAAGAATGCGCTACAGAAGGTGGACATGACTCAGATTACTTGCACATAGTTTTGACAGAACAACTACTACTACGGGGTTGTATTCAAGAAGCAGAGGAGAGTTTAGATTGCATATCCGACGATTATCGAGATAATAGCCTTGTATACAGAGGTTGGTTGAATTTTTTACGCGGCGATAATCAGCAAGCGATCGCAAATTACACTGCTGGTCTCAAAGCCATCAAAAAAGCCACAGGCAAGCGTCAGGTGTATTTTAGCACTATGGGCGGCTTATTTTTTATCTTGGCACTAATCAAAGATGGTTCGCGGGAAAGTCTCCAGGAAGCACTTGATTCCACCAGTTTACTGGCACGTCAATCAGACCATTGGCTCAGACCCATTTATGCCCAGTTAAAAATTCTGCTGCAAGTCCAATTGGGCGATATCGCGCAAAAAGAATTCATCATCAGCAACCGCATCCTGTTCCCTGAAGAACACAACAGCCTAGAAACACTATTTTTCGCTCTTTGTCATTACTGGGTAGATGCCGATAGAGCCAAAAAGCACTTGCCTAGGTTGTTAGAGGAATTTTACCAACAAGCTGTTGCATCTGGTTATCACTGGTTGGCAATGGAGAGTACAGAACTCCTATCCCGACTCAAACCAAACAGCAGTTATGAAACCCAGGCAGAAATCCTGCGCGAAGATATTGGCATAGACAGCATCGTTGACTTGATGCAGCCACAAGAACCTTGGGAAATGTGCTTAAATGCACTAGCGAATCTTCAGAAAGCATCGCCAACACCTGTAAAAGCTCAAGCAGAACTACGCTTGGCATGGTTTATTACTTACTATCCCAGCAAATGCATTTTGCAACCCCGCGAACAAAAGGTTAATGCCAAAGGCGAGTGGAGTAAAGGCCGTCCCATAGCCATCAAGCGCCTGAGCGGAAATTTGGGTGAGCTTGATTATCTTACATCCCAGGATCTGAGAGTATGTGGCTGCATCGAAACATTTACTTCCTACGATTATGGATATCGTGGCAAAGTTGAGTATACCTTCAGCCCCAAAGCCATCTCTGCGTTAATTGGACACCCCTTGGTTTTTTGGGAAGATGCACCCACCATCCGTGTAGAAATAGTCAAAGGAGAACCAGAACTAATTGTTAAAAAAGGGAAACAAGGTCGTCTCAGCTTGGAATTTTCTCCCAAACTAGAGGTTTCACAGAATATCCTCACTATTAAGGAAACCCCAACCCGCATCAAGGTAATTGAAATTACTGCCGAACACCGACGCATCGCTGAGATTATCGGCAAGGAAAATCGGCTTAACGTCCCCGCCACTGCTGAAAAGCAAGTCTTAGCAGCCATCAATGCTGTCTCTGGCATCGTCACAGTGCATTCTGATATTGGTGGTGGATTGGAGGGAGCAGAGGAAGTACCAGCCCAGACTATACCCCACATTCACCTGTTACCTGCCAATGCTGGATTAAAAGTATCCTTACTGTCTCGCCCCTTTGAACAAGGTGGCCCCTACTACCGTCCAGGTACGGGTGGTGAAACTGTAATTGCAGAGATAGAAGGTAAAAGGCTGCAAACCAGACGCAATTTACAGGAAGAAAAGCAACTTGCCAATGCCGCAATCAATGCCTGTCCTACCTTAACTCGTGCTGAAGAACAAGATAGGGAATGGCTCATAGAAGACCCAGAAGACTGTTTGGAACTGCTACTAGAACTGCAAGCATTAGGGGATACTGTAGTACTGGAATGGCCGGAAGGAGAAAAACTACGTGTCAAGCACCAAGCAGACCTCAAAGATTTTCAGATGTCCATTCAACGCCAGCAGGACTGGTTTGCTGCTACTGGCGAGTTGAAATTGGATAAAGACCTAGTGCTGGATATGCAGCAACTACTAGAACTCTTGGATAAAACTCCTAGCCGTTTTATTCCCCTGGGGGACGGTCAATTCCTGGCTTTAACCCAAGCATTTCGCAAACGCCTTGATGAATTGCGGACGTTTTCGGAAAAGCACAGTAAAGGTATCCGCTTTCACCCCTTAGCAACATTAGGCTTAGAGGATTTTGTGGATGAGGTAGGCAAGGTAAAAGCAGATAAACACTGGAAAGCGCACATCCAGCGTTTGAAGGAGGTGCAAAGCCTGCAACCGGAACTCCCCTCAACATTTCAAGCAGAACTGCGCGACTACCAGATGGAAGGATTTAACTGGATGGCGCGGCTGGCACATTGGGGTGTGGGAGCTTGTTTAGCAGACCAAATGGGACTCGGTAAGACCGTGCAGGCATTGGCTGTCATCTTGATGCGCGCCCATGAGGGTGCAACCCTGATTGTTGCTCCCACTTCAGTCTGCATGAATTGGGTGAGTGAGGCACAAAGATTCGCTCCTACTTTGAATATCGTGCAATTTGGCAGTGGCGATCGCCAGCAACTACTCAAAAACTTACAACCGTTTGATATGCTGGTGTGCAGCTACGGTCTGTTGCAGCAAGAAGAAGTATCGCAAATGCTCTCCCAGGTGCAGTGGCAAACGATTGTGCTGGATGAAGCTCAGGCAATCAAAAATATGACCACCAAACGTTCCCAAGCAGCGATGAACCTCAAAGGTGGTTTCAAACTAATTACCACCGGGACTCCGATTGAAAATCACCTCGGCGAACTGTGGAATTTGTTCCGCTTTATCAATCCTGGGTTACTGGGTTCCTTTGAAAGTTTCAATCAACGCTTTGCTATCCCCATTGAGAAATTCCAGGATAAACAAGTACGCAGTAAACTCAAAAAACTCATTCAACCATTTTTGTTGCGACGCACGAAAAATCAGGTGCTAGAAGAATTGCCCTCCCGCACCGAAATTCTGTTGCACGTAGAGTTGAGTCGGGAGGAAATGGCGTTCTATGAAGCGTTGCGCCGTGAGGCAATATCTAAACTGACCGAAAGTGAGGCAACTGCTGGTCATAAACATCTGCAAGTGCTGGCAGAAATTATGAGACTGCGCCGGGCTTGCTGTAATCCCAGCCTCGTTATGCCTGATACTGACCTATCTAGCTCGAAACTGCAACTTTTTGCTGAGGTGCTGGGGGATTTACTAGAGAATCGTCATAAGGCTCTTGTGTTTAGCCAGTTTGTTGACCATTTGCATATCATACGCGATTATCTGGATAAGCAAGGTATTAATTATCAATATTTAGATGGCAGTACCCCCGCTCCAGAGCGCAAAAAACGGGTGGATGCTTTCCAGGCTGGGTCAGGTGATGTATTTTTGATTAGCCTCAAGGCGGGCGGTACGGGACTCAATCTCACCGCTGCTGATTACGTCATCCACATGGACCCTTGGTGGAATCCCGCTGTAGAAGACCAAGCCTCAGACCGTGCCCATCGCATTGGACAACAACGCCCGGTGACTATCTATCGACTAGTAGCGAAAGATACTATTGAAGATAAGATTGTAGACTTGCATCAGCACAAGCGAGATTTGGCAGATAGCTTGCTTGAAGGTACTGATATCAGTGGCAAGATATCTACAGAGGCGTTACTAGAGTTGATTGGCGTATGACATTAGCACGAGTTTTATGACAACTATCCAAAGACCTTTTGTCGTTTGTGACTTTAAACCGTGCCAGAACATCATAATTCTGTATAGAATTAATCAATTGAATTAAGTGTATCTTTAAAAACACTCAGTTATTGATTGTTGACTGATGAACCTGGATGTTCCAGCTATGTTTTTTGGGAAGAAGATGATAATTCCACCAATTTTAGCTTTGGAAGTTGTTTCTCAAACTTACAACGGCGAATATGAACAGAAAAAAATCGATTAGGCCGAATTAGGCATTTTGTATTATGTCATTTATGCACCAACACGGTTACGTCGTAAACGCCAACGTTTAGAAGTTTATCGCTTAGTTGAAGGTAAATATATTTTACAACCAGGGGATAAAACTTAGATGCCCGAAATTGGTTTAGGTATTGGAAGCGAACAGGGTACTTATCAAGGAAGAACAAGAGAATGGCTGTTTTGGTATGATGAAAATGGCAATAGATACCAAACCCCAGAAGAACAATTGCAAAATTTATTAGCCAGATTACAACAGCAAGGAATTGACCCAAATCAACTTTAATTTTGTTGATAATTGAAGTTATCAGTTAACAGCAATTAGTCATTAATTAACTAATAAGGAGATAATTAAACATGAAGGTTAAAGGCATAAAATGTGGTCAAAATATTGAAATATTAGAACAACTTCATAATATTCCAGATGGCACAGAAATCATAGTAGACTTAGAATTTATTGAAAATTTAATTACAGAACCAAAACAACCGTTAAAAGAAGTAGAGAGACCAGCAAAACTCAATCAATTATTTGGGGCTTGGAAGAACCAACCTGAATTAACAGAAATTTTTAAATAAATAGAAGAACATAATTATTGATTATTAATAATTTGGGTGAACCGCCAACAATAAAAGCTACTAAATTTGATAAAATACGGTGTTTTGGCTAAAATTAAATAAGAGTTAAGTGAGAAATGTTGTACTTAATAGTAGAGATACTAATAAAATTAAAACCTTATGATACCATTTCACAAAAAATATGATGTGGATGTAGGTTGGGTTGAGGAACGAAACCGAATGGCACTAAGATAAGCGAATGTAAAAT
>NZ_MTAW01000177.1 GCF_002154725.1 Nostoc sp. 106C | reverse complement strand
TAAGTAGGTGGGCACGAAAAAAGTCAGCTATATTAAGATATATAAATACGGAGAATGCATCTACAAGGTGGTTTGTTTATGGGCGCACGTATAAGGGTATTTTTGACTCGTGAGCAAGACCAAATTTTGCGAAACCTCAGAAAAGAGGATGTGCCACAGAAAGTCAAAGATAGAGCGTCCGTAATCAGGCTAAATGCACATGGTTGGTATGTGGAGAAGATAGCAGCTCACTTTAATTGGAACGAGAAAACAGTCAGAAAAGTTTTGCGGAAATGGGAGGAAGAAGGTTTGGAGGGACTGTGGGAATTACCAGGTCGAGGGGGAAAAGCAAGGTGGAAAGAGGATGACATCGTATTTTTAGAAGAGTGCCTCAGAGTTGAGCCACGCACATACAATAGTTACCAGCTAGCTCTCAAATTAAAAACAGAACGCAACGTATTAATGAGTCCCGACAGGTTGAGACGGGTACTCAAAAAAAGGGGGTCGCTTGGAAGCGAGCAAGGAAAAGCCATCAAGGAAAACAAGACCCGGTAGCAAGAGCTTCCAAGCAAGCAGACCTAGATATGCTGGAATTATCTGCGGCAACTGGTGAAATTGATTTAAAGTATTTGGATGAATCAGGATTTTGTCTATGGAGTGACCCTGGTTATACATATTACTTCAGGGGCGAGCAAAAACGTTTAGAGCAAACAAAACGTCGTGGTCGGAGATTAAGCATTATAGGGCTTGTTCAACCTCTAATTAGTTTTGTTTATGGTTTGATTATCGGTAGTGCTGACCGGAAATCTTACATCAGGATGATGGAGCAGGAAGCAGAGGCAGCCCAACAAACAGGTCGTACAAGGGTAATTGTGCAGGATAACGGCCCAATACATCGCTGTAAAGAAGTTCAACAATTGTGGTCAAAATGGGAGAGCCAGGGTTTATACATCTTTTTTCTCCCAAAGTATTGCTCCGAAATGAATCCCATCGAATTGGAATGGCAGCACATCAAAAAAGATGAATTATCTGGGCAAATATTTGATGATGAGTTAGACCTTGCTTACGCTGTCATCAATGGCGTTCAAGCTAGAGGAGAAAAAGGTAATCACAGTACACAACGTGCAAAATTTCACTCTAACCAATCTGGTCAATATCTTGTTACATAGCGGAAAATTTTGATGCCTACCTACTTACTA
>NZ_MTAW01000044.1 GCF_002154725.1 Nostoc sp. 106C | reverse complement strand
AACAAAATATCGCTAAATTACCACTACTGAGTGTTAGCGAACAGCATCAGCTTTTGTGGCAATGGAATGACACTCAAGTTGATTATCCCCAAGATCAATGCATTCATCTACTCTTTGAGAAACAGGTTGAGCGCACCCCTGATGCAGTAGCAGTAGTGTTTGAAGATCAACAATTGACCTATCGGGAATTAAATCAACGAGCAAATCAACTCGCACACTATTTACAAAGCTTAGGTGTAGGCCCAGAAGTACTTGTGGGTATCTGTGTCGAGCGTTCCCTAGAAATGATCGTGGGAATGTTGGCAGTTTTCAAGGCAGGTGGTGCTTATGTGCCATTAGATCCTGCTTACCCCCAAGAACGTTTAGCATTCATGATTGCGGATGCGCAATTACAGGTTTTGCTGACTCAAGAACAGCTACTAACTCTTTTACCTGAGCATCAAGCAACTGTAATTTGTTTAGATAAAGACTGGGGAGAAATATCTCAATACTCACAGTCTAAACCTGTAAGTAACGTCCAGGTAAGTAACTTAGCCTATATTATTTATACCTCTGGTTCTACAGGTAAACCCAAAGGTGTACTAGTCACCCATAAAGGACTATGTACCTTAGCTTTGGCACAAATTAAAAAATTTGATGTTCAGCCAACCAGCAGGATTCTGCAATTTCCTTCCTTCAGCTTTGATGCTTCGCTTGCAGACGTTTTGATGGCATTGTGTTCTGGTGCAAGGCTATGTCTGACCAAAAAAGAGGCATTACTTCCAGGCAATGATTTGATGCAAACCATCAATAAGTATCAAATTAGCCATGTAGCTCTACCTCCTTCCGCATTAGCGGCTATGCCAAATCAGCCAATTCCCAGCTTGCAAGCCATTATTGTAGCTGGAGAAGCCTGTGCAACTGAGTTAGCAGCACAATGGTCTTCGAGAGTACGCTTTTTCAATGCTTACGGCCCAACAGAATCCACTGTCTGCGCCACAATGGCCGAATATACTGATACCAGCCAAAAGCTTACTCTTGGTCGCCCCGTTGCGAATACACAGATTTATATCCTGGATGAAGATTTGCAAGCTGTACCGATTGGTGTAGCAGGAGAGATACATATTGGTGGGATTGGATTAGCCAGGGGTTATCTCAACCGTCCAGAACTAACCCAACAAAAGTTTATACCTAACCCATTTA
>NZ_MTAW01000206.1 GCF_002154725.1 Nostoc sp. 106C | reverse complement strand
CTCAAAGTTTTCCTGGTGTCTATTGCGCGGTGGAACCACACTGACCCCATCCCGAACTCAGAGGTGAAACGCTGCTGCGGCCACGATAGTTGGAGGGTTGCCTCCCGCCACAATAGCTCGATGCCAGGTCTCTTAATTACGCACAAAGCCTCCTAGCTTGGATAATAGCTAGGAGGCTTTTGTTATTAGATTTAGATGATGATGCATTAATCGATTTGCGATCGCACAGCACATTTCTCAAAAGTACTTGGAAGCTTCCCAGATAAGACTCAAGGATAGGCACTGGTTAGCATTTTATGTCATCCGATATATGTGAGCAAGCCACAGTAGCGATTAACTTAAGTAGTAGAAAGCATTAGAGAAATGCGCGAATCCTCTGGGTATAAGCCAAAGAAACCCTTGAAAGTCTTTTGGCTGACTTTTTGATGGCGCTCATGTATAGCCTTAGTGCTTGCACTTTTTATTCTTGGAGGTCTGAATAGTGCCATCTTCAGGCATAAATTTTAACAGAGAAATCAACCTGTATTAGGAAGTGAGCCATGCACATTGGATTTCTTAACCCTCAAGGCAACTTCGATTCAGGTAACAGTCACATTACTAAACATCCAGATTTTGGAGGTCAACTAATCTACGTCAAGCAAGTCGTCACAGCAATAGCTCAAAAGGGTCACACAATTGATATTCTCACCCGCCAAATCATCGACCCAGAGTGGCCAGAGTTTGCTGAAGTGTTTGATAGTTATCCTGGTTTAGATAACGTCCGGATTATTCGATTACCAGCAGGGCCAAAAGAATTTCTGCCTAAAGAGTTGTTGTGGTCTCATCTGGTTACCGATTGGGTACCCAACATCCTCAAATTTTATCAACAGCAGGGTGGGTTACCCGATGCTATGACTGCTCATTATGGCGATGGTGGACTGTGTGGCGTTTTGATTGAGGAGAAGACAGGCATACCTTTCACCTTTACTGCTCATTCTCTCGGTGCCCAAAAAATGGACAAATTGGAGGTAAATCCGGAGAATTTAGCAGAAATAGAGAAGCAATTCCATTTTAGATACCGCATACTAGCCGAACGCTTAAGCATTAATCGCTCGGCTATGAATATCACCAGTACACAACAGGAACGCTTTGAACAGTACTCTCATCGACTCTATCATGGGGCGGTGGAAGTAGACAACGACAACTGCTTTGCAGTGATTCCACCAGGAGCAGATTTTTCTATCTTCAGTAGCCAGGCACGTTCCCACAACGAGGAAGCTATCTATCAGTTTCTTCAGGAGCGATTGGCACGAGATATTCCAGAATCACGTCGGGATTTGCCAGTGATTGTATCATCCAGCCGATTAGAACTGAAAAAAAACTTGTTAGGACTGGTGCAAGCCTTCGCAAACAGCCAAAAGCTTCAGGAACGAGCTAACTTATTGCTGCTAACAGGAGGGCTAGACGATCCGCTGCGAGAGGAGGCTAGCGACGATATAACCGAAGAGGTATTAGCTCCTATCCGAGAGATTGTCGAAGAAAACAGCTTATGGGGTAAAATCACTGCCTTCGGCTTGCCAAGCCAAGAACAAGAGTCACTGGCTGCGGCCTATCGGTTTCTGGCTAAACGGCGCTCGGTGTTTGCCTTAACTGCGCTTTATGAACCCTTTGGCTTGGCTCCCTTAGAAGCTGCGGCTACAGGATTGCCTGTGGTAGCAACGAAGAATGGAGGCCCCAGCGAGAGCCTGAGAGATGGAGATCAAGAATATGGCGTACTTGTTGATCCAGAAGATTCTGCTGATATTGGGCAGGGCTTGGAGCGCTTACTATGCGATGCTCATGAGTGGGAGTATTTTGCTGATGCTGGTCAGCAAAGGGTACTGAATACATACACTTGGGAAACTACTGCCCAAAACTATTTGACCTTAATAGAGCAGATTTTGTCCTCGCCTGAGGCACACCGTGCAACTAATATTCTTCCAATTCATCCTTACTTCCGTAATCCACAACCACAGACCGATATCTCTTTGGAAGAATTGAAAAATCTCTATTTTGGGTCTAACCAAATAGCACTAAGTACACCTAGCCCTTAAAAGGATAGGAGCTCTTAAACTGATTAAGATTAAAAGTTGCCGTTCCTGCTAACAAAGTTTGTGAACAACTACAGGAGACACTAGGTATGCCATCCGAGACTGAAGAATTTACTATTGGTGTCGAAGAGGAATATCAAATTATTCATCCTGTAACACGGGAGTTGAGTTCGCGTGTAGAACGCATTCTCCCGCAAGCCCAGAAAGTTCTTGGGGAGGAGGTGCAGCCAGAAGCGCAGCGATCGCAGATAGAAATTGGTACACCTATCTGTCGTACGCTAGCTGATGTGCGTTCTGAACTGGTGCGTTTGCGGCGCGAAGTAATTGCAGCAGCAGCCAAGGACGGTAAGCAAATTGCCGCCGCTGGGACACACCTGTTCTCGCACTGGGAAGACCAAAAACTCACGCCCAAAGAACGTTATCAAGGGCTGATGCGAGATTATCAACAACTTACCCGCGAGCTCGTTATTTTTGGCTGTCATGTCCATGTGGGAATAAGCGATCGCTCTTATGCTATTAACGTAGTTAATCGTGCCCGTGTTTGGTTAGCGCCGCTGTTGGCACTGGCAGCATCTTCACCCTTCTGGTTAGGTACAGATACAGGTTATGCCAGCTATCGTACTGAGATTTGGAGCCAATGGCCCATATCTGGAGCACCACTGATTTTTGAGTCATTAGCCGAGTACGAAAAGCTTGTACAAGCTTTGGTGGCAACAAAAAGCGTAGAGGATGGGACGAAGATTTACTGGGATATACGTTTGTCAGAGCGCTTCCCCACAATAGAATTTCGGATCACAGATGTCTGCCAAACGGTAGACGAAGCGGTAATGGTAGCTGGGCTTGTACGGGCATTGGCACGAACTTGTTATGAACAAGCTATACAGGATAAACCCTTTCCCAGAGTGCGCCACGAACTTATACGTGTTGCTCACTGGCGCGCCGCACGCTACGGATTAGATGAGGATTTAATCGACTTTAGTGAGATGAAAGCCGTTCCAGCGCGGAATCTGGTTGAGAGCTTTCTTAACTTTGTGCGTCCATCGCTTGAGGAGTATGGAGAATGGGATGAAGTCTCTTCTCTTGTACAAGAAACTATGCAGCAAGGAAACGGCGCAACACGGCAGCGTGAAGTTTACAAGCAAACAGGAAGCTTGGAGGATGTTGTTGATTTAATTGTCCGGGACACAGCAAAAGGGATAGCGTCAGTATAGGAGACAGGACTTTATGCTAGTTCACATCATCGCTGATTATGGCTTCGGCGACCTTGCTTTTGCAGAAGTCGTGCAGCGACTCAAACTCTATCTACCAGATGCTGAACCAATACTTACACCTGTGCCAGCTTTTGCTACACTTGCGGCAGGATTCTGTATTGCGCAGTTAGGTTTAAATCAAGCCCCCGCCGGGACAATAATTTACCACAACGTTGCACCCCGTGAAGATGACGGACAGGCACGTGCTAGTAATGCAGGTGAGCGTCTGGCTTTCGCACGCTTACCAACGGGTGTGCGCGTAATTGGCGTCAATGCTGGTTATGCCTTCTCATTTGTGCGCGATTTAGCAGTGGAGTTGCGCTGGGCTGCTGTTGCGGCGGAAGGTTCACAGTTTCGTTCTCGCGATTTGTTTCCCGAAGCAGCAGGAGCGATCGCCTTAGGTCAACCTGATGCTTTAGGTGAAGAGATTCCCCGTTCTGATATACCTGATGTGCCGCCTAACTGTATTGCCTATATTGATGGCTACGGTAATTTGAAAACCACTATTAAGCATGAGTCTAGTTCTACACACCAAGATGATACTGTGCTTTTGCAAATTGGTGACATAGAACGGAAAGCGACGAGAAGCGATGGCAGCTTTGCCGTTGAATCGGGACAGTTAGCTTTTGCGCCTGGTAGCAGTGGTTGGACTAATGCACAAGGTGAACAGACACGCTGGATGGAAGTTTTCCTTAGGGGTAGTAATGCCTGGGAATCATTTAATTGTCCATCAATCGCTACGCAGATAAATATCAGTTAAGGGTGATCCAGAGTCAGAAATATCAAAATCCGGCGTTGCATAAATGTGGTATGAATTAAAATTTTTGACCAAAGCTAAAGATTGATTCTACCTTTCTCCTGTCGGAGACGCTACACGTAGCTTGCTTAAGCGTAGGGGTACGGGAACGCTTGAGAGCGAACGCGCCTTTGCGCGAAACAAAATTCATTCCATCAATCAGTAACGCCCAAAATCTCATCTTAAGAATACGGAATCAAAAAAACTACATTATCATTGTTTATTACTTTTCTCATGTCCAATCCATTAATCGTCGTTGATGTTCAATCGGGTTTTATCAATGAATTTACTCATCACATCCCGCAGCGAGTTGCCCGTTTAATCGAGCAAAATGATTATGCACCAGTTTTATTTACTAGGTTTATTAACACCCCTGATGGACCGTATCAGAAATTCCTTGATTGGCACAGCTGTACTCATGAACCAGAAACTAATATTGCCTCAGAACTACAACCTTGGATTAAACCAGAAGTAGTTTTTTCTAAATTGGGGCTGTGCGGGATACCCGATGACATGACAGGCTACTTTCGTAAACACTGTTTTGAACGGGTTTTCATTGCAGGGATTGACACTGATATGTGTGTGTTGAAAATAGCAATGGATTTTTTTGATATTGGCATTGAACCTATCGTCTTAACTGATTGCTGCGCTAGTACAGCAGGCTTACAAGCACACCTCGCAGGGTTGGCGGTACTCAGCCGAAATATTGGTGCTTTTCGTCTGCGTGAAGCTGGTCTTTCTGAAGGTTCGCTAGCTGCGCCAATAGACAAAAGCAAAGAATAAAAATTCAAAGAAAAAGTGTTGCAAATTAACTTCTTTCGAGGTTTTAAATATAGAACCACCGATAAACATAAAAATGTACACAGAGAAATATCATTGTAGATCTGTCTTGAAAAGTTATGAGCAGAGAAAGCCTTTGCCCAGAGTTTTCACTGTGTACAACTGTTATTGGAGTCTGATTTAGATTTTTTGCCAGAAATCTATTTATGATTAGGCGATCGCAAAAAAAGCTTGTATATAGATGCATTCATTGTCAACTATCTAAAGTAATCTCTCAAAACACATGATTATGATATATGTTTAATCATTTATTAGAGATATAAGACGAGAGAACCAGTAGACAATTTCTGGATCGCTGTATGTTGTTAGTCGAGCGATTTCTCGAGCTAGCTGATACGCTTCTTCACCTTTAGAATGATTTGTTAGTCCTGCATGATTGAGCAATGCTGTTTTTAAATCGCCAGTATATGTAGGCAAGTTATGACCTTTTGTATACTTAATTTGACAAAGAATAGGATTCCAGTCAATCTTTTTAGCAGTAACATGTGAATCCATAATTTTTTTACATTTTTTAGTTGATAATTTTAATGTATTCTGCTATTTAGGTAACAACAAATACTTTTTCTGTTTATACTGATAAATATAAGTTATTAAAGTGATGCCCGATAACAAGCATCATTTTACAATGTCAAACAATTTTAGATTTTGAATTGACTCCCTACCTGAAGCTAGGGGTTTGAGTAAAGAATTGTAGATTTTGGATTTGTTCCAAAAATAAATTTACTTGCTCTCATACCATTTCACAAAAAATATGATGTAGATGTAGGTTGGGTTGAGGAACGAAACCCAACATTCCAAAGTCTTTTAATTGTTGGGTTTCACTCAGTTCAAACGCCACTTCACTCAAGTCGGGAAACCCGCCCACGTGAGTGGCTCCCCAACCTACGCATCTGTCTCATTTTTTCCTGGAATTGGTATCAGATCTTTTTAAATTTTAAATTTCCAATTTTATTATTTAAAATCTAAAATTCGGTGAAGTTAAATTGATCATAGATTTAGCGATCGCTACATTCGTGGTAAGCGTAGCAGAAATCTGTTTGCACCTTATCCTATGAGTAATAAAATGGCAATTCCTAACTAAATATCAAGAAATTCAACAAAATATTCTGATCAAAGCTCTCACCAGTTCGACCGATATGTGCGCCATAATTCTTTTTATGTGAGTGTTATACACTGCACAAAATGAGGATGATAGTAACATGAAAATCTCGCAAGTTGTGGACGAAGGATTTGCGCAAGTTCCAGTAATTGATATCAGCGCGTTGGTTTCTGGAAAAGGCGATCGCTTAATAGTTGCATCTCAAATTGGACAAGCATGTCGTGAGTGCGGGTTTTTCTATATTGTCGGACATGGCGTAGATGAAGAGTTGCAGCAAAGGTTGGAACAACTCAGCCGAAAGTTTTTCGCCCAAGATTTGGAAACTAAACTGGAAATCCGCATGGCTTTGGCTGGGAAAGCATGGCGGGGATACTTTCCAGTTGGGAGCGAACTTACATCTGGTAAACCCGATCTCAAAGAAGGGATTTATTTTGGTGCGGAACTAGGAGAGGATCACCCGCTGGTAAAAGCTGAGACACCTTTGCATGGTTCCAACCTCTTCCCCGCCAACATCCCTCTATTCCGCGAAACGGTGCTGGAATATATGGAGGCGATGACGCAACTTGGACATACGCTAATGGCTGGTATTGCTTTTAGCTTAGGACTGGAAGAATCGTATTTTGCTCAACGTTATACATCAGATCCGTTAACTTTATTTCGGATTTTTAATTATCCCCCAGATTTATCACCGCCTGAGGAGAAACAGAGGTGGGGAGTAGGAGAACATACTGACTACGGTGTTTTGACTATTCTCAAACAGGATAATTCAGGCGGATTACAGGTGAAATCTAAGTCACGCTGGGTTGCTGCGCCTCCTCTTGCTGGTTCCTTTGTTTGCAATATTGGCGATATGCTCGATCGCATGACTGGAGGTTTGTATCGTTCTACACCTCATCGAGTTCAAAATGTGTCGGGATGCGATCGCCTTTCATTCCCTTTCTTTTTCGATCCTAATTTTAATGTAGAGGTTAAGCCGATTCCACTAGATGGGTTGGTGATCAATGACGATCGAGAAGAACGTTGGGATAAAGCTAGCGTTCACGACTTTCGCGGAACCTATGGTGATTATGTATTGAGTAAGGTATCTAAGGTATTCCCGGAGTTACAACGAGCAGTTTTGTAGCGATTTAAGTAGGTCGGCGTGAATATTTATCGTTGGGATGAGGCAGGAGGCAGGAGGGAAGAGGGTTTAAGCCTATTTGATTTTTCAAAACATAGTTTTGTTTTTCCACACCGTTCTATTTAGCAGATAGTTTATGCTCTCAAAGCCACTAAATCTCAATTACAACTCTACTTCACCATTGTTATAAAGGATACAATATTTTCTCTGCTTAGTAGAGTGATGAAATTTCATCGACTTCTGTTTACTTGTATCCCCATTTGTTTAATATTGATCTGCATTATAGTTTGTGCAGCTTTTCAATTACCTGGCAATCAGCGGACTAAATTGTGTGATAGTACCAAAACTCTTACACAAATCGCAGTTAAAAATTATGATGATTCTGGAGTTAAGTTGCGTGATGGAACGTACATTATAAAAGTTTCTCTGGCTGGGAAAAAACAACTAAAAGTAATTATCTTTCCAAAAGCGCTTTCTCCTCAAACTTGGTCAAAAGTGCCTCAATCATCGATTCAATATATTGGCGAAGGTGGCGATGATAGTTGGCAGGAATGGTTGCGTCCCGACTATTTTTATTTGCTCACAGTTCCTCCACAAGCAACAGGTTTAGCTTTTGGAAGACTCTGTTATCGCAATGGCGATGTTGATGTTGAGTTTATCAAAAAGCTGAAACAAATTTCTTCAGGAAAGATCATCATTAATAATAAAATTTATATTTCGCATTCATCTCCACTACCAACAATTAATCCATATACTGTAATTGTCAATACTGGTAGTAATTATCGGGATAGTCTCGGTACTCAAACAGAGGTATATTTCACAACAGACAAACTCAAGAGTGAATGAAGTTTCTACCAATCAACCTTAGAGGAGCGATCGCTCCTGAATCTTGTGAATTGCCGTTGGACGTAGATACAAATCTGCCCATTTGGGCTATTTAGTGCTTGCTGAAAGGGTTTGAGAGCTTTGGGTTTCCTCTAAATTACTAAAAGCGATCGCCTTTTAATACTGCGCAAGTACTACGAACTTGCAAAAATCAGACTGAATCTCGTAACCAAGATAGTTGTATTAGCCGAAAGTTATATTTTTTTGTCAAAATCATTTTATTTTCTCTATTAGTTTTAAGATCAAGGTCTATAACCTGATTTAGGGTATTCTCTACTAGACTTGGTAACACAACAGGAGTCTAGTTACTAAATTCCAATCTAATGTTTTAAACAGGAGATGGATTGTTATGCCACAAAAAAATGCTGCCCAACTTTTTAAAGCTGTAAAACAAGACCAAGCATTAAAGGAAAGACTTAAAGCCACAGCCAATCCAGACGCCTTTATCCAAATTGCTAAAGAGCGTGGCTATGACTTCACAGTTGAAGAACTGGAGGCTGAAATCGACAGATTGTCTGAAGAAGATTTAGCCGCTATTGTTAATCCAGGATGGGGCCCTAGACGGCACATTCATCCTAGATAATCTCGTTCTAAGCAATTGAAAGTATAAACAAATTTGATTGCTATTGCGTATTTATTAACACTCTTGAATCTTCTGAATAGCCCTTTGTGCATAGATGCAAACTTCCCGATCTGGGTCATCTAATGCTTGCCCAAGGGCATTCAGAGCTTCAGGGTTACCCAAATTACCAAGAGCGATCGCGCTAATGCTGATATTTTAATAGTGCTAGCGATCGCATTCACAACTGCCGATTAATGTTCAGCATTGTCATATTTATTTCTGGCAGCCTCTACATTTTGAAAGTTGACTGTTGACCATTCACAAAGGCTTTTCAAAACTTGATTTAAAGTTTGCCCTAAAGGGGTTAACGAATACTCAACCATTGGCGGTATAACAGGATAGACTTTGCGCTCAATCAGTCCATTCCGTTCCAAGTCGCGCAGAGTACGAGTGAGCATTCGTTGAGAAATATCGCCAATTTCTCGCTGCAATTCACCATAACGTTTTGTTCCACGTGAGAGAACATATAAAGCTGCTACAACCCATTTATCAGCAACGAGATCGAGAGTTTGCCGCAGATATGGGTGGGAATCAAGCACGTTAGAACTAGGTGTTTCAGGTTTATGCATACATTTTTGTGCGTATAGCACTATTTTGTTCCTACTTGCTGATTGAAAGAAACATACACCATAATCTACCCGTAACTTCATGGAACTGAAAATGAAAAGTAAATTTACGGTTCATGATTCAGCAATGCTGTTGATTGACCATCAGCAAGGCACAATTAAACTAGCTCGAAATTTGCCACGAGAAGAGATCGTGCAAAACACCCGCGCTCTGGCTCGCACTGCTAAAGAAACAGGTATGCCACTTGTTTTAACTAGCAGTATGGAAACCGAGTTTCAAGGCTTATTGCTGGAAGATTTACAAAACATTGCGCCAGAAGAATACGCGCAGAGAGTCAAACGTCCCGGCGTTGTGGATTGTTGGGAATATGAAGAATACAAACAAGCCGTTGAGGCGACGGGTAAAAAGAAGCTGATTATGGCAGGATTAACCAATGATGTTTGCATTGTATATCCAGCAATCAGTGCTGTGGAAGATGGGTATGAAGTGCAAGTTGTAGTTGACGCAGGCGGCTCGCCAACAACGCTAGCTGATGAAACTGCTTTGCGGAGAATGGAAAATCACGGTGTCACACTCACTTCCACAAATCAAGTGATGGCAGAGTTAGCAGTATCCTGGTCTCATGATTTTGGCAAAACGATCCAGACAATTATGTACCAGGAAATTCTCTCAAAATTGATAACCGAGTAGTGAGAGTTAGTGGTTCAGTAGAATGAGCGATCGCACTTTAGAATGGTGGTATTTTAACAGTGCGATCGCTCCGTGAATCAACTTTTGTAACTCTTAGACTAGCGTTTGCAACTCTTAGACTAGCGTTTGTAACTTTTAGACTAGCGTTTGTAACTTTTAGACTAACGTTTGTAACTTTTAGACTAGCGTTTGCAACTTTTAAACTAGCGTTTGTAACTTTTAGACTAGCGTTTGCAACTTTTAGACTAGCGTTTGTAACTTTTAGACTAGCGTTTGTAACTTTTAAACTAGCGTTTGCAACTTTCAAACTAGCTTTTGTGACTAATTTCAGCAAATATACCCTTAGCGATCTAGTTTGCTAATCCTAATGCTTGCAAACTTCTGTAGCTTCACTGTGGCTAGTGCCTCCGCCCATTGCGTATTGTGATTGTATATAAAAAACACCGTAGAAAAAACTATCGGGGTTTTCCATATCAAAATTCAAACAGAAAAATTTTATGTCGCCACGCAAACGCAATTCGACCGCACTCACCAAAGCTGAACGACGGATTGAAGGAATGCAGATGATTAATCCTCAGTTAGACTTTGGTGATGGGTTATCAATCGCTAGTTACAACAATAAAATTCTGGAGATCCGAGATAAGCTAACCGCTTACAATCAAGCGCGAGCAATGGTGGAAAAGACACAGAATGCATTATCACAAGCAGAAAGTGAGTTGAATACTCTTTCTGAGAAAATGCTGCTGAGTATTGCATCTCGCTATGGCAAAACTAGTGACGAGTATGGGATGGCTGGTGGAACACGCAGGTCAACCCGAAGGAAAGCACGTCCGGCGGTAAACCAAACAGTCATATCTGCGGAATAATTATTTAAAATTTGACATTAGTTAGTGGAATTAGCCAGCAAAGAGGTAAATTGAGAAAATAATTTGCCTTTTTGTTTGCATAAAATATCAAAATAAGTAGCTCAACATAATTAAACGTCAAATGTCATTACGAGCGAAACGCAGTGTAGCGAAGTAATCGCAAGAAATCTATTTTACGTTTTTCAAAGTTGACCTACTTAAATGCACAATCTAGTCTTTTACTTATTGAAATATATTTTCTCTACATAATCACCTTATTTAATTAATAATTGTCCTCAAATGGGAACACTAGACCAAGACCTTGCTGGAAGTCAACTCATACTATGAGCGTCACAATTATTAGCCTTCGAGAAGCCCTGCAAAGCCTTCCCGAAAATGCACAAGAACCTGTTGTAAACGACTTTTTCGCTTCTCACTTGTTGAGGGCATTAGGGTTTCAATCTGAAGAAATTTATCCCGAATATAATACTGGCGACGGCGCTGTTGATAAAGCAGCGAGGAAAACTATTGATGATGATGCCTTTTTACACACAAAATCTAATCCATACCTTCTACTTGAATTAAAGGGTAGAGATATTAATCTATCTGAAGATGCTGCACAATATCAAACAACTGTTAAGCAAATAAAGCGTTATCTACTTGCACCTAATTGCAAAACAGTACAGTGGGGGATAATTACTAATTCTTGCCATATTCAACTGTTTCGTAAGCATGGAAAAGTGATCCATCCTGCGACAAAATGTCTTCCAATTGATGCAAATAATATTGATAGTGTAATTGCTTCAATTCGGCAAAAAATTGAAAATCCGGCTAAAGCATTAACCATTGCAGTTTATAACAATAAGGGAGGAGTTGGAAAAACTACAACTACCGTTAATTTAGCCGCAATATTAACTTTTTTGGGTAAAAAAGTTTTAGCAATTGATTTTGATCCTAACCAACAAGATTTAACGAGTTCTTTAGGTCTTCCATTAAGTAAAGGAAGTGTATTTGAAGCTCTTACAGAAAGAGATGTAGAACTTCAAAGTACTTTACATCCTTATAAAATTCCTCTAAAAAAGCTTAGTAGCGAACTCAGGTTTGATGTTATACCCGCCGATCAAAAATTGATAGATGAACCTGAAAATCGCTTACGTAATCTTCTAAAGCTTCACACTCTTTATCGCAAGCTAGAATTGTCAAGGCAAGAATATGACTATATTTTGATAGACGCGCCACCTAACTGGCGAGTATTTAGTCAACTGGCTGTTTATGCGGCTGATGTCATTCTTATTCCCACAAAGCATAATAATCTTTTCTCTTTAGAAAATGCAGCAATGGCAATGAAGAAGTTTATTCCAGAAGTACAATCTCAAAAAGCTGATGGTAGCCCTATTCCATTGCCAATTTTTTTCAATGGTGAAAAGATGACACCACCTCAATTAGCAGTTGCTCAACAAGAAATTAGTAATATTATTAAAACTGCTAAAAAGGAAGGCTTTGATTTACTGTCTTACTTCTATCCCAAGTATAGCAATGCTAAAAAAGACCTTCATATTCATGAGGTTCCAAGCTACGCTAACATAGCTGGTGCAGCTTTCTCGCGTATTCCTGCGGTTTATCGAGATCGCTCTGCTCATGAATATTACAAAGATTTAGCACAGGAGTATTTTTTACAATGAATAGTCTCAGCGATATTGGAAATTTAATGCATTTATATCTGGATGAAATTGACCCAGGTGAAGGAACTGATGCGCCTGAATTTTTAATCAAAGCTTCAGCCCATTTGCTTAACCAAAAAGGCGGACGCAATTGGATTCCAGTGATTGTCAAAGAAACTGGCAAAGATAAGTATCAAGTAATTGCTAACTCTTTCATTTATGCGATTGCAGAAGAAGCTGGCTTGGATCGGGTTTGGTGCATTATCACCGATGGTAGTGATGAGACAGTTGAAGTAACAAAAATACTTGCAGGCGAAAAAATTCCAAAAATCAATCTCTCTAAGGCATCTAGGGAGGAAATTAAAGCAGCATTAGAGTATTTAGTCAAGCAACCAGATGGTGCTCTCAAAGCAGTTAAATCTGCTATAGCTACAAACCGTATTGATGAAGCTCCCCGTCAATATTGGAAAACATTAGAGCCAATCCTTAATCTGAAATGTGGAATTACCAAAGGCAAAAAACTTGATGCTTTAAATCAAGTTTTTTATCTTACTCCTCAACCAATGCCAGATACAATTACCGACGCTGATATTCTCAAAACAATGTCAACGGCTGAACTAAAAGTGATGGCAAAGAAACGAGGAATCTCTGGCATCAGTAAGATGAAAAAAGATGATCTTGTTGTAGCCTTGAGTAAGCCTCTAAAATAGCAAGTATTTTAACAGTCTGTAGTGGCGTGACAAGACTAAAATGTTGCAATAAAAAATGTTTGTAGTTGCGCTTTAGCGCCCTATAAATTAGAAATATAATGCACTGCTTTAGCCTACACACGCCAGTAGGGTGTGTTATGCCGTAGGCTAACACACCTTAAATTGTTGATGGTGGGTCGGTGCGTTGCGCTGCGCGACAACACACCCTACATTTAAATTCTTTAGTAAATTAAGGCAAGATTATTCCGATCGCTTACAGAAGTGCGATCGCAGTTATTTAGACTGATAAAACAAATTGCAAAGGAGTGAGGTAAAAATGATAGTTAAGCGTAGGGAACAATGTTTCTTATTTGTGTAGGTTATTTACTTGAAAAACACTGAATGGCAAGCTTAGTCAATACAAAAATGAGGAATCAAAACAAATATGGCATCATCTAGATGGTGGGCAGTTTTTTTAGCAGTTGTTACTGTTGAAGTAATTTTACTTATAAAAGTATTAACCAGCCAAGCAACAATAGAGCTACTTCTTGCCATCGGAGTAGTTGCGATTCTACTAATCCTAACTCTTCGTATTGAAGATTTAAGTGGAGTATCTCTTAGTAAAGATGGATTAGAAGCAAAGCTGAATAGCATCAAAGAAGAAGTTAAGGATAAAGTCAGTCAGCTAGGAGAAGATATTAATGAACTCTTAATTTCAACGGTTTTAGATGCGTATGAGTATATCACTCTTAGAAAAATTACAGGTGACGAAAAAAATGATAGCTATCAATTTAATTATCCGAAAGGTCAAGATTTATTGGAAAGATTAAGAAATAGAGGGTTAATTGATGAAATAGGTGGCAATTCAATTTTTAATGATAAAAGTAACAGACCAATAAACGTTAGATCTCATTTCGTTATTACCGAAAGAGGAAAGAGATATTTGGATGCGCTCGATCACAAAAGCCTTGGTAAGGAGTTGGAAAATATTGCTAAAAGAACAGGGTATAAAAGTAGATGATACCATTGCTTTTTAATAATAAAACAGATACGTGGGTAAGGGTTTAGCATTGCTAAACCCCTACTAACAATATATATGTCTCATGATTTTCTTGAATTGGAATGAGCGACAGGTCAAGCAAACATTTATATTTGCGGAGTGATTGTTTGAACAAATATTGTCTTTGATGATGAAAATGAGGCAATCGTGCAATGGATACCCGATTAAAATACCAACACATTATTAAAAGCGTACTCCGAAATCATGCCGATTATCGAACTGCGCTAGGTGATGGTTATGCTTCTCAAGTTTTATTTGATGATGAACGTGGGCAATACTTAGTTTTAGATATAGGTTGGAGTGGTGACAAATATCTTCATGCCACACCCATCCATTTAAGTTTAATTGCTGAAAAGATTTGGATTCAATGGGATGACACTGAAGAAGGTGTAGCAAGTGATTTGCTAGAAGTTGGAGTTCCTAAAGAAGATATAGTTCTTGGTTTTCGTCATCCTAAAATACGGCAACATACAGGTTTTGCTGTGGTGTAGCTTAGACATGGGAAGGTAGTTGCAGGCATAGAAAGATTAAGTGTTTAATCAACCTTAGAAGCATTGCGCAGCACAACAACACTACCGTTAAAAGTGAGAGCGATCGCTCGATGAAAACAAGCTCTGCGAATCTGGAAACAATACGATAGTATCTGGGTAATCTGAAGTTTTTGGTTGACAAGGCGGAATCATGTTCCAAGAGATTACTGCTCAGATTGCTTATTCCTCTTCATTTCCATATTTAGCTATCGGCGTTACTAGCATAGCGGGAACACTTGGGTGGCGTTGGTGGAAGCAAAAAAACACATACAAATCGCTACAATCGCTTCCTTCTCCGCCCAAACATTGGCTGTTAGGAAATCTTCCACAAGTATTAGCAGCCGTAAAACAGAAAAAATACTTCAAATTAATATTTGATTGGAGCCAGCAGTTAGGGCCGATGTATGTTGTCTGGACTAATAGCTATCCAGTTGTGGTTTTGAGTAAGCCAAAAGTTATCGAAGACACCATTATCAATGGTATGAGAGATGGTAGCTTAATTAGATCTGAGCGATCGCGCAAAGCTTGGAACGATATCAGCGGCCCCATTCTTTTGGGTGAAACCGGGGCTGAATGGCAATGGCGACGCAAGGCTTGGAACCCGGAATTCAGTTCTAGCAGTCTCTCCAAATATGTGGAAATTATTAACCAAGCCTGCGAACAAGTAATTGAGACACTGAAGAAAGCTGCACCACCAAAAGAAGTTGAGGTAGATCCTCTGTTTGTAGAACTGACAATGAGGGTGATTTCTTCTCTAGTACTAGGCATTCCTGTAAATAGAAAAAGTGTTAGTCAGGAAGGGCCACCCCTAGAAGTTGCCAAAGTATACGAAGCAATGTCTATTGTCGGCTATCGGTTCCTACGCCAAGCAACTGGCGAGAAACGATGGATGAAATATCTGCCAACTAAAAACTCACGAGATTATTGGGCAGCAAGACGATATTTAGAGGAATTTCTCACTCCCCGTGTAGACTTAGCTTTACAGATGCGAGAACAAAATCACACCGATTTACCACAGGTAAGTCCTTTGTTCCGGGAATCAATGTTAGTTAAAATCGCTGCCAAAGAACCAAAATACAATCGGGAAACTTTAATAGCAGAATCTGTAGAACTCTTAATAGCTGGTACTGACACAACTGCCCATAGTTTATCCTTTGCAGTAGGAGCATTGGCCTTAAATCAAAGGGTTTTTCAGCAAGCAAGGGTCATCGTTGACCAAGCTTGGCAAAGTCAAAGCGGTTTTAATATAGAAAGCCTCAAAGAATTAGCTTATATTCGCGCAATTTTCAAAGAAATTTTGCGCCTTTATCCAGTTGCCACAGGCTCGACTTCATTGGAAACTCAACGCGACACTGTAATTGAGGGTCAAGTAATTCCTCGTGGTACGAGAGTATTCTGGTCAATACTTGCGGCTGGAAGAGATCCAGAAGTTTATGCTAATCCCGAAGAATTTCTGCCAGAGCGTTGGTTAGACAAGAGTAAGGAAACAAGTTCACTGCCAATAATAGGCTTTGGCTCAGGGCTGCATCGTTGCTTGGGAGAGCATCTTTCAATGCTGGAAGCAACTGTGATGCTGGCATTATTACTCCGCTATTTCGATTGGGAGTTAGTCAACGGTCGTTCTTCTCTGGAAGATTTACAGCAAAACCTATTAATTTATCCCTCTGATAAAATGCCAGTACGCTTCCGGTTGAGAAATTAGGGTTCATCAACAGCATCATTTTATAATTCATTGCCAATTAAAATGAAGGGTTTCCAGATAATGTAGTGGAATGACACGGCTAAAATAGTGCATAAAAATTTAAATATTTTAGACTGGGCAATGCTTATCAAAACCCAAATATGATAGGCATTGCTAGCTATACCTATGATTTTTCAGTAAAAGATAAATTTGTTTAATATATTAATTTTATTTATAGATTTTATCTAGATTGACAGATTTATTTGCACAATATATTTATAAAGTTAACTCAAGGTGCTATTACCAAAATTTGTGTTACTACTAATTTTCTAATACTGCTGACTTCGCAGAATTAAGATTATAAAATTTCATGCAAAATAATGTTATAAATGCCAGTCTTTCTACTCAAAATTTAACCTTCCGTCCTGGTGGAACTCCAGTTTTATTTGAGGTGACTGTCAATAATGACAGCGATCGATTTGCCAATTTTCAAATAGAAATTACCGCTGCGGGAGAAAATCGCAATCCTGAATATCGCTGGTATAAGCTGGAACCAGAAGTAGCAGCGGCCAAGCCTCCCGGTAGTACTACCACTTTTCAGGCCTTCGTTTTTAATACACCCATTCCTGGATTTGTGGGTACAGTCAACTTGACTGTGAAAATTTTCTCTCCGCAGTTAGGACAAGAACGTAGACTTTTACTGCGGTTAAAAATCGAGGCAGATAATCAACCAGCACTTTTGAGTGTGGAATTGCCTGTACGAGAGTTCCAAGTATATCCGCGTAACACTGTAGATATACCAGTACGAGTCCGCAATTTGGGTCAGCAAATTGTGAATGTAACGCTGCGGTTTATAGGTGTGGATTTTTCTTGGCTTGTCAGCAGTGCAGAACGGCGCTTTTCCCTAGATCCAGGCGGTCAAATAGAAGTCATATTTCAATGCCAACCTTTATCTGTAATCCAAGCGCCTAGTGACATTTACCCTTTTACTATTGAAGCCATCAGCAATAATGGTTATCCGGCTAGCACTGAAGGTAATCTGGAAGTTTTACCTGTAGGTTTTATCGAGTTTACTACTACCCAAAAGTCCCAAAGAATTCCGCAAAAACTTAGTTGGTTACCTAACTGGAAATCTGATACAGCTTTTTTTGAATTGCTATTTAGAAATGCTAGCAATCTGTTTCAAGAAATTAATGTACAGCTTCAGGGACGCGATTGGCGCAAATGTACTTACAAGACGTTACCAACAACGGCCAATCTTAATTTAGGAGAAACTAGCAAACTAATTTTAGATATCAAAATAAAACGTCCTTGGTTAGGAATAGGCAAAACTTTACTTTTAGAAGCTAAATCGGAATTATCAGATCAACGTTTAGGTAGTACAGACCCCGCTACCCAAAATTTAGAATTAAAAGTTTTACCGATTTTACCTTTATGGTTACAGTTGGTTATTCTGGCATTCATACTTGCATTGCTAGCATTCTTGTTAAGACCAGAGCCAATTATGCATACTCGTTCTGTGAACTCAATCGGTTTTAGTGGCATTGGTTTGTCTGTTGTCAGTGGTTCAGATGATTGCACATTGAGACTTTGGAATATTAATAACAAGCACTTAGAACCTGCAAGCATTACCTATGATGGTCAGCCTGTTGCGTGTGGTAGACAGCACAAACCCAAAGGTTTGTTGGCAATTACCGATGATGCTGTAGAAGTCGCGCGTTTTATGCCTGTAGAAAACGATCGCGTTGCGGTTGGTTTAGATAATGGTGTAATTGAACTTAGGGATGTCCCCACAGGTAGAAAAAGAAACGAACTGCAAGACCAAAAAGATCCCAAAGCTAAAGGTGACAGAGTATTTGACTTAGTATTTACTAAAAATTCTTTGGATTTATTCAGCGGTTATGGTAGTGGTAAGGTAAGACTATGGTCGAGAACATCGACCAACGATGATTTCCAGCCAGAACCAAAAGCAATTGACCTGCAAACTCAACAGAAGTTATCAGGTTTCCAAATTCGGGCTTTAACTCTGAGTCCAGATGATCAAACTCTAGTGATGGCAGGCAACTTTAAACGTTTCTTATTGTGGCAATGGCATCTACCTCAAACAAAAAATCAAATTAAAACTTTAGCAGTACAAAAACTCGAAAAGCTAGATCCAAGAACAGGACGCGAAGACTATGTTTGGGGATTAGCTTTTGTGCCTAACTCTTCAGAAAAAATCCTCGCAACTTCTGACTCGGCGGGATACATTACAATTTGGAATTTAAATCAATGTCAAATTCCAAATCCCCAAAATCCAATCGCTGAATTAAATTGTCCAATCTTAGACCGCTGGTCAGCAGCGAAAACTTCAGTGCGGAGTTTGGTATTTAATGAAGATGGTCGCCTGTTAGTAAGTGCTGGCGATGATGGACGAATAATGATGTGGTATTTAACCCCCGAACACAAGCTTGATAAACTTAAAGCAGCCACAGGTGAAATAATTTATCAAAGTACCAAGAGAATCAACACTATTGATCTGAAAACAATTAATCAAACAAATGCGATCGTGAGTGGTAGCGAAGATTTTCAGGTACAACTACATTCACATCCTATTAAATAAGGGAGTTGGTAACATGCAAGCTAAACCTAGTCCCCTGGAAGTATTTATTAGTCCACCTGGTATTCAAGATGCTATGCCAGGAGATACGATCGCACTCCATGCTGTTGTCACCAACATAGGAGAACAGAATGCGATTATTGATTTATATTTAAATTTTGATGAACAATTTAAAAATATCACTGGATTATCTAGCGTTCCTAGAGAAAGTTGCGCGATCGCAACTCAACAAAGTAGTGACGAAATAACATTTACATTTGAAATTCCCATTGATGCTAATCCTGGAACTTACGACTATACCTTAGTTGTAGACGCGCCTCAACATTATCCTCAAGACACTCCGATTAACTTCCCACGCCAGCTGAAAATTGTACCCAAAGAACACACCGTAATTCGCGCAAATGATTCAACTTTTTCCATTAAACCCAGCAGTAATACTAATAAGCCGCTAATTTGCAAACTTCATGAACCTTTGCTATTAGAGGTAACAGTAGAAAATCGTTCTCAGTATGTAGACCGATTCCGCCTAACTTGCCTCGATTTAGACGATGATTGGTTTACAATCAGTTATCCTACAACGGGAGTAGAAGGGCCGGGGTTATTGTCTGATATTAATGCCCTAGCGCTCAACCCTGGTGATTCCGGTAAAATATTGTTAAAATTTCATCCGCCAGCCGATACTTTAGCGGGGAACTATTCACCCACCCTGCGTTTATATTCGGAAAAATTTCCCGATTTAGTATTGCTGGATTTGGTGTATATCCAAATTCCTATAAGTTATGACTTAGATGTACAACTAAATACCATTCTGGGGCAAGTTAGCCGTAGTCCTGGCAAGTATGAATTATCCTTGGTTAACCAGGGTAACATTGTCCGAGAACTGATATTTGGTGTTGAAAGTCGTGATGAAGAAAGACTCTTTACCTACAAATTTGATCCGGCTGAGTTAAGATTATTGCCCAGCAAAACTTCTGAAACTAATCTGACATTAAAACCTCGGCCTTGGTGGCGAAAACCTTGGTTTGGTGCAGGGCAAATTATCAACTTTCAAGTCAACATCTATGATAAACAAAATTTCCTTCTACCTGACTCATTACCGCAGGGAACTTTACTTTGGAAACCCCGCCCCTTATGGCAGTTTATATTATTAATATTACTGATTTTAGGTTTCTTGGGTGGGATAGGATTTATTATCTGGAAAATTTTAAATCCCCCGCAGTTGAAAATAGAAAATTTTAGCGCCAATAGCCCTCAACTTACTGAAGGCGAAGATGAGGTAGCTTTGAGATGGGACATTCATAACTATAAACAGTTAGAAAATTTAATTCTAATCGTTAAAGGGCCACAACCCATTAAGCCAATTACCTACGATTTTCGGAATGGTATTCCTGAGTCGCTAGGTAAGCAAAATGCTAATGAAATATCACCTTGTATCGTCCAAAAACAAATAGATTTGATTTGTAACAATATTAAAACTGGGATTAACAGCAAAGGTAATTACACTTTTGAGTTACAAGGCTTGTATCGCCAAGGTAATGCATTATTTTCGGAACCCGCTAAAACAGATACCCAAACAACCCAAGTAGTCATCACAGAGAAACCAATAGCAGAAATTGTTGATTTTAAAGTCAATAAACCACAGTACAAAACAGGAGAAAATATTCTCGTCAATTGGACAATTACCAATCCCTTACTGCTGGCAGAAACTCAGCTTACTGGCAGTACAGAGGAAGGAACATCAACAAGCAATCCCATAATTTATAAATTCAATCAAGGTATTATCGGCAACTCTAAACTAAAGAATTCCTGTAAAGAAGTAAATCGCCAACTGCAATGTACAAATATACCCATACCACCATTGAAAGCTGGAAAATATGCCTTTGAATTAAAAGCTTTATCAAATAATGGTAGCGATAAAATTAGTGCTAAAAAGACCGAAGGCAAAATAGAAGTTTTACCCAAACCAATTAAGATTGTTTCTTTCACAATTAATGGTAACGAGCAACCAAATCAGTCACTCAAAGAAGGAGAAACCGCTACTTTAACTTGGAGGGTAGAGGGAGAAGATATTCAGATAAAGCTGCTACCATACGGCAACGATCTTAAACCAGTAGGTTCGCTACAACTGCCGGTGATTTCAGAATTTCCACCGCAAATTGCATTGCAAGTAATTGACAAATCTGGTAAGCAGCAACCGCAGCAAAGAGGATTTGCGATCGCAGTTATCAAAAAAGTTGTACCTACTCCCACACCAACTGTAATTACTCCAGTTCCACAAGCTAGCCCAGTTCCGCCTGTATTTTTACCCGGAACGAATAACCGTTGAAAATCTAGTTCTCCAAGTTCTAGATACCCGTAGCTACGCGCAGCGTTACGACAGCGTAGCAGTGGACACTGTGGGCAAAATATTGCTTAACAATTTTTTTTTGAAAAACAGCGTCGTTTGTGTTCGCATCAGCAAAATGTGTGATTTTTTGCTTAAAACGCTGTTTTATTTGCTTAATAAAGAATTTATAAAGGTAAATCTTAAATTTTTACAATTTCTCTGCATAATGCAGCATGAAATTGCTGTATATACAGTATGGATTGAAACAATTTAAGATTTTTAAGATGATGTATGTACCATTGGCTGTTCAAGCGCAAGTTCATCCAAGCAAGCAAAATGATGTTGCAACAGACACCCTTATAGCATGTACTATAATTTCAGTACCAATAATTTTGGTGCTAACAATTATTGGCTATCGCAAGTTTAAAGTTAAAATTCTTCGCAAACGCATTGCTCATCTAGAAAAGATGTGGCGTTTAAATACTCCAAAAAAAACTCCTTAATAACCAGGTGCACCCAAAGGTTGCAGTGTCAAAATCAATGATGTAGCAATCCGAAATGATACGTAAGTAATGAATAAAGGCTTTTTATCTCAGCATTGTCTCACGAATGATTTCGGATTGCTATCGAAGCCGTATTTACTAATATTAAAAGGGTTAAAGTATCCGAATTATAATATCAAGTATAGATATTCGCTTGATATTGCCACTGCGATCGCAACAGCTAGGATAAGTGTTCAAGTGGACATGCTAATTAGATGGCATAACTTTCTTATTGAGCGTAGCTGAAGAACGAGATTCACAGCTACTACTCAAGGTAGATTAATAGGTTTGCGTGAAATGAATAGGATTAATTTGACACAGTCCTACCTAAAAGCGAGGAAAACTTGCAATGAAGGGATTAAAGGGAAAAAATGCGCTGATTACTGGAGCTACTTCGGGTATTGGACAAGCGATCGCCATTCGACTGGCTGAGGAAGGTTGCAATATTGCCATCAACTACCGCAGAAGTCCGGAGGATGCCGAGGAGACAGAAGACCTGGTAATGGAAAAAGCTTGTGGGCAAGTTGAAGAATGCGGTGTGAAATCTCTACTTGTTAAAGGTGACGTTTCCCAAGAAGCAGACATCATTGATATGGTGAATACAGTTGTTGAGAAATTTGGCAGCTTAGATATTCTCATCAACAATGCCGGAATTCAGAAAGAATGTCCATCCCATGAAATTGCTACCAAAGATTTTGATAACATCTTATCTGTAAATCTGCGCGGTGCTTTTCTCTGTGCGCGAGAGGCAATTAAGCATTTTCTCTCTGAAAAGCGCTCTGGGATTATTATCAATATCTCTAGCGTTCACGAAATCATTCCTCGACCTTTGTACGTTAGCTATTCGATTAGCAAAGGGGGAATGGAAAATCTGACGAAAACACTGGCCCTAGAATATGCAGAACAAGGAATTCGCGTCAATGCGATCGCGCCAGGAGCAACGATTACACCAATCAATAAAGCTTGGACAGACGACCCAGAAAAAAAAGCGATCGTCGAAAGCCATATCCCAATGGGTCGCGCTGGAACAGCAGAAGAAATGGCAGCAGCCGTCGCATTTCTCGCCTCTGACGAAGCCGCTTACATCACAGGACAAACTCTATTTATCGATGGCGGACTAACACTGTATGCCGACTTTCGAGAAGCCTGGTCAGCCTAAACTTTCAAAATGCACAACTCTCTAGCTTAGTACACTCATTATTAAGTAGTGAATTCTCTTAGTAAATACTCTGCGCCCCTGTGCGTTTAAAAACTCTTGTAAATGCCTCCTGCCTTAGGCATCAAGCAAAAGTCAGTAATGCGAGCATCTTGCTCGCGCGGGCAAGATGCCGACACTACAAATATTAAATTGTTCAACTTATTTTTACACAACTCTTTATCTTCAAAATAGATAGATCTATTCAACAAAACTAATGAACGCTACACAGTACTCACCGAAAAATATTCAACAAACAAGGGCACGTCTAGGAGAAGGGCCTTGTTGGCACCAAGATGAGCAACTGCTGTACTGGCTTGATATTTACAATCATCGAGTCCACCAGTTCAATCCGGCTACTGCTGCCCATCAATTTTTTGATGTCGGTGAAGTTGTAGGTTGTATTGCCCCAGCGGGAACTAATCGACTGATTATGGCTCAACGCAACCGACTAGCTTTCTTGGACACTAGTAACGGTAAAGTCACGCCAATTTTAACCATAGAAGATAACCAGGCAGACACCCGCTGCAACGATGGTAAGTGTGACGCAGCCGGGCGTTTTTGGTTTGGCTCAATGAGTACAAACGGGCCAAAGGGTTGTCTGTACCGTTACGATCCCAATGGTTCTTTACACGTACTAGAAACTGGACTAACAATATCCAATGGGTTGGGGTGGAGTCCAGACAATAAAACCTTTTATCTCACTGATTCGCCCCTCAAAACTATCTATGCCTTTAATTTCGATTTTGAAAGTGGCAGTATCAGTAATCGGCAAGTATTCATTGATTTAACTGCTGAATCCTTCTATCCCGATGGTTTGACAGTGGATAGCGAAGGTTGTATCTGGTCAGCTATGTGGGACGGCTGGTGTATTATCCGGTTTGACTCCTCTGGCCAAGAGATGATGCGAGTGAAAATACCAGTTCAGCGCCCGACTTCCTGCACTTTTGGTAATGCAGATTTGATGACGCTTTTCATTACTACAGCATCAGTAGGGTTAAGTGAGGCAGAAATTCAAAACAGCTTCTACTCTGGCGACTTATTTAGTTTACCAAGCACCATCTCTGGCTTACCCACTTATCATTTTACTGGTTGAAAATATAAGTAACCTTTAACTAGCGAGTACATTTATCTCCCTTCTTTCCCTGCTCCCTGCCTTTATCGAGTATAAGTTTACAAATCAAACTAGGATAACTATATGCTAATCAATAGACTTCTTGCAGAAGTCGGTTAAAGGGAAAGGGGAAAAGGGGAAAGGAACTCAAAACCCTTTCCCTTTTACCTTTTCCCTTTCCCCCCTCTTGCAAAAATATATTTTTGCAAGATGTCTAATAACTACTTTGAGTTACCGTGTTTTCTCATAAGTCAACTGGGATTGCTATATGCTAATTCTTCTCACCTTTTCTCAGAACCATCTGGAAGTATTTACCAGTTGGGATGTCAATGCGGTACTGGAAAGGATTAGTAGTTCTGATAATATCTGGTTGCGCTGTATTCAATTCCGCGATCGCACTGCAATTGCCAAAATTATCCAGCATTTTGGACTCAAGCCATCTCGTGTTGACATGATTTTTAATCATTGTCATATGGGAATTGATGAAGACATCGAAGATTGCCTATTTGACAATTATGAAATTCTGACTCATCAAAAACAAAATCGCGAGTTCGAGGTCGCACGTGGCAGTATTGTAGTTGGCAGCAAGTTTATCATCACATTTGAAATTCCTGAAGTCAAAATCTTAAGCACGCTAAGTAGCAATATTCAAAAACGAACAATAGATATTCAACATTTAGGAACAGACTATCTTTTTTATCTAATTTTTAAAGATATTTTGAATAATTACTATACTGTATTTGACTATATTTCTATACAACTTGATGATTTAGAAGATGAAGTTTTAGAAAATTCTGGTGATGAATCAACGTACCAAAAAATTGCCGCCATGAGGCAATCTACTCGCTTCGGACGCCGGAATTTTCAAAATATCAAGTCACTTCTAGCGATGATGAATTACGAAGATTTCCAATGGCTCAGTCAGCCAGTAAAGGAACTATTCAATCAAGAATTGGTTCATCACATCGATAAACTCTCGCAAGAATATCAATCACTAAGAGTCTGGATGTCAGAATTAATGGAAATTCAACGCGACAATATTGCTAGCAAAACCAGTGAACGAATTAATCGTTTGACTATCCTCTCGACTGTATTCTTACCAATCACTTTCATTTCTGGTTTTTATGGGATGAACTTTAAATATATGCCAGAATTAGATCAACCTTGGGCTTATCCTACAGTTATCACCATCATGGTGTTAATTGTGATTAGCAGTATTTTGTATGTTAAAAAACAACGTTGGTTATAGCATTCATAATGTGACAAACAATTTATTATTTGATAATTGTTGCGTCTTTTCCATCAGAATATTTTGGGCACTACGTTCTGGCTCATCCTGCTCAGGACGACGTTGAATATAAAAACCATCAGACTGGAGTTCCCACGCTTGGCGATTATCTGCCAGCATGATTGCTAAGATATTTTGTAAGTTTTGTACAATATCAATATCTTCAACTGGTGTAACTGCTTCCACGCGGCGATCTAAGTTACGAGGCATCCAATCAGCACTACCAATGTATACTTCATTTTGTTCATTATTACAGAAGTAAAATATCCGTGAATGTTCTAAAAAACGACCGATAATACTAATAACGCGAATATTTTCACTGACTTCGGGAATTCCAGGACGCAAACAACAAATACCTCGGATAATCAAGTCAATTTTTACCCCAGCTTGCGAAGCTTCGTATAAAGTAGCAATAATCTGAGCATCAACCAAAGAATTCATTTTGGCGATAATATGACCTCTGTTGCCGTTTTTACACTGTTCGATTTCTCTGTGAATTAAGGCAATAATGCGATCGCGCATATTAACGGGAGATACTAGCAATTTGCGGTAAGATTCTTGGCAGGAATAGCCTGTCAAATAATTAAATAAATCGGTTAAATCTGCTCCTAAATCTTCTCGACAACTTATTAGCCCGACATCAGTATATAAATTCGCTGTTTTAGCATTATAATTTCCAGTACCAATATGCACATATCGACGTATATCTTCTCCCTCCTGACGCACTACCAGTACAATCTTAGTGTGAGTTTTTAGTCCTACCAATCCATAAATTACATGAACACCAGATTTTTCTAACTTAGTAGCCCAAGTAATATTATTTTCTTCATCAAATCGAGCTTTGAGTTCTACAATAACAGCTACTTGTTTACCACTTTCAGCAGCAGTAATCAAAGAACTGATGATATCAGAATCTCCGGAAGTGCGATAAAGCGTCATCTTAATTGCTAATACATTAGGATCGCGGGCAGCTTGCGCGATAAATGTCTCTACAGAGCAACTAAACGATTCATAGGGATGATGCACTAGCAAATCCTTGTGTTGAATCACCGAAAAAATGCTGCTTTCGTGGCCATCTATGTTGGTAATTTTCCTAGCTTGATGGAAATGGCGCAGCCGAGGTGGAGTAACTGGTTTCCAAGTTGGATCTTTTAAATCGGGCAAAGGCAATTTCATCAACGACATCAAATCGTTCAAATTTAGTAAGCCGTCTATCTCATAAATATCACTCTCAGCCAATTCCATTTCTGCTGTCAGCATCTGTCGTACTGAATGAGGCATTGATGGTTGTATTTCTAATCGCACTACAGAGCCACCAAAGTGACGCTTACGTAATTCCTGTTGAATTGCTAATAATAAGTCATCAGCTTCTTCTTCTGCTACTTCTAAATCGGCATCACGAGTTAAGCGAAACAGATGATATTCTTTAATAATCATCCCTGGAAATAAAGCTTCTAAGTTGTGAGCAATAACCTGCTCTATGGGAATACTTGTCCAGTAATTTAACTTTCCATTCTGTATTTGTAATTCCTGAGGTAAGGAAATAAACCGAGGTAGAATATTTGGAACTTTAACTCTAGCAAACTTTTCTTCTCCTGTATTTGGAGCTTTGACTACCACTGCTAAATTGAGGCTAAGATTCGCCATCAAGGGGAAAGGATGACTGGGATCTACTGCTAGAGGTGTAAGAACTGGAAAAATCTTTTTTTGAAATAGTTGTTGTAAGTAACTACGTTGTTCTGGATTAATATCAATGTAATTAAGAAGATGAATACCATACGATGCCATTTCTGGACGAAGCACCTCCTCAAAGTAACGATGCTGTTCAATCACCATTGGATGTAGGCATTGATAGATTGCTTCTAATTGTTGTTGTGGGGTTAGTCCATCGATACTTTGCTGGCTAAGTTGTGCTTGAACTTGTTCTTTAAGAAGTGCAACACGAACCATGAAAAATTCATCTAGGTTAGAACTGAAGATAGCAGTAAATTTCAATCTTTCTAGTAATGGAGTGCGGCGGTCTAGTGCCTCATGTAACACTCGCCGATTAAATTCTAACCAGCTTAGTTCGCGATTAAAATAATGCTGAGGAGCATTCAGATTAATATCTTTGCTAGCCTTTTTCGCTTTACCCATAGTTCTTTTTAGCAAATTAAAATGATTTAATCAGAATTATTTTTCCCTTAAGATAACATGGGCTAGTTCTTTTAAATCAGCTATCTTTGATTTTTGTATTGCGAATAAACAAAGCTAATTTTTTACTACCATATTGGTTTAATTATAATTAAATTAAGGTTTAATTTAGGTTAAGTGATAAATTTAAATACAAATTATAGTCAATATAAAGTACAATGGCGAAAGAAATAGAGCGAAAATTTTTAGTCAACGGAGATAGCTGGAGAAAGCTAGCTGAGGGTACCCTGTTTGTTCAGGGATATATTTCTACGGCAAAACAAGCTACTGTACGTGTCCGTATAGTAGGAAACCAAGGTTACTTAACAATTAAAGGAATTAGCGTCAAATATAGCAGGTCAGAATTTGAGTATCCGATTCCGCTTGCAGATGCTCAGGAAATGCTCGATACTTTGTGCGATCGCCCTTTAATAGAAAAAATTCGATATAGGATAGAGTACGGTAATTTGATTTGGGAAATAGATGAGTTTGATGGTGTCAATAAAGGGCTGATATTAGCAGAAGTTGAACTTAGTCACGAACAACAAAAAATTGAACTGCCAATCTGGATTGGCGAGGAAGTTTCAGACAACCCCAAATATTTCAACAGCAATTTAGTCAAGCATCCTTTTTCCCAATGGTAATGATTGCCCTCTTTTATTTATCCAGAGGAATAAAAGAGGGATTATCCCGTTATATAAGTGCGGTGCAGCTTCATTAGTGTTCGGTCAAATTCATCAACCACTTGCTTCAAAGAACAATGGCAGTAGAGTATATGCTTTTATTGATGCTCCAATAAATGTTTAATATAATGCACGATCGCCTCTGCTGTTGGTAGATTAGTTGCAAGTAGAACTTGGTTAATATTGCAGCTTCTCAACAGTGCTTCTTCATTTGCTTGACCAGGCTGAGGTATAAGAAAATCTCTGAGGAAAATTACTGCTAAAATGTTTCCTGAGTTCACTAATGAATTAATTGTTTGATAACCTCCAGATGTGGCTGCTGGGATTTGTTGACTGATAGCTATACCTGCTTGTTGATGTAAGACTTCACTAATGGATGGCCAAGCAACAGTAAGACTCTGTGAGAAAAATTCTTGATGCTGATTCACAAAATCAGCAAGTTCTAATTTTTTGCTTTCGTGAGCGATAAGAACTATGTTTTTTTGAGCGATCATTTGTTGAGGCTTACTGACGGGTATTTCTTTAGCAATTTCATCAGATTGTGCTTTTTCTGCTCCAAAAATTTCTTCAAGAGTTTGACTAATTGACTCAGATGTTGAACTAGTTAATTCGGGCATAGTTTCATCTTCTAGTTCTTCATTCGCTGGGGTAGATATAACATTTAGTTCTTCTGTTTTCTCCAAAAAGTCAATATTAGTTGAGTCTGATATTTCATTAAATGTTGAAGGTACAAAGCCAAAAGCTTCTGGAGTTTCTAAATTCCTAGCTTCTGCGATCGCTTCTTTGGTATCTGTCGCACTCAGATTAACGTTTTGGTTATTTAATACCTCTAATTCGCTAACTTCGCTGAGTTCTACAGGTGTTTCAACTGGCGACAGTTCAATAACAGTCTCTGAAACTGATTCAACTATTGCTGCATCATCAGTACTAATGTCAGCAACTTGATTACTAACAGCTTCCGGCACTTCATGCACTATTTCTGATGGTTCCTTAACTCCATCATCTGCCTCAATAACTATATCTTCTGTGAGTGTAATATCTTCATGGCTAAACTCTGGAGTAAAGCTATTGACAAATTCTGGAGCTTCTACTGCTGCAACATCTACTCTAAACTCATCTACAACATCTTCATTAGTGGTAACTTCACTTATTTCAGTGCCCGCCTCTGGTGGTTGGCTCGCAATATCGCGTGGTTGCACATTGGTGAATTCTTGGAGAATTTCCACGACATCTGCGGGAACTTCGCTCAGTGCCTCTGGTTGTTGGCTGAGAATATCACGTGGTTGCACATTAGTAAATTCTTGGAGAATTTCTGCATCCCAATCAATATCTTGATCGTTGATATCTGCGCGAACCTCACTCACCGCCTGAGATGGTTGGATAACTATAGTACGTGGTTGTACAATGGTGAATTCTTGCGGAATTTCTGCATCCCAATCAATATCCTGATCGTTGATATCTACTGGAACTTCACTTACCCCTTCCGTCTCAGGACTAATTAAATCCTGGGGTTGTATAAAGGTGGCTTCTTCTGCAACTGGTGTACCCAGATTCACACCTGCATCATCGAGATCTGCGGGCACTTCATTCACCGCCTCCGGTACATGGCTAATTAAATCCTGGGGTTGTATGAAGGTGGCTTCTTGTGCAACTGGTGTACCCAGATTCACACCTGCATCATCGAGATCTGCGGGCACTTCATTCACCGCCTCCGGTACATGGCTAATTAAATCCTGGGGTTGTATGAAGGTAGGTTCTTCTGGAACCGATCTACCTACATTCACATCTGCATCATCAAGATCTGCGGGAACTTCACTGACTTCCTCAGGAGTTTCGATAATGTTGTCGAGTGCGTTTATTGCCTCTTCTAGTTCTGAGATTTGTACTTCACTTTGAGGTTGAATAAGTTCATTATTAGATACTGAATTAACCTGTTGTGGTACTTCGCTAATTACTTCTAAGGGGTGATTGACAACATTAATATTGTTTAAATTTTCATTTCCTCGCCACCCGGAAAACAGTGCCGGATCTATAGTTCTAAATACTGTCTCTGGCAATTGTTCAGACAAAGGAACCATGTCTTCCACTGTCATAACGTAATCACCAATACGGATAACGTCTTTATCTTTCAACAAAACTGATTTATTTTTTTCAGCCAGTTTGCCATTAATTATTGAGCCATTTCTACTACCAAGATCGCAGAAGTAATAATTCCCATTTTGAAGAAAGAATTTGCCGTGTACCCTACTAACATCAGGACTGTCCAACACTAAATCGGATTCCGGAGCACGACCAATAATACACTCTCCTTTTGGTGTAGTTGCTAATGCTAAATCAAGTTCGTTAACTTCATTTAGGGTTGGTGAGTAGTTAACTTTTATTTTCATAATAATTTTTCGTTAATTTTATTAATTTCTGTAACCCAGCGCTGACGGGTTTTATGCTCTAAATTTAAAATATCATTTTGTGACCAGTGGAAATGGTAAGCAATAAAAGCTACCTCCTCATATAGCTTGTTAGAGGGGTAGCTTACGACTCCCCCGCTAGTTTTAACTCCACTGAATATTGAGTATTGCAATGGGGACATTGTGTGGGTATTTGTACATTTCCTTGCTGATTAATACGATTATAAAATTCTCTGAGATAGGCAATATCATGAAGGAGCAGTCCTTCTAATAAATCGGGGCTAACAGAATTTAAACTACCTAAGCGGGTAATAACCCGTGCCAGCATTACCAAGACACCATAAGCAGGGTTTTCCTGAACTTTGCGTTCTTGTTGTACCAAAATTTCATCTTTGGCGGTAGCTAAACGCATCACGCCATGACGATGGACTCGGTTTTGGCTATCAATCAACCCTCGGGGAAGAATGAAGGCAAATTCAGTGCTGAGAGTATCTTGCTTGCGACCCATAATTTGTCTAAATTTTTGAATATATATATAGAACCACAGATGAATACAGACAAAAGTCTGTGTTTATCTGTGTTCATCTGTGGTTCTCTTTTTAAGAAGCTGAATTTTGCAAGACGTTGACTGTATCTTCTAATTGAGAAATTGTACTCTCCAAGCCGTTGATTTGACGGTAAAAATCTTGGAGATAATTTAAATCTTGGGAGAAAAAGTTTTCCACGATCGCAGGAGTTACTTCCGATAGAGCACCCAAGCGAGTAATTACGCGTGACAAAATAATAATCGTGGCATAAGCTTCATTAGCTTTAACTCGTGGGTCACGCAAAGGTGCAATTTCGTCTATTGCTGTTGATAGCCGCATTACACCCTTGCGGTGGAGGTTGCCTTCCGAGTCTAGATACCCCTTTGGCAGTGTAAATTCAAACTCTGTCGGAAACATAATCCTCCTGATTACTTCACGCGTTTAAATTCCTCGAAAGCAATCTCCAGTTCTTCTATATGTAAGTCGGTACTACGGGCGTTGAAATCAGCCATTTTATAACTAGCAGGCCAAGCACCTGCTAATTCAAATCTAGCTTCTTCTTGATTTGCTTGACTGTAAATAGACAAAGCCATGAGTTTTCGTTGCTTCGCCCATTTACCATTTTGAACTTCTTCAAACCATTTCCAAAAAACCATAGAGTTAGCGATCGTACCTCTACGTAAAGTTATGTTGCCACTTTTAACATTTCCTGGAAGCTTGGTTCTAACCACCTGACCTTTAACCGCCGCACCCCACTTATTAGGAGTAACTTCACAGATTTCAATTGCATCTTGTGTTCTTTTAAAACCTTGACACTCTAAAAAGTAGCAATCGCTATTATCTTTTTGACCGTCTAGTGTCAGCCCTAAATAAAAACGATGGGCTGCTAAAATTTCTGGTAGCTTTTCAGTTGGTTGAACCATTTTTGTTTACAGGTTTAATTTTAGTTAACGCGTTCAACACCCTCATGAACTAATTCGACTGTTTCGTTTGCCATATCACCACTAGAAGCTGTTAATGTTGGGCCTGTATATTTAACAGGGTAGCAATTAATAATATTCCAACGAGCTACTTCTTTGAGTTGTTGATTGTAAGCAACTACCGAAGCTGATTTACGATTTTGATCCCACTGGCGAGGTTTTCCCATATCCTCGTTACACTTTTTGTACCATTGGTAAAGGTCTACATCAGCAGTGGCAATTACCTTAAGTGTGATATTCGTGAACTTGGTAACGGTAGGAGTTGCTTGCCGCCAAATTTTACCGCCTTTAGTAGATCCGTGTACTTCTTGAGCAGGGGTATTTTCTACACCTAAACCGCTGATTTCTTTAATAGACTTCTCTGTAATTCCGTCGGCTTCAAAATAAAACAGACAAGCAGATAATAACTCAGGTTGACCCGGCATGACTAAACTCCTTATGAATTAATAATTAGTAAACAGTAAACAAAGAAATGCTATTTATTCTTCGTCTTCGATGCCATTCCATTGGCTAATTCGGAAGATGACAAACTCGGCTGGTCTGACTGGACAAACACCAACTTCGATATATAAACGCCCCAAAATTCTCGTTTCTGGTGGGTTTAATTCCTCATCGCACTTGACATAAAATGCTTGTTCTGGTGAAGCACCAAATAAAGCTCCTTCACGCCAAATTCGCTCTAAAAAGTTACTGACAGTGCGTTTTACCCTAGCCCACAAATCTTCATCGTTGGGTTCAAAAACGACCCACTGCGTACCTAGTTCAATTGATTTTTCTATATAACTAATTAACCGCCGCACACTGATATAACGCCACTCAGTTTTATCTGGCTCAACGAGAGTTCTTGCGCCCCATATGCGGATACCGCGATTGGGGAAGCTGCGAATGCAGTTAATTCCCAAGGGGTTCAAAAGTTCTTGTTCGCGGAAATTAGTTTCATAACCCAAACCAATTACACCTCTGGGGACTTCGTTGGCTGGTGCTTTATAAACGCCTCTGGTTTCGTCGGTGCGTGCCCAAACACCCATGACGTGACCGCAAGGAGGTATGAGAATGGGATTACCGCGATCGCGGGGATTAGGAACTTTGATCCAGGGATAATAGAGGGCCGCAAACATAGAACGGCGGTTAAATCTGTTCAACCACTCCACTACCTGTTGGGGTTTAGTCTGTTCTGGTGGTGGGTCGATTAAAACCATGCGGTTGGGTGGGTTGGGAATATCACCACTAGCAGAACCCTCACACATGCTAATCATCAGTTCCATGATGCCGTGGATTTGATCCAAGTTCATCACTTGCGCTTGATAAGCCCGCATTAAATCGGGACAAGCTAGCATGGTGATTTCATCAATTTCAAAAATCCCTCTTACCCCTGTTCGGTCATCACGTACCCCTTCAAAATCCCGTGAAAATCTATCAACTGTCTGGGCAACAATTGGCGGCGCTAGTTCATATTGACCATTGGTCGGACGACGAGATAAAGGCTGTCCAGTTTGAGAAATATCTTCTACGTTAATATACATAGAATTTCTCAAAGCTGTTAACGCGTAAGTTGCTACCTGAGCCGGAACTTCGCGGTTCATGGTTAAGTTCTCATATTGCTCTAGAACTTCATCTCCCCGACGAATTTGCACTGTAAAGTATTCGCCTGTATTGGGAGGTGCTTCTCCTTCAGTTCCTTCAGGTAGGGCACGAGGGCCACTATCAGTGATCAAAATATCGATGGCTCCGCCTGCTGCTTGTTCTGGGCGCAAACTAAAGCGCAGCGTTGGACGATTACCACGACCGCTAATTCGGAGAGTGGCAGGTTCTTGGCTTGGGGGCTTGGGTGCGCCTGGTAACTGCGTACCAATACTGGTTACCCAGCAGCGACCGCCACCATTCATAAAGTAGCCATAGACGGCAAAGGGTAAATAGGCGTTGAAATCGGTGAAACCGTCGGAGTTGGGACGGGCAAAGTAGTTGAGATATTGCGTCCAATTGGTCACCAGCATGGGCTTTAATAGTTCAGCCCCATCGCGAATATCTTCTGTAAAGCCGACAAAACCACCAACCGCAGTGCTGACACCTTCTATCGGTCGGCTACCTCGGTCAATTTCTTCGACATAGACACCAGGTGCAAAGTAATCAAGTCTAGCCATGAAATTCTCTCCAAGTCAGTTAAAAAGTAATTATTCAGGAGTTAGTAAGATTTCTTTGAAGCTATAACTTTGGCTATCCACCAAGACATTGACATTCTGGGGTAAATAGCCAGGACAATTAACTGTCAAAACATAATTACCTATACGAATGTCTTCAAAAAAGAACAGTCCTTCTTTATTGCTTACCGCTGATTTTTTAGTTCTTTGCACAGTTACTTCTGCCGACAGCAGTGGCAGATTGGTGACTGCACTTTTGACCATACCTGCGATCGCTACCCGCCTGGTGACAACTGTGCTGTTGCCATTCTCACTCAATTGATTTTGCAAATTGAAAATTCGTTCCCAAACTAAAGGTACGAGAGTAGATTGCGGCTCAACGGGTATCATTGCAGTCACATACAAAGCGGAACGCAAAGGTACATTTAGCGCGCTCCATAATGAACCAATCTCAATCGCCGGATCTAAGGCAACTGTTAAAGATAAATTGCCATAACCTCGCAACTCCGGAACCAAATAGTCTTCTTGCAAAGACCGATGGCGCAGCAGTACAGTTAATGCTTCGCTGAGAAGGTGATGTTCACCTAAAGCTGTTCGATCCCAGGCTGTTATTAGCATTGAGACATCAAACCAATTAGGTGACCAACTCACAGATGTCGGTTGCAGACCCCGTGACGGTTTACGTTCAACTTGCCTACCGGATTGTTGAAACTGCTTACTCTCACGAATGTCATAAACATACAAATTGAGAGTTGGCCCTGCACCCTCTTCGCGACGATTACTAGGATGACTAAAGTCAATTTGCTCTGTACTGGTGAGTGAGGTTCCTCCAGCTAGAATTTCTGCTAAGGTTTGAAGAACGAAGATAAGCATGAAGGTGTTGTGCTGGTAGCTAATCCAGATGTATCTAGACTATCTGTACTCACCATCTGAGTTAATTAGACTTTTGTCGAAATTTTTCGTACAGTTCGCGTTAGGGATGTTATTTTAATTTGTGTTTATTTTCATCATTAGTTAGTAGCGCTCTAGGTTTGGATACCGAGGTCAGGAATTTACATATAAAGCACCGCTGATGCTAGTAAGACAGAATAAATAAGACCTAAGTCGTGTATTTTATTATTAATTAAAAATCATCTTTGAGTTGCTAATAATCTTAATTCGGAGAATTATAGTAGTCTTATTTCATTGGTGAAAAAAACAAGGTACATTTGTAGATCCTTCTTTCCTTTTCCCTGTTCCCTGACTCAACGAGTAATTTCGCAACTTATTTAGGATTGCTATATGAATCCGATTTGTTTGATGAAAAAATTTAAGTATCTGTAGTGGACTGACACAGCTAAAATGATGTAATAGAAATGTTCGTATTTGCGCTGTCTTCGCCTTTTAAACAGTGGTTCATCGCAAAAGTTATGACGAGTTGTGAGGGATAAGATCCCCGACTTCTTAGAGAAGTCGGGGATCTTGCAGCCCAGCAAGATTAATGCGATAAACCATTTAAAAATCTATTGCACAAAATTAGTCGTGTCAGTCCACTACTAGCGTGTCAAGACTAAAATGTTGTAATAGATTTTGAAGTTTATTTAGCGCTAAAGCGCAACTACGAACGCTTTCTAATGCACTATTTTAGCCTGGTCAAGCCACTAAGTATATTTCAAAAATCAAATATGAGTCCTATATAAGTAATTAAATATAGTTAAAATTATTGCTTTCAATAATATCGACTTTTAAAGAAACCAGCCTTCTCGGCTTTTATTAGGGCTGTATAAATATACAATATTAGTGAATTTCAATGGCAATTTTACTGTAATATTCATCTTTTACCCACTCCTTTGTGCTCAAGCCTTAAAGCTTGAGCATGTAGTTATGAGCAAAAATGAGCCAGCAAAATAAAAGTGTGTAAATTACCATACGATAGTTTACTTCTTGCACAAAAGAACGTAAACTTATTTGAATACTGAAACACCCTGAGTAAGGGTGTAGCACAGATATCTTTAATTATAAATATCATTCTTGGGTAATTTTTAAGACCAAGTTATGAAATAATTAACTTGTTTTAATCACATGCGTATATTAATTACTGCGATTTTTACTGTTGCGGCTTTTACTTTACAGGAAGTTAGCTATGAAGCTCAAGCATCTCCTAAACAGACAGGGTTGATCAAACAGTCTTCTCAATTAATTGAAAATCTAGATTGGCAAGCCAATACAACCACAGCAAGTAGTTTTCAAAATTTGCGACAAGCTGCCAACCAGCCTGGTCAGGTTATCAATAGTGAAGTTACAGATTCTACGCCTACTGCTGATATTTTTACACCTTATCTCAAGGAGATTGCAGCTAGTTTATCACCCAGCTGGGTAATGCGCTTACCATCTCATATATTACTCGATGAAAACTTAGCAGGGGAAGCTAGCAAATATAGTATTAAAGTTGCTACCTCAAGCTCTAAACCTAGCCTTACAGTTAATATTTTTTCTTGCAAACGACAAGAAGTTTTTTGCTTAGTTGGCATTATTAGTGCATCTCAGATAAATAAAGATATTGAAACCGAATTCAAGCAATATCAAAATATAGCTAAATCTGTTATTCTAAATCAAAATTTAAAAGGATATTTTTTAGAAGCACAAAAACAAAATAATCCGACAGATTTATCTCATTTGATATGGCAGCAAGATAACCAGTTTTATCAAGTTAGTTTTAGAACAAAGTCTCAGCAAAAGCTGTTAGCAATAGTAAATTCAATGGTTGAGGCTACACCGATTCTTAGCGCTAATGGCTTAGGTGAAGCCAGCGCATTACCTAGTAAAGCACAAGCAGAAATTGAAGAATTACCAAAGAGTAGTTTAGTTATTCCTAGCCGTCGTCTTGTACTAACAACAGCAGAGCAGTTGCGACAAGGAGAAATTTTAACAACTATCCGACAACGCCGCTTTTTAGTACCTGGAGGAGAACGTCGTAGCGGACTTACCGATCAACCTACTGTTGGGTTTAGCTGGGGTGTTACCAATAACCTAGAACTTACCTTAGACGCACAGACAATTGATAATTCTGGTCCCATCAAACAAGGTGGTTTTAATGCTCAACGCGTTAATCGCAATAGAGACACTAATAGAAATAACGGTACTAACTTTTTTCAAGAGTTCACTTTACAAGCAAAACAAAGACTTTGGCAAAGTGAAAATGCAACGCAGGCTCTAGGAGGTGTAATTGCTGTTTCTGTAGGAAATGGTGGTCGTCCTTTCCAATTTTTTAATGATGCTAATATTGTAGCAACAGGAAAAAATCAACAAACAGTTTTTTCTCTTGAACTGCCATATACCATTACACCTGATGAAAATTGGCAATTTACTTTATCGCCTAAGATAGCCTTTTTACCTGAAGATAATGCCTTATATTTAACTAAACTTCCTTTGCCAAACTCTGGGTCTTTTGGTACTACATTTGGGCTGGCAGGAGGTGTAAGTTATAAGCTCAATTCACGTTTAATATTATGGGGTGATGCCTTTGTACCATTTACAGGCAATAACACAATTAACCGTGATACAGGCTTACCTAGTCGCACAGTTGCTTACAATGCAGGTTTAAGGTACATAGTTAATCCTCGATTATCTACAGATTTATTTGTTTCTAATACTTTAGGTAATACAGGACCTTTGTCTATAGTGGCAGATAGAGAGTACACTGCCATAGGGTTTGGTGTGACTGTGTTACCAGGTATCACCAGCGCCAACCGCCGCTACCCAGAACATTTTGAACCAACCCAGCAACCACAGCCAACTACATACGCTGGATTTAGCTTTTTAGATGGGGGTACAGTTCCCCATAATCAATTATTACTAACTTTACAAGGGGGAGGGCAGGGAATATTATCTGGAATTCGCTACGGATTACTAGATGATTTAGAAATTGGTGCTTTTCTTGATTATGTTCCAGGGACTATAGATGAGTCTTTATTAGGGTTGAGTGGAAAGATTCGCTATTTGCATCAAGCTGACGGCGATCCATTCACTTTAAGCATTACAGGAACAATAGCAAGGGCGAATAACCCTTTTGTGAACTTTACTGAAAACAATCGTAATAAATTCCAACAACTAGGATTGCAAAAGGCGGGATTTGCCTTGAGTAACGAAAAGGATGAACAAGGCGAATTATTTGTCGTTACTATTTCTACTCCTATGCATTACCAATTTCCAGGCGGAAGTGCAACTTGGCTAACTCCGATTTTGGGATTTGTACAACGCAGAGGATTAGAAATTGCGGGGTTTAATATTGGCGGATCGTTTCCTTTATTGAACAACTTGCAGGCGATCGCAGAGTTGGGTTTAGACTTAGCAGGTAAAGGTAATGGCTTTATTAACGATCAGCGCCAAACAATTATTCCTTGGACTGTAGGTTTGCGTTGGCATCCTGGTTTGTTTTCAGGACTGCAATTAGAAGCGTATCTCACTAATCGGCTTGGTTCTAGCCCTTTTGATAGCTTGAGAGTCAAAGCTGACAATGAAACGACAATAGGTGTTGGTCTACTGTTACCCATTCAGTTCTAGGGACGTGCATTAGTCATTTGTGTGGTCTTCACAAAAAAAGTGCAGATTGTTTTTTGTTAGCAAACTTTTACCAATTTACTTGGTAGTTTTGCAGCGATCCTGGTAGGATTTTACCAACCATTAACTTTTGAAAAAAACCGCGATCGCACTTTGACTATGAACAGAAGACGAATTCTAGCCTTGATTGGTACAGCAATTGCTAGCTTGGTATTGGCAATTAGCTTGCCGGCGTTTGCACCCTCGCCTGTAGTAGCCCAGTCTAATACCAACCTTCTAGTGTCTGCTGCTGCTAGCTTGAAAGATGCATTGGCAGAAATTAAGCTTCTGTACCAACAAAGTCAACCAAACGTCAATATTAGTTATAATTTTGGGGCTTCTGGTGCTTTACAGCAACAAATTGAGCAAGGTGCACCCGCAGATATATTTGTTTCTGCTGGCAAAAAGCAGGTTGATGCTTTAGAAGCGAAAGGACTTTTGCTTACAGGTACCCGTACTATTCTGGCCAAGAACCGCCTGGTCTTGGTTGTACCTAAGAATAGTGTAGGTGTAACTAGTTTCTACAATCTCAAAGACCCCAAAATTAAAAAAATTGCGATCGGCGAACCTAGGAGTGTACCCGCAGGACAGTATGGCGAACAAGTGCTTGAGAAGTTGAAAATTTTGCCACAAGTCAAGTCGAAATTAGTCTACGCTAACAATGTACGTCAAGTTTTAGCTGCTGTAGAAAGTGGCAATGCCGATGCAGGACTAGTTTACATTACTGATGCCAAAATCTCTGACAAAGTAAAAGTCGTGGTTGCGGCTGATGAAAAATACCATTCTGCGATCGTTTATCCGCTAGCAGTGCTCAAAGGTAGTAAAAACGCTGGTGCTGCCAAAGAGTTTGCTCAGTATTTAACTAGTACTCAAGCCAAGGCTGTACTTCAAAAATTTGGCTTTATTCTGCCCTAATCAAGCAATTCTTCTGGAAGTAACTGCTACCATCTGAAACACAAGACATTTGCTCGGTTTTTAGTCAGCGCATTTGGGACTTAAGTCCCTTAAATCCCGACTACACAGCATTTAACCCGCAAAATTAATGCGATAGATCAGTAGGTTACTAAAAATTAAAATTTTTTTGTGACAGGCGCGAATAACATTGCGCCTATATAATGCTGTTTGTCTATTTTTACCAAACTCTAAAAAAAGTCGTCTTGCGGCCGTCTACAGAAACATTTTAGCGAATGACCAGGGCAAAAGCCAAAGCCCCACACTTGATGAACTCTTGATATACGCCACTATTTACCACGTATGCGTAGGTATTTCAGCTATTTTGAATATCATTTGGCGTTATAGAATTTTGCGATTATAACTGAATAGTGAATTTACGCTGTCCATAAGCTGCGTTCATGAATAGGGACAGATCATCTACTCAAAGCTACGGGTTGGTCAAACTCTTCACCCGTTAGAAAGTTACATTCAACCTGAGCGTGTCACAAAGTACTCCAGTACGAACTACTTGTTTACTTACATGAAAACGCTAGTTTTTATTAAGAATAGTACGATGAAACATGGACAGTAGTGAATATTTCATAACATTAATTTTCTAAGTAGCAAAGGCTAGCGATCATCAATGTTAAATCTCAGAAACTCATCTATAGGGAGGAGTGAGCAGTTTCCGTGTATCCACACATCAAACTATTAGTTCGTTTACCTTGTATTTATAAATACTTTGATATAGGATGAATCAACCCTAGTGTAACGTTATATTTTGTTAAGTGTGAGGAATTTACTGTGATAAAAGGAAATCAATTAAGTATATTAGTACTCCAAAGAGTACAGTATATTTTCTTCAATTTAGCAAGAACCCTAGTAACTGGTCTGTTGCTGACTACGGCTATTTCTACACATTCTGCATCTGCTGAAGATAGATTAGTAGCTGACAATCTGAGCAGTAAAGTAAGTTTTGCTGAAATCCCACAAAAGGATTCGCTGGCTTCTGAAATAGTGACAGCACAAGATTTAAGCTGGGGAAAGATAGCTATAGAAGATGATCAGCCCAACCTGGAATTCAGTTCTTTGCAAATACCACAAGAGAATTTTGCTCCTATTGCAAAAGTAGCAAACCAAAATGCAGACTTAGGACAAGCAGTTGTCATTTCTCAAACGGCTGAAACCACTGTCACACAACCAAAATTAGTCACTCAGGCAGATTCTTCTGGCGTTGGCGTGGTAGGAGACACCTTAAATGTGGCAAATCAAGGTGTAAGTTTAGAGCCAGAAATTATCACTTCCCGAAAAGCCGAAAACTCTCTTAAGCAACCAAAATTAGTTGCTCAGGCAGATTCTTCTGGCGTGGTAGGAGACACCTTAGGAGAAACTAATAGATTACGCCAACAGCTTTTAATTGAACCTATCGCCACGCTACAGGAACCTCTAACAGTTGCACCAGGTTCTAGTGCAGGTACTCCCACAGGATATGGTGCGAGTTGGCGTCAAGCCTTTGTTGGTGGTGGAGTCTATTTTCCGCTGGATAAAGGTGACCTTGATGGTTCGCTAATTTTCGGTTTTGGTGTTGGTGATGCTGTTAAATCTGTAGGTTTAGAATTTGACTTCAACATTATTAGTACTGGGGGACAAAGCATAGGTGGTGACTTTGGCGACAGTGGCGCTGTTGGGCTGAAACTACACAAGTACTTTGCTGATGGTACAGCCGTAGCAGTTGGTTGGTTCAACCCGATTAAATGGGGAGATGCTGGCAAAGATAAAGAAACAATTTACGGAGTAGTTAGTAAGGCATTTGACCTACAACCAAACAATCAAGGTAATAAGTTACCTCTAACTTTATCGGTGGGTATTGGGAGTGGCGATTTCAGTTCTTTAGGCGCACTCAGAAGAGGGGATAATTCTGTAAATGTTTTCGGTAGTGTAGGTTTACGAGTTGCACCTCAAGTATCTCTAGTAAGTAGCTGGACCGGGAATGCTTTGAATATGGGTGCATCCTTTGCCCCTTTGAGAAAGACACCTATAGTGGTCAACACTATTTTTACAGATGTGACTAGCAATTTTGCGAATGGTCTTGGCTTTGCTTTAAATGTGGGATATATTTTCGAGTTCTAAGTTCTGCATTTTCTCACTAATTAAATTGGAGATAAAAGCCATGAAAAAGTCAAAATTTTCTCTAAGTCTTGGTCTGGTATTCATGTTATTAAGTTCTCTAGTAGTTTTACCTATTAGAGCAAATGCAGGTCAATTTGTTAATCAAGGAAGTAGCGTTGATTCATCCAGTTCATCTGGAGGTAGTTTCGTTCCTCGAAATAATAGATCGCCTAATGGTCCAATTAACCAACTTATTGCCCCACAAGAAGTTCAGGAACATCTTAATAACATTGCGAGAAAGCTAAATACTAACGCTGCATCCCCCAATACCCCAACTGGCCTTCTTGCCATACTCCTAATTAGGGGTACAGATGCCTGTGCAGCAGGAGTTCAGTTACAAACCGCTTTTGAAAATTTAGGTGCTTCTTCAACATCAGTAAAAGCACTCATTAATGCGCTATCTATTCTCTATGTCTCGCCTTCATCAACTACACCATGCCTTTCTGTCGGTAGTTTAAGCCCAATGCAGTCAGTAGCAACTAATAAAGAATTAATAAAAGGTACTGCTATTGCTCAGAACAGCGAAACACCAAAAGAGCAGAACAACAGTGAAACACCATATGTGAATATAGTTCAGCTGAATGCTGCTATCAATGCTTACAACAAAATTGTGCTAGAAAGCAGTCCAGAAACTCTCCAGAAACTCTCAAAAGATCCACAATTTTTGGAAACGGGTAAATTTCTCAAGGAATTAAGGGCTGCAATCAAGGCTTGGGACGAATCTAAACACCAATAGATAGAGCCAGTTAGCAGTTATAAATTACCTAATAGAATAGGTAAATCATACTAGTTTTACCATGTCTTCCTGTATAAGACATGGTTTTTTTATCTATTAAACATCAAAATGGCATCGGAAACGGGGGTCAATATGGTTTGTTTTTTGCTGATTGCAGCTAGCGCAGAGAGTTTGGAGATTGCTGAGGTCATTCCGTCCACTAAGGGATAGGGGAATAATATGGTCAATAGTGAGGTCAGTTTCTAATGTCGTTTTACCGCAGCTTTGGCATTGGTATTTGTCGCGTTGGAAAACATATGTTCTTACTTCTGAAGGGATACGAATGCGGGGAGTTTTATTCATCAATTTTGACAAATTTTTGAGCTTTTATTTCAATTAAATAAGCTAAGTTACAATTAAATCTCAGCAACAACATCTATTAATCCATCAGAAACAAGAAACCCATTACTAGTAAGCCTGCTATCAACAATTTCTAGCTCCCCGCCATAATTATTAATTAACGGCAATAAACTTTCATTTAAGTGCATCGATTGCAAATAAGTATTGATACTAGAAATTGCTAAATTGTAAGCTGCTATTTTTTGTGTAACTAGGCTCAGTAAACGTTGATTATTCAGAATTTTTTCCTCAGCTTCTTGTTCCAGCGTTGTTTCTAAATAGTTACGTGCATGAGGATACTGTTGCAATATATTTTCTGCTTGCTTGTCTGCGATTTCTAACAACTTATTTTTGAATATTTGATTGATAGTTTGGCGGAAAGACTTGCGAATAGTTTGAGAGACTTTTGGTTCAAAGTCTAATTTCAATAACTGCCTAATTGCTGGTTCTGCTTCTAGCATACTTTCGCAATCGTAACCTTGAGAAGTTTGCTGCAATGTTTGACGAAACTGATATATAGAAAAAGTGCCTTCATCGTAAAATCTAGGGCTTTCTCTGACAAAGCGATCGCACTCTACACTAGCTGCACTGACTAATGCTTGAGAAACCTGCTTTTCAACAATCTTAATCTCTTGTTCAATACCACCATCGTGGCCTAACAGACGATATAATTGGCGATAATAGTCTGATTTACGAATCTTTTCCATTAGCTGCTGAAAAAGATTTGCGACTAATTCTTGGGAAGACAAGATCAAAATATCTTCTAACTGATTAGCTAGATAATAAAATGCCTCCACTAAAATAGCGATTAAAGGTGCAGTAGCATTGCGAGGATGACTCAGTGTTGCACGCCGATACGCCTCAGCCACAGAAAAGGTATCTAGTAATTCATCCAAACGGCGAATCATTCGCGATTGTAGTTGCCGAAAATCCGTCTCAAAATTATTACAAGTGTTATTAATGACTTGGTTTACTTCTTCTGTAATATGCTGGGTAAAGTCTTTAGCAACTTGCTGTAATTGCTGATTGAGGCGTTGCAATTCATGCAATTTCATTGTTTCAATTTCTCGCGGTTGACTATCTAGATCCCGATATACCGCTTCATAATGTTTTTTCAATTTAATACAAATATCTTGCAAATCCTCAGCCAGACTATGGAAAAGTTGGGGGCGTTTCTCTTCGGTAAGATAGCGAGTAATAGCAGTTCTAAACTCTTCAATTCCGCTATCTTGAATTAGCTGGTTAATTAGTGGCATACCCTGTTCAGATAAGATTCTGACAAAGTTTTCATTGGGAGTTTCAAAGCTATTGACAGAAACACGAAACTTACTACCTGACAATTTACCCGAGTTAGCACAATAGCGATTAAACTCATTCACAAATTGTGGCGTTTCTTCTCTACCATCTAAAGCTTTGACACTTGCAGCAAAGATAGAATCTAAGCCAAATCTATCTTTCTCACTTGTCTGTTTAATTTGACTCCCATAAAATCCCAATAAACCACTGGTTTTATAAACCCTTTTCGTATCCCGAAACTGCCCGTTAATTAAATCCTCTAATCGCTGCCTTAGCTGGGCATTATACCAAGTTTCATCGATGCGGTTAAAGACATAGAAAACGCGATCGCGGATTCCGCCATTTCCCCGCGTCGTTTCCAAGAGTTCCGTTTCTTCTTTTGTCATGTCGCCGGCTGAAGCAGGTTTCAGCACACATACTACCGCTGAAGTATCAGGGTGTTGAATTTTTTGATAAGTCAGTAGTGCATCCTTCTCTACTGGCGCATCAATTCCTGGCGTATCAATGATGACATTGCCATCTTGTAATAGAGAATGGTTGCAGTAATATTCAATTCGTTTTAAAACAGCGCTGTTACTACCACGACGCGCATAACTAGCAGCTTCCTTGAGATTGGTAAAGTTAAATTGTGCCATCGAATAAGTGGCATTATTAACAGTGTGGATGTGTTGATGATTTACTACATAACCCTCAAGCAATAACATTAACGCCTTTGCTTGTTTTGCACGTTCCGATTTACTCTCACCACCCTCTTGCTGAAGAATAGCTTCACAACCTTGATTGAGTAAGTTGATTACATCAGTTTGATTAATATTCGCAACTGTCTTAAATCCTAGCTGTTTACATAAAGAAATTGCTTGATCTCGAATTTCTGCTTCACTTAAAAAAGTTAAAACAACACGTTCTTGATCTACTTCTGCATATTCGATTTTGCACTCTGTACCTGTAGCGTGTCCCTCTGCACTGTATAGTAGTTCTCTTTCTAAGAGAGCATTAATGAGCATTGATTTACCCGCACTAAATGCACCTGCAAAGACAATTTCAAATCTAGGAGAAATCGCTTTATTTAAAGAAGTTTGCACAGGTGTAATGTCATAAGAGCGTAATCTAGGTTCTTGGTCTAAAAGATGTAATATATACTCAACTTGTTCTTTTAAATTTTGAGAATGAAGCGACAAGTCTGACATATTTAGTATCCTGAGCATATTTTATGTATATGCTATGAAATTTTGTATCTAAAATAAATCAGTGTAATTACTGATAAACTTGCCTAAACCTTGATTATTAGAGCAATATACAAACTACTGCTAAAAAATTTATGAAAATATTTGCAATCAGACTTAAACCCAATGAAGATTTAAGAGAAAGCCTCAAAAAGTTTGCCATTCAGCAACATATCCAAGCAGGGTTTATATTAAGTGCAATCGGTAGTCTGAAAAAAGCAAAAATTCGATTTGCTAATCAAGAAAATAGTACAGTCTTTAGTGACAAGTTTGAAATACTTGCTCTTAATGGTACGGTAGCAATAACAGGTGTACATTTGCATATTGCCATTGCTGATAAGCAAGGTAAAACTATTGGAGGACATCTTGATAATGGATGCATTATTTATACAACTGCCGAAATAGTTATTGGTGCAACTGAAGAGTTTAGTTTCAAGAGAACTTTTGATGAGCAGACGGGATATCAAGAATTAGAGATTGAAACGCAAAGGAACGCGGAGGGATGCGAAGAGTAGCGCAGAGAAGATTTAAGAACTTTGTGTTTTAGAAAATTTGTCTAAAACCGAGATTATTATAAATAACTTCATCTACTTCTTTAGTCTCACCCTCTTCTGTATTTTTGAATAGCATCGTGAACGCACCAGCACCTAATCTATCTTGAGGAAAGAGTCGATAACAAGGCATTTCTGTTAAATGTGACTGATAGTCTTGTAAATGACTAACTTGGATTGCCTGAAACTGGGGAAAGCGTTGTAAAAACCATGCGCAAACTTCCTCATTTTCTTCAGGAGAGTAAGTACAAGTCATATAAGCAAGATAGCCTTGAGGTGCAACAATTTGAGCGGAGTTAGCTATAATCCGTTTTTGGCGATTGGCACATTTATTAATATTAGTTGGGTGGAAACATCCTGGTGCTGTTTCATTTTTAGCTAGTAAAGATTGCCCAGTGCAGGGAGCATCTACTAGAACTAAATCACTAGATAAAGGTATAGCTTCGGCAAATATACTAGAATCTCGATTAGCCACAAAAATAGGTTTGATTTGGCAACGTTTTAAATTAGAAATTAGCATTCCCAGACGTTTGCCAATTACTTCATTACTAATAAGTAATTCAGGTTGCAAAGCTTTCCAGGCAAAGATGCTCTTTCCTCCTGGTGCGGCACACATATCAAAAATTAAACGCAGCGATTGTGGGATTGCTAACAAGGTAGTAGCGGCAAATACAGAAGAAAAATCCAGGCAATAAAAATCTCCCTGGTCATGCAGAGGATGTTTACCAGGCTTTTGTCCTAGGTGTAATCTGTCTACAAATTGTGGTTGCCAATTTGTTGGTATTTCTACAGTAAAAGGTGAAATATCTGGCCTTTCTTGACACCAAAGAATACAAGATTGAAAGGGTTGAGGATTAATTAGCGCCTGAATAAATTTTTCTTGAATATCAGGGTTTTCAAACAAACGTCGCGAGAGTTTAAGTAATAGATTTGAAGGTTTTTCCATTGGAAAATCAAACTGTTATGGAAGAACAATGCCATGCCAGGGTTTGGCTGCATACTGAAAAATAATGACCGCCATTCTAATCATCGCAAAGTGCGACCTGCATAAGCTTCCAGCGTTGAACTGGAAGTTGTTGCCTTTAAGGACGCATTCAAGCGCGCTAAACTACACCACTTCACTGGAGAGGGTCATGATATTAGATGATTTTCAGCAAAAAATACGCAAAGAAGCACAACTATGGAGAGACGAAGGCATAATTAGTTCCTCACAGTACCAACAGCTAGCAGACCGTTATCAATTTAACAATATAGAAGCTGCTGCGCGCGATCGCTCTCGAATGACTGCGATCGCAATCGGCGGTATTCTGTTAGTCTTAGGTACGATCATTTTTATCGCCGCTAGCTGGCAGGAATGGTCACGAGATGTCAAGTTTATCTTGATGATGAGTTTGTTTTTCTCCGTTACTATCACTGGTTTTTACACCTGGCGAGAACCTGCACTTCGTAAAGCTGAAGGTAAAAAACCACAACGTAGCAAACGCATATTAGGAGAAGCATTGCTCATATTAGGCGCTTTTATTTTAGGCGCAAATATACTTTTAATGGCTCAAGCCTTCAATATTGCTGGTTCCACTTCGGAACTTTTTCTCGCTTGGGGATTTGGTGTTTTAGTGATGGCTTATAGCCTGTCCTTAAATTCCTTGGGTATTTTGGCTATTGTCCTCATTCAGATTGGCTATTGGAGTGGATTGGGAGACTGGTGGTACACTCCCAACGAATGGACTTGGGCACGGTTAATAGTGCGACATATGCCGTTGGTATCATGGTTGCTGTTTGTACCCTTAGCTTATGTTTGCCGATCGCGCTGGATTTTTGGACTAGCAGTCTTTGCCTTTACGACTTCCTTGCAATTCAACCTCAATCCGTTGCAAGTCCTGACTTATTCCGATATCGCACCGTGGGTAGCATCGTTTGCCTTTGCACTTCCCCCAGCTTTATTGTGGAGTTACGATGACCTACTATTTCCCACAGTTAATTATAGGTTGTTTCAACCCTTGGCGCGTACCTTAGCTTTAGTATGTTTTGGCTTTGCCTTTTATATCTTGTCCTTCCGTTGGCAATGGCAATTTCCAGATTATGGTTATTCTCCACCAACCACTAACAGCAACATCCTTAGAACTCTTCCCATAATTGACTTGGGAATTCTCAGTGGTTTGGCAGTTTTACAATGGTTGTTTCTGCTGCGCCAACGAAACAACGCTCCACGCCGGGAAATGGTTTTCACTCTGGTTTTAGTTGGCACATTTATTGCGATCACAGCTGTAGTACCTTTCTGGCATCAAGGTATTACCAGAATTAGTGAATTGGGAATTTTTGTATTCAATGTCTTGTTAGCAATCTTAGCTTGGGGGCTAATTCAAGAAGGATTAAAGTTAAATGATCGACGTTCCTTCTGGGGCGGTATGCTATTGTTAACTTTACAAGTTCTCAGTCGGGTGTGGGAATACAATACAGACTTGCTGTTCAAGTCCCTTGTGTTTGTGATGTGCGGTTCTGTGCTAATTAGCTCTGGACTATGGTTTGAACGCCGCCTATCTGAAGTGAAAAGTAAAAAAAGTAACTCTTGACTTTTTACTGATGATCTCAATTCAGTTTAATTGCTTATGATCTCTGCGTATTCCTATATTTAGTATTTAGTGTCTCTCTGCGTCAGTCCTAATCCTGGGTTCTCAACCAGACTTTTGTCGCCCCTTCTTTTAGGACTACGCCCATGAAAAGTAACTCCTCTGAATCGAATAAATCGAATAATTCTGAATCAAAAAAATCCAGTACCTCTGAATCAAGTAAATCCAATAAATCCTGGTCCCCCGAAGCCGAATTCTCTGGCAAGCTGACTTTTAGAGACTATCTAATTGCAACTGAACAGAAAGCAAACAAGCCTCTACCGTTTTGGCGGCTACTGGTTCCCTTAGCGCTGCAAACAGGGTTGATCATGGCTGTACCTACTCAAGCTTTGTATACAGATGTTGCAGGTAAGACGGTGATTTTGCAAAGTGCGGCTGTAGATCCTGATGATGTGCGGCAAAACTACGCTCTCAATTTGGACTATAACATATCCCGCATCTCAACTTTGAGAAGGCTGCCAGGCTGGGAGGAGTTACTGCGACAAAATCGCGGTAGAAACAGGCAATTGGCTCAAGGAACCAACTTGTATGTCACTTTGCAAGAGAGAGAATCCTTTGATCGTGGTGTTCCTCGGGCTTGGAGACTGGTGCGGGTAAGTGGTAAACGCCCCTCAAACCTTGCAAACGATCAGGTAGCCTTAAAAGGCGTATATCGGGATGGAATTGTTAACTATGGTGTGGAAAGATATTACATCCCAGAAGAGCAACGGGAGCGAATTAGTAGAGATATCTCCCGTGCTTTAGAAAGCCGAGAGGGACGACGCCAACCAATAGTAGTAAAAGTTAAAGTCGATCCCCAAGGTAACGCAGTACCCATTAGTTTGTGGGTGCGCGATCGCAATTATCGCTTCTAATCATGCTGTCGTAACTGCCAAGCTACACCGCAAGCTGCTCCAGCACCGGCTACCAAGCCGGTACTCATTCCTTGAATTGTTTTTTGAATTGGGTCTTGGGTCAAGCAATCACTTGTGACTGTCTTGGCTTCCAAGCACATATTGCTTTCTGCCCAGCTAGCAGTTCCTCCTAAAATTACACCTGTCAGACTACAGAAAACAACAAGCAGCAAGAGGCGTTTGGTTTTTTTTTCCATATCAGGATGCGTTAAATAATTGCAGTTATTAAATAATCCTCAACTACTTTACACATCCTGGGAGAGATTGTCAGCTGTATCAACTTGTGTTTACAAGAGAGATTGGTGGGAGAAAGCTTCACTAACATAGCCTGAACGATCGATCGCACTCACCAACGGTAGTTGGTAATTTGTTTTTTAGATAGAATTTTAAAGTTGCGCTGTAGCGATCGCCTATACATAGCAGAAAAAACACATTTTACTTAATTCTATTAAATCTTTACTGGATAAGGCTTACAGAAGGGGATATAATTTAGCAGCCACTTGAGTTGTCGTGTGTACATATATTCCCGAAAGTTTACGAAATCAAATTACGGATATTGATAAATCCCGTTGCTGCTCGTAGGCGTTGGGTAATCAGCGGTTGGCATCCTCCGACTGACTAAACTATTTAAATCTGCAATAAGTTAGCGATCGCCTGGGGTAGTGGCAGTATAATTATTACCAACAAAGCCATTGATAATAAACCCAAAATATCGCGTTTATTATCCAGTTCTGTAACATCGTTGAGAGCAGGTTCATCGATCAACGGTATGAGCATTAAGATGATCGCCCAAACGAAATATTCTACCTGGATAAAAGAAAGTAATAGCAGCAACAAGCGAGCCATTTGACCAATTGCGATCGCGGTTCTCTGTCCAAAGATGGCGTGGACAATATGACCCCCGTCTAGTTGTCCCACAGGCATCAAATTTAATGCAGTCACAATTAGTCCCAAAAAACCTGCTACTGCAATTGGATGTAAGTCAATAGCTGATTTGGCGGTTAACAAACTCCCCAGTGCTAATTTCGAGAGTAGCGCTAGTAAGATTGAATATTTGGGATTGAGAGCATCAGGGTTTAAGGGGCCGGTGGTTGCAGTCAGAGGAACCACATGAGAATGAGCTAAACCCCAGATTAATAAAGGTAAGGTGATAATAAAGCCTGCAATTGGTCCAGCGATACTAACGTCAAATAAAGCTTTGCGGTTAGGAATCGGACTACGCATTTGAATAAATGCCCCAAATGTTCCTAAGAAAAAAGGCACGGGGATGAAATAGGGCAGTGTGGCGCGAATTTTGTAGTATTTAGCTGTCAAATAGTGACCAAGTTCGTGGATGCCCAAAATAGTCATGAGTCCTAAAGCATAGGGCAATCCCTGGAGTAAAACACTGGGTTGAGATTGTAGTGATTTGAGGTCGACACCAGCAATTTTGGTTCCCACTATGGTAGTAGTTACTAACGTAGCGACTAAAAGCAAGAGTGCTAATCCTGGGCGTGTTAACTGTTCGTTGTTGCTGGAATTGATCTGTTTGGCAGCTTGAGGATTAGGAACAAGTACAAAGAAAGGTTTGCTGTTGACACCTTCTTGAAATATCAGCAAAAAGCGATCGCCAAATTGTGCTTCGATATTAGACTTAATTTGCTGGTAGGCCTGGCTTGGTGTAGTTCGTAACTGACCCCTACAGATCACGGCTTGGGGTCGATACTCAATGTTTTGAATATAGTATGTAGACCAGGGAAAACAATTTCGCAGCTGGGTTTCTTCCGTTGGCTCAATGGGACGCACTTTTACTGGTTCTGCGGTAGGATGAATAACCGATTGTGATTCAATGGCTTGGGGTTCAGTCTGTTTATCTGTAGGTGTTCGCCGTCCCCATTGAAATAACAGCCAGTATAACAGAATGCAAATGATTGACGACCAGAGGATCAGTGATGGTGGCGGCGGTTGTTTTGCCCCATACAGTAGCGTCCATCCGCTCAACAAGAATGCTGGTGTCATCAAAACCAGCCACAACAACCAAACAGGTGTCTGGGTGCTGTGAGCGACGACACGCTGCACCATTAGATAAGTAGCTAGTCCCAGTAGGAGGAGAAACCAAAATGTCATGTGCTCTTCGGTAATTTGAAAAAATGTCCTACCCGTAGCGTTAGCACCACAGCTTTCACTACCAGCCAGACTATAAAACCCCAATTTTTCCCCAACGGTTAACAGCAGTTTTTAATTTTCAAGCTTCCAGCCTTCAGAAGTTTGAACTCTGTAACCAAATTGTTTACAACTCCTCAGTTTCGGTGTTTTTCTCATGTGCCCCTTACCCCAACAACCAAGTCATACAGCTAAGCCACCACGGGTTGTGCTCTCTTACGAAGTTCCGTTCGGAGGAAGCCTCAGCTCGGACTTCGCGCTGAATAGCATTTTTGCTTTTCCACCCAATCGGGACACATTAGGGGGAACCTCTTATTTTATTGTAAGAAATGAAGGCAATATCCTGATAGACTGCCCGGCTCTAGAGCAGACTAATCTCGATTTTTTGCGATCGCATGGCGGCGTACGCTGGCTATTTCTAACTCATCGCGGTGCCATTGGCAAGACAGCAGAACTTCAGCAACCCTTGGACTGCGAGGTTGTAATTCAAGAGCAAGAAGCTTATTTATTACCAGGATTAACTGTAACTACATTTGCTGTTGAACTCACTTTAGATTCAGCGACACAAATAATTTGGACACCAGGTCATTCTCCTGGCTCGTCTTGCTTATACTACAGTCACCTTGGAGGAGTGCTGTTTTCAGGACGCCATTTAGTTCCCAACCAACAGGGTGAACCAGTTCCATTACGAACAGCCAAAACCTTTCACTGGCCGCGACAAATTAAGAATCTCCAGTACCTTTTAGAACGTTTTACACCAGAAACTCTTCAGTACATTTGTCCTGGTGCGAACACGGGTTTTCTGAGAGGCAAAGGTGCGATCGCTCAAGCTTACCAGCATCTCGCCTCTCTAGATTTACAAGCTTTGCGTCAAATGCAAGTGCTTTTATGAAGAATGAGGAAGGCAAGGAGGACATAGGGATGCAAAGACGCAAAGACAAGGAGAATAATTTATTAATCAATGCCCCTATGCCCCATGCCCTATGCCCCGTGCCCCAATCCCGCTACTACTGAGTTTTTCGTCAACAGTTCCACAGCTGCTTGGTATTGTTGATCTGCTTCTGTAGCAATCTGTTCGCGGGTAATTCCTTCTTGAGAAATCACTTTGTCTGGTTTGATACCTAGTTTGTTAATATCTCGATGTTGAGGTGTTTCATACTTAGCAATTGTCACTGCCAAACCCGAACCATCTGATAATTCAAACAAAGACTGAATTAAGCCTTTACCAAAGGTGGTTTCGCCTACTAGCTGGGCACGACCATTATCTTGTAATGCTCCAGCGAGAATCTCACTAGCACTAGCAGTTCCTTGATTTACTAAAATAACTAATGGATCTGGCGTCAATGCTGGGCCAAATGCCTCAAAAGTGCCTTGAATTCCCTGGCGATTGACAGTGTAAACTATCGTGCCCGAGTCTAACCACAACCGGGCAATTTCAATTCCGGCTTGCAATAGCCCACCAGGATTATTGCGCAAATCTAGAATGTAGGCATCAGCACCTTTTTTTTCTAAACTAGTAATAGCATGTGCCAGTTCCATTGAGGCATTGGCATTAAACTGATTCAGGCGCAGATAACCGATGGGTGTACCTTGTGGGGTGACGCGTAGTTCAGCGATTACAGGGTTCAAAGCGATGCGATCGCGCATCACCCTCAGTTCCTTTTCTTCCCCGCCATCTCTTTCAATTAACAGCGTCACGAGGCTGCCAATTGGTCCGCGCATTTTAGCCGCAGCTTCGTCTAAGGTGAGATTTTCTGTGGACACACCTTCAATTTTAATTATGCGATCGCGCGGTCTAATTCCGGCTTTATCTGCTGGTGAGCCTGCTATGGGTGCTACTACTTGCAACTTACCATTTTCGGGGTCTAGAGCAATTTGCAAACCTACCCCTGTCAGTTCCCCAGATGTATTTACCTGTAAACTGCGGTACTGTTCCGGGTCTAAAAAGCGGGTAAAAGGGTCATCCAAGCTTTTGAGCATGTTCTGAATTGCTCCATAAGCGGCTTCCTGGTTTTTTATTGGCTTCTCCAGAGCCTTTTGCCGCACCGCCGACCAGTTTTGATGATTAAATGTTTCATCTAGATAAGTTCGATTGACAATTCGCCAAACTTCTGATATCAATTTTTGCTCTTCTGTCAAAGCCGCTGCTGGTGGGATAAGTGTGCCCAGCGCCAAGCAAACTGCCATTAGCAATGAAAATCCTAGCCGAAAAACCTTTTTGTTCATGAACAAGCTCATCTTGAATTCCACCTCAACCCAAATTGCCTAGAACTGCCCAGTTGCTTTGTTTTTGATGAAATCTATCTCTCGACTATGTTACTTTTTTTATAGAAGTGGTGCATTGGTCTTAATCAAGTTGTTAAGTCAGCTGATTGGGTTGCATCCCACTCAACAAACGATAAGATCTACTTTGTGACCACCATTCTTGGTGTTGGTTTCCAGAGAACGCAATACATAACATGTTTACAGAGTGTTAAGTTTATTAAAAGTCTTATCACTCTGAAGCCTTAAAAGCAAACGAACAAACACCCCTTTGCTAAAATCCCAAAATTGCTCATTGGGAGATTGATCAACCGCAACTGATTTTTAGGAACTTGAGATTGTATGGCCAACGTTTACGACTGGTTTGAGGAGCGCTTGGAAATTCAAGCACTCGCTGAAGATGTTACTAGCAAGTACGTTCCTCCCCACGTCAATATCTTCTACTGCCTGGGTGGCATTACCCTGGTTTGCTTTCTTATCCAGTTTGCTACTGGATTTGCCATGACGTTCTACTACAGGCCAACTGTTGCTGAAGCTTACTCCTCAGTGCAGTACATCATGACGGAAGTAAACTTCGGCTGGCTGATTCGCTCCATTCACCGCTGGTCTGCCAGCATGATGGTGCTGATGATGATTTTGCACGTCTTTCGGGTTTACCTCACAGGTGGTTTTAAAAAGCCACGTGAATTGACCTGGGTAAGTGGTGTCATCCTGGCTGTAATCACTGTCTCCTTTGGTGTTACAGGTTACTCACTACCTTGGGACCAGGTAGGCTACTGGGCTGTCAAAATCGTTAGCGGCGTTCCAGAAGCAATTCCTGTGGTTGGTGTTCTGATCTCTGACTTGCTGCGTGGTGGTTCTAGCGTCGGACAAGCGACCCTAACTCGCTACTACAGCGCCCACACATTTGTTCTGCCGTGGTTGATTGCGGTCTTCATGCTGTTCCACTTCTTGATGATTCGCAAGCAAGGCATTTCTGGACCTTTGTAATTTAAGCCGAAACACGAACAGGCAACCGCAGCCAGTTTCAAGATAGAGTTGTTTGTTTTAAACTGATGAACAAGAAGAAAAACAAAAACTTGATATCTAAAGCTGACAAGCTGTAAAAACCCTACTGGCGGATGGCCGCAAGCTAGGGTTGCCTGATAGCTGATGGCTTTCACAAATGCTTTAACTCAACTTAAGCAGGAGAGCATATTTAAAAATGTCAACACAGAAAAAACCCGATCTGAGCGATCCTATTCTCAGAGCCAAACTGGCCAAAGGTATGGGCCATAATTACTATGGCGAACCAGCTTGGCCCAATGACCTACTTTACGTATTTCCAATCGTAATCATGGGATCGTTCGCTTGCATTGTGGCTCTAGCAGTTCTAGATCCAGCAATGAACGGTGAACCAGCCAATCCTTTTGCTACGCCGTTGGAAATTTTACCTGAGTGGTACTTGTACCCTGTATTCCAGATTTTGCGATCGCTTCCTAACAAACTCTTAGGAGTGTTAGCAATGGCTTCAGTACCATTGGGACTGATCCTCGTTCCTTTTATCGAGAACGTCAACAAGTTCCAAAACCCCTTCCGCCGTCCCGTTGCAACCACAGTGTTCCTGTTTGGGACACTCGTAACCCTATGGCTAGGTATTGGTGCTGCCTTACCATTAGACAAATCTTTGACTTTGGGACTTTTCTAAATTAGTCACGAAAAAGCACTTTGACGCCTGTGATTTTCAATCGCATGTACCGAATTTATGATGTATGACGAAGCCACCCTCTTGGTGGCTCACGTGGAAGCCATAGCTCATACTTCTGGTAATATGTGCTTGTGAAAAAAATCAACAGGCGTCAATTTTCATTATCCAGGTTGCATTTTGGATATTTAGTTTTGGATTCACAACCTCTTCCAAAATCTAAAAACCCACCCACACCACAAATACACATATTTGTCAGTTACTCATCACTTACTAAATATTCAAGTCAAGGTCAATGCTTAGCATAGTGCAGCACGACCGTCTGACGGTGAAGAGCGAATTAAAGCTCCTAAACCAGGTGCAACAATGGTTTGAGCAATTTTGTCGGCAAAATTTAGCTCAACTTAACTGGTCAGATACCCAACTTTATCGGCTCAACTTAGCATTAGCAGAAGGCTTTACCAACGCAGTTCGTCATGCTCACTCTGCTCTACCGCCGGACACAACTATAGACATTGAAGTTTGCTTGTGGATTGACAGGTTAGAAATGAGAATTTGGGATTATGGACAACCTTTTAATCCTGATGCGATCGTCGAGCCAGAACCAGGTACTCTCCAAGTAGGAGGATATGGATGGTTTCTGCTCAGACGCTTGACTGATCGTGTTGTCTATGAACGTGGTTCGGATGGTAGAAATTGTTTGCTGATTGTTAAATATGCTGTAGAGGAAAAGCATTAGGGGAAGAATATTTCAACATGGAGGGTATGTGAGAATTCTTCTCCTAGCTTGTTTTTCTACAATGTAATATCATACTAAACCTCGTCCAAGTTGAGGTCTGGAGTTTTTCAAAAGGAAGCAAGGAAAGGGGAAGAGTATAGGATTCGGGAGCACAACCCGCTCAAGAAAAAACTAAAGTTTTCAAAGTTGACGCGGTTTAGTACAAAACTTCGGAAATTTATAGCGAATTAAGGACGGAGATTAAGTCCACAGGGAAGCTTGTCTTAGTTTCCTTAGTTTCTAGCAAGTGTGGTTTATTCAACGCCATCATGTATTAATAATACTAATTATTTCTGATTTGCTTTGCTTTTATAAAGTTACTGATTAGTAATGTAAGAATTACCTCAGAGGGTGACAACCTACCTATAAAGGTTGCTGCATAAGGGATAGGGCATAGA